>JAXDVS010000061.1:0-12313 GCA_034088785.1 Treponema sp.
AGGGCGGCTTTACTTTTTACTCGTCTTTATCTTTTAGATAAGAGAGCAGCGTTACAACTGTGCAGATTACAGTCGCCACACAAGAGACAACTGCAACAATTCTGTCGAAAGTCATACGCAAGCCTCCCTCTTTCAAAATTCCGGCATAGCCGGTTGAGTTCGGGAGACGCCGCCTTTTTAATCAGGCATTTCCAGCAATTTATTTTAACATAAAATATTTATACTGTACAAGTTTTTCTGATGAAAACCATTTTTACTTTAAAAAAGCCCGGTGAATATTCCGTTTCAGAATTTTCATCGGGCATTGATTTTTTATCAGTCAAAGCAATTCTTTATTTTTCTGCCGTTTCGTTTTCAACAGGCGAGTTTTCAGCTGATTCAATCTGCTTTTCTTCCGCCTTTTTCACGATTTCATCTTTTTTTACGCTGAAAGTGCTTTTTAGCGCGCCGGAAGCAAGATAAATTTCTTTCGAGCCGTTGATTTTAACGTAATTTTGCTGACCGCCTGCCGCGTCTTTTCCGATTTCAAGCGCAACAACGTCTTTTCCAGCCGCGATTGCCTTTACAGAGATTTTTTGCGAATCTGAAAAGCCGTAGCGTTCTGAGACATTTTCATCGTCGGATTTTGAGACAACGCCGAGCGTTTTGACTTGCTTTAACGCTGAAACAAATCTTTCAGCCCTGATTGCTTCAATTTCTTCATCGCCGATTTTCCAGACGTTTCCATCGCGTTTTAGTTCAAGCAAGCCGTTTTCTTCCGAAGAAATTGAAATCGCGTCAAAATCGCTGTCGAATTTAAAGACTTTTTCAGATGAGCGCAAAGAGACGATTGTCTGAATGGCAAAAATAAGCGCGAGAACAACAACTGCGCCCAAAAGAATGATTTTCCGAAAATAAATTTTATTCATAATTTTCTCCAATAATTTGCAACAAAAAATGCTACGCCCGATTGAAGTCACCGTTGGACATCCTGTCCTAAGAGAATCAAAGATTCTCTCAAAAATTGTTCCTTAGAACTCTCCCTCCGTGGAGAGTTTCCATATTCCAAAAACAAGACGGCGAAGTGCGGAAAGCGGGGCATTGTGACGAGCTAAAATGCGGAGCTTTTCAAAAACAAAAAATTGCTTTACAAAATCCCCGTCCAAAAATCCGTCTTTTATTTAGTTTTCGCTTCCGCACATTTTTTCTATTTTTCGATTACGCGCTCGTCGTTCGGATTGTATTTTGCCCGGATTGCGCGTTTTCTCGCCCGAATTTTCACCAGAACCAAAAGCCCTGCAACTGCAACAAGAATCGCAAGCCCAATCTCGTTGAAATATTTTGCCGCCGTTGCCGCCTGCGGGCTTTTCACGCTCAGAACGTTAAGCGAAAGTCCTTTTGTGCGCATTTCGCAAAGGTCGCTTTCGCCGTTCAGATAGTCAACCGCATTTCTGACAAAAAGCGAGACCGGCTCGCTTCCGTTTTCATCAAGAAGCTGCGAAGTTGTGAGCTTGGAGCTTGAAATCACAAGAAGTTTTCCGTTCTGAACAGATTTTGAAAGATGCGTTTTTGACGAAAGATTTTCGCTTCCAGCGTTTGCGACATCTCCGTTTCCAGAGATTTTATTTTCGTTTTCGTTTGCAGAATCGTTTTCCAAAACGGTTTTCGGCGCGGAATCGAACGCGGAATTAAATTTTCCCTCAACGAGAACCGCGAGATTTTCGCTCTTGAATTTTGAGGAATCGGCAGGAACAGAAATTGAAAGAGGATTTGTCGAGATGTCTTTTTCAACCGTCCAGGACTCAGGCGAAGATTTTGCGAGAACCGTAAAGTTCAAGTCAGAATTTTTCTTGGATTTTTCATCGTACAAAATGTCAACCGAGCTGTTTTGAATCATTATCACGTAGCCAAGATTTTTCGTGATTGGATTTTTCTGGCTCAATCCGCTTTTTTGAAGCAGCGGAGCAAAGTAAAAATTTACTTTTCCGTAGTTCTGCGCGTTTCGGCTAAAGCAGCTTTTGTCCATTACATAATTTTTTCCGAGCGAGATTCCATATTTTTCGAGATTTTTCTCAAGATTTGTTGAGACAGGCTCGTAAGTCGGCTGCATATAGTAAGCCATTTCGCCTTCTGGAATTTTCTCGTCGAAAGAATCCGCAAAAAGCAGAATATTTCCGCCGCGAAGCAGATACTGGTCGATTTTGTAAAGCTCCTCGTCGCTAAAAGAAGATTTCGGGCCGTCAATAACGATGCTCGCAAGGCTCGAAGGAATTTCCTCGTTTTTAAGGTCGATTTCCTTGAATGTGTATCTGTCTGAAACGAGCTTTTCAAACATTCCCGCGCCGTTTTTTGAATCGCTGATGTCAAGCTCGCCGTGTCCTGTGATGTAGCCGATTTCCTCAGATTTTGAGACAAGCGATTTTAGAGAATCTTCCAAGTCGCTTTCCAAGTCGTCGTCCCCCACAATCATATTTCTGCCGAACAAATCGCGCCCCATCTTAATAGAAAGAAGATTGAATTTTTCGCCGTATTCAAGAACGAGGCCGATAACGCCCGAATGTTCAAGCCCGTTTTCATCTTTCCAGTTCAAAACCTGAATTCCGTATTTTTCAGAAAGAGATGGAATTTCAGCCTCGCTCGGGTCGATTCTCGCAAATTCAAGGCGTTTAAGATTCTTCTTGTTCACTTCGCTGAAAATTTTCTGGATTTCAGAAGACAAATCGGAAAAGCCGATGATTTTGAATTTTGAAAGAGAATCCGACAGATAAAGCGTGAGCTTCGCGTTGCCTGAAAGCCCCGCAAGCGCGGAAGTTGTCGAAACCATCTCCTCGATTTTTGCCGTGATTTTGTATTCAAGCCCGTCGGAAGAAGTAAGCTGGTTCAACGCTTCGATTCTGTCGGCGTAAATAATCGCAAGCCCCATCCACGCCTGCTTGAATCCGACTTCGTAGTTTTTCAGCTCCTGAATCTGAACCTGCGAAATTCCGTAAGAACGCGCAAGATTTTCATTCTCCGGCTTTTTCATATCCGCAAATTCGTAGCTGAAATTCTTGTTCGCGCTGCCTTTGTACTCAACCAAAATGTCTTTTATGTACTGATAAACCGTCGAGTAAGGAGCCGGAAGATTTTCCGTGAAAAAAACTTTCACAGAAAGCGGCTCTTCCAAAGTCTTTACAACCTGCTTTGACTTTTGGGAAAGAGAGTAGGATTTTGGAGATGTCAAATCAAGCCGGGCAAAACTTTTTGTCGAGACAAGATTCGCGAACAGAACAAGCAAAAAGAATAAAATCAAGTCGCTTTTCGGACTTTTTATAAAATCAATAATTTTCTTCATATTTTTACCTTTGAAACATCAAAATTATCTTGTTTCGCGTGTCGATTTTAATCCGCGCACAGTCAGAACAAGAAAAACAGCCGTAAGAGACGCAAAATAAACAAGGTCGCGAGTGTCAATAATTCCGCGTGAAATCGAGTTGAAATGGCTGAAAGCCGAAAAATAGTCAAAAAACGCGACTAAAGCTCCCGGCATAAAAATCAGAAAATTCGAGATGAAAGTAAGCACGAGAGAAAGCGCGAGCGCGATAAAAAACGCGATAATCTGATTTTTTGTGACGCTTGTCGCAAAAAGCCCAACCGCGCAAAATGAAGCAACCAGAAAAAGCGCGCCCAAATATCCGCCGACAATCGGGCCTGCGTCCGGCTTTCCAAAAATAAAGCAAGTCAGAACGTAAAAAAGCGTTGGAACTAGAAGAGCCGCGCCAGAAACAAAAGACGCGATAAATTTTCCGATGACAATTTGAGTCTCCGTAACCGGCAAAGTGAGCAAAGTCTCATAAGAGCCGCTCCGTTTTTCCTCGGCAAGAAGCCGCATTGTCAAGGCTGGAATAAAAAACGAGAAGAGAACCGGCAAGATTCCAAAGAAATTGCGCAGCTCAGCGCGTCCGTACAAAAAGAACGTGTTGAAAAACAAAAATCCCGAAGCCAAAAGAAAAAGCCCCGTAACGATATATGCAATCGGACTCGTAAAATAAGCCCGAATTTCCCGCCCTGCGATAACAAAAGCCGGATTACAATTTTTTTTCATTTTTTTCTCCTGGAAAGCAAAATGATTTTTTATTTCAATTAAAACAGAAGTCAAAATCCGCATCTGAAAATCAAACACGGATTTTCACAGATAAAACAGATTGAAAGCAAAACGAAAATCACCGTAAGGATTTTTAGGATTTTGCGTGACAAAATCGAATCAGTGTGATTTTTTCTTGCATCACTTTCACATTTTTTTATCTGAACGAAAATGTACAAAATCATTATCCGCAGTTTTACACAATTCCGTTCATTCTTCATTCAGAATTCCTAATTCTTAATTCAGAATTATTTTTCTTCCGTAAGGCCGTGGAAAATATCTTCCAGACTGTTTTTTCTGACGGAAAGCTCATAAATCGTCCAGTTTTTATTCGCGCAAAGCCTGAATATTTCCGGCCGGATTTCAGCCTCGCCTTTCGCGCTCACAAGGAATGAAACAGCATTTTCCGCGCTTTCAATTTTGTCTCCGTTTGTAAGGCTCACATCGTCAACTTCCGGAAGCGAAGCAAAAGCCGATTTCGCCTCTTCCGCGCCCGCTCCGTCAATCTGGACAAAAACGCTTTCCGAGTGTCCATAGCGCGTTCTAAGCTCGGCGGTCGGGCTGTCGGCAACGAGTTTTCCTTTTGAAATTATGATTACCCGCCCGCAAAGCATTTCAACCTCGCTCAAAATATGTGTCGAGATGATTACAGTGCGTGTTTTTCCAATCTCGCGGATTAAGGCGCGGACATCTTCAATCTGATTCGGGTCAAGACCTGAAGTCGGCTCGTCAAGAATCAGAATTTCCGGGTCGTTCATAAGAGCGTGAGCAAGCCCGACACGCTGCTTGTATCCGCGCGAAAGCTCGCTTATATTCTTGTGCATAACTTCCTTTAAGCCGCACATTTCGCAAAGTTTCGGGACTTTTTCATCAGGATTCTGATTCTGCATCTCCGCAACGTAGCAAAGATAATCGTCAACAATCATATCAGAATAAAGAGGCGCGCTTTCAGGCATATAGCCGATTTTCCGCTTTGCCGCCACAGGATTTTCATTCATGTCGATTCCGTCGATTTTCACAGAGCCGGAAGTCGGCTTGAAAAATCCTGTAATCATGCGCATTGTCGTCGATTTTCCGGCTCCGTTCGGTCCCAAAAGCCCGACAATCTGGCCGGTCGGAATTGCAAAGCTAACGTCGTCAACAGCCTTGAATTCGCCAAAACGTTTTGAAAGATGAGAAACTTCAATCATTTTTGTCCTTCCATAAAATCGCCCAGCGGCGAGATAAAAAAGCACAAAGTGCTGGTAATTGTTATTTAAAACAAATTGCAGCGAAATAGGTTATACTAAATCCCGATTTTATGAAACTTTTTGACTTGGATTTTGAATGCGCAATTTTTGACATGGACGGAACTCTTCTTGACTCGATGGAGATGTGGCACACGGCTTCTGACAAATATCTTGTCTCGAAAGGGAAAATTCCTGAGAAAAATCTCTGGGACAAAGTAAAATGGCTGAATATGACCGAAACGGTCGATTATCTGATTTCAAAATACGGACTTTCTGAAGATAAAACTGGAGACAAGCCGAAAGATAAAAAAGATAAAACTGAAGATGATTTTGAAAAGAAATCTGGAACTATGTCCAAAACGATGTCTGAAAATAAATCTTCAAATGCTGAAAAAATTCAAAAAGAGATTTTAAGGCAGATTCAAGATGAATATGAAAACAAACTACAGCTAAAAGAAGGCGCAAAAGAACTTCTACAAACGCTGAACGAAAACAAAATTCCGTGCATTCTTGCCACCGCAACCGACCGAAGCTGCGTGATTCCGTGCATAAAGCGGCTCGGAATTGAAAAATATTTTACGGCGGTTATAACTTGCCTTGACCTGAACACTTCAAAGTCAAAACCGCTGATTTTTGAAAAAGCCGCCGAGCTTGGAAATTCAACGCCTGAAAACTCGCTTGTTTTTGAAGACGCGCTCCACGCGCTCAGAACCGCACACAACGCAGGATTCAAGACTTGCGCAGTCTACGACAAAAGCGACGAGGAAAAAACCGAGCCGCCAGAAACCGACTGGCAAAGAATCATTAAAATCGCTGATATAAAAATAAAATCTCTAAAGGAAGCCGCCGCAAATCTCAGATGATAAACAATTGTCCGTTCAGAAGCAAAACGATTATTGCGAATTAAAAAGAAGGACAAAGTTTCGCAAGTTAAAGCTAGTCATTCCGAGCTTGACTCGGAATCTGTAAAATACAAATGCAGATGCTGAATCAACTCGACCTCGTAAACGAGTTCGAGTTCAGCATGACAGAACGTTGTCCTTGCGAGGAGCGCAGCGACGAAGCTATCCAACTAAAACGCCCTGTACGCAAAAATCACCGCGCTTTGTCGTCCTCGTCCATCTCGCTTTCAGGAATTTTCTCGTCGATTCCGGCGCGATTCCGGTTGTACTGATAAAGCGAATATCCAAGCTCGTTGCATTTTTTCACTTTGTCCAGTTCTCTTGTTCCAAGATTCAAATCGTAGGCTTTTTGAAGATATTCATCTGCCTTCTTAAAATCTTTCATCTCAAAATAAAGCTGCGAAGTAAATTCATACGCAAGATAAAGCTCGCCTTCCGTTTTCGCCTGCTCCACCGATTTTTCATAGCTTGCCATCGCTTTTTTCTTGCTTCCGAAAGGCGCGGGCGCGTAAAAAAGCCAGTTTCCAAGACTGAGCGAGCCGCCAGAAACTCCGCCCAAAGATTCAGCCGCCTTGACGTACCAGTCTTTAACGCGCAGCCCGTACAAAAGCGTTGCAGGAACGGAACGCGTCATATAATAGGAAGTAACATCGCCAGTAACGAGATAAAGCCACGGACTTCGCTCGCTTTCCTTGCGCGCGTCAAGACAAGCGACATTTTCCTTCATATGATTTTTCATAATTTTTCTAAGCTCGGCGCGTTTTTCAGGCGTAATCAAATGCTCGTAGCTTTCCATAAAATAAATGCTTTCAAGAATCCGCTTTTCCTGCTCAAAATCAACCGCGTATTCGGCAAGACTCGAAATCACTTTTTCCCGGAGATTTTCGATTTTTTTAACGGCCTCATCGTCGTCCTCGCTTTTCAGCTGAATTTTCAGCGTGCAGAATTCATTGATTTTGTTCTGCGTAAAGTCAGAAATAATCTGCCCTGCAAAAATTTTTGAAACGCAATAAATCAAAGCCAGCAGGAAAATTCTTCTTTTAACGTTTTTCGACATTTTCATATTTTTTCGATGTTCTATAATTCTTAAAATATTTTGAATAAGAAAGATAACAAAGTTCCGCGAGTTTTGGAACAAAACTCGTTGAGCAACCAAAAGTTGCGGCACATTCCGAATAAAATGCACGTCATTCAAAAAGAAAGCCCGTCATTCCGAACTTGTTTCGGAATCTGCAAATAATAAATGCAGAATCGAGCAGTTTGCTGCCCGCCTTAAATTCAGCATGACAAAAGTTGCACGTCATTCAAAAAAGAAAGTCCGTCATTCCGAACATCACTTCAGAATCTCAGTCCAGGAGCGCGAATCGTTTTTCTGAATATCGAGCGCGAGATTTTCCACAACTTTTTCAAGCTCCGAAAAAACATCGTTATTCTGATAATCTTCATTTTCCGTACATTCAATTTCAATGTATAGAAATCCGTTCACTTTTTCAAGCTCCAGATGAAATTTCAGATTTCTTCCATTTTTAAGCCTGCAAAAAATAGATTCCGCATCTTTAGTTTTTTCAAACCATTTTATAAATCCAGATTCGAGCAAAAAGTTTCTTATGACTTCCGGATTTTCAACAAAAGTTTCTTTTTCTTCGTTCACTTCAAAGCCGTTTTCAAGAGATTTTCGCTTCGTTGTGAAAAATTTTTTTTCCGCGCCGCCGATTTTTTCAGTCCTGATTCTTATGACTTCAAATTCTCCGGCGTTTTTCCGCTCAGAGCGCGTTTTATACCGCGAAAAATACTCATCGCTTTTAAAAATTTTCTTGAAATCAGAAAAAACAAGATTTTCACAAGCGGAATTTTTCTCGTTTTGGCTTATCAGATTTTCGATTCTTTCAAATTCCTCTTTTTTGAGCGGAATTTTGATTTCAATCTCGTTTGACATAAAAATATTTTTCCGATTTCGTGATTAAAAATCAACCAAGACCGAAATTCCAAGCAAAATAAAAACCGCAGGAACTAAAATTTTGCCGGTTTTCCGCACGATTTTCTCAACAAACGGAAGCGAAGCCGACTTTGCCTGAAAAAGCGTCCACAAAAAATTCAAAAACGCGATTTCAAGAATCACAAGAATCTTTTCAGAAAAGTCAAAATTCAAAAAGAACGGAATGTAAATTCCGGCGTTGTCGCCAGAAGAAGCGAGCGTGAGCAAAAACGCGCTGAAAAAAAGCGAAATCGCGGCAGCAAAATCTCTTTTAGAAAGATTTTCACGATTTTTGCAGAAATCTTTATCGTCATCGTCATCCTTTTTGAAAATGCTGAAAATGCGAAAAACGCCGATAAAAAGCGGAACCAAACCGAAAAAACGGAGATAGAAATGCGGGATTTTGGAAAGAAGCGACGAGGCGAACGCAGACAAAACCGCCGTCAGAACAACCGCAAAAAATCGCCCCGAAAAAAGCAGCGCGCGGCTTTTCAGATTTTTATGAGACGCGAAAAGCACGACAAAAACCAGAAAATCATCGATTTCCGTCGAAATAAAGACGAAAATTGTCTCAAGAAACAACCGCACTTGCCGCCCCGAATCCAAGCAGACTCAAAACAAGCATAATCACGCCCGCGAGCAAAACGCCGCTCATCACAGCGAGCGAAGTTTTTTTGCCGTCCAAGTCGAGCAGGCTCGCAGCCAAAGTTCCTGTCCACGCGCCAGTTCCAGGAAGCGGAATTCCGACAAAAAGGAAAAGCGCGAAATAAAGTCCGCGTCCGGCTTTCTCGCGAAGTTTTTCGCCGCCTCTGTGCCCTTTCACAAGAAAAAATTCGCAGAATCGCCCGATAAATTTTTTATCTTTTCCCCATTCCAAAAATTTTCTCGCAAAAAGAAAAATAAAAGGAACAGGAAGCATATTTCCCAAAATGCAGACCGCGTAAAGCGCGACAACAGACGAAAAAGAGACATTGCAAAGATAAAGCTGCAAAAATCCGATTCCTACAGGAAGCGCGCCGCGAAGCTCCACAAGCGGAATCATCGAAATCAAAAAAGAAATGAGAAGTGCCTTGAACATATTCCGCGATTCTATCAAAAAAAAATCGCTTTAGGAACAAGACTTTCTAAAATCGGCAATCTGAAAACATTTTTTCGCTTTACATTCGCCTCATAAAAAACAAAAAATCAACGCATTTTCAATTTTTTATTTTAAATTTAGAATCAAAGAAGGGGTGGAATTAAAAAACAGCAACCGGCGGAAAAAAACGCCGCAAAATCATCTAAATCAAAAAAAGCAGTCGCAGGAATTGACGAGAACGGAACTTTCCGCGCCTGGGACAACGCGAAAACAGAATCAAAATCAAAAAAAATAGAAAAGGAAGCACAGGCTTCAAAGCCGGCTTTCAAGCCTGCAACAACAACGGCTCAGTCAGAAAAGAAACTTGCAGAGGCAAAATCAAAAGACCCGAACGCGAACTTAAAATCAAAAAAGGCCGCTGACTACGGCGACGACAAAGTGCGGCATCTTGACGCTTTGGAGCACATTAGGCTTCGCTCAGGAATGTACATCGGGCGGCTCGGCGACGGCACAAACCAGAACGACGGAATTTATGTTCTATTAAAGGAAGTCATCGACAACTCAATCGACGAATTCATAATGGGATTCGGAAACAGAATCGACGTTGAAATCAAAGAGAACCGCGTAAAAGTGCGCGACTACGGACGAGGAATTCCGCTCGGAAAAGTTGTCGAGTGCGTAAGCGAAATCAATACGGGCGCGAAATACGACAGCGACGTTTTCCAGTTTTCAGTCGGAATGAACGGAGTCGGAACAAAGGCTGTAAACGCGCTTTCTTCATATTTTAGAGTTGTCTCAGTGCGCGACGGAAAATGCGTTGAAGCGGTTTTTGAGAAGGGAAAACTGCAGTCAAAACGCTCTGGAACTGTAAAAGCCGGAACAAAAAACGGAACTTACTTTGAATTTGAGCCTGACGAGACAATTTTCGGAAAATATTCGTTCAACATGGAATTCGTTGAAAAAAGAATGTGGAATTACGTTTATCTTAATTCCGGGCTTACAATCAAATTCAACGGGCAGGAATTCGAGTCGAAAAACGGGCTTTTAGACTTGCTTAAAAAAGAGCTTGAGGCGGAGACAATTTATCCAATCGGGCATTACGTGGGCGAGCATTTGCAGTTCGCGTTCACGCACACAAACGCTTACGGCGAAAATTATTTCTCTTTTGTGAACGGACAATGCACAAGCGACGGCGGAACTCATCTTACGGCGTTCAAAGAAGGCTTCATAAAAGGCGTGAACGATTTTTTCCAGTCGAACTATAAATCTGAAGACATCCGAGAGGGAATCACGGCGGCGATACTTGTAAAAGTCAAGAATCCGATTTTTGAAAGCCAAACAAAAAACAAGCTTGGAAACACAGACATCAGAACTTGGGTTGTGAGCGAAGTTCAGTCCGGGCTTGACAATTTTCTTCATAAGAATCCTGCGACGGCAGAAAAGCTGAAAGAAAAAATCGAGGCGAACGAAAAGCTCCGGACGGACTTGTCCGCGGTCAGAAAACAGGCGAAAGAAAACGCGAAAAAAGTGAGCATAAGAATTCCAAAGCTCGACGACTGCCGCTATCATCTTGAAGACGGCGAAAAAGGCAAGGACTCGATGATTTTCATAACTGAGGGACAGTCAGCTTCCGGCGTAATGACGCACTCGCGCGACGCAAACAGGCAGGCGATTTTTTCACTTCGCGGAAAGCCTGAAAACATGTACGGCAAAAAGAAAAGCGAAATCTACAAGAACGACGAGCTTTACCAGCTTATGATGGCGCTTGGAATCGAAAATTCGGTTGAAAACCTCAAATACTCAAAAATCGTGATTGCAACCGATGCCGATAACGACGGCTTCCACATCAGAAATCTCGTTCTGACTTTCTTTCTCGGATATTTCGAGGAGCTTATCACGAGCGGGCGCGTCTGGATTTTGGAAACTCCGCTTTTCCGCGTGCGGAACAAAAAGGAAAACATCTATTGCTATTCCGAGGACGAGCGCGACAAGGCGCAGGCGAAACTTGGAAAAACAAGCGAGACTTCGCGCTTTAAAGGACTTGGAGAAATCAACCCGAGCGAATTCAAGCAGTTCATCGCCCCGGAGACGATTCATCTGACGCCGGTTGAAATCAGCCAGCTGAAAATAATCCCGAATCTCCTCGCATTCTACATGGGCAAAAACACCCCCGAACGAAGAAAATTTATAGAAGAAAACCTACTAGGGAACGCGGATATAGATGCGTAAAAAAATTATTCCGCAGGAGGCGGAAATCGCCGACGGAAATTGCAGTTCATAGATTCCGAATTAAATTCGGAATGACAAAATCTCATAAAAGCACGTCATTCCGAACCCGTTTCGGAATCTATATTCTGAATCCAATACAGATGCTGAAACAAAGCGACCTCGTAAACGAATTCGGGTTCAGCATGACAGAAGCACGTCATTCCGAACTTCGTTTCGGAATCTACATGATGAAACAAAGCGACCTCGTAAACGAGTTCGAGTTCAGCATGACAACGCTTTCTCCCCCTGTCTCCTGTAAAATATATGTAAACTAAATACTGAATCCGCAAACAAATTTCTTGATTTTCAGAAAATATTGCGTTATTCTCTATTTATAATTAAGTAAGAGAAATTAAAGTTTTCATGCTTTTATTTTTCAAAAAACAAATTGGAGGCTCTTATGTTTAAGGGAAAATTGGCTGCTGCGGTAGCTGTTGTATCATTGGCTTTGGCTTCAAGCGCATTTGCTACAAAAGTAGGACCAGGACTTGGTTATGTTCTTCTTGGAGATCAGGAAGGACCTGTATTTGACTTGCTTGCTGCAACAACAAACGGCACATTCTGCTCACAGGGATTCGCTATCACATTCGGAACATCTGGATACAATGGCGGACTTCTCGGAATGGAAGAAACAGACAGATTCATCGCTGAGAACATGGATGCTCTTGCAACAGACATAGCAATGGGCGAAGGCGAATACGTTGACACACTTTCAACAATGCTCAACGTTTCTGACAGCGTAGCTTTCAAGGCTGCTCT
>JAXDVS010000062.1:0-3629 GCA_034088785.1 Treponema sp.
GTGTTTCAACTGGCGATCAGGTTCGCTTTCTCGGACACGATATGCGTGTTTCTTTCGGCGATGACTTGCTCGGACGTATTTTCAACGGTTCTGGAGACCCGCGCGACAAGGGACCTTCTCTTACTGAGAATATGACTGAAATCGGCGGACCTTCTGTAAACCCTTCAAAGCGTATTCTTGCTGACCGAATGATGAGAACGAATATTCCTATGATTGATATGTTCAACACTCTCGTTGTTTCTCAGAAACTTCCGATTTTCTCTATTTCGGGCGAGCCTTACAACCAGCTTCTTGCGCGCATTGCTATGCAGGCCGAGGCTGATGTAATCGTTCTTGGCGGAATGGGACTTAAATACGACGACTTCCTTTATTTCAAGAAAACTTTGGAAGAGGGCGGCTCACTTTCAAAAACAGTAATGTTCATCCATACTGCGGCAGACCCGACTGTAGAATGTATCAAAATTCCTGATATGTCGCTTGCGGTTGCCGAGCAGTTCGCATTGCAGAACAAGGATGTCTTGGTTCTCTTGACAGATATGACTTCTTATGCGGACGCAATGAAGGAAATCGCAATCACTCAGGAGCAGGTTCCTTCTAACCGCGGTTATCCTGGAGATTTGTACTCTCAGCTTGCCGCGCGCTATGAAAAGGCTGTTGACTTTAAGGGAAGCGGCTCTGTAACGATTCTTGCTGTAACGACAATGCCTGGCGATGATGTAACTCATCCGGTTCCGGACAACACTGGATACATCACGGAAGGTCAGTATTATCTTAAGGGCGGAAGAATTGAGCCTTTCGGTTCGCTTTCGCGCTTGAAGCAGAACGTAAACGGCAAGACAAGAAAAGACCACCGCGCTTTGATGGACGCCATGATTCGCTTGTATTCTTCTTATAAAGATACTCTCGAGAAGAAATCGATGGGATTCATGATGTCAAAGTGGGATGAGAAACTCCTTAAATACGGCGACCTTTTTGAAAAAAAGATGATGGACTTGTCTGTGAACATTTCTCTTGAAGAAGCTCTTGATTTGGGCTGGAAAATTCTTGCGGAATGTTTTGACAAGGATGAAACTGGAATTAAGTCTGAATTGATTGCAGAATTCTGGCCGAACAAATAATTTTTGTGAGGAAGATGAATGGCAAAAATTAAGCTGACAAAAAATGAGCAAAAAGTCCAGAAAGACGCGCTGAAAATGTATCAGCGTTATCTTCCGACGCTTACGCTCAAAAAACAGCAGCTTCAATCTGAAATCAGAACCATCGAGGAAAAGGCTAAAGAAGTTAGAAACGCCCGAGTGGAGCTTGAAAAAGAATTCAAGGTCTGGATTGGCGTTTTTGGCGAGGAAGAAGCCTTTAAAAGCGGAATGGTGACTGTCCGGAACATAAAAAAGGGCAAAGGCAATATTGCTGGTGTTACGATTCCAATTTACGAAGGTGCTGATTTTTCCCGCGGAGACTATGACTTGTACGAGACTCCGCTTTGGGTTGACATGGCTGCCGACAGAATGGAAAAGGCTCTTTCTCTTGACTTGGAGGCGAGCGTTCTTGATGAGCAGGTCAGACTGCTTTCTCAGGAACTCCGCACAACAAGCCAGCGCGTGAACCTTTTTGAAAAAATAAAAATACCAGAGGCGAAAGCCAATATTAAGAAAATTTCAGTTTATCTTGGCGACCAGCAGGTCAGCGCGGTCGTACGTTCAAAAATCTCCAAAAAGAAGATTGATGAGCGTAACAAGGCTGCAAATGCTGCCGCTAATGCTTCAGATGAGGAGGCTGCTTCATGATAGTTCCTATGAAAAAAGTTTCCTTAGTTGTTCTTGAAAAAGAGCGTCGGGAAGCGTTGAGAAAACTGAGAAAAATGGGAGTTCTTCACGTTGAGGAAGTTCAGGGGGCGAGCGACGAGCTTTCTGCCTGCAAGGAGCATGACTCTAAAATCAACAAGGCTTTAGGAATTTTTTCTGAGATAAAACTTGGAAAAAAGGAAAATCAAAGCCAGAGTCTGATTGGAAAAGATGCTTCTTATCAGGTTGCGGAAAAAGTTCTTGCTTTGTCTGACGAGAAAAAATCTTGCCTTGACAGAATCACAAACAACAGCGTGGAGCTTGAGCGTCTTTCAAAATGGGGCAGTGTTGACCCGAAAGATTTTGCTGATTTGGCGGAAAAAGGAATTTATCTTACGATGTATGAAATTCCGTCCGACAAATACGCTTTAATCGGCGAAAAGGCTGAGACTGTGCTTGTTGCGAATTCTTCTCCTGACAAGGCGCATAAGAGATTTTTGCTTGTTTCAGAAACTCCGCTTTCGGCAAATGAAAGGCCTGAGGATATTCCGCCTGAAGCGTATCAGGTTGTGCTCCCAAGAGTTTCAACGTCTGCGCTTGAAAAAGAGATTGAAGATTCAAAAATCAGAATTGACGAGATTGGCTCTGAGCTGAAATCGCTTCTGCAGTACAAGGATTCGATGAAATCTTCGATTTCTGAGATTGCAAAGGATATTGAGTTCGAAAATCTTTACTCTGGAATGGGAACGGAAGAGAAACTTTCATGGATTACAGGCTATGTTCCTGTTGATTCAATGAAGGCTTTTGAAGCCGGTGCAAAAGAGCAGAAATGGGCTTATGCGGCAGCTGATCCGAGCGAAGACGACAATGTTCCAACAAAGCTCAAGAACAATCGCTTTGTGAGCTTGATTTATCCGCTCACAGACTTCTTGGGAACTGTTCCTGGCTATCATGAATATGATATTTCAGGCTGGTTCCTGTTCTTCTTTACAATCTTCTTCGGAATGATTTTTGGAGACGGCGGCTACGGAGCGTTGGTCACACTTGTTTCCTTTATTTTCATCGGAAAAAGCGTGTCAAAAAAGCAGAAAGTTCCTCCTATGATGAAGCTTGTCTTGCTTTTGGGCTTGGCAACGATGATTTGGGGCGCGGTAACTTGCACTTGGTTCGGGCTTGGAATGGAATCTTTGCCGTCATGGCTTAAAGCGATTTCAGTTCCGCCGCTTTCAAATGCATATTCCGATGTTCAGTGGATTCCGTTCTGGATGAGCGACGGAGATGTTTCTAAGGGAACTCTTTCTTCTGCAAACAATCTTCAAATTTTCTGCTTTACGCTCGCGCTGATTCAGCTTTGCGTTGCGCATTTGAAGGGAATTGCAAGATATGCGAAAGAAAAATCCTTGAAGTGCATTGCAGAATTCGGCTCGTTTATTGAGCTGATTGGAATGTACTGGGTTGTTTTGTCTATGGTTGTGAACAGCACTCTCTTCCCGATGATTGGAGGAGATGTTTACGGTCTTCCATGGGGGACAATTTCAATCGCGCTCGTTGGAATCGGCTTTGCCTTGAGTTTCGTTTTCGCAAACTACGAGGGAAGCATTGGAAAATCGATTTTGGAAAGCGTCAAGAACATAATTTCGGTTCTTCTTGGTGTTGTGAACGTGTTCTCGGACATTGTTTCCTACATCAGATTGTGGGCGGTCGGCCTTGCCGGAGCTGCAATCAGCGGAACTGTAAACACAATGGCAGGTCCTATGGTGGGGCACGCTGTTATGTTCCTTGTTCTTGTGATTCTTCTCGTGTTTGGTCACGGACTGAATATGATTTTGAATCTGCTTTCTGTAATAG
>JAXDVS010000063.1:0-14329 GCA_034088785.1 Treponema sp.
ATATCTTTCTTCAATTTTGGAGGAAGATCCGTCATTAAAAGACATTTTTACAGGCTTTACCTATTATCCAAATACTATTTCTTACGGCGGACATACGATTATCGGCGCGCCTCCTCTTTTTGGCGGCTATGAATACACTCCTGAAGAATTCAACAAACGTGCAAACGAGTCAAAACTTGCAAAAAACAACGAGGCATTAAAAGTTCTTCCTAAGATTTTTGGAGAGCAGCTCGATTACAATGTTACTGTCACAGATACTTCATGGGCAAACTACCAGTGGATTCCGGACATGAGCATTTTCAACGGAATGAAAAATGTTACGCCGCTTTCTCTTGAACACACTTACACAGGTCTCTGGATGGATTTGAACAAGGACAAAGTAAAGCCGAATCTTGTAAGCTCGTCAATAAAGCGGAATATGCTTTGGGTATGCTTTTTCAGGATAAGCCCAGCCCTTTTCCGCGATGCGATTTATGATGACTCAAACTGGTGGAACACGGACGAGGAAAGCGGCGATGTTCAAGGATTTATCGATTATTATTCCGCGCTGTATTTTCTGCCGCAGCTTACCGACTTTGAAAGCGACAAGCCGTCTTTCTTGAGCATTACAAACGACAGCACGCATTCAGGTTTTGAGCTTAATCCTCCTGATTATGTTCCGGCGACAAAAATAACAGGCAAAGGAGTCGGTAAATACGCAAAACTTTCAGGCTACAGCGCGAATGTCGCTTCTTTCAAGCTGATTGGAAAATGGATTGAGCTGCTGAAGCAAAACGGCGTTTATGACAACACAAGAATAATAATCGCAGCCGACCACGGAATCGGGCAGGAAAAAATCGTTGAAGACCTTTACAACGGTTCTCTTGAAGACGGCTTTACTATGGACCACTTGAATCCTATGCTTCTTGTAAAAGACTTCGGAGCGGAAGGCGAAATCAAAACAGACACTTCATTTATGACGAACGCTGATGTTCCGCTTTTGCTGCTTCAAAATGTAGCTGAAAATCCAAAAAATCCGTTCACAGGAAAGCCGATGAATGACTCAATCAAAAAAGAAAAAGGCGCGGTAGTGACGACAAATTCAACATGGTCGCCTGACCAGCACCGCTCAAACACATTCTCAATAAAAGACGATGAATGGTACACAGTCAAGGACAATATTTTTGATGTCAAAAACTGGAAGAAAGGCAGATAACATTTTTATGCTCAAAAAAAATCTGTCATTCATAAACATTGCGCTGCTTCTCTGCTCTCTTGCCGTGCTTCTCTTGCTTTTCATGTCGGGGAAAAACCAGATAACAAAGGAAAGAGTTTTCGACTGCGGGCTTCCTGTCATGTTCATCGAGACTGACGGCGAGAAGAAAATCAGGTCAAAGGAAAAATACATTGACGCAGACTTTTCGATTTTTGAGAATTACGATTCATATATAAACGGAAAAGGCACAAAATACAGAGGAAAAATCCGCGGGCGCGGCAACACAACTTGGACATTCCGAAAAAAGCCCTACTTCGCAAAATTCAACATACAGGGGGGGGTATTAGGAATGTCGGCCGCTCAGAAATGGACAATCAGACCGTTTATGACTGACAAGTCAAAAGTCCGGGACGCATATGCAACTTTTCTCGCTTCCACAATCTACACAAACACAAGCGGCGGCTGGATTCCATCTTTCAAGTTCGTGAATCTTTATCTGAACAACAATTTCTCAGGGCTTTACTGCATCTACGAGAAAGTCGAGCAAGGCGAAAACCGCATAAATCTTCCGGAAGACAGCTTTCTTTTCGTTGTGAACTCAAGGCTGAACAAGGAATGGAATTTCCGCTCAAAGCAGAATGTTCCGTTCAGCCTTGTTGACAACGATGTTCCAGAGGAGAAATTCTTAAAAGAAAAAGAAATCTTGCAGTCGATTGAAGACCAGATTTTTCTTCAGGACAACTCGAAAGTCTTTGATTTTATCGACAAGGCTTCGTTCGTTGACTGGTATATTTTGAGCGAATTCTCTAAAAACCGCGATTCCGACTTTATGGCGAGCTGCTTCATGGCTTTCAACTCGGAGACAAAAAAACTTTACATGGGGCCAATCTGGGATTTTGACATAGCTTTTGGCGGAAGCCACATGGACAACAATTTTTCCCCGGAAGATTCATGGATAAACAAATTCCATTGGTACAAGGAACTTTGGAGAAACGACGAATTCAAAGCCGCCGTAAAAGAACGATGGAACGAGACAAAATCGCGCTTAAAAGATTCGTTCGGCTACGTTCTTGAAGAATCAAAAGTTCTCGCGTCGTCCGCAGAAATAGACGACCTTGTCTGGCAGACGCTCGGAAGAAAGCAGTGGCCGCACACTCCGGGCTACAAGTCAAGAAAGACTTATCAGGCCGAAGTCGATTATATCTACAACTGGCTTTTCAAGCGTTACGACTGGATGGACTCATACATCAACTCGCTGTAGCGTCTAGCGTCCGCTTTCCGCGCATTTTTTTAAGTTTTTTGTCTGCAAAATCTATGAAAAAATCTTCCGCGCTTCTTCCAAGCTTTCAAGATTTCCGATGTCGTGCCGTTTTCCTGTCATAAGCCATGCGTAAACGTCTTTTTGACCGCAAAACCACGCGATAAAGTCTCCGGGAGCGTCAGTTCCGCACGGAATTTTCCCGTTTTCGTCTTTTTCACACGCTTTTTTTATGAAAGGCAAATCGTCTTTCCTGTAAATGTAGAAAGGCGGAACTGCCCATGGGCTTTCAGGATTCGACGGCTTTTCCTGCATTTTCAGGACTTTGCCGTTTTCATCGATAGTCGCGACTCCAGTTCTGCGGAGCTTTTCAACATTTTCTTCAAAATGGCGCATAATGCAAGGCGCGTTTTTTTCTTTTGAATAATCAACAAAATCTTTCAAAGAAAAATCAAGAATATTGTCGCCGGCAAGGACGAGAATATCTTCATTCACATTGCATTTCTCAACCGCAAAAAGAATGTCCTTTACCGCGCCGAGCCGGTTTTCATTCGCCGTAGAGCCGTCGTCGATTATCGTAACTTTATGATTGAAATTTCTTTCAGACTTCCATTTTTCAAAGAAATTCACAAATTTGTGGTTTGAGACGACAATATGCTCTGAAATATTCTCGAAATTGTCGATGTCGTCAATCAGCCTGTCCAAAATCGACTTCTCGCCGATTTTCAGAAGCGGCTTCGGAAAATTTTCAGTCAGAGGATAAAGCCGGGTCGCGTATCCGGCAGCAAGTATAATAGATTTCATCAGTTTATTCCGTCCGAAGTTTTGCAGAATGTTATGCTGAATTTTGATTTCAGCTCAGGAAAAAGCTTTAGATATTCAGAAGAGATTTTTCTCTCGATTGAATCTTTTTTTGTCGGGTCAACAATCGCCATTGCGCAGCCGTTGAAGCCTGCCCCGCTGAACCGTCCGCCGTAAATTCCGTCTGTGTTTTCCATTATGTGCTGCAGCGCTTTCAATTCGTTGCTTCCAGTCTCGTAGTTTTCGATTGAAGAGCGTCCGCTTTCAAAAACAAGCCTCCCGAATTCAGCCAAATTTCCGTTTTGAAAAGCCTTAACGCCTTTTTTCACGCGCTCGTTTTCCGTGTAAAAATGCTCGGCGCGCTTAGCCCAGTTCAAAGGCAATTTATCCTTGTTCTGCACATAAATTCCGTAAGGAACATCGCGGAGATATGAATCGTTGAATTTTCCGTATTCAAGATGGGCAAAGCCTTTAAGCGCGTAACTTGCAGCCTTGCATTCGTCAACTCTCGTGTTGTAAGCAGAGCCTGCCAGTTTTCTTTCTACTCCGGAAAAAATCACGGCAATCTCAAAATCAGGCATATTCTTTGGAATTTTCACGAGCTTTGAGGAGTCGGTTTTTGTGTCAAGAAACAAAAGATTGTCCTTTTTAGAGAAAACCTCGCAGCTTTGGTCGAGCTTTCCGACATTCACGCCGATAAAATTCCGCTCAGCCTCAATCGCAAGATTTATAAGCTCAAGGCTTGTAAGATTTATTCCGTTCACAAAAGAAAGAGCCTTCAGATAAGTCAGAAGAACGCTCGCCGAAGATGAAAGTCCGCCGCCTAGAATCGAGCCTGAGACAATTCCTTTAACGCCTTTTTCAAGCGTGTAAGATTTTTTCAGCGCGTAAGCCGCTCCAAAAAGATAATCCGCCCAAATGTACTGCCGCTCATACTCATCGTTCAAATCGCCCTCGGCAGCTCCCGCAAAATTTTCCGAGTAAACTTCAACGCTGCTGTCATCTGACGGAAAAAAATCAAAGCTCGTTCCCTTGTCGATTGCAAATCCTGTAACAAGCCCGAACTGATGGTCAACATGAGCGCCAAGCGGGCAAACCCTGTACGGACAAAAAAAATGAACAGCTTCGCCAGAAGCCTTCTTCTCTTCAATCAATGATTTCACATCTTCCTTAGACATAACGATATTATATCACTATAATTAAAGATTATGAAATATGTTTATGTTTTGACCTCAACTCCAGATGATTTTTACTACGAGCAGGCTTTGATGTCGGTTTATTCTTTAAGAAAGAAAATGCCTGACGCAAAAATAATCATTTTGACTGACGACAAGACAAAAAATTCATTTTCAGATGAGAACAAGCGCACTTCGATTTTAAAATACGCTTCCGAAATTATTTCTATCGATTTTGACTCAAACATTCCGAATGCTGACCGCTCGCGCCTTCTCAAGACTTCAATTCCGGAATATGTTGACGGAAGTTTTCTGTATATCGACTGCGACACGATAATCTGCGGCGACCTCAGCGAAATCGAAAATGAAAATGCGGTTACAGGCGGAGTCTTGGACGGACACGTTCTTTTAAGCGAGCATATCCACAAAAAATATTTTCTTTCGCGCGACAAAAAACTCGGCTTCAAAGGAACAAAAGCTGCCGGCTACAACATAAACGGCGGACTGATTCTCGCGAAAGCCGATTCTGATGAAGAGAAAAAGCAGACGAAAGAGCTTTTCAAAAAATGGAACGAGCTTTGGAAATTTTCAGCGTACAAAAAAAACGACAAGCACGACCAGAGCGCGCTTAACGAGGCGAATTTTCAGACCGGGCTAAAAATGAAGCTTCTTGACGGAAAATGGAACTGCCAGCCGAGCCACGGCGGACTTGCCTTCTTGAAAGACGCGAAAATAATCCATTATTATTCAAGCGAGTTTTCAGGAAAAAACTATATTCCATATTACAAGCTCGCCGACAAAAAAATCTGGCAAGAAATAAAGGAAGCTGGAGACATTCCCGAAGAAATCAGAAAGATGATTGACGAGCCAAAATTCCAGTTCAACAAAGTCCATCTGATTAACGACCAGCGGATTGTAAGTATAATGCAGTCGCCGCTCACGTTCACGATTGCGGACTTGAAAGCGCACTGCCCGCCTGTCTTCAATTTTCTCGAATCAATATGCGCCGCGCTCCGCGGACTTGCAAAATCTATAAAAGGTAAAAAATGATTTTAATAAACGGAAATTTTCTCTGCCGGAATCTCACAGGAATCGAGCGTTTCGCTTTTGAGACCTGCAAAAAAATGGATTCAATTATTTCAAAAGACGACGAGATTTCGCTTCTTGTTCCTGCGAATGCGAAAAAAATCCCGGAATACAAGAATATAAGGCTTGTTTTCTCGTCAAAAAAAATAAAAAGTTTTCCGCTCTGGGATATGGGAACTTTCGCCCTCGCCTGCAAAAAACTCAAAGCGACAGGTCTTAATTTCTCGAATACAGCCCCGCTAGGAAAGTCATGCGGATTCGCTTTTCTTCACGACATTTACGCCGCGACGCACGGAGAAGATTTTGTCTCGTTCAAGGACAATCTCATAAAGCTCTACTGCCGTTTTTCCTACAGAAATATCGCGAAAAACGCAAAAACAGTTCTTACGGTCTCCGAATTCTCAAAATCTGAAATCAAAAAAGTCTACAAAGTTCTAGATGAAAAAATCAAGGTGATTCCAAACGGCTGGGACCATTTTAAGAATTTGAAATCAGACGGCGGAATTTTCGAGAAATTTCCAAAATTAAAGGAAAAAGAATTTTATTTCACGCTCGGCTCGCTTTCAAAACGCAAGAATCTCAAATGGATTGCCGACTACGCTTCAAAGCACGCGGACGAAACTTTCGCGGTTAGCGGAAAAGCGATTTCAGGACTTGTTCCGGCGGAACTTGAATCTCTTAAAAATTTGGAGAATGTCGTTCTTTTAGGCTACGTTACGGACGGCGAAGTGAAATCTTTAATGGAAAAATGCAAGGCTTTCGTTTTTCCGTCTTATTACGAAGGATTTGGAATTCCGCCGCTCGAGGCTCTTTCTTCAGGCGCGAAAATCGTTGTGTCAAACGCGGCAAGCCTTCCTGAAATCTATCAGAAAACGGCGCATTATATTGACCCGTTCAGCACGGACTGCAATTTTGAAGAAATCTTAAAGGAAGAGACAGATTCTCCTTGCGAAATTCTTGAAAAATACACTTACGAAAACGCGGCAAAAAAACTTCTTGAAGCGTTGAGGACATCAAAATGAAAGTAGCGATTGTGCATGACTGGCTTGTGAACTACGGCGGCGCGGAGCGCGTTGTTGAGGCTTTCCTTAAAATCTTCCCGGACGCGGACATTTTCACGCTTGTCTACGACGAGAAAAAAATGGGAAAAATCTTTCCGAAAGAGAAAATTCATACATCATTCGTGCAGAAAATCCCGATGGCGTCAAAACTTTACACAAAAATGCTTCCTTTAATGCCGAAAGCGTTTGAAAGCTTCTATTTTTCAGGCTACGACCTTGTTCTCTGCTCGTCATCAAGCTGTGCGAAAGGCGTAATCACGCTGCCTTCCGTTCCGCACATCGCTTATATTCATTCGCCGATGCGCTACGCATGGGACCAGTTTTTTGAGTACCAAAAAAGGACAAACAAGCTCGTCGCGCATTTTATGGGCAAATTTATGCCGAACATAAGGCTTTGGGACTTTGTCTCGTCTCAGAGAATCGACAAGCTGATTGCAAATTCAAATTTCATCAAAAGAAGAATCAAAAAATACTGGAATCTTGACTCAGACGTGATTTATCCGCCAGTTGACACTTCACGGCTTTCTCCGAACGGAAAAGCTCCTGAAGATTTCTACGTTGTTTTCAGCCGTTTTGTTCCATATAAAAGAATCGACTTGGCGATTTCTGCCTGCGGCGAGCTTGGAAAAAAGCTCGTTGTGATTGGCGGCGGCTCTCAGGAAAAGGAACTTAAAAATCTTGCCTCAAAATACAAAAACGCGGAGATAAAATTCACAGGAAGAATTTCAGATGGCGAAGTAAAAGATTATCTTCAGCGCTGCAAAGCGATGATTTTCTCTGCGGAAGAGGACTTTGGAATCATTCCAGTCGAGGCGCAGGCTTGCGGCCGACCTGTAATCGCGTTTGCAAAAGGCGGCGCGCTTGAAACTGTAATTGACGGAAAGACAGGCGTTTTCTTTGAAAAGCAGGAAACAGAGTCCGTAATCGAGACAGTCAAAAAATTTGAAACTTTGAGCGAGAAAAATGTTTTTAATTCAAGTGAAATCGCCTTGCACGCGCAAAGTTTTTCAACAGAAAGATTCTGCAAAGAAATCAAAAACGCTGTCGATAAAGTCTTGGAAAATTTTCACAAGGCAAACTTTGATTAAAATCGGCTAGAACTGAAAAAAATTTGAGAAAACGAAATGCTTAAAGCAAGCTGGAGAAAAATATGCTGAAAATCGCAATTGACTGCAGAATGATTGGCTCGGGAGGAATCGGCTCTTTTATCCACGAGCTTATTCCTTATTTTCTTGAAAAAAACGAGTGTCTTTTAATCGGAACGCACGAGCAGTGCATGGATTTTGTGCGAATGCAGAACGTGGAATTCTGTTTCTGCGACGTTCCGCCGTTCTCTTTCAAGGAGATTTCAGGCTTTCCGGCGGACGTTCTTCAAAAAATCAACACTTACCAAGTTTATTTCACGCCTTACTGCAATATTCCGTGCGGAATTGAAATTCCAGTTTTTTCCACGATTCACGATGTCGTCTTTCTTGACGTTAAAGAGCTCACAGGATTTTTCGGACGGCTCGGAAGAAAATTCTTTTACCAGCGCGCAATCAATTTTTCAGATGAAATTTTCACGGTCTCAGAATTCTCAAAGTCAAGAATTCTGAAAAATCTCCGCTGCAAAAAGCCGCTAACAGTCGTCTACAACGGAATTCCGAAATATCTTGAAAATTCGATTGAGGAAGACACACAAAATCCGCCAGAAAAAAAAGACCAGATTCTCTTTGTGGGAAACATAAAAAAGCACAAGGGCTTGAAAACGCTTCTCGACGCTTTTGAAAAGGCGGCAGAAAAAGGATTCAAGTCAAAGCTCGTGATTGTCGGAAACAAGGACAATTTCCGCACAGGCGACGAGGAGACAGTCAAACGGCTCGAGTCGTTTCCGCCTGAAAAAGTCGAATTCACAGGAAAAATTTCAAATGATGAGCTGAAAATTCTTTACGCCGAGTCAAAATTTGTTGTGCAGCCGTCTTTGTATGAAGGATTTGGAATCCCGCCGCTCGAGGCTCTTTCTCAGGGAACTCCGGCAATCATTTCTGACATTCCGGTTTTCAAGGAGATTTACTCGGGCTTTCCGGTCGAATTCTTCAAGGCAGGAGATTCTGATGACTTGTGCAGAAAAATGCTTGATTTCAAAGCGGAAAAAGCTGACATCTCAAATCTCAAAGAAAAATATTCCTATAGACGCTCGGCAGAAAAAATCGTCGCTGAAATGGCAGAATTCAGGGCAAAAAAGGCTTTGCAATAGACGATTAACAAATTCTGCGATAAAATAGACTAAATCAGCGGCTTTTCAATTCCGCTGGCTTTTATGACAAAAAAATCATAGGTTTTCTAACAAATGACAGAACAAGATTATAAAACTTATTTTAAAGCAAACTTTTACAGGACAAGCTCTTTTACTTCCGGTGTCGCGCTGATGCTTTTCGACTGCGTGATGGTCATGCTTTCGATTGGAATCTCGTTTTTCATAATAAATTTTATCAATCATTCTTGGATTAATTTCCGCTCGTTCGTAGATTACTGGATTTATCTGCCGCCTTTAATCGCGGTTTTCTACGCCGCAGGGCTTTATCCGGGACTGGTTTATCCGCCTGCCGATGAAGTCAAAAAGTTCGCAATCTGCACGTTCTTTGTCTATGTCGGAATCGCGCTTTCAATCACTGTCGAGGAAGCCGACGAGAAAGTTCCGATTGTCTTCGCGCTGATTCTCGCAGTTCCTTTTGCAACGATAATGCTTCCAGCAGGCAGAGAGATTGCAAGGCGGATTTTCTCAAGGCAAAGATGGTACGGCGTTCCGGCTGTAATCTATACTTCTTCAGACGCGGGAGACATAATCTCAAAACGTCTTTTTGCCCGTCAGGATTTAGGATACAAGCCGGGAATCATAATCGACACAAATGTGAGCGAGCCTTCGTTCAGAAACGGAGTTCCAGTTTTTCCGCCGTCAGAAAACATTTTCAAGACGATAAAAGAGCTGAACATAAAGGTCGCGATTCTCTGTGACTACGACGGCAACGTGGACGAAATCAACTCGTACTACAGATACACGATTGTGATTCCAAAAAATACGGACATCAACACGCTTTCGATGAGCGTCCGCGATTTTGGAGGAATTTTAGGACTTTCATCAACGCACAATCTCACAAAGCCAATCAGCCTGTTCTGGAAACGCTTCATCGATATTTGCCTTCTTCTGATTTCAAGCCCGATTACAATTCCTGTAGTCGCAATAGTCGCGCTTATCGTCAAAATCACAAGCCCGGGACCGATTTTCTACGGCCACAAGCGAATCGGACAGAACGGAAAAGAATTCAAATGCTGGAAATTCCGCTCGATGGTCGTTGACGCGGACAAGCAGCTGGAGAAAATTCTCGCTGAAAATCCTGAAATGCGCGCAGAATGGGAAAAAGACAGAAAATTCACAAATGACCCGCGCGTCACAAAAATCGGAAAAATTCTGAGGAAAACAAGCATCGATGAAATTCCGCAGTTCTTCAACATTTTAATCGGCGAGATGAGCTTTGTTGGTCCTCGCCCTGTTACCCGCCCGGAGCTTGAAAAATACGGCTCAAAAGCGGACTTTATTCTTCTTGCGCAGCCGGGACTCAGCGGAATGTGGCAAATTTCAGGCCGTTCAGACACCGGATATGAAGAGAGAATCACGCTCGACTCGTACTACATTCAAAACTGGTCAGTCTGGCTTGACATCTGGATTATAATAAAAACCATTGTTGTCGTTCTGAAAGGAAAAGGCGCATACTAAATGAAGAAAAAGCATTTCTTTGTCTTTTTGGCTTTCGCGGCTTTCAATTTCAGCATTTTCCCCCAGAAATTTCAGATTTTTGAGGTAAATTATGAGCTTGAAAACACAAAAGAGCAGGCTCTCCGCCACAAAATTCTGATAGACACATCGCGTGTTTTTGACTCTGAAGAGGAGCTTTCAAAATACAAGGAATCGCTTCTTCAAAAATTTGAGAACACGCGCGCTTTCGATAAAATTGAAATCGCATTTTTGCAAAAATTAGAATCAGAAGAAAAAAAATCCGAAAATGAAACTGTTTTTCTTACTTGCAATATAAACGCGGCTGACACAAAACATCTTTTGGTCGTTCCCTACCCGAAATACGATTCAAATTCCGGCTTGACAATAAAGCTCAAGGCAAAGGACACAAATTTTCTTGGCAATCTTGAAGAGCTGAATTTCGACTTCAGCGCAGGAAAAAAGGATTCAGAGATTTCAGGAGAAAACGACTTTTATCTTGGAGCAAGCCTCGACTTTGCAGTTCCTTTTTACTCAGGTCCTTTCAATGTTTTTTGGCTGAACAATTATTCTTTTGAATACAATTTTGCAGATTCTCGTCCGCAGTTTGAGGCAGAATCAGGGCTAAAAATCGAGCTTCCTTTTGAGCGATTCTCGCTCGTTTTTGACATCAGGCAAGGCGTTTACCGCGATTTTGAATACACAGAATTTGAAGACGAGCTTTTCGGGAAAACATATTCAAATTTTTCAGTTCCAGTAAAAATTTTCCAAAGCGAAAAATTCGGAGATTTGATTTTCCGGCCGTTCGCAGATTTCGACTTCAATTATGACAAAGACACAATCTGCAAAAGCAATGACGATTTGAGCGGCGGCGTTCTCGCAGCTGGAAGTGAAATCGAAATCACAAAAATCGACTGGCGCGGAAATTTCAGGAACGGATATTCATTTGTCTCGGGAGCGAAATACGGCTACAATTTTGAGTGCAACGACACGCAGTATAAAATTTACTCAAAAATGCTTTTGTTCAAGGCTTTCAAGTACAACGCGATTCAAACAAGAGCCGATTTCAACGTTTCAGACAAATACAGAATCAAAATCGGGAAAAATTTGCGCGGAATTGCGGACGACCAGTATTACAAAGGCACTTCAAAACGCGCGCTGAAAGTTCCGTCCTCGCTTGCTGTAAATCTTGATTTTCCGTTCCACATAATCACAACGGACTGGAGCGGCTGGATTAACGCGGTTTTCGGGAAAGAATCTTGGCTGGCAGAGCATTTTCAATGGACAAAGACATTCGACTTTGAGCTTCAGCTAGTTCCGTTCGCAGATTTCGCCATTTCGGACAATGAAGCGACAAACCGTTTTTTCTCCTTGAAAGACGGCTGGTATTCTGCTGGATTTGAGATTCTCGTGTTCCCTGAAAAATGGAAAAGCGTTGTTGTCAGAGCAAGCGCAGGATTTGACATCGGAAAACTTGTTATAAAAGAAAAATTTCCTGAAAAAATCGACTATTCATGGCGTGAAAACGCAAAAAGCCACGAAATCTACATCGGAATCGGGCTTTTATACTGATTTTTTTCTACTTTATTTGTCTATCGTGAAATTTTGTTTGCGGCTGCCGCCCGGTAATATCCGTTCGGAATGTTTATAGCCAAAATGTTCAAAAGTTCATCTGCAAAAATCAAATTTCCGCGCTCAGATGACTTTCCGCCAAGTTCAATCAGAAAATCCCAAAAATTGCTTTCAACGCACCATTCCTCAATATCGCTGAAAGATGATATTTTTTTCAGAAAATCGGCAAGCGTCGAAAACTCATAGGCTGGCTCGCGGTCTTTCACAGAATTGTAGATGTGGGTGAAGCCTTCAAGCGCGCCAAGCGCGGAACAAAAAAGAGATGATTTTTTCTCGTTTCTCGACTCATAAATCGCAGAAATTTCATGCAATGCTTTCATCGTCAAAGGAGAATCTGCGCGGAAAAGCGAGAAAAATCTGTCAACATTTGATTTTTTATTCGCGTCGATGATTTTTACAACCGCGTTTTTCAAGACATTGTCGCTGAAATTGGAATCTTTTGAAAGAATCAGCAAAAGCGTCTGCTCATAAGTCTCGCTGTCATTTTCAAGCTTAGCAAGCTCCGCCATCGAGTATAAAATCGTGAAAACCTCATCCGGAATATCAAGAAAATCAGAATTTTTTCGCGCGTTCTCATAAAACGTGTAAGCCGACTTGTATTCGCCCTCAACCTGATAAATTTTTCCGATAAGATAGTCAGCCTCAGGATAAACGCTTTTTTTCTCAATCCAAGATTTTAGATTGTAAATAGAATCATTGAAACGTTCAGCCGAATACAAGTCAAGATATTTATTCACAATCTTTATTGACTCGCTCTGCTGCCGCTCGAGCAAAACCGGCATAACATTCTCAAACTGCTCGCCTGCTCTTCTGACTTCAAACGGAGAAAGAGAATTGTCAAGCGTAAAACTTTCCCACCGGCTTTCGCCCTGCCTGTTTTCCTTAGCTTTCAAGGCAAAAGTCATCGCTTCTGTGTAGTTTCCAGAATCATACAAGACTTCGGCGTGCTGCAAAAGTCGCCAGGAATATTCAGAAGCGACAGGTTTCTTTGGAGCAATTTGGGCAAAGCAGGCAGACGCAAAAAACAAAATCAAAAATGGAAAAGCATTTTTTTTCATAATGACGATAATTCTTCCTCAAATACTTTATCGGCATCTTTTTCGTCTATCGTTCGAACAATTTCGCCTTTCTTGAAAATTATCGCTTTTCCGTTTGCGCCAGCAATTCCGATGTCAGCGTGCTTTCCCTCGCCCGGACCGTTCACAATGCAGCCCATAACCGCAACAGTGATGTCTTTTTTCATTGAAAGAAGGCGGTTCTGCCATCTGTCCATAAAACCGTGAACGTCAAAACCGATTCTTCCGCAGCGCGGGCAGCTGACAAGATTCACTCCGCCAGAACGTTTTCCACATTCCTTTAAGATTTCAAGTCCTGCAACGACCTCATTTTCTGGAGATGACGAAAGAGAAACACGGATTGTAGAGCCGATACCCTCGTTCAAGAGATGACTGAAAGCAAGCGTTGATTTTACGACTCCAGGAACAAGAGGACCGGCCTCCGTAACGCCGATATGGAGCGGAACATCGTATTTTGAGGCAAAATCCTCATTCGCGCCGATTGTCTCCTGAACGGAGCTGGCCTTCATGCTTACAGCAAAATTAGTAAAATTCAGCTCGTCAAAAACAGCACACTCGCGCGCGGCAGTCTCGCTAAGAGCTTTGTCGCGGCTCATTTTTCCGTCTTCAACAAGTTTTCTTAAATCATGCGGAAGAGAGCCAGAATTCACGCCAATGCGGATTGCAACGCCTTTTTCACGGCACGCATTCACAACCGCCTCGACTCTGTCACGCGCGCCGATATTTCCCGGATTGATTCGAATCACAGAAACAGGACCTTCAAGGCATTTCAGCGCAAGCCTGTAATCAAAATGAATATCGGCAACGAGAGGCATTGAAGTCGCCTTGCAGATTTCAATAAAGCTTTCCGCGCTTTCCATGTCAGGAACTGCGAAACGGATAATATCACAGCCGAGCATTTTAAGCGATGCAATCTGGTTTCTGATTTTTTCAAGGTGCGCCTTGTCATTTTTCACGCCGACAATGCTTTCTTTCCACATTGTCTGAATCGTAACAGGATTGTCTCCGCCAAGCAAAATTTTATCAACATTATCAAAACCGCCGAGAGAAATCACTCTGGCTTTCTTAAATCTTTGACTCATATTTTTATTATATCAGTCATCAAGATAAAAAAAAAGACGGAGAAAAAGTTGTTGACAGACGGCATAAAAAGCACAGTCTCATATTGTTTTGAGAGAAAAAAAATGCCTCCACGAATGGAGGCAAAAATCAGATAAAATCTAAAAAATGCGATTTTCTGGCTTGACTAGCACTGAATCATTCCGAAAACCATCGCGAACAAAGCAACAGTTTC
>JAXDVS010000064.1:0-18081 GCA_034088785.1 Treponema sp.
CATTTTTTTGCGAAAGGCGAAAAATACAAGCTTTTCGGGCTTATTCCGTCTGACCGCCACCTTTTTGCGACTTTGCCTGACGAAACTGGCGAGATTTACCCGGTTTTTCTCTTCGGCGCGGACAACTTGGGGCGCGACTTGTTCAGCCGTATTGTCTACGGAAGCAGGATTTCCCTTACAATCGGCTTTGTCGCAAGCGCGGTCTCGCTTTTTCTCGCGATTCTGCTCGGCGGTCTTGCAGGATTTTACGGCGGAGCTGCCGACTGGACGATAATGCGCTTATCCGAATTTTTTATGCTGATTCCGGGGCTTTACCTGATTCTGTTTTTGCGCTCTCTTTTGAATTCGAGCATGGACTCTGGTCAAAGCTATATGGTCATCACGGTGATTCTTTCGCTTGTCGGCTGGCCCGGAAGCGCGAGAACTTTGCGAGGAATGATTCATTCGATAAAACGCGAGGAATTTGTGATTGACGCTGAAACCGAGGGCGTTCCAAGCGGAATAATAATTTTCCGCCACATAATTCCGCAAATCACAAGCCTTTTAATCGTCAGCACAACGCTTTCAATTCCGGGCTTCATAATGAGCGAGACAACTTTAAGCTATCTCGGTCTTGGAATCGCCGACCCTGCCGTAAGCTGGGGAAGCCTCATAAACCGCGACATCTCCACGCTAAGCAACCTGCGTAATTTTCCGTGGCTTTTGATTCCAGTCGCGCTTTTGCTGATTGTGACTCTCGCGTTCAATTTTCTTGGCGACGCTCTCCGCGACTTTTACGACCCTTACCACGCGGTCTTCAAGAAAAGCTCGCTTAAAAAAATTGCCTCTTCAATGCGTAAAAATTTTGAGGGGGAAAGCCTTCCCCCTGCGCCGCACTCTGTCAGCTACGCTTCCGCCGTTGCGCCGACACCCCCTTCTAACGGGGGCAAATCCCCCGTAACGCCCCCGTTGCTTTCTGTCCGTAATCTGCGTGTCTCGTTCTTTATGCAGCGCGGAAAAGAGCATGTTGAAATTCACTCAGTTCGCGGAGTCTCGTTTGAAATGAGCCGCGGCGAAATTTTAGGAATTGTCGGCGAGTCAGGCTCTGGAAAAACCGTAACTTCCACCGCAATCCCCGGGCTTTTGCCTTCAAACGCGCTTGTCTCAGGCGAAATTTTCTACAATGACGGCTCGTCTTGCGTAAATCTCGCGTCGCTTTCTCAAAAAGAGCTTCGAAGTTACCGCGGCAAAAAAATCGGAATGATTTTTCAGGAGCCAGGCAGAAGCTTTGACCCGCTTCAAAATATGGAAAGCGTTTTCTTCGAGACTTTCAGAAATTCAAATCCTAAAATCACAAAAGAAGAGTCGCATAAAAAAGCCGCCGGGCTTTTAAACGAAGTCGGGCTTACCGATTCAGAATCAAGACTGAAGAATTTTCCGCATCAGTTTTCAGGCGGCCAGCTCCAGCGCATTGGAATCGCGCTTGCTCTCGCGCAGGGCTGCGAGCTTTTGATTGCCGACGAGCCTACAACCGCGCTCGACGTTACAATTCAAAGCCAGATTGTTTCTCTTTTGCGCAGGCTTAATCTTGAGCGCGGGCTTTCAATAATTTTTATAAGCCACAACATAAATCTTGTTGCGGAGCTTTGCGACAACATAATCGTGATGTACGGCGGCGTCATTATGGAAAAAGGCACTTCAGAAAAAATCATGAATTCGCCTTTGAATCCTTACAGCCAAGCCTTGATTTCGTCGTCTCCAAAATTCGGAAGCCATTACACGGCCGAAAAAATGTCGTCGATTCCGGGCCGCGTTACCGACCCTGCGAATCCTGAGCCGGGCTGTCCTTTCGCTCCGAGATGCCGCTTTGCAAAAGAAATCTGCAAAAAATCTTTGACTGGCGAAAATTCAATTTATGAGAAAAATCTGGCGGAGGGAAAAAATTCGAATGATAAAGAAAATCAAAATGATTTCATCAGCGAGATTTGCTGGAAGATGAAAATTTCATCAGAACAAAGATGAAATTGAAAAAAAACGAAATCTGCGAAATGAAAAATCGCGCTTTATCGTTGATTCAGAATCTTTGATTTGAAATTTTCGGTTCAAAATTTCAGAATCTTAAAAAATCTTCAATTTGAAATCTTGGAAAAATGAAAAACGGAGGAAAAATGGGCGGAACTGTAATAAAAGCTGAAAATCTAACAAAACTTTTCTCTCTCGACGCTGGATTTTTTGCCCGTCAGGACAAATTTGTCTACGCCGTGAATGACGTTTCGTTCTCTCTTGAGCGCGGAAAAACTTACGGGCTTGTGGGCGAGTCAGGCTCTGGAAAAACAACCGCCGCAAGAATCCTGATTCAGATGTACATGCAGAATTCCGGGAAAATTTTCTACAATCAGAATGATGTCGGAAAATTCTCAAAATCAGAATTGAAATCTTACCGTGAAAAAGTCAAATACATTTTCCAAGACCCCGGAAAATCCTTGAATCCGCGAATGAGCATTTACAGCATTTTGACAAGCGCGTACAAGTCCTCGTCGCTTTGGCCGGGGCGCGAAAAAGCGCGTGTTGAGGCTGCCGGGCTTCTCGACGAAGTCGGGCTTGACCCGAAAGATTTGGAACGCCGTCCTTCAGAATTTTCAGGCGGGCAGCGTCAGCGAATTTCAATTGCCCGCGCCTTGATAATGCGCCCTGAAGTCCTTATTTGCGACGAGATTGTTTCCGCGCTGGACGTGAGCGTTCAGGGGCAGATTTTGAATCTCCTTGTTGACTTGAAAAAAAGCCGGAATCTTTCGTTCTTGTTTATCGCCCACGATTTGCGCGTCTCGTGCTATTTTTGCGACACAATCGGCGTCATGTATTCGGGAATGATTATGGAGGAAGCTCCGGCTGAAAGCCTTTACAAAAACGCGCTTCACCCTTACACAAAGCTGCTTTTCGCATCGACTGAAATCAAAAAGGAAAATCAGAATTCAAGAAAAAATTCCGCCTCGTCAGAAATCAGAACCGTTTTAGGACCTTTGAAAGGCTGTCCTTTTTCTTCAAGATGCCCGAATTCAAGTTTAAAATGCCTGAACGAAGTTCCAAAATTGAAAGAAATTGAAAAAGGACACAAAGTCCGCTGCCATTTTATCGGCTAGCGTCTGATTTTTTTGATTATAAGAAAATTCAAAAATTATAGAAAAAATATGAAAAATTACAGTTTTAAAACATCGTCAAAAATCCGCTTGGACTTGATTCTCCGCGAAAAACTTCCGCTTTTTGTCGGAAAAGAAATTTCAAATTCTAAAATCCGACGCTTGATTGTCGCAGGCTCGGTTTTTGTGAACGGCCGGCAGATTCGTGTTCCGTCGTATGAGATTTTTTCAGGCGGAGAAGTCAGCGTGAATCTTGACGAGGAAAAACTTTTTTTTGAGAAAACGCCCGACGACATAAAATTTGAGCTTTCCCAAAAAGATATTCTGTTTGAGGACGATTTTATAATCTGCGTGAACAAGCCCGCGCATTTTCCTGTTGAAAGCACGGTTGTTGAAGGACGCGACAATCTTCATGATGCGGTTGTGAGGTTTTTGTTTGAGCGGCAGAAAATTGAAAAGCCTAACGCAAAAAATCCGCCTTACGTTGGAATTATGCACCGTCTTGATGCCGGAACTTCCGGCGTGATTCTTTTTTCTAAATCCCGGACTGTGAACAAGCCGCTCCACGAGATGTTTGAGAACCGCACAGAGAAAAAAAATTATATTGCCGTTGCTTGCGGCGTTCCGAAGCAGGAGAAATTCTCGGTTGAGTTTTTTATGGGAAGAATCAGCCCGAAGTCGCAGGCGGCAAAATGGGGAAAACTGAGCGAAAGCAAAGGCGGACTCTGGAGCAAAACCGATTTTGAATTGATTTCTTCTATTAAAAATGAAATGTCTCCGCTTTGCGTCTTAAAATGCTCTCTTCATACCGGCAGAACTCATCAAATCCGCGTTCATCTTGCGAGCGTCGGCTGTCCGATTCTTGGAGACGAGCTTTATGGCGGAAAATCTTTCTCCCGGATTATGCTTCACGCAAAAAGCCTTGAATTTCCGCATCCTGTAAGCCAGAAAATCATCAGAGTTGAAGCTCCGCTTCCTGATATTTTTAATTTATAATCTTTGATGAAGAATTTGCCGAATATTAAAGATTCTCGCCTTGATATTTATTTTCAAAACAGATATATTATTGTTTCACAATTCTATTTATGGAGGAATAAAGTGGTTAAAATCAGACTTAAGAAGTTCGGTGCAGCTAAGAGACCGTTCTATCGAATTGTTGTTTTGGATTCACGCAAACCACGTGATGGAAGAACACTCGAAGAAATCGGAACTTACGCGCCAATCGCAGGTGAAGAGGCTCAGATTTCTTTTGATGAAGAAAGAGCTCGTTACTGGATTGGAGTTGGTGCTCAGCCAACTGAGACAGTTCTTAAACTCTTTAACAAGAAAGGCTTCAAGAGATAGTTTAACGGGAGTAACGGGGAATGGAAAAAGACCTGATTGAATACATTGCAAAATCATTGGTCGATGATCCCAGTGCAGTCTCGGTAAACGAAGTAGCCGGTGAACGAGGACCTGTTCTTGAGCTTAGCGTTGCTCAGAATGATATTGGCAAGGTTATCGGCAAGTACGGTCGTATTGCTAAAGCGTTGCGCACAGTATTGAGTGCTTCTGCCAGTAAAGACGGTAAACGTTATAGCCTGGAAATACTGGACTAGTGTACTGTGGAACAATTTGTAGTAGGTTTTGTCCGTGGCTCTCACGGAGTAACGGGTGAATTTAAGGTTGAAAGCGCTTCTGGACGTTACGAGCATTTCTCGCAAATGGTAGAGGTGACTTTGAGAAACGGCAAGACCGGCGATTCAAAACTGTTTAAGGTTGAATCTGTAGAAACTGGCGGCCGCGACTTGTATATGAAGCTGGCAGGACTTGATTCTCCTGAAGATGTGCAGAAGTACAATCGGTGGGAAATTGTTGTGCCGCGCGACAAAGCTTGTCCTTTAAATAAGAACGAGTGGTATGTCGAAGATTTGAAAACTTGCAGCCTTGTTTACAGCGAGGCAAAAAACGGATTGGCAGAAAAATCTGCGCCCAAAGTTTTGGGTACAATCACAGACGTAATGGAAGGCGGTTCTGGAGACCTGTTGAAGGTTTTGCTGGCCGAGAATTGTGATTGTCTTAGTGATAAGGTCAAGTATGATTCCAAGGGCAAAATTCGGACGGTTTATGTTCCTTTCCGAAAAGAGTTCGTTGGCGAAGTTGACGTTAAAAACAAGATAATCCAGTTGATGCACCTCTGGATTCTGGAGTAATTCCATGAAATTTACTGTGCTGACCTTATTTCCTGAGATTCCGCGTGCTTTTTTTGAGACCTCAATCATGGCAAAAGCGGTTGAAAAGGGAATTATTGCCTACGATTTAGTGAATATCAGGGATTTTGCCTTTGATAAGCACAAAACTTGTGATGACAAGCCGTATGGAGGCGGAGCCGGTCAGTTATTGATGGCTGAGCCTCTCGGGAAAGCGCTTGACAGCGTAAAAGCATACAAGAAGCACGTGATTTACGTTACGCCTTCTGGAAAACCTTTTTCGCAGGCGAAAGCGCAAGAACTTAGTCAGAAAGATGAAATCGTCTTTATCTGCGGAAGATACGAAGGTATTGACCAGCGGATTATTGATTTGTACGTTGACGACGAAATTTCCATCGGAGATTACGTTATGTCGAGCGGGGAGCTTGCCGCAACTGTGATAGTAGATTCTGTTTATCGGCTTGTCAAAGATGTGATAACTCCTGAATCATTGGACGAGGAAAGTTATTCTGGCGGACTTTTGGAATATCCTCAGTATACGCACCCGGCTGTATACAAGGACTTGGAAGTGCCTGAAATTCTGCTTTCAGGAAACCATGAAAATATTCGGAAGTGGCGTCTGAAAAAGCGAATCCAAAAAACTCTTGCCAACCGGCCGGACTTGATTTCGGCGGCGATATTGAAAGGCGAGTTGACTTCAGAAGCCGAAAAAATGATTGAGGAACTGACGGAACAGATTTCTTTGAAGAATGTCCGCAGCAAAAAGAGGAGAAAAACCAATGGATCTTATTAAGACTATTGAAGAGAAACAGAAGAAAGAGGGTGCTCTTAACTTCTCAGTTGGTGATACTGTAAAAGTTCACTTTGAAATCATCGAAGGAAAAACAAAGCGTATCCAGATTTTTGAAGGAATCGTTCTTTGCATCAAAAATGAAGGAATCCGCAAGACTTTCACAGTACGCAAGACTTCTTACGGTGTTGGTGTTGAGCGTGTATTCCCTGTTTACAGCCCGCGCGTAATCAAGGTTGAAATCGTTCGTCCTGCAAAAGTTCGCCGCGCTAAGCTCTATTACCTCCGCAACAAGATTGGTAAAGATACAAAAGTCAAAGAGCTTATCGGACAGCAGGCAGTTGAGTACCTTAACTGGTCTCGCGGACTTGCCGCTGCTGCAGAAGCTAAGGAAGCTGCGATTGTTGCCGCTGCAAAAGCTGCGAATGAAGCTGCCGAAGCTGCAAAAGACGCAAAAAAGAAATAATCTAGGATTTATTGCCTAAAGAAAAAAGGATTTGTGATTTTTTAATTGCAAATCCTTTTTTTATGTTCAAAATCAAAAATCATAAAGATGAGCAGCAAAATTGGAATTGCAAATCAGCCGGTTTATCAAAATCAAATATCCGCCGGACGAAATTTAAAGTTTCAGAATGAAAATATCGTTTCAGGACGTGTGATTTCAGCAAATCCGGACGGAAGCTTTGAAGTTAGCCTTGCCGGGCAAAAAATAAATGTGCGCTCGAATGTTCATCTTTTGCCGAACCAGATTTTTTCGGCGCGCGCGTCAGTAAAAAACGGCACTGTCTATCTTTCCTTGATAAATGATTCTTCGGTAAACGCTTCTTCAATAAAAAATCTTTCCAAAACCGGTTTTGTCTCAAAAATCACTTCTGAAATTTTGGCAGGAAAACTTAACGATTCCGCTTCCGCTTTTCTTCAGTCGCTTGGAATCGAGCCGAGCCACGAGGGTTTTCGCCTTGTTCAGCTTATGCAGCAAATGGGAGTTAAAATCGATGCGGAAGCTGCAAAAAAAGCCCTGAAAACTTCCAAGAAATTTTCAGATGATGAAAAGGATGAGACGGCGCAGATTTCTTTTCTTCTCGAGAAAAAAGGCCTGAAAAGCGATGAGAAAACTGTAAAAGCTGTTTTTAATGGATTTTCAGGCGAAAAACAGGAGCAAAACCAAAACAAGAATCCTAATGATAAGAAAAATTTTGATTTGAAAAGCGAAAAATCTGATTTTGACAAAAATTCCGCGAAAAATCTTCTGAAAAATTATCTTGACTATGTAGATTCTGCCTGTGCTTCAAACAAAATCGGTGCGCTGACGGCTTTCAATTCATTCAAGTCAAAAAAATATGGCGGAAACTTTGAAAATTCTCACTGGATTTTGCTTCCTTTTGAATGGAAATCTCAGAATTGCTTTGGAGATATTAGAGTTTTTCTTGATGATAATCTAAGAAATTTGCAAAAAATCGTCATAAATTGTAAAAAAAACGTGCAAAAATTAGTTTTTTCATTATACTTTAAGAACAAAAAAGTGGAGTCGCTTAAATTCGCTTTTGATTTTCCTGTGTCTTCAAAAAGGAAAAATGAATATTCGGCTTTGCTTTCTGAAACGCTAAAAAAATGTGGCTGCGGCTCTGAGCTAAAATCCGTTGAATTTGCGGAATTTGGCGAAATCAAGGATTTCGGTTGTGGAGATGAAATTGTCGCGTCTGTGCGGGGGCTTGCTTGAAAACTGACGATTTGAAAGCTGTCGCGCTTCGCTATCCTGAATGGGCGGACGCTCCGTTTATTTCCGCGAACGCAAAAGGATATGCGGCACAGCAGCTTTTGAAACTTGCTGATGAGAACGGAATTCCGGTTGTTCAAGACGCTGAAATGACGGATATTCTTTCGCTTCAAAATGTAGGGCAGTTCATACCGGAAGAGACTTACGCGGCGATTGCGGCTGTTTTTGCTTTTATCGCAAAAATAAATTAGCGGGAGGTGCATTTTATGAGCAATTTTACAAAAATCGATGCAAAAGACCTTAAAATTGGAATGAGATTTTCCGCACCTGTTTTCTTTGACGACGGCGAGAATATGTTTCTTGCCGAGGAAAAATCTGTAAAGCCTTATCATCTTGCTGTGATAAAACGCTGGAACATAAAATATTTTCTTACTTACGGCAGGCTCGTTTCTGACGGCTCTGGAATAGACGATGAAAGTCCTGTCTACGAGCTTGAAGAATTAGAGGAGTGCAGCGTTGCCGAGCACTAAAGAAATCGGCGATTCTGGCGAGGACAAGGCAGTCTCTTTCTTAAAATCGAATAATTACAAAATTCTTGCGCGGAATTTTCGGACAAGGCAAGGCGAAATTGATATAATAGCTTTGAAAGATGAAGTTCTTGCATTTGTGGAAGTGAAAACTTTGCCGAGCGGCAATTTTGAGACGCTTTCCCACGAACTTAACGAACGAAAGCAGAAAAGAATTTTAGAAACCGCTAAAATTTTTTTGCTAAACAATCGACAATATAATAACAGCAAAATTAGATTTGATGTCGCAGTAATTGACATGCCGGGTCTTGAGTCTGTTTATTATATTTCAAATGCTTTTTCGGAGTTCGTATGACTTCTTCTTCACAAACAAACGCTTTCGCTGCGGAATTTTCACCAAAAGTTCTTGAGCTGCGCAGAAAAATCCATGATTCTGAATACGTTGACTATGCAGTACAGAGAATTGCGCAGGTTTTAAGCCTCAAGATTGTTGAAGATAACGACCAGCGGATTAGAAGAGGCAAATATGAGTCGAAACGATAATAGACGCGGAAACAGAAATCACGGATGGAACGCAAAAGACCGCAATGAGCGGAATGGAAACGGCAAAAACGAGCAGAATGAACGCGAACGCGATTCACGCTCGTCAAAAAGCGACAGAAAATCACGGAACAGCGGTTTTGAGCGGAGCGAGCGTTTTGACAGAAACGACCGAAATGAAAAGCGAAGCGACAGACGCGGCGAGCAGAAAAAATCTTTTTCAGGCAAAGTGAATTTCAAGGAGATTCAGGAAAACGAAAAGGCAATCCGCGCGTTCAAGGAGAATGCTCCAATTTGCGAGATTTGCGGACAGCCGATTTCAGATATTTCAAGCGCGATTTCAAACAAGGAAAACGGAAATCCAGTTCATTTTGACTGCGTTCTAAACAAAATCGCTGAAAGCGAAAAGCCAGGACCAAGCGAGAAAATCGCATATATCGGTCAGGGACGTTTTGCGGTTATCTATTTTGAAAATCCGCGCGACACAAAACATTTTACAATCAGAAAGACAATCGAGTGGGAAGGACGCGAGCAGGAGCGCGGCTCTTGGCGAAACGAGATGGCAGGCCTTTACAGCCAAGTCAAATAAAACTGAAAATGCAATAAAAAAGGCTTCTCAAAAAGAGAAGCCTTTGCCGGGAACCAGACTTGAACTGGCACGCCGGTATACGCTGGCGAGGGATTTTAAGTCCCTTGTGTCTACCATTCCACCATCCCGGCATCACGTTAAAACGCAATAACAGTATATTATCAAAAAATCTGATGTCTTTCAAGTAAGTATTTTTATTTATTGTTTTTTGAAAATTTTGTAAAATCATTTTATGTTTAGCGATACACATTTTCATTTTCATCATCTTGTTGAAGAGCGAGGCTTGGACGGCGCAGAAATTTTGTCAGAACTGGCGGAACGGAACACTTTTTTTGGATTGGACATCGGAACACGAAGCGGAGATTTGGAAAATCGCAGGAAGATAATTGAAGAAAGCATTTCGCATTTGCCGTCGCCTGAAATTCAGGAGAAATGCAGAAAGATGATTTTTTACAGCGCGGGAATTTGGCCTGATGTTGGTTCGATAAAAAATCGCGGGGAAGAAATCAAAAATCTTGAAAGCCAGATAAGAAATTTTTCAAAGAAAGATAAGCTTGTGGCGATTGGCGAGTGCGGGCTTGACCATCACTGGAATCCGAGCGGAGCGGACGGCAGGCGCGAGGAAGATTTTGACAAAAGCGTTTATGAAGGCGAGCGGGAGCTTTTTGAGATGCAGCTTGAGCTTTGCAAACAACTTGACTTGCCGGTTGTTGTTCATTCGCGGGACGCTTTTGAGGAAACTGTTGATGTCCTTAAAAATATGGATTTTCATAACGGAATTATCCATTGCTTTTCTTATGACAAAAACGCCGCGAGAACTTTTTTGGACATGGGGTTTTACATTGCGTTTGGCGGAGCTGTAACGTACACAAAAAAGTCGAAAATGCCTGAAATGGCGGAGCTTTTGCGCTTTGTTCCTGACGACAGAATTTTGCTTGAGACTGACGCGCCTTATCTAGCTCCGGTTCCGCACCGCGGAAAAACAAACACGCCAGTTTTGATTGAAGAAACTTACAAATTTATTGCCGAAGCGCGCGGAAGTCTCGCGGAGAATTTGAGCCTTATTGTTGACGGGAATATCAGAAAACTTTTCAGGATTTAAAGAGACTTTCAGTTTTGACGATTTTTTTGATTTTGATTTAATCTAGCGAAATGTTTTTTTGAATTTGTTTTGGAAGATTTTTTATTCTTGGCGATTGTGCTTTCTGAAAATTGTAATTCTGACGAATCATGGTTTTCCGATTTTGATTTTTGGAAATTTTCGTTTTTTCAAGAACCGCCGCTTTTAAGAAAAGCGGTTTTAAGAAAAGCGGTTTTAAGAAAATCGGTTTTCAAGAAGCTCGACTTTGCCGTTTTTGTGAGATTCTAGCGTTTTTTTGAGCTTGAAATTTGAAAGGAAATCTTCCGAAAGATAAGTTTCGCCGTTTTTGTATTCGGAAAAAAAAGTTGTCAGATACAAAAAATCGATTTTTTCGCAGTATTTGCTGAGCGTTTTTGCTCCGCCGATAATGAAGATTTTCTTGTTTTTCCAAGATGTTTTTAATTGAAACTCATATTCTGAAAGAAAATCATCAAGATTTTTTGTGAAGATAAAGCCAGTTTGCGTTAGGGATTGGAGTTGCGCGAAGCGTTCTGGAGCTGCTGTGCCTTCTGCCTGTTTTTCCGCCGCAGCTCCAGAATGAAGCGATAGCGGAACCACGGAAAGCCCGGCGGCGCGGAGCGGCGAAACGCCCGAAAAATTATGCGTCTCAACAACGTTTATCCGGTTTGGAAGGGGCGACTTGAAGCCGAGAAAAGTTTTGTAGCCCATAAAAACGATGTTTTTTGTTGTGAGCCGCTTAAAATTCTCCATGTCCCATTTTGTTTTTTCATCGCCAAGCCACGGAAGAGAAAGGCCGTTTCCAATCAGATTGTTTTTGTCGCGGGCTAGAATTGCGTAAATCATTTTTTTTTGAAGCCGGCAGAGAAAACAGAAGTAAAATTCCGTTTTCCCTGCTTTTTGCAATTTTTTAAATTTCAAGCAAGTCTGAATATGCTTTCAGCGCGCCTTCAGTCTCGTGCGCGAGAACTTTTTTTGCGAGTTTTTTGCCGAGCTGGACGCCTTCCTGGTCAAAGCTGTTGATATTCCAGACGAATCCCTGGAACATAACTTTGTTTTCAAAATGGGCAAGAAGCGCGCCGAGCGATTTCGGATTGAGCTGCTTTCCGTAGATGAGGCTTGACGGACGCTCGCCGGCAAAGCTCTTGTTCGGGTCGTCGTCGGTTTTTCCGCACGCAAAAGCGACAATCTGCGCCGCAACGTTCGCGTCGAGCTTTTTCTGGCTTGTGGAATTTTCAATCACAACGTCGTTTTCAATCTGGCTTTCCTTGAATGCGATGAACTGGAGCGGAGTGATGTTTGTTCCCTGATGCAAAAGCTGGTAGAACGAGTGCTGGCCGTTTGTTCCCGGCTCTCCGAAAATCACCGGACCTGTAGAATAGCTGATTTTTTCTCCGAAACGGTTCACAGATTTTCCGTTGGATTCCATGTCGAGCTGCTGCAAGTGCGCAGGAAAGCGGCTTAAGCCCTGAGAATATGGAAGAATCGCTGTTGCAGGATAGTTCTGGACGTTGCGCTCGTAGATTCCGATTAAAGCGTCGAGCATCGCAGGATTTTCGAGCAGATTCTTGTTTGTGTCGAGCTTGTCTTCCTCAGCCGCGCCTTTCAAAAAGTCGTCAAAAACTTTCGGACCGAAAGCGAGAGAGAGAACCGCGCCGCCCACGCCAGAAGTCGATGAGTATCTTCCGCCGATGTAGTCGTCCATGTAAAACGCCGCAAGATAGTCAGGATTGTGCGCGAGAGGCGAAGTTTCAGAAGTTACTGCAATCATGTGCTTTGCAGGATTGAGACCGGCTTTTTTGAGCGCGTCTTTTACAAAGCTCTCGTTTGTCAAAGTTTCAAGAGTTGTTCCCGATTTTGAGACAAGAATGAAAAGCGAGTGAGCCAAATCAACAGAATTCAGAACCGCAGAAGCGTCGTCAGGATCAACATTCGAGATGAATTCCGCATTCATCTTCAAAGTGCCGTTTTTTTCCGCCCAGTTTTTTAGAGCAAGATACATTGCGCGAGGCCCCAAGTCCGAGCCGCCGATTCCAATCTGCACAACCGTCGTGAATTTTTCGCCGTTTGCGTTCGCGATTTTTCCAGAATGGACTTTTTCCGCAAATTCGGCGATTCTTTTTTGCTCGTTAAGATAAAATTCCCGCTTGTTCACGCCGTCTGCCATAACGTCTTTTCCGAGCTGCCCGCGTGTAAGATGATGAAGAACAAGCCGTTTTTCGCCTGTGTTCACGACAGCCCCGTTGTAAGTTTCAGCGAATTTTTCTGAAAGCTCCGCTTCCTCCGCAAGTTCCTTTAAGACTTCAAGGACTTTTTCGTCAACCTGCTTTGCCGCGTAATTGTAGAAAAGTCCGCCGCCCATTTTTACAGAATATTCAGCGATTCTTTTTGCGCCGTTTGCTCCGCCAAGCTCCTCTTTTACAGAAACCGCGCCTTTAAGCGACTGGAGCTTTTTGAAAGACGAAAGCTCGTCCAAATTTTCCCATGTGATTGCCATGTATATTTTCTCCTTTTATGGGAAAATTATAGCATAACTTTTGGCAATTTGAAATTCTGGGCGATTTTATGGTTTTGCTCTGCGGACATTATTTTGAAACTTTGTTGTGTTCAGCAAGTCTGCCATTGTAATCAGTTTTTTTAGGTCAAAAGGCTTTAGAAATTTCAGATTTATTTAATTTCTTCTAAAAATTCTGCCGGAGAAAATATTTTGAGATTTGAGTTTTTATAATCGTTTTTATTTCTTGTGATAATCGCATCGTAATCATGAGATTCCGCAACTGCGTTCTGAACGCTGTCTTCAAAATCAGTCCAGTCAGAATCCAGCGCGGCCAAAATATCATTTTCTGACACTGCGGCAACATGAATAATTTGCAACAATGTCTTAAGCAAATTCTTTACTTGTGATTTGTCTTTTATTTCCTGCCGGGCAATATAGTAAATATCGGTAATCGCAGAGGCTGACACATATTTTTGAACAGATTCTTCAGGCAGTTTGAAAATTTTTAACGCATTTTGAACAAAACTCTCTCTGTTTAGAAGAACATCGAGAATCACATTTGTATCAATCAGTACTTGCATATTTTTTTAATCTTTCAGAGCGATATTCGTCAAGCGACTTTTCGCTGTTTGGAATTGCTCCGACAAGCGAATCTACAAGATTGTTTTGGTCAGATTTCTTTTGAGCTGAACTTATTATCGTGTATGTGACAATCACTTCCTGCCCGCGCTGAAACTGCACAGGAGAATCCAAAACTATTTGAGAGCCATTGAAATATCCTTTTGCGGTCGCAAGCATTTTTGAGCCTCCTGTCAGTTTTTATTATGCAATATTTTCTATGAGAAAATTATAGCATAACTTTTTGCAATTTGAAATTCTGGGGGATTTTATGTTTTTTCTGCGGAATCTCGACTTTATCAACCAGACAGACTTGGACAGAATGATTTTCTTATATCGCGCAGTCAGGGTGCTGGTTTTTCACGTTCATCGTTGTTTTGTGGCCGTGGAGCATTTCGCTCATTGTGCGCCAGCCAAGCTCCGCGCATTTTACACGGGACGGCATATGCTTTATGTCTTTGAGCGCGCTCGCCTCGTCAAGCTCCTCGATTTCTTCCTCGCTCGCTGTTCCCTGAATCATCTTCATGAAATTTTCGGAAAGCCTGAGAGCCTCGTCTTTTGTTTTTCCGATTACGCAGTCAAGCATCATGTCGCAGCTCGCCTGTGAGATTGCGCAGCCCGAGCCAGTGAAAGATCCGTCGGCGATTTTTCCGTCGTCATCGACTTTCAGGTTCAGCGTGATGTTGTCGCCGCAGCTCGGGTTTACGCCCTGCAAAGTTATGTTCGCGTCCGGGAGCGAAGTTTTGTGCTCCGGATTTATGTTGTGTTCGTTTAAGATTTCGCGGTAAAGTTCTTTTAGTTCCATAGCGCAAGGATAATTGATTTTTGGATTTTTTGCTATAAGAGGGAAGAGGGCGGAGGGGCAAGGAAAGCGTGGAAAGTTGCTTGTTGAGGAAGTTGTTTGGTGAAATGCTGGGAAAATGCGGAGAGCGTTGGGGATTTTAAGGAAAGACGGAATGGAAAATTAAAATCCTTATTTTAAGGAAAAGGAAAAAAAGTTTGGGCAGAGAATCTTATTTTAGGGAAAGGCTAATCGGCTCAAAACTGAAATTCTTATTTTAAGGAATTAAGAAATGATGATAAAATAGCGTGCTTTATTTTAAGGAAATGTGAAAAATGTTTGGGGTAGCGAACATTGTTTTAAGAAAAGCCGGAATTTGTTTGGGAAACAAACCTTATTTTGAGGAAGCGCAAAACGACGCAAAAACAGAAATTCTTATTTTAAGGAATTGTGGAAAGCGTTTGGACGAAAATCCTTATTTTAAGGAACTGTGAAAATTATTTTGTCGGCAAACCTTATTTTAAGGAATCGAGAAATCACGCTGAAACAGAAAACGTTATTTTGATTAATTGTAAAAATCTTTTTTTTTACAGATTCCGAAACGAGTTCGGAATGACGTGTGCTTGTTTTTGTCATGCTGAATTTAAGACAAGCAGAAAACTGCTTGATTTCAGCATCTTTCGTTTACAGATTCTGAAACAAGTTTAGGATGACGAGCTTCTGTTTGCAGATTCCGAATCAGGTTCGGAATGACTCGTTTTTGCTTGCAGATTTCGAAACAAATTCGAAATGACATATTTTTTTTGCATGTTTCGAAACCAAAGCGAGATCAAATGTTCTCGAATTTATGAACTTCATTCAAAAATGACTCGTATTTGTTTGCGGATTCCGAAACAAGTTTATGAACTTCGTTCAAAAATGACGCGTTATTTTTCCTTTTTCCGCTCCCGCTGTAAAAAATCAACGCGAAACTTTATTTCTTTTTGTCGGTTTTCCCCGCTTTCTACATTTTCACAGACTAAAGCAGAGCCTGCTTCCCGTTTTTTATCTTTTTCTTGCCATTGTGAACGTGAATTCCGCCCATTTTCCGTATTCGCTTTCGGCTTTCAGTGTGCCGCCGTGCTTTGTGGCGATTGTCTTTGCGATTGAAAGTCCGAGTCCGTAGCCGCCGGTTTTCCTGTCGCGCGAGCTGTCTGTGCGGTAAAATCTCAAGAATATTTTTTCAAGCTCTTCTTTTTTGATTCCGTTTCCTGTGTTCCGCACTTTGTATACCGCGTTTTGCCTTTCCGCAAAAACTTTCACGCTGATTAAGGCCCCCGCGTCGGAATTTTTTATCGCGTTGTCAACAAGAATCACGAAAAGCTGCTTTAGCGATTTTTCCTCGCCGTTGCAGATGATTCCTTTTTGAATGTCAAGATTGAGAGTCATTCCGCTTTCAAAAGCGACCGCCTCGAACGGAAGAACAGCGTTTTCCGCCGCGTTTGAAAAGTCGAACTTGCTTTTCTGGATTTCAAGCCTGTCAGCGTCGTCCCGCGCGAGAAAAAGCAGGTCGCGCACAAGCTCGCCCATTCTCTCGTTCTCGCTTTTTATGTACTGGAAAAATTTGTTTGAATTGAGTTTCTCGTCGGAAGAAAGAACGTCGATGTTCGCGCCGATTACTGCAATCGGAGTTTTCAGCTCGTGTCCTGCGTCCGCAAAAAATCGCCTTTGGTTGTCAAAAGAAATCATCGCCTGCTTCACCGTGATTTTGGAGATGACAAGCGAAATCACAAACGATACAAGAAGAATTCCGAAAATCGCAAGCGACGCGTAAATCCTAAACTGCTGAATCAGCTCAAAATCCGCCGTGTGGTTCAGGATGCAAATCAGAAAAGTTCCGTATTTCGCCTCGGTTTTCAAGTATTTGAAATTGTTCACGATTCCGCGGTTCTGGTTTTCAGAGTTGATTAGAATCACAATCTTCGAGATTTCGTCTGAAGTGTAGCTGAGCGGAAAATCCGTGATTACTTCGTTGATTACGCCAGAATATGAGACGTTCACAGAGAAATAATTTCTGATTTCGTTCGGTGCTTTCGCGTCTCCAAAGCTGGAAAATTCCGAGGAGGGAAGTTCTCCTTGCGAAAAAAGCTTGTTCAAGCCTTTCACGTTTGCAGGCTTTGGCGGAGACGGTCTGTGTCCGCCGTTTTTTGCAAGCTGCTCCAGAAAATTGTCCGTCTGGCGGTTCACGTTTGCTGTAAGCACGAGATTTAGAACAAGAAAAATCCCGGAAAGCATAAACGCCTGCACTGCGAGAATCGTGATTATGATTTTGATTCTAAGAACGCTGAAAATTTTCACTTTTTTTACCGTGTTCCGTCTTCGAGCGAGTAGCCGATTCCTCTCGCAGTCCTGATTCTCACGCCGACTTTCAGGTTCTCAATCTTTTTTCTGATGAACGAGATGTAGACTTCCACGTTGTTGTATTCCGCGTTCGAGTCTCCGCCCCAAATCTTGTCGATAAGCTGCTCCTTCGTGATAATCTGGTGCGGATGCTCAAAAAGAAGGTCGAGAATCTGATATTCCTTGAGCGAGAGCTTGATTGCGTCTCCTGCCGCCGACTGAAGCTCGCAGTTTTTCTTGCTCAAAGTCAGGTCGCAGAAAGTTGTCGAGTCGTTTTTAACGTCGCCTTTCCGCCTTGACAAAGCCCGCACTCGCGCCAAAAGCTCGTCCGTTGAAAAAGGCTTTGTAAGATAGTCATCCGCGCCAGCGTCAAGCCCCGCGATTTTGTCAGAAACCTCGTCCTTCGCCGTCAAAAGAATCACCGGCACGTTGTTGTGGTTTTCCCTGAGCGTCTTTAAAATCGTGATTCCGTCAATTCCCGGCAGCATAATGTCAAGAATTATCACGTCGTAAATTTTAGATTCCGCGTATTCAAGTCCGTCCGTTCCAGTCAGAACCGCGTCAATGTTGATTCTGTTCTTCTTGAAAATCTCCGTGAGAGCCTGGCTAAGCCCGCCCTCGTCCTCAACAAGCAAAACTCGCATAATTTGCCTCCGTTTCGCCTACAATTATAATCGAAAATCATTAAGAAATATTAAAATAATTTTAAACTAATCTTAAATAAACGAGTTTTTGAATTCCTGATTTTTCAATTCAGAAATCTGGAGCATGTTTTTCTTGCAGTTCAAACGATTTTCTTCATCGCCAAATGCTTTAATCTGTCCTCCTGCTATCCGGCACGCTTCGCGTCCGCTGCTATCGGGGCTAGGCTCTTCTCCATGCGGCTTGCATAAAAAATACGTCATTCCGCATAAAAAAACACGTCATTCCGAACTCGAGCAGTTTTGCTGCTCGCTTAGTTTCGGAATCCGCATAAAAAAAACTCGTCATTCCGAACTCGTTTCGGAATCTATATCTATAAAAATTTAACTTTTCCTTTTCCGCACAGATTTCCGATAAATTCGATTTTGCTTTCCCAAGTAATTTTTTTTTTCTTCAATTTTTTATATAATCTGAATCAAATTTGGAAACGAGGTTCTTGGAAAAAAATCTAAAAATCCTGTTCCCAAAATATTTTCTGAAAATAAAATCTGTCAAAAACAGGGGTGAATTATGTCAAAAATCCAGATGAAAAATGCG
>JAXDVS010000065.1:0-11611 GCA_034088785.1 Treponema sp.
GTATTCCTCGCCGTCGTTGAAGCACGACATTATGATTCCGACTCCGACAGAATCGATTTCCTCGACGCCGGACAAGTCGAAAACAAGATTTGAGTGCTGGATTTCCTCATAGACTTTTTCCTGAAATTCCGAGCAAGTGTATGTTGAAAGCACGCCCGACAAGTCATAAAGAACGTAGTTCGCGCCGTTTTTTTCTGTAATTTGTAGCTGCGCCCTTTTTCACCTCGATTTTGCTATTTCAGAAGCTTAAGCGTAAAGATTGAAACATCGTCATCAAGCTCTTTTGAAAGGAAGTTCACGAGAGAATCGTAAGTCGCCTGGGTCATATTCTGCGCCGTACTGATTGTGTTTTCCGCAATCGACTTTTGAACGCGGTCTTTTCCGAACGGCTCGCCGCGGAGCGATTTACTGTCGAGAATACCGTCGGTTACGGCAACCATGATGTCTCCCGGATTCATCTTGACTTTCTTTACCGTGATGTACGGGCTGATGTCTTTTACAAAGCCGAGAACGTGTCCCTCGCCCTGAATTTCCATAACGTTGTTGAACGAGCGGTTGTAAAGGAAGAGAGCCGGAACCGCGCAGTTGATGTAGTAAACCGTATTGTCGTTAAAGTCGATAAGCGCGAAAATTCCTTCAAAGAAAGTTCCCTTTGGAAGATTGAATCTGATGAACGAGTTGACTTTCTCAACGAGAGTCTTGAAGTCCTTTGTCTCCTGCAAGAATGTGCGGATTACAGACTTTACGATAACCATGGACATTGAAGCCGCAATTCCTTTGCCGGACAAGTCGCCCATTACAAAAACGTGCTTGTCGTCGCTAAGGCGAATCAAGTCGATAAACTCGCCGCCGATGTTGTGCGCGTGAACCATCAGAGAGCCATAGTCGTACCGTTTGTTCTTAATCGGGTCCATATTCTGCTGGATTGACTCGATAATCTGCGCCGACATTCTGATTTCGCGGTTTACAGTACCGACAATCTCCTGGTTACCAATGTTCTTCATATAGTAGCCAAGAACGAAGAAATAAGAGTAAAGCTTTGTGAAAACTTCGTTGTCGTAGTCAGTGTAGATGTTTCCGCCGGCTTTCTGTCCAAGAATAATAAGACCGAGAATGTGCCGTCCTTCGTTCAAGATGATAACAGCGTCAGAGCCTGTCTCGTCGAAAAGTTTTATAAGATCGCCGCGCACTGAAGAATAAAGGAATCCTACATCAATCTGGCTGCGCAAGACAATCCGCTTGTTCTGGTTTAGAAGCGAGTCGAAAAGCCGCCCTTTCATCGAAATTTTTATGTGCTTTTCGTCTTCGCGGTCGTAAACGGAATCCATCTCCTCGTTTCCGCTTTCAATCAGAATCCGCATGAACGACATACCGATGTTTCTTCGGAAAATTTCCTGCATATTTCTTACGATGTTTTCAGGGTCGTCGGAAAAGTCGAAGTTAGACAAATCTTCCTCAAAACGAGACGCATACTGCTGAGTGCGGAATCCAAGCCGACGCGTGAAAAATTTCAAAAGCTGGTAAGCGACAATTACAACAACCGTAATCACGCAAATCAGATAAAGATAAAATCTCGCAGGATGCAAAGTGTGGACCGGCCAAAGCCACGCAAAAGCGATTCCGACAACAACCGACGGAATAACGTAGCACACAAGTCCTTTAAGAACAAATCCTGTGAGCGAGTAAAAATCGTACAAAAAGTCGATGATTGCGGCTCTAAAAAGAACCCACTGCGCAAGAACGAAAGGCGCAAGGAACAAAGCCGAGAACATCGGAACGCGGTTTGAAGCCTTTGATACAAGAAAAAGTCCGCCCCAGCCCAAAATGCAGGCAAGCGCGTTCAAAGTCGTTTTCTGGTGGTCAAGCCTGCCGTCTCTCTGCTCCGAACGCAAAAGCATGATGATTACAGAAAAGAACGGAACAAAAAGGAAGATTACGACTCTGTAAAAGTCAAACCAGTTGTAAGGCAAAAGGCGCGAAAGGCTTCCATAGAAAAGCGATGTTGACTCGACACGCAAGCCAATAAAGTCGGTTACAGTAACTCCGACAAAATGGAAGAAAACCGCCCAGATGCACCAGATTGCGCCTCCGATTTCAACCGCGCGCGAAATGATTTTTCGCTCAGCCATCGGGAACAAGACGCAGTAAATGCTGTACTGGATTATGTAAATTCCAAAAAGAACGTAGACGATTCTTCCCAAGAAAACGGTGAAACGCTCAGGAACTTTTCCGAATGTGAAAATGCAGACTGCAAGGCAGGCGCAAGTCGCCGCAAGAAAAAGGTTCAAGCCGATTACAGGAGAGTTTCCCTCGTTTCCGGTCTTGTTGTCTGTGTAGGCGGCAAGCCAAAAAAGGAACAGCGCGAAAGCTACGTTTAATACTGCATAAATCATTTTTTACCTACCTTTGCAACAAGCATTGTAAGGTCATCATGGAGTCTTGTGTCAGCGTTGTATGACATTACGAGATTCACCATGTCTTTAATAAAATCTTCCGGGTCTTTTGACGCGCTCGCCTTGATTGTGTCTGTGAAAAGCTGAGTGTCGCCAAGCTCCACCTTGTTCGCGTCCATAACTTCAGAAATTCCGTCCGAAGCCATCATTATCAAGTCGCCTGAAAAAAGTCTCTGCTCTGAAACTTTTATGTCGCTTGCCTCAATCGGAATGATTCCGACAATCGAACAGTTTGATGAAAGCGATTTGATTCTGTATCCGTCTGGGGAACGCGTTACAACAATCGGGTCGGACATTGAAGCGTTCACGTAAGTGATTTTCATTTTTTCCGTGTCAACGATTCCGATGAACAAAACCGTGTATTTGTCCTGCAAATGCATGCTCTTGATTGCGGCGTCAACCGCGATAATCATTCCCGGCAAGTCTTCCTTGTTCTGCAAAATTTTTACAGTGTTCATAACCAAGCCCATGACCAAGGCCGCGGCAAGTCCTTTTCCAGAAACGTCGCCGAGCATTAAAAGAGTCTTGTTCTCGTCAATCGGAAGAACTGTGTAATAGTCGCCCGAAACGTTAATCAGCGGCCTAAAATACGCGCCAAGCTTGAGTTTCTTGATTTCAGGCATTTTCTGAGGCAAAAAGGATTTCTGCGCCTCGGCAAGCTGGTCCCATTCGGTTGAAAGCTCGGAGATTTCAGACAGGCTCGAGATGATTCTTGAACGGTTCTGAAAACGGCAGAATTCCTCATAGAGTTTCGGATAAATTTCCGAGTCTATCAAATATGTGTAGCGGTTAAAAATGTAGAAATGCTCAATGTCAGACGCGAAGAAAAATCCTCTCATCTTTTTCTTTTCAACTTCAAGTCCAAGCCCGTCGCCGATAAAGTTTATCGGGTCGTGCCAGTCCGCGGTAAAATTCTGGGCAAGCTGCGCCATGATTTCAGGCGAAGAAGTCACTTTGTCAGGACTGTTGTAAAGAACGTAGTTTGTCGCACGGTCAACGTAAAGAACCGCGCAGTCGGCTTCCATTTCAAGAATGTCGATTACAGCCTGCTTAAAGTCGTCAAGGGAATAGCAAAAACGGAGACGCTCGATAAATTTCGTGAAATAAGCTGTCGCGCCTTTTTCCATTACGCTTTTTTCAATGCGCTCGCGCGCGTTCATAAAGATTGTGATGCTCGTGAAAAGCAGAAGCGCGAAAACAAGCGAAGTTACAACAACTGGGAATAGGTTTGAATAAGTTACATAATCAGTAAGTTTGATTTGAGGCGCAAGATAAGTTGCGATAAAGATAAAAGAAACGGCAGCTACAATATTGATTCCAATAAGAGCTAATCGCCTTCTGGCCTTAAACATTATTCACTCCTTTTTTAAATCGCCGGGGTCTGGCAATTTTTTTATCTTTTGATTCGAATTTAAAATTCAAAAAATTTAAGATTCAAAAAAAGACACAATTCTTTATTTATTTTCGGAAGACTTTCAGAAAATCCTTAGCAATCAATGAAAAGGCTGCCGAAGTTTTTCAGGCAGCCCGTCTTTTCCGTCAAGTCAATTTTCAAAAGTTCAGCAGTCAAGCAATAAAGATGAAAATCTAAAACAAAGAGACAAAATCAATATTCATCGTCTCTTGCCTCGCCGCTTCTTCCGCCGAAACTTCTTCTGTCAGAAAAACTGCGTCTTTCGCGATTTTCAAAGCGTCCGTCGCGATTTTCAAAGCGGCTGTCTCGGTCTCTTCCATAGCCACGGCTTTCGCGTCTGCCAAAATCTCTTCCGCCTCTGTCATTTCTGTCGTCTCTATCGTCCCGATAATCTCTGTCTCTTGAATCAGAATATCTGCGATATTCACGTGAGGAATCTCTTGAATAATCCGAATTTCCGCGGTAATCGCGTCCGCGCGAGTCTCCGTCAAATCCGCGTGAAAAATCGCGGTCGCCTCTGCGCTCAAAACGTCTTTCGCCGCCGAAATCTGTTCTTGCACCAGGTCTTGTGCCAGGCCGTCTTCTTGGATTCTCAACAGCCTCGCACACACGGATTCTCCGTCCATCAACATCTTTTCCGTTCATTCCGCCGATTGCGCGCTGAGCCTTGATTTCATCTTCAACTTCGATAAAGCCGAATCCTTTTGACTGGCCTGTATATTCATCTTCTTTGATTTTTACAGAAACAACATCCGCATAATTTGAAAAAAGTGTCCGCAAAGTGTCTTCGGTTGTGCTGTAGCTAAGGTTTCCAACGTAGAGTTTCATAAAATTCCTCATTATTAAAATTTTGCTAAGTATAATGCGTTTTCGGATTTTGGGAAACTACGCCGCAGCGGACACGATTCACAATTTCAAGTCATTCTGAAGTCGAACGTTTAAGCTCGCTTCGTTTCGGAATCTATACGCTGTATTTAATATAGATGCTGAAATAAATTCAGCATGACGACGTTCTTTAGACTGTTTCATCTCGTAATTCAGAATTCACAATTTCAAGTCATTCTGAACTCGAACGTTTAGGCTCGCTTCGTTTCAGAATCGATACGCCATATCTAATTTAGATGCTGAAATAAATTCAGCATGACGACGTTCTTTAGACTGTTTCATCTCGTAATTCAGAATTCACAACTTCAAGTCATTCCGAACTCGTTTCGGAACCTAAAATTCTTAATTCACAATTCTTAATTTCCAAGTTTCATTTTTCATTCATAATTTTTAATTTTTTCTATATATTTATCGTTATGATTAAGAAGGAAATTTCGGACAAGGAGCTTCTGGCTCATTTGGATAAGATTCACAAGGACGAGATGACGGTTTTTGTGATGGCTGACGGACAGTTTCGCGGGGCGTTTTTTAACGGAACAAGGCTTGTAAACCAGATGCGCGCCCAGCACAACCTTGGAATTCTTGAGACGATGGTCTTGGGACAGGCGATGCTCTGCGCGGCAATGATGATTCCGACGATGAAAGGACGCGAGCATCTGACTTTCAGATACGACACAGACGGTCCTGCGGCAGGATTTTCGGTCGAGGCGGACTCAACTGGCTACGTCAGAGGATTTTTGCTCCAGAACAAGATTCCGATTGAAAAGCCTCTTGAAAGCTGGGATTTGACTCCGTTTTTCGGCGAGGGAACTGTTACGGTTTCAAGAATCGGAGAAGGAATGAAAGCCCCGCAAGTCGGAACAACTGAAATCATCTATAAGAATATCGCGAAGGATTTGGCTCATTATTTCTTGCAGTCCGAGCAGATTCACACGGCGTTCAACACGAGCATCCAGTTTGACGAGAAAGGACGCGTTGTCGGAGCAGGCGGAATGTTTTTGCAGCACGTTCCGGGCGCGGGCGGAAAGTCAAAAATAAGCGCGCAGACAGCCGATTCAGGAGCTGAGGACAAAAAAGAGACGGAAGATATCCTGATTCAGAAAGTAGAGAACGCGTTCCGCGCAATGCCTTCGATTGGAAAATGGTTTGCCGACGGAGGCGACATGGAAGACGTGATTTACGGGCTTTTCCGCGAGTTCAAGCCGACGGCGGTTCTGAACAGAAAAGTGGAATTCAACTGCCCTTGCAGCGCAGAAGGATTCGCCGAGCATATAAAGCATCTTCCAAAATCAGAACTTGAAGACATTCTTGCGCACGACAAAGACCCGATTGAAGTCGCCTGCCACACTTGCGGCTCAGTCTATGAAATAAATAAGTCGATGCTTAGATAATTGAACGAATATCTTAAAAGTGTTACTCTTTGCAGTATCAATTTTTTGGGAGTAGATGATGCCAACACCTTTGGAAAATTACCTTTCTTCATGCAACGGAAAACCGAATGTTGCAATGACCGCTTACGTAGCAAATCTTCAGCAGGTTGCTTCTGTAAATCCATCAATCGCTGCTGATATTGTAAACGAGATTGAAAACCAGCGAAGCCACCTCAAGCTGATTGCGTCTGAAAACTACAGCTCGCTTGCAGTTCAGGCGGCAATGGGAAATCTTCTCACAGACAAATACGCGGAAGGCTACCCGGAGCACAGATATTACGGCGGCTGCGTGAATGTTGACGCAGTTGAGATGACAGCGGCCCGCGAGGCAGAAGAACTTTTCGGCGCGGACTACGCTTATGTTCAGCCTCATTCTGGAGCGGACACAAACCTCGTTGCATACTGGGCAATTCTTTCGGCAAAAGTTGAGACTCCGACTTTGCAGGAGCTTGGCGTAAAATCATTGAATGACCTTACAGCAGAGCAGTTTGACGAGCTTCGACACCGCTTCGGAAACCAGCGTCTCATGGGACTCGACTATTCTTGCGGCGGACATCTCACTCACGGCTACAAGATGAACATTTCTGCGAGAATGTTTGAAAGCCATCCTTACGGAGTTGACAAGGAGACAGGTCTTCTTGACTATGACGCAATCGAAAAACAGGCGATGGAAGTAAAGCCGCTTATCCTTTTGACAGGATATTCAGCTTATCCGCGCGCAATCAATTTCAAACGCTTCCGCGAGATTGCAGACAAATGCGGAGCTGTTCTTATGGTTGATATGGCGCACTTTGCAGGTCTCGTTGCAGGAAAAGTCTTCACTGGAGATTTTGACCCGGTAAAATGGGCCGACGTTGTAACAACAACAACACACAAGACTTTGCGCGGACCTCGCGGAGCTATGATTCTCTGCAAGAAAGAATTTGAGGACTACGTGAACAAAGGCTGCCCGATGGTTCTCGGCGGACCTCTTCCTCACGTAATGGCTGCAAAGGCAATCGCTTTCAAAGAGGCGAACACAAAAGAATATCAGGACTACGCTCATCAGGTTGTAAAGAACGCTCAGGCGCTTGCAAAAGAGCTTCAGAACTTGGGAATCCGCCTGCAGACAAACGGAACAGACAATCACCTTATGCTCGCAGACATCACTTCTTACGGGCTTACAGGAAAGCAGGCAGAGGCGGCTCTTTTCCAGGCCGGCGTGACAACAAACGCGAACGCGCTTCCATATGACAAAAACGGCGCGTGGTACACTTCTGGATTGCGCCTCGGAACTCCAGCCCTCACAACTTTGGGAATGAAAGAAGGCGAAATGAAGGAAGTCGCTGCGATTATCGACATGGTTCTCAAAGGAACAAAGCCGGGCGTAACAAAAGATGGAAAACCTGCAAAACTCAAGATTGTTCTTGACGAAAATATAAAGGAAGCCGCTTCAAAACGCGTTCAGGCACTTTTGAGCAAGTTCGTCCTTTATCCAGAGCTTGACTTGGATTTCTTGAAGAAAGAATTCGTAAAATAAAGTGACAATCTGCCGCGTAAAACAAACGTGGCGGTCAAAAAGTTCTGTTTTTAGTGTCATTTTTGATTTTTTTTCAGAATCCGCATTAAATTCAGAACAAATGCTGAACCGAATTTCTAAGCAAAGTTCAGCATGCAAGATTTTTGACAGCGACAAAACAAAGCGGCAAATCTCGTAAAAAATCCCGGCATTCAATTTTTTCTGAACGCCGGGATTTTTATTTTCATTATCAAAATATAAATCAAAAAATTCCGCAAGCTAAAATCTTCCTGAAAAAAATCCTGATGAAATTCCTGCTAGCGAAGATTCATTCCAGCCTGCACAACTCTGATGTTGCTCACAACCTTACATTCCGGGAACTCGCATTTTATGACTTTTACAGCATAGTCAACGATTCCTTTTGTGCTTGCAACTCCGTCAAGATAAATTGTGCCGTCTTTCACCTCGCATTTCATCGAGTCGATGTCAACCGAGTAAATAAAACGGAGCAGATTCACAATCTCCTGGCCGATTAAAAGTTTTTCGAGCCTTGCCTTGCCCTCTTTTTCCTTTTCTTCCGTTATGTAAGTTTTCGCGAACGCGATAATCGAGTCTGCAATCGATTCCACATCGGAAAGTCCGCTGTTGATTATCAGATTCTGCTCCATAGGATAAAGGACATTTGCGTGCAGAAAGTGCTTTATAAAGCCGAACTGATGCATATCCGCCTTTTTGATGATTTTCATCGCGTGCTTTTCGCTCACGTTGCGCTCTTTCATCGCATTCTTCACGCGCTTTTCACGAAGCTCGAAAATTCGCGCAGAAACGTGATTCGGAATGTCCTTCAAGATGATATAAGCTCCGCGTCCTTCAATCACGCAGTTGTCCTCGTTCGCAATCGAAAGAACCGCAGTTTTCAGATAATAAAGATATTCGTCATTGTATTTTGAAAGCGACGGAAGAATTCCAGGCTTTATCTCGTCGAAATATTTGATTTTGTTTTCGTTGCAGCCAAGCTCAATCATTTTTTGAAAGACTGCCGCGCGGTCATAAAGCTTGTATCCAGTTTTTTCCGCGATTCTTTTGCAAATTTCGTGTCCTTCTGAAAAATACTGCCGAGAAATTGTGATTACAGCCATAATTTTCCTCCCGCCTTTTAAAGCTACTGAATTTTAAGTGATACACAGCACTGAGGTTTGCTGCGGAAACTATTCTATCATAAATACAAAAAAAGTAAATTTAAGCGGCACATTCTTAAAATAGTCTTAAATAAAAAATTACATCCTGTAATTTTTTATTTCACGAGAACCTGCGGTTCTCTCTTTGCTTTTCTCCCGCGTCCGTGCGGGCAATTTTGGGAAAAATTAAATTAAATGCAAAAATTGCTGAGCAAAATTACATCCTGTAATTCTTTATTTCGCGAGAACCTGCGGTTCTCTCTTTGCTTTTCTCCATCTCCGAGCCGCTGCAGAGTCAAAAATATAAAACTTTCAAAGCGTCCAAAATAAAACAGCCCCGGCAAGAAAAATCTCGTCGGGGCTGAATAAAATTCACAAAAACGGCAGAAACTACGGTCTTACGATGATTTTTGCAAGTTCTGGATTCTTCTCAAGCTCCTTTACAAGCGCAGCCTCGCGCGCCTTGTTTCTGTAAGCAGGATCCTGGAAAGAATATGTGAAGTTTGTGTGAACGTCGTATGTTCCGTTCATGATTGCGAATGCGTCTTCTGTCATTACAAGCTCTTCATCTGTCGGAATTACGAAAACCTTTACTTTTGAGTCGTCGGCAGAAATGCAAGTTTCAGCGTTGCCTGTGTTTGCAAGCTCGTTCTTTTTAGGGTCGATTTTTACGCCCATCCACTCAAGGCCTTCGAGAGCGCGTCCGCGAATCAATGCAGAGTGCTCGCCAACGCCTGCTGTGTAGACAATCGCGTCAACAGGACCGATTGCAGCCATGTAAGCTCCAAAGTATTTTTTAAGGCGGTAAACTTCCATGTCAACTGCAAGCTGAGCGTCTTTGTTTCCTTTTTCAGCAGCGTCCGCAATGTCGCGGCGGTCAGAAGAAAGTCCTGTAAGTCCGAGAAGTCCAGATTTCTTGTTCAAAGCGTTGTCCATCTCTTCAACAGTCATTCCTGTCTGGCGCATGATATAGAAAGGAAGTGTAACGTCAACATCGCCTGTGCGAGTTCCCATTACAAGACCTTCAATCGGTGTGATTCCCATTGATGTGTCGAAGCAGCAGCCATTCTTGACAGCGCACATAGAAGCTCCGTTTCCAACGTGTGCAATGATTACATTTGTGTCTTTTGGAGCTTTGTGAAGAAGAACAGAAGCGCGTTTTGCTGTGTAGAGGAATGAAGTTCCGTGGAATCCGTAGCGGCGTGCAGCATATTTCTCGTACCATTCTTTCGGAACAGCGTAGCGGTAGCTTGCAGGAGGCATTGTCTGGTGCCAAGCAGTGTCCATTACTGCAACGTGAGGAACGTTCGGAAGAACTTTCTGTGCAGCCTCGATTCCCATGATGTTAGCAGGCATATGAAGAGGTCCGAGTCCGATTACAGAGCGGAATGTGTCCAAAACCTCTGGAGTAACTTTAACAGACTTTGTGAATTTGTCTCCGCCATGGAGAACGCGGTGTCCTACAGCTCCAATAACGCTCATGTCGGAGATTACGCCGTGGTCTTTGTCTGTGATTGCGTCAAGAATCAGCTCGATTGCTTCTTTGTGTGTCGGACAAGGGCTTTCCTTTACAAACTTGTCTTTTCCCTTTGGCTTGTGTGTGATAACAGAGCCAGGAGCAGTAACGCGCTCAACAACGCCCGTAGCCAAAACATCTTTGTTGTCCCAGTCATAAACCTGATACTTTGCTGATGATGAACCGCAGTTCAAAGTCAAAATTACCATCGTATTTCCTCTTAACTAAAAATGATTAAAAAATATGCGAAGATTATAGAACTCTAGGAAACTTTTTTCAATTACAGCGAGAAAATATAAAAAATCCGCGGTTTAAGATTTTGGAAAAGAAAAACGACAAAATTCTAAACTTGAACTTTTACCGTGCATTTTGATTCAGTCTCTGTTTTAAGTTCCGTCAGAGTTCCGAAATAATAAAAACTCGGCAAATATTTTCTATTAGAATGATCCGTCTTTATCATCAAAAAACCTCATCGTTGAATCAAAAAATCAAATCAATTAGAATGGCTTTCTATGACAGACAGAATTAGAATCAAAAAATTTTATCCGAATTACTTCTCGTTTTTGTGCCAGGGCGCGATGGTTCTTCTCGTCGGCGCGATTCTTCCTTATTTAATAGAAGAAGCAAAGCTAAGCTACACGATTGCAGGCACGCTTCTTTCCGCGTTTGCGATTGGAAACTTTCTCGCAAGCTTTATTTTTCCGGCTCTTGAAAAAGCTTTAGGAAGGAAGCCTGCGATTTTACTCGCCGCAACCTTGATTCCGCTCGACTTGATGACGCTCACGTTCATTCCGCCGGTCTGGGCGATGATTCTGATTTTCGTGCTTCTTGGAATCTGCCGCGGCTGCAACTCAATCATCAACAACGCCTACATCAACGAGAATTCAGACGGAAGCCCTTTCGCTCTGAACATTCTCCATATGACATTCGCAATCGGAGCTTTTGCCGCGCCAATGGTCGCGTCGCTTTTCTTCAACGCGAATCTTTCATGGAAATCGATTGTCTACACGATTGTGATTGCGTCGGCAATTTCCGCGATTCTCCTCACTCGACTCGACTTGAAAAACAAAAACGAAACCGTAAAAAAAGACAGCAAATCTGAAAACTCCGCAAGAAAATTCTACAAGATGCCAATTTTCTGGATTTCAGGGCTGATTCTCTTCTTCTATCTTGGACTTGAAAACTGCGTGAACGGCTGGTTTGTAACGTATTTCCGCTCGACTGGAATTATGAGCAG
>JAXDVS010000066.1:0-3647 GCA_034088785.1 Treponema sp.
GTCGGCTCTGTACCATTTTTTGTGGAACGCTTTGAACTCATCATAAGTAATCGAAGGAATTTCAAGAGGGTCGCCGCCGGAATCTTTCTGATAAACAGAATTTTTCAAGAGACTGAGTGTAACCGCGTCATTCGCGACAGAATCAAATGAAGAATAATTTCCTTTCATCTCGTTGTAGACAACGCCCTGAACGCTCACATTTTCGTTTTCATCAACTTCAAGCCGGTGCGCTTCCTGCATAAAAATCTCGCGCTGGAGCTTCGGAAAAAAAACTGCGTCTCCGTAAACATTCATTAGATTTAAATAATCTTCTTTTGCAATCGAGCTTGCCGGATAAACAGTCTTGTCGGGATAAGTCATTGCATTCAAGTAAGTTTTCACGCTCTGGTTTGAAAGATTCACAAAAGGGTCTTTCAGCGGAAATTTTTCAGAGCCGCACAAAACCGAATGTTCGATGATATGCGCCGCGCCGTTTGATTTCGAATTCGGAGTTCTGAATGAAAATGCAAAAAGATTTTCCTCGTCGTCATTAAAAAGATGAACAACTTCAAGCCCGGTTTTCTCGTGCCGAAGATAAACCGCTTTTGAATGATAATCCGCCACATCAAAAACATTTAAAACCTTGAATTTTTTGTATTTTGCTCCAATTGTAAAAATATCAGACATAAATTTCGTCGTCGCGTCCTTTTATATAAAGTTTTCCGTCTTCGTAAGCCCGCCGCATCGCGCTGAAGAATTTTGAAGTCGCTTTTTCGCAGTCGGACTTTCTCATCAGTTTCAAGAAGTCTTCCGTTTCAAGAATAAGTTTTCTTTTATTTTCAGAGACATTTTTTAGAATTTTATTTCTAAAATCATCATCTTTTCCAGCGATAAGATAAGCCAAATCTTCCTCGTCCGCCTCAACGAGATATTTCTGAAGATATTTGTCATCAGCGTTAAGAATATCTTCTATTGTAAACAGCCTTTCACGCAAATCCGCGCCAAGATTCGGGTCAGACTCAGAAAGCTGATTCAAGATTCCTTCCTCGGCTTCAGGACTCATTCTCTTCAAGATTTGGGCAAGCGTTGATTTTCCGTCAATCTTGTCAGATTTTGATGTCGCAAGAGCGTTCATTTTTTCCTGCATCGCCTTGTCAACACGTTTCACAATGTCAGGATTCACTTCTTTTAGCTTTGCAAGACGAAGAATCACATCTTTTTTTGACTCGTCGTCCATCGCGGAAATCACAGCGGCGGCAGTTTTCGGCTTCAAATACGAAAGAACCAACGCCCGCACAGGATTCGACTCGTCTTTAAGCAAGATAGAAACTCTCTCGGCATCAGTTTCAGAAAGATACTCAAAAGGCTTGCCGCCAGCGTAAGGCTCAACCTTTTCGAGAAGCTCGTCCGCTTTTTTTTCGCCAAAAGCCTTGTCAAGAATGATTTTCGCAGTCTCGATTCCGCCCTTGCTTCTTGCCTTGTCAAAAAGCCCTTTAAATTCCTCAAGAATCGATTCCGCTTCATCGCTCGAGATTGTTCTGATTGTGGCAATTTCTGGAATAATTTTTTCAGTTTGAGATTCAGACAAGTGCGGCAGGATTTTTGCGGCTTCGTCCACGCCAATCAAAAGCAGAAATTTTGCGACTCGTCTGTAAACATTGTCACGGCCGTCAAGTTCACGCTTAGTTTCAGGGACTTTTAAAAGTCCGCCAGAAACAAGAGCCTTAGCCGCGGCTTTCGCCTCAAGATTTCCCTCATAGTGAGTTTCGGGAACTTCAAACTGTTTTTTTTGATTTTTCTGATTATTTTGAACTGATTCGCTTTTAGAAAAAAAGTTTTGCCTTGAATTCTTAGAATCCGACTTTTTCGAATCAGTATCTTTTTTATTTTTATTGTAAGCGTTTATTCCAAAGTCGCTAAGTTTCATAAACTTATTTTAACTTGAAGCAACATGAATGTCGAGATTTTTGAGAAATTGAGTTTCCAGTGCAAAACAATGTTTTTAAAATAAAAAAGCCTGCCAAAATTAAGGCAGGCTAAACAATCTAAATCAACGACTACCAGTCATCGTTCATATCGTCTTCATCGCGGTTTTCAATATCATAAAGATCTGTAACAGCGCGAAGATCATCAAGATAGAGATAATAAGTTCCGCGAGCAAGAACTGGATCGCAGTCAACTCTGAATCCGACGATTCTAAGTCCAGGCTTTACTCCATTGTATGGAGAAGACTGAATGATTCCATGCTCTCCATCCGGAGTCGGAGGAACAGCAACAGTCATCTTTTTCCAGCCAGAGAAACCAAGAGAGCCAACATAAAGCTCAAAGTTGTTTCCGTTATAGTCCTGAACCAAAACATACAAGCTGTGATCCATGTTGCGTCCAGCAGCCCAGACAGAAATTGTCTTTGTAACACCCTCAATTGGAATCGGGCGTGCAGAACGGATATAGAAAGAGTTTACTCCGCGGCGGAAGAACTCAACTTTTACACCAAGAACATTTGTGTCAGGAATATCTTCCTCACCAGCAAGAGGCTCTTTTGCCATTGGCGAGCCGTCAAAAAGGCGTGAAGAAATAACACCGTAATCAGGTGAAATTGAAGCATTCCAGCTTCCTTCCAATTCAAATCTGTCAACAGAAACTTCTTTCAAAGACTGCTTTGCAGAATCATTTCCAATTACAGTAGGATCAGGTGTAGCCAAACTTTCAGCTGCAGGCTCTTTTTCCTGAGCAAACACAACACCTGACATTGCCAAAGCAAGTGCAACAGTAACTAATTTTTTCATTTTGCGTTCTCCTGTGATGTAGTTGATGTGCTTCCGCTTGAATTGCCGCCAAAGTCAATATCTTTCAACTCATAACCGTCGAAAATATCGCTCAGAGCATTTGTTGTGTACTTGAGCTGGTCAAAGAAGATATTGAAATTATCAACAAATTCATCAGGATCTGTTCTTACTCTAAATCCAACAAAAGTCATTGTTTTTGGACCTGAGCGAAGTCTTGAATGTTGTCTGATATATGACGGAATTGAAACGATAACGTTTTTCCAGCCGTTGAATGCAAGGTTTCCAGCAGGAAGTGTGTAAACGCGTCCATCAGCATCGCGAACAAGAAGGTCGATATAATAGAGATAATTTGCTCCCCAAATCCAGAAATCAATCTGTGTAACAGTTCCTACGAATGGAATTTCATAAGGCTTTCCGTCTTTCTCTGGATAAACTTCAAACCAGTTCTCGCCTTTGCGGAGATAGCTTGTCTGAACACCAAGAACTTTCGGTGTGTCGCCCTCTTTATTGAAAACCTTGAGAGAATTCGGCTGAGCCTCAAAATAAGCCATTTTTGGATAGCCGTTGTCCTTGTCAATGTACGCACTTGTCTGGACATTCCAAGTAAAATCGTTCTCTCCAGCGTCATCAAAAGTCTCGATAACTCTTGTTTCTACTGCTCTAGAGCTAGGTTGTGCTGCTACAGGGACACAGAACGCAAGCAGAAGTGCAAGACTAGTAAAAACTACTACGCCCTTTTTCATTCAAAACTCCTTCATTTTTTATAGCGGTTTCCATATTATCGTCAGATATTGCGAAAACCGCTAGAAAGTTCTTTTTTATCCAACTTTTTTAAAAGTTAAACAATCGAATACAATTATATTTCCAGCACATATCTTTGTC
>JAXDVS010000067.1:0-25619 GCA_034088785.1 Treponema sp.
GCAAGCTTGCCGAAATGATTTTGCAGAATGATTTAAATTAGTCTTAAAAATCATTTTTCCTTGACTTTGAATCTTAAAGGGTTAAAATATAGATATGAGTGATTATCTTGACGCTACCAATGAAGAATTATTGAAAGATTACTTTTCTGAAGCGGAAACGATGGTTGACAATCTTGAAAGCAATATTCTTGCAATCGAGAATGATCCTGATAACCATGACGCAATCGATGAAATTTTCCGAGCTGCGCATACTTTGAAAGGAAATTCAGCCGCTGTCGAATTTACAGAAATTTCTACTTTTGCTCACACGATGGAAGACCTTCTTGATGAAGTCCGTTCAGACCGTGTGAAGGTCAATGAAGATATTGTAGACACGCTCTTGAAAGCTCTTGATGTTATCAAGGCGATGCTTGAAGAACGCACAAACGGCTCTGTTTACGGCGAAAGTGTAGAAGAAATCACAAATAAAATCCGTTCGCTTATTCCTGGAAACTCTTCTGGAAATTCTGGAAGTAAACCTGCGGCGGCAGCTCCAAAAACTCCTGCGACTCAGCCAGCGGCTCAAAATGTTGTTGCTTCAAACTCATCTTCTGAAAAAGTTGACTTGTCGGAATATGAGCTTTTGGAATTGAAGCAGGGCTGTGTCGGCGGCCAGAAACTTTGGCAGCTTTCTATTGTATTTGATGAAAGCAATCCGATGAAATCTGTCGGCGGAATTCAGGTTTTTGCGGCTTTGAAAGCGTGCGGAACTGTGCTAAAGACAGTTCCTGATTTTGACGCGCTTTATTCAGATGAATTCTATAAAAATGTAACATATTATGTTGCTTCCACAAATTCTCAGGAGCAGATTGAAGATACAGCTTTCCTTGATGATGTTACTGTAAGCGTTGACGCAAAATGCATTGACAATGCTGTTGCTTCGGATTCAGCGTCTCATGCTCAGCAAAATTCAGGTCAGAATGTGTCTGCGCCAGCTCCTCAAAATGCGCCAGTGCAAAATGTTCAACCTCAGCCTGCCGCACAGAAGACAGAAGCTGCTTCTCAGTTAGCAGAAAATAAAGTTGCTGCGAGCAATTCAGTTGCAAGCAGTCCGGCAGCGAATAAGCCTGCGGAAACAAAGGCGGCTTCGGCTAAAGCACCTGCAAAAGGCGCGCCTGCAAGCGGTCATGCTCAGCAAAGCTCAATCTTGCGTGTTGACTCAAAGAGAATCGATTATCTTTTGAATCTTGTTTCTGAAACTGTAATCACAAAGGCTGCGTTTAATCAGAGCCAGCAGCACTTGGCGGATATGCTTGTCCAGTTCCAGACTCTTGATTCATCTTATAAAGAAAAAATCAGACGAATGTTTGAGCAGCTTCCTCAGTATCTTGAAGAAATTCAGAACGGAGTCGCTGTAAAAGACATTAAAGCAAATATTATGAATGAATTTGGAGATGTCGCAAACTTCTTTGACGCGTTTGAAAATCGCTTCAAGGATTTGAACTCTAAATTCCATTCTTCAACGCAGAATCTTGGACGCATAACTGGAGAACTTCAGGAAGGCGTAATGAAAATCCGAATGGTTCCAATCAGCCAGATTTTCGACAGATTCCCGCGCGTTGTGCGTGACTTGCAGAAAGACTTGGGCAAAAAAGTCCGGCTTCTTATTGAAGGTGAAGAGACTGAGCTTGATAAGACTGTAATCGATGACCTTATGGATCCGATTATGCACTGTGTGCGCAATTCTGTTGACCATGGAATTGAAATGCCTGAGCAGCGCAAGGAAGAAGGCAAGGATGAGACTGGAACTGTTCTTTTGAAAGCCGCAAACGAAGGCAATATGATTGTCATTGAGGTTGTGGACGACGGTTTCGGTATCGATATTGAAAAAGTCCGCGCAAAAGCGATTGAGAAAGGGCTTATTCATCCGAATAAAGTTCTTACCGAGCAGGAAGCTGCAAACCTTATCTTTATGCCGGGATTCTCAACATCTGAAAAAATCACGAACATTTCAGGACGCGGTGTAGGTCTTGACGTTGTAAAGACAATGATTGAGAAGCTTAACGGAACTGTAAACGTGACTACAGAGAAAGGAAAAGGCTCTAAGTTCACAATCCGGCTTCCGCTTACGCTTGCAATTATTCAGGGCTTGCTCGTCCGTGTTGGAAGGGAAGTTTACTCAATTCCAATCGCAAATGTTATTGAAAGTGTCCGCGTAAAAAAATCTGAAATCAACACGATTGACAACTACGAAGTTTTGAATGTCCGAAATGAAGTTATTTCTGTTCTTCGTCTTAGCCGCTTGTTCAATATCAAGACAAAGGACGACGGAGAATATTGCTTTGTTGTAATCGTCGGTTCTCAGGATAAAAAGATTGGCGTGATGGTTGACAATCTTATCGGCGAGGAAGATGTCGTTATCAAGCCTCTCCGCGACCAGTTCACCCAGTCTCCGGGAATTGCTGGAGCTTCAATTTTGGGCGATGGTTCGGTTTCTCTTATCATCGATGTCACTCAGCTTTTGGAGCTTGGAGTTCGTCAGGAAATCGAAGCACGTCAGGAAAGCGGAATTTTAAGCGAGTAAGGGGAGAGTGTAATGGAAACTGCAACAAAAGAAAAACAGACAATCAACTCTGTGCTTAAACAAAGCCTCGGAAGTCTTCAGTCAATGGCGACGGCAGACCCTGCTGATGCTGTTGAGCAGGAAAGAAAAGAAAATTTAAGTGTTATTGACTATAAAATGGTAACTTTCTCGCTTGCGGGCAAAGATTACGCCATTGACATTATGAAAGTCAAAGAGATTGCAAAAGCTGGACGTTTCACATACGTTCCTAACACTTTGCCTTTTGTTCTTGGCGTTTACAATCTCCGCGGAGACATTATTCCGATTGTTGACCTTAGATTGTTCTTCAATATTGATATTCCTGAGCGCGAATACGATGCAATTGAGAATATGCTTATCGTTTCAGTCGGCGAGCAGACATTTGGTGTTGTCGTTGATGAAATTGACAAGGTTGTCGGAATTCAAAAGTCTACAATAAATCCGCCTCATCCGCTTTTTGGCGATATTAACATAAAATATATTCAGGGCGTTGTTGAAGTAAACAACAGACTTTTTATTCTTCTTGATATTGAGAGAATTTTTGGTTCAAAAGCAGATATAAAGGCTCAGGAAGCGGCGGTTGCCAAGAATATGGCTTCGAGAATTTCTGTTCAGGAACAGCCTGTTTCTGTTGCTCAGCCAGCTAAAAAGGAAGCTGCAAAAACGTCTGCTCCTGCTGCTGAAAAATCAGAAAAGGTTGATTTCTCTTTCATAACTGAGTCGTTGGCTTCTATGAGAAAGTTTGCGGCTTCGTCTTTGAATGAGGAATGGCTGAAAAAGAGATTTTCTGAATGGGAGACTGAGCGCGGAAAAGACAAAACTCAGCTTCAGTCGGCAGCCGACGCAGATTCATTCTTGAAGACTTTTTATTCTCCTTGCAATGGAACTTGGTGGACAAAAGATTATGCCGACGCTGTTTACAAGGCTCTTCCTGACAATACTGCGAAGCAGATTGTTGTCTGGAATCCTGGCTGCGGAAAAGGATTCGAGACGTTCTCTTTGGCTTGTCTTTTGAGAAAACGTTATCCAGAGGCAAAAGTGAGAATTTATGCGCATGAAGTTGACTTGCTCAACGTTTCGAATGCGCCGCTGATGTCTGTTCCGGCTGATGTTGCAAACGGCTGGTACGCGCCTTTTATCACGAAAAAAGCGAACGGCGACTTTACGTTTACATCGGAGATTCGCGACAGTATAATGTTCGAGTATCATGACTGTGCAAACACTAATTCTTTGCCGGCTTGCGACATAATCTTTGCACGTGATTTGCTGTCATTCTTGCCGCAGTCGTCTCAGCAGTCTGTAGTTGCGGATTTTGCCGAGAAACTTAAAGGCAATGGAATTGTCTTTGTTGGTCAGAATGAGTCTTTGGCTGGAAATCCTGCATGGTCGTCTAAGAAAATTGGCACGATTGATATATTTGAGAAAAAATAAAGGACAATATAGGAGTAAAACTCATGAGAGTAGAGTACATTAACCCATTTGTTGAAACTTCATATCAGATTTTAAAGGAAGTTCTTGGCGGTGCGACTGTAACACGCGGAGACTTGTATTTAAAGTCAACAGCAATGCCAGTGATGGGCGTTGCGGCTCTTGTTGGTCTTGCTGGAGATGTTGAAGGCCGAGTTCTTTTTGATATGACATATGAGACAGCTTTGAATGTCGCTTCAAAAATGAACGGCGAGACACTTACAAAATTTGATGATTTGGCAAAAGCTACAATCAGCGAGCTTGCCAATTTGATTACGGCTCAGGCTGTAACTAAGCTCCATGAGCTTGGATTTAAATTTGACCTTACTCCGCCGGCTCTTTTTGCGGGCGAAAAAATGGAAATTGCCGCTCTTGGCGGCAGCTCAACAAGCAGTGTTGAGGCTCTCATCGTGCCTTTAATCACTGAATGTGGTAAAATCGAAGTAAACGTCGCAATTCGCGAACGCATGTAAAATAAGGAGTGAACAGATGAAAACGAGACAAGATTTTCCTTCAATTAACGAGCGTCCGCCAGAAGGCATCAATGCTGATGGATCAAAAATCCGCGTGCTTGTTGTGGACGATTCAATGTTCGTTGCAAAGCAGCTTGGACAGATTCTTTCAAGCGAAGGCTACGAGGTTGTGGCAACTGCTGTTGACGGAAAAGATGGTGTTGATAAATATAAAGAGCTTTGTCCGAATGTTGACTTGGTAACAATGGATATTACTATGCCGAGAATGGACGGAATTACAGCTCTTGAGCAGATTATGGCTTTTGATAAAAACGCGAAAGTCATAATGGTAAGCGCGCTTGGAAAAGAGGAGCTTGTTAAGAAATCCCTTCTTCTTGGAGCGAAAAACTACATTGTAAAGCCGTTGGACAGAAAAAAGGTTCTTGAGAGAATCGCTGCTGTGATGAAACAGTAGTTTTTCGGTTGAATTTTTGCTTGTTTTTCGGTTTGGCGAAAACAAGCAAATTTTCATTGAAAAGACAAGAATATTGATTTTTTGTTTTTAATGCGCAGATTGGAATGTTTTTATAAAAATGTTCTTTTCTGCGCGTTTTTGTTTTTAAAGCTGTTTTTTTTCGAATAAAAAAAAGCGAGGCTGCCTGCGCGGCTGAAGCGTTAGGGGGTGTAGTGGCGAACGAAGTGAGTTGCGTAGCAATGAAACCACGAAACACCCGACAGCCTTTCTTGCCTGCGCTGCTTCTTTTGTGAGGCTGGAACGCCCGAGTAAAAATTCTGCTTTCTGTTTTTTACGCTTTTAGTTTCCGTTTTTCTTGTCAACTTCTATTTTCTGGCGAAATTTGCTATAATCGCGCTATGTATCAAGTTAGAGTTGAAAATTCTTTTGCCGCGGCGCATTTTTTGCGGGATTATCACGGAAAGTGCGAGAATTTGCACGGACACAATTACAAGGTTTTTGTTCATGTTGAGGGAAAAAATCTTGATGCGGGCGGAATGTTGCTCGATTTTTCCGTTTTGAAAAAAGCTTTGAAGACGGTTTGCGAAGAACTCGACCATAAAAATCTGAATGACTTTGAATATTTTGACCAGAATCCGAGCGCGGAGCGAATTGCGTCTTACATCTACGAAAAACTTGTTTGCATTATTCCTGACTTGAAGAAAAATAGCGAATCTGATAAGAAAACTCATATTTTTGCGGTTGATGTTTTTGAGACTGACACAAACAGGGCTAGATTTTTGCCGGACTAAATGGAGATTTATATGAAAAAGCAAATTACAGTTCTTGATTCGACTTTGCGCGACGGCTCGCAGGGCGAGGGAATCAGCTATTCGGTTCAGGACAAGATAAATATTGTAAAGGCTTTAGACGAGCTTGGAATAACTTTTATTGAGGCTGGAAATCCCGGCTCAAATCCGAAAGACATGGAATTTTTTGAGGAAGCGAAAAAGCTTGACTTGAAACATTCAAAGCTGGTCGCTTTTGGCTCTACGCGTCGGAAGGGCATAAAGTGCATGGAAGACGCGAACTTGCAGAGCCTGCTTTCGGCTGGAACGGAATATGTCTGCATTTTTGGAAAAACTTGGGATTTTCAGGTTACGGACATTATCCATGCGACGCTTGAAGAAAATCTTGAGATGATTGAAGAGACGGTCGCGTGTCTCGTGGAAAATAAAAAGAAAGTTGTTTTTGATGCCGAGCATTTTTTTACAGGATACAAGGCGAATCCAGATTATGCGATGAAATGCCTTGAAGCGGCTGTGAAAGGCGGGGCGGAATGTCTTTGTCTTTGCGAGACGAAAGGCGGAGCTATGCCGAGAGAGTGCTTTGACTACACGAAAGCCGTTGTTGACGCTTTTGGAGACAAAGTTTCTGTTGGAATACACACTCATAATGACGCTGGACTTGCGGTTGCAAACTCGATTATGGCGGTTGAAGCCGGCGCGACGCACGTTCAGGGGGTTTTGCTCGGGTTTGGTGAGCGCACTGGAAACGCGAATTTGAGCACGATTATTGCGGACTTGCAGCTGAAGCTCGACTATGAATGTATTCCTGAAGAAAATATGAAAATTTTAACTCCAATCTGCAAGCGTGTCGCGGAAATTTCGAACATCGCTCTTGAGCCTGGAATGCCGTATGTTGGAGCGAGCGCGTTTGCGCACAAGGCTGGAATGCACATTGACGCTGTTATCAAAAATCCTTTCGCGTATGAGCATATTACGCCTGAGACGATTGGAAACGAGCGCGTGTTCTTGATGAGCGAAGTCGCCGGAAAAAGCATGATTGTTGAAAAAGTCCAGAAATTTGACCCGTCTTTGACGAAAAATTCTCCGATTGTGGCTGAAATTGTAAAAAAAGTAAAAGATTTGGAGCATGACGGCTATCAGTTTGAGGGCGCGGACGCGAGTTTTGAGCTTTTGGTCAGAAAAACGATGGGAAAATACCAGCCGTTCTACAATCTTCATTATTATAAGACGAGCGGAGAATTTCCGCGCTTTGCCGATGACCAGAGCGCGTTTGCGCAGTTTAAAATCGATGTTGACGGAAAGGTTGTGATTACGGCAGGCGACGGCGACGGCCCTGTAAACGCTCTTGACGAGGCGTTGAGAAAGGCTCTCGTTCTTTTTTATCCGAATATTTCGCAGATTCATCTTACAGATTACAAAGTCCGCGTTCTTGACGGAAAAAGCGCGACTGCAAGCCGTGTGCGTGTTTTGATTGAGTCAAGCGACGGAATCAACCATTGGGCGACGATGGGCGTTTCAAGCGACGTGATTGAAGCGTCTTATCTTGCGCTTGCAGATTCTTTTGAATACAAATTGATTAAAGATTTGGAAAGAAAATTCGGAAAAGTCATTTAAGAGCGCGATTTTTACTCGCAATTTACAATGCTGTTTCGGATTTTTGTGAAAATTTTTAAAAAACTTTTTCTGCACTGATTGGATTTTGTTTTGAAAGTCCTTTTTGAATTTTTTTTGAATCTGTGCGGTGAAAATTGATTAGACAGAGTTCGGACAGTGAAAATTCATTTTCAAGAAATCGTTGGGAGAAAATTATGGAAGCGAAAAACGAAGAAAAATTTGACGAGATAAAATTTCAGGCGATTGAATATATTTACGATTCGATTTTCCGAGAGTTTGTCTACAAGAACCGCGAAAATATGCAGCCTTTTTATGAGCAGATTCAGGAAATGGCGGGCGCCGCGGGAGATTTTTTTGCTGACTGGGCGAAAGGATTTGTTGCCCTTGCCGATTTTGATTTTGCCGAGGCTGAAAAACGCTATGAAAACGCGTTCAAAAACGTTTCTGATGCAAGCGATTATCTTCCGCATTTTTTGCAGCAGGCCTTCGCGCTTTTTATGTACGGCGGAAAAACTGAAAAAGCACTTGAATTTTGGAATTACGGAGTTTCAAAAGGAGTTTTTGCAAAGCCGACTGAAAAATTTCTTGATTCTTTCAATACGAAAGAGCAGTTTTGGGTTCAGTTCAGCCCGAAAATGTTTAGAGATTTGAAGAAAGCCGAGAAAAATGCGATTTCTGACTATAAGAAAAAATCTTCAAATGAGTTTCAGGCAGCGGTTGATTCCTGCGATTTTGTGGAATTTGAAAAAATCGCTTCTAAGACTGATTTTGACACGTGTAAAATCGACGGCGTTTCTGTTTTGTATTACGCGATTCAGAAAAAAGGCGTTTTGAAAGGCGGCGAGAAAAAATTCACTGAAAATCTTGTTCAGGCGAGAACAAATCAGCTTTTCAAAGAGCTTGACTTGTCTTCGCTGCCGGAAAATTTCAGAAAGCAGCAATATATGAATGTTCTTCATCAGATTCGCTCGACTTTTGAAAAATCCGGGCTTGCTTCAATTATTTTTGCGGCTCAAAACGGAAAGAATGAAGAGCTTGACGAGAAAATCAAAAATATCGAAAAAATAATTGAACTTTCGGCTGAAAAAACTTCTGATGTTGACGCGTTTGAAAAGCATATCAGCGGAAAAGTCGGAACGAACGCGCTTTTTCTTGCCGCGGAGCTTGACGATTTTGAAACGGTTAAGATTTTGCTTGAAAAAGGAAGCGATGTTGACAAAAAAATCGGATATGCGGATTTTGGAATGAAATATGCGGACGGAAGCTCTGTCTCGACTGAAATTCCGAACTCTTTTATTTACCGGCTTGTGAATTTTAAGGCGTGGAACAGCCTGAAAAATTATCTTGAAAAATACGCTGAGAAAGCGAAAAAGGCGATGAAGGAAAAAAGCGAGAAATGCAACATCACGCCGCTGGTTTATTTTATCTTGAACACGGTTTACGCTTCTGAAAACAAGGAAGAATTTGAGAAAAACAAAAAACTTTGCGATGATTTTTTGCCGCTTTTTACGGACGCTGGAGCGTCTATTGAGCAAAAAACGGTTTTCGGCAATTCAAAGAAACTTTTGGGAATTTGATGCTTAAAAAGCTCGGGCAAGCACTGATTTTTGGATTTTGGCAGATGAAAAGCGAACGCGCTAGGGCTTGGAGTGGCGCGAGAGCGTTATAAAACGGCACGAAATTATATTTTGAAAGAAAGGACGGATATTATTTTTGTGGAATGTGGCTTAGATAAGCATTGCCGCCGCGTTTTATAATGAAGCCGGAAGGCGGAACCACGGAAAGCCCGACCCGAGCGGAGCGAGGGTAGCGCCCAAAAAAAACTTGCCGTGAGAAACTTTTATCAATATATTTTGTTTATAAGGTAAAAGAATTCGCGCTTTGAAAAATTGCGGATTTTTTTTAGAGGAAAATTTTGAATCTTGACGAAATTGCTACAGAAGACGTGCCAGACACGGAAAATCTTCCAAAAGTTATAACAAACTCGATTGCGAATAATCCTGAAGATTTTTACAAGATGGCTTTTGAATTCCAGCAGATAATGATGGTTTACGAAAGCGCGATTAAGCAGATTGAGACGAAACTCGACATTTTGAACAAGGAAAACAAGGTTTCAGGGCGAAGAAGCACGATTGAGACGGTGAAATCGCGGATAAAGTCGCCGCAGAGCATTGCCGGAAAGCTGCAGAAGAGAAATCTTCCGATGACTTTTGAGGCGATGGTCGGAAATCTTGACGATATTGCCGGCGTGCGCGTGATTTGTCCTTATATTTCGGATATTTACACGGTGCGCGACTTGCTTTTGAAGCAGCCTGACATTTCGCTTGTGCAGGAAAAGGATTATATCAAGAATCCGAAGCCGTCCGGATACAGAAGCCTTCACCTTGTGATTGAAATTCCAGTTTATCTTTCCGAGGCGACGCACAATGTCCACGTGGAAATTCAAATCCGAACAATCGCGATGGATTTTTGGGCGAGCCTTGAGCACGAGCTTCGCTACAAGACAACGACGAAAGTTCCTGAAAGCGTGCGGCGCGAGCTTTACCGCGTTGCAGAGACAATCGCAATGACCGACCGAGAAATGGAAGAGATTGCGATTGAACTGCAAAATATGGAATGATTTTTAATGTGAAAAAAATTGCATCCGGGAAAAGTTTTAGAATGATTTTTCCCGGATTTTTTTTCCGTCGATTGAATAAAGCTGCACGGAGATTTTTCCGTTTGGCAAAGTTTCAACGATTCCGCAGGTTTTTCCGTCGTCGCATTTTGGAAGCGAGATTGAGCCTGGATTAAAATAGAAAAGTCCGCCGTCTTCTTCCATTAAAGTTACGTGCGTGTGGCCTGAAATCACGAGAGTTTTTGGCGGAAGAAGCTCGGAAAGCTCTTCGTGCGTATATAAATGCCCGTGATGAACGAAAATGCGCCGTCCGTTGTCTGTGAAAATTGAGGTGTAGGCGTTGAGGCATGGAAAAGTGAGCATCATCTGGTCAACTTCCGAGTCGCAGTTTCCTCGCACGCAGACGATTTTCTGCTTTTTTTCATTTAAGAGCGCGGCTGTTTTTTTTGTGTCCCAGCCGTCTGGAAGCGGATTTCTCGGTCCGTGGTTCAGGTAGTCGCCGCAAAGAACGATTAAATCACATTCCTTTTCAAAAGTTTTGAGCGCGGTTTCAAGGCTGAGCGCGCTTCCGTGAATGTCGGAAATTACAAGATATTTCATTTTAGTCTCCAATGTGTCTCCAAAATTTTTTGATAAATTTAGCACGAACTTTATTCCGTAGCAACTGCGGAAAATGAGGAATCCGTTATAGAAAATTACCGTTTTTTCTCTTGACTACTTGACTTTTTTCGGGGGGGGGGTAGCATTTTTTAGCTTTTTAAAAAGGAGAATGTAATAAAAACTTTGCCCAAAATAGCGTCAAAGTTTTTATTTATAAGTTTGCGTTGCAAACTTTCTTATCAACTGCAATTTCTCGCTTCATTGTGAAATTGCGTTAAAAAGTCAAATCGAAAATTGGTATTTTCTCATTGACTTTTTATAAGGAGTAAAAGATGAAGCTAAAAAAAATTGGAGCAAGCGTTACAGCTGGAATTCTGCTTGTGATTTTCTGTGCGTCTTGCGTTACGCAGACAAGAGTCAATTTTTCGACAGATGTTGACGGCGCGGAAGTTTATGTTGACGGAGAAAAAATCGGAACAACTCCTGTCCAGAAAAAACTCAGCAATGCGGTTTGGGAAAATCCTGACATTTTGATAAAAAAGGAAGGCTACAAGGATTTGTACACGGACTTGAACAAGGAGCTAAAAGGCGTGAATCTTGTTTGCGGACTTCTTCTTTGGTGGCCGTCATTGTTTTGGGTTTACGGTCCTAAGAAAAATCAGAGTTATATGCTTGTGCCTTCCGCAAACAGCGTTCAAGGCAGCGTGAATGAATAAAATTCGGCTTTGTTGTCGCCGAAAATCGTTCCGTTTTTTGATTTTTCTAATTCTTCCTGTTTTTCTGATTTCTTGCGGAAATTTTTCTTCGATTTACGGAAAATGGGAAGATGAAGAGAGAATTCTTGAATTTGACGATTATGGAGATTTTTGTCTTGAATTCAAGAATTCGTCTTTTGTGAAAGGATTCAGAGGAAAAACTTTAAAAAAGAAAAATGTCGTTGTCTTGTTTTTCGAGGAATTTGAAAATTCTGACGGCGAATGGCTTTACACTGACGGAACGGATTTGGAAAATTACAAGGAAGTTCTGGTTCTTTCTTTTGAGAACGGAAATCTTATTACAGAGATAAAATCGACCGGCAAAAAATTTGTTTATTCGAAAGTTTCCTTAAATTGATGATTTTTTGGATTTTTGATTCAGGTCGATTCAATTCTAGTTTTAGTTTATTCAAAACAATTCAAGCCCGGACGAAAGTTTTTCGCTTCTTCTCGGGCTTTTTTATCTTTTATCTTTCAATCTTTATCTTCAAGCCGGTTGTAGGAATCTCGGATTGCGTGCATTTTCTTTTTGACTTCGTACATATTTCTGTCGGCCTGTTCGAGCAACGTGCGCATTGTACATTCCTCGTAGTTTCCTGAAAAATCGTAGCCGTAAGAAAAGCTTATATCAATTTGGTTTGAGAATTTATTGAACCGCTCCATTTCCGCGTTGAGATTTCCGATTATGTCTGGAATGTCGTTCGCCTGCACATTTTTAAGAATACAGATGAACTCGTCGCCGCCGTATCTTCCGACAAAATGCTGAGGCGGAACGGATTTTCTTACGGTTGTGGCAAAATTTAGAATCATCGCGTCGCCTGCCGCGTGTCCGAGCGTGTCGTTCACTTTTTTTAGATAGTTCAGGTCGAGCATGATAAATCCAGTGTTTTTGTCGAGCGGAGTTGTGTCGTTTAAGAATTCCTCGCAGCGGCTTTTGTTCGGGAGCTTTGTGTGCTTGTCGGTAAAAGCCATCTTGCTGAATTCTATTCCGTCGAGAGCCTGTTTTCCTAGAATTACGAGATTTGTTGCGATTATGAGAATCAGGATAAGCTCGAGAATATTCTGTTTTGTTGAAAGTTTCTCAAAAACGCCCTGAGTCGCAAAAACGATGTTGTCCGTCATCGAAAAGAAAGTTTCGCTCATCTGAAGCAGAATCGTGCTTTCTTTTCCAGTTTCGCGGAAAATTTTTATCTGCTTTTTTAGAATTTTCCAGTATTCAATCGTGTTACGGACATTTATCTGAAAAATGCGGTCTTTCACTTTCATCAGATTGTATGCGCCGCCGCCGTTTTCAAGGCTTTCAAATATTGTGTCGATTTTTGTGATTAACGGGTCGCTTTTGTATTCCGCAAGCTCGAGTTTTACAAGCTGCTGGCTTCCGCCGCGAATCAGCCCCGCGTAATTTATGACTTTCGCACATTCCAGCATCGTTTTTACATTCGCAAACTGCAAGATTATAAAAAACACGAGAAATAGAATCAAAATTGCCTGTACGATTTGAACTTTTCGCGCCTTGAATTTTCTTTTGTATGTCGCCATAAATACGCCGGATTTTCTATGCAGAAAAGCGATTTTTCAAATCTGCATAGAATTGTGATTTTAACTGATTTTTCTCCGAGGGAAGATTTTTCCGAAAAATAAAGCGAAACTGCGGAAAAACGTTTTTTAAGCCTTGTTGCATTGAAAAAGTTTTTGCCGCAGAAAATATTTTTCGGAAATTTTTATTTTTTACATTCTGTCGAGGAACGGAACCAAGACAAGCTCCATCGCTTCTTTAAGAATTCTGAGAGTTGCCTTTGCAAGCGCGAGACGAGCCGATTTTAGCTCAGGCGATTCCGCGCTCATAATCGGACAGTTCTGGTAGAACTTTGAGAAAAGCTTTGCGGTCTCGTAGATGTAGCCGGTCATTACCGACGGATCTTTGTTTTCCGCCGATTTTTGAACTGTTGCCGGATATTCTCCAAGATATTTCACAAGCTCCCATTCTTCCGCCGCTTTCAAAAGTTTTGCCGCTTCTTCCGGTGAAGAAGGCTTTGTTCCCTCTTCTTCCGCCTTCCGCAAAATTGACGAGATTCTCGCTCCCATGTACTGGAGATAAGGTCCCGTGTTTCCGTTGAAGCTCAATGATTCCGCCGGGTTAAAAATCATATCCTTTACAGGAGAAACCTGCAGAAGATAATAGTGAAGGGCTGAAAGCGCGACTTTTTCTGCGACATCGTCCGCATTTCCTACGTCGTCCTCGCGTCCGCGCTCCTGAATCGCCTTTAACGCGTCTGCGTGAAGAGAATCAATCAAGTCGTCCGCGTCAACAACAGTTCCCTCGCGGCTTTTCATTCTTCCGTTTGGAAGATTCACGAGACCGTAGCTGAGATGATAAAGTTTTTTCGCCCAGTCAAATCCGAGTTTTTTCAAGATGTAGAACAGAACTTTGAAATGGAAAATCTGCTCGGAAGCGACAACGTAAATAAGCTCGTTGAAAGGCCAGTCGTTGTGGCGATAAATCGCAGTTCCTATGTCCTGAGTGATATAAACCGAAGTTCCGTCTTTTCTCAGAAGAACTTTCTCGTGGTCTTCGCCGTCTTTTCCTTTTCCGACAGCTTCTGTAACGTCAACGCGGACAGAGCCGTCATCTGCCTTAAAGAAAACGCCTTTTTCAAGTCCTTTCTGGATTTCGTCCTTTCCTTTAAGATAAGTCTCGCTTTCGTAGTAATATTTGTCGAATCCGACTCCCGTGCGCGCGTAAGTTTCCTTTAAGCCGTCAATCGTCCAGTCGTTCATCATTTTCCAGAGCTTGTGAGTTTCCTTGTCGCCCTGTTCCCATTTTATGAGCATTTCTTCGGCCTGCTGCATCGCCTCCGGGTGGGCTGGAACGCCGTTTTTCTCGTCGCCTTTGAGATATTTGTCAAATTCAACGTAGCACTGGCCTACGAAATGGTCGCCTTTCATTCCGAGCTTTTCTGGAGTGTCGCCGTTTGCCTCGTGAAAAAGCTTGTAGGCGAGCATCGATTTGCAGATATGGATTCCGCGGTTGTTAATCAAGTCAACTTTGAAGACTTCCGCTCCCGCTTTTTTCAAGATTCTCGAGACTGATTCTCCGAGCGCGTCGTTTCTCAAATGTCCGAGATGAAGCGGCTTGTTTGTGTTCGGCGCGGAAAATTCAATCATGATTTTGTGGCCTGCAAGCGGAGCGTTTCCGTCTGCGTTCAGAGTTCCGTAATTTTCGCCCTGAGTTTCAATATTTTTCAAGGTTTTGGCAGTTTCGCCTGTCTTGTCCATTTTGAGATTCACATAAGGACCGACCGCGAGAACTTCTCCGATTGAAGATTTTCCGGCAGCTTTTGAAGCGGCTTCCTGCGCGATTGCCTGCGGCGCGAGATGAAGCGATTTTGCGAACATAAACATTGGAGAGCCGATGTCGCCCATTTCCGGGTTCGGCGAGTCCTGAACAACGATTTTTTCTGCTTCGGTTTTTGGAGCGTCAAGATTTTTTTCTTTGATGATTTCATTCAATGCGTCTGCAAGAAGTTTTTTGAATTCTGCTTTTACGTCTGCCATTTTTTATTTACCTCAATATATATTCACTAAAAAAAAAATTTCATTTATTATATTGAGAAACTTTTAAGTTTTCTAGTAAGAAAATTTTTTTTGAGGTGTGTTTGTGGACACGAAAATAATCGACCAATATATTGAAGATTTGATGACAAAATCAACTGCGGAAATTCCTGTCTGGAATATTGAAAAGGCTAGGGCTGGCGCAAAATCTGGCTGGGACTACATCGACGGAATGATGATTATGGCTCTTCTGGAGATGTATGCGACAAGCAAGAACGAGAAATTCCTGAAATTCGCTGATTATTATGAAGATTTCCGTGTGCATGATGACGGCTCGGTTGACGGATATTCAAAAGAAACTTGGAACATGGATGAAATCAACGGAGCGAAAAACTTTTTCCCGCTTTACGAATACACAAATAAGCAAAAGTACAGAAACGCGCTTGAAAAATTCTACGAGCAGATAAAAGAGCAGCCTCGCACAAAGGAAGGAAATTTCTGGCACAAGGCGATTTATCCGAATCAGGTTTGGCTTGACGGACTTTATATGGGCTTGCCTTTCTATATGCAGTACGATGCGACTTTCAACGGCGGAAAAAACAAGGACGACATTTACAATCAGTTCTTCAACGTTGAAAAGCTGATGAAAGATTCAAAAACAGGGCTTTATTATCACGCTTACGACAGCTCAAAAACCGCTTTCTGGGCGGACAAGGAGACTGGACTTAGCCGCGGCTTCTGGCTTCGCTCGCTTGGCTGGTTCTCAATGGCGATGCTCGACACTTTGAATTGCGCTCCGGACCGCGGAAGCGAAAACTGGAATCATCTAAAAGACATGTTCGTTGATTTGCAGAGCACAATGCTCAAATATCAGGACGAAAGCGGAATGTGGTTCCAAGTTCCAGACAAGCCGAACGAGACTGACAAAAACGGCAAGAAAAATTATCTTGAAACTTCTGGAACTGCGATTTTTGCTTACTCGCTCTTAAAAGGATTTAGAACTCAGATTCTTGACGCTCCTGAAATGCAGGGCGCGGGCGTAAAAGCGTTCAAGGGAATCTGCAATAAATATTTGAACACTGACGGCGGAAAACTCGGGCTTGGCGGAATCTGCCTTGTTGCAGGGCTCGGCCCTGAAAACAATCTTCGCCGCGACGGAAGCTTTGAGTATTATCTTGACGAGCCGATTGTAAAAGACGATGCGAAAGGCGTTGGTCCGTTCATTCTTGCGTACAACGAGTTCAAGCTGATTGCAAGCTGAATTTTTTAACGAAACTCTAAGCCGTGGCATTTTGATGCTGCGGCTTTTTTTTGCAGGCTAAATAACAAAAGCCGCCTGAACTGTCATCTTGCGGCTAAGCTCATCTTTTTCGAGATTTTTTAGAATTTCAGGCGGCAAAGACGCGGCTTGCCTTCTGAATGAGCCGAACACGCTTTTCCCATTTGAGAATTTTGTGCAGCAAGTACAGTCTGTTGCGGCAACGATGTTTTCTTCCTTGATTCCGGCTTTTTTTAGGACAAAGAGATTCGCCTGCGTGAGCGAAAGCGCGTAAGGAAATTTTTTCTCCTGATTTTCGCCAGAGTTTTTTGATAATTCGGACTTTGAAACTTCTCGGGCATTTTTTGAAAGTTCATTTTCAGAAATCTTGTCTTCCGAAACTTTTGTTTCTGAAAATTTTTCAGAAACGCAGTCTTTTCCGAAGTTTTCAATAAAATATTTCGCGCGCTCTTCATCGATGTTGTAGCAGCAGCTTTGAATGTGCGGTCCGATTGCGGCGCAAATATCTTCCGGCTTTGAGCCGTAAAGCTCAGCCATTTTTTTTACTCCGTTTTCTGCGATTCCAGTTCCTTTCCAGCCCGAATGAAAAACTCCTAACGCGCCTGTTTTTGTGTCGTAAAGAAAAATCGGAACGCAGTCTGCGACCGTTACCGCCGGAATCAAATTTCTGTTTTTCGTGACGATTCCGTCCGCCTGAATGTTTTTTGTGTCGCCGAACTTTTTTGCCTCAACGACAATTTTTGAGTGAATCAGTTCAATCGGAACGATTTTTTTTCCTTTTGAATTTTGGCTTTCCAAGATTTCTTCAAAAATTTTATCACGGTTCTCATTTTTTTCGTTCCAGCGGAATCTCATTGTTCCTGCCGAGAGAAGCGTCATTCCCCAGCGCGGAGATTTTTCGTCAGACAAAGGCTTTCCGCCAAAATAAAAAGGAATCAGGATAAATTTTTCTTGAATATTGTTTTTGGATTTTAGAGAATTTGATTTTTGAAATGTACATTTCAGAAATTCTCGTTTTTGATTTTCAGATTCGCTTCCCTCAAAATTTTTTTTCTTATTTTTTGAATCTTTTGATTCCGAATCTTTCAATTCATAAAAATCGCATTTTTGATTTTCATCTTTTTCGCTTGTTTCAAAATCACGATTTGTTGATTTAAAATCTGAAGATTTAGAATCGTTGGATTCAAAATCGAAAAAATTTGAATCCTTAAAATCCGAAACCTTCGATTCCAGCATTTCAGCGACTGAAATTTCATTTATCATAAAAATTCCTAGAATCTCGTTTTTTTGTTGTCTAGCGTTTCAAGCTCTTTTATGAGATTCAGCGACGATTCCAGCGCGATTCTCGCTTTTTTTAAGTCTTCAACAAACGCGGCGTTGTCTTTGCTTTGCAGAGTGTTCAGGTTTGAAAGCGAGTCAAATCTCGAGTCTTTCACAATTCCCAAAATTCCGCTCAGAACCTGCGAGAGCGAGCGGCTCGCGTCTCCGAACCTGTGAAGAATTGTCTCAAAGTCCGACTCCACGCTTCTAATCAGCTGCTCGACTTTTGTCTGCGCTTTTAGCGTGCGGTGGTGCTCGTCCGCAATTTTTTTGAGCATCATTCCAATTTCGCCGTTTGACGAGCATCGCCTTTCAAGCCCCTGAAACGAAATTGAAAGCTGAATAATATTGTTGAAAGCGTCCGTGAACGCAAGCTGGTTTTCCTTGTTCACAAAATCGCCCTCGACCAGAACCGCTTTTAACGCAAGCTCGTAGTCCGGGAATTTTTTCACGATGAACCAGAACAAAAATCCTGCCGTAAGCTCGTATTTAAAATACATTCCGCCCCAGATGTCCGCCCACGGCCGGTCTGGAAAAAGCGGAAATTCCTCGATTGAAAAATGCGACCTCAAAGTCGTTTTTAGCGACTCAATCTTGCAGTCCTTTATCCAAGTGTTCCATTTGCGCTCAAAAATGCGTTTCCATGCGTTCTTGTATTTTACAAACCAGTCTTCTCCGCCTGAAAAAGGCTCTGCCCGCCAGTAAATGTCGTTCGAGATTATGCAGCCGAGCGATTTGAGCGGAACAGAGCTCATAAACATATGAATCAGCGCGACGGAAGCGTGCGCCTTGTCCAGAAACTGCTCGGCTTCAGTCTCGTCGTTTGTGTCTCTTAAAGGCTTGCTTCGCTTTGAAAACAAGAAAAGCGACTGCAAAAGCTCGTCCGTTATCAAAAATCCGTTGCAAAGGGAACGCGCGAAAATCGAAATTTCGCCTGCGAGATTCGCGTACGGGCAGGAATAAATGTCGTCCGTAACTTCCGAAAAAGACGCGAGAAAACGCGTGAAAGGCAATTTTATGAACTGTCTGAGCCATTCTGCCGCCTTTGCCGCTTCGTACATCTTTGATTTTTGCTCCGCAGAAACGCTGTCAAAAACCGCGTCCATTTTTCTTAAAAGCTCGATTCTAAGCTCCGGGCGCGCCGAGCTTGTTACAGGATTTGAGTAAGGGTCGGTTTCAGAATTCATCGCCGAATTTATTTCCGGCATTACAATCGAGCCTAAAAGCACGTAAAAAGAGCCTTCGTCGTCATCGATTTCAGAAATGTAAGGCTTTAAAAACTGCGCCGCCGATTTAAGCTCGGAAAGTTTATTGTAGAAAGTCGCGAGAATCAGCCCTCGTTTTGTGTCAATCAGCCCGGGATAATTCCGCTCGATATTCTTTGAAATCAGCGAAATTTTATAGTCGTTGAAAATTGTCTCCTGAGATGTGTTTGAAATCAGCGACTTGAACCAGATAAAAAGCCTGGTTAAAAGCGATTCGCGCTTGATTTGCTCTGGAAAAGGCCTGTATTCAATATTTTCGTCTTCCTCAATCGGATACATTTCCTCGTCTTCGTGTTTCTGAGACGAATTTTTTAGCTGGTCAAGAATATTTTGCCGCTCGCTTTCAGAAATTCCCGTCGCCATCCGCTCAAATGAATCATAATCTTCGTGCATAAAACCGATTATATTTTATTTTTCTGAAAATAGGAAACGAATTTGAATTTTAGGATGGAGCTTTTCTTGAGCAGCCGGTGATTTTCTCGCTTTTTTTTTACGCTTGGAAAAAATGCCCAGCTTTCCGCGGTTCCGCTGGCAGCTCCATTGCTGCGTCAGCTTCGCCGCTGGCTCGCTTCCTTGCAACGCGCTTCGCGCGCCGCTCCAATCTGGCATAGGCTTTTCGTGCTTTTACTTTTTTAGTCATAATTGCAAAAATCTAAAAAATCTCAAAATTGAAAAAATTTGAAAAAGTCGGAAAAGTTTGAAAAATGCGGTTTTGAGTTTCGCAAAATCAAAAAAAATGCCGCGCAACTTTTTTGTCGCACGGCATCAAAATCAAAAATATTTGCTAGTTAAGAGCTTCCACGACAAGCTCGCCCATTTTCTTTGTTCCAACGAGCTTTCCTGCCGCCTTGACTTCATCGCGCTTAGAGCCTGCAATGTCGCCTGTTCTCCAGCCGTCGTCAAGAACTTTTGTTACAGCGTTCTCGATTGCCTTTGCTTCTGTCTCAAGCTTGAAGCTGTAGCGCAAAAGCATTGCCGCTGAAAGAATTGTTGCGAGAGGATTTGCAAGGTCTTTTCCTGCGATGTCCGGAGCTGTTCCGTGAATCGGCTCGTAAAGTCCTGGACCTGTTCCGTCTCCGAGCGAAGCCGAAGCCAACATTCCGATTGAGCCTGTAATCTGGCTCGCCTCGTCTGTGAGAATGTCGCCGAACATATTGCTTGTCGCGATAACGTCAAACTGGCGAGGATTTCTTACGAGCTGCATTGAAGCGTTGTCGATGTAAAGGAAGTCAAGCTCAACATCGCTGAATTCCTTGTGGACTTCCTCAGCGACTTTTCTCCAGAGTCGGCTTGAATTCAAGATGTTCGCCTTGTCAACGACAGTCAAGTGCTTCTGTCTCTTCTGTGCAAACTGGAATCCGAGGCGAACGATTCTCTCGATTTCTTCCCAAGAATATTTTTCAGTGTCCCAAGCTGTTTTTCCGTCCGCGCTTGTTCCGCGCTCTCCAAAGTAGATTCCGCCTGTAAGCTCGCGCACAACGAGAATGTCAAGGCCGTTTCCGACAATTTCATCTTTGAGAGGGCAAGCGTCTTTAAGCTGAGGCCACATTACAGCCGGGCGAAGGTTAGCAAAAACTTTCATTCCGCCACGCAGTCCAAGAAGGGCTTTTTCCGGGCGAATCTCTGGAGCAACATTGTCCCATTTCGGTCCGCCGACCGCTCCGAGCAAAGTCGCGTCGCTTGAAAGACAAATGTCAAGCTGATCCTGCGGAAGAGGCTTTCCGAACTTGTCGATTGCAGCTCCTCCGGCAATCACGTTTTTGTAAGTCCATTTGTGTCCGTATTTTTTTGCAACAGCGTCGAGAACTTTTACAGCCTCGGCAACAACATCAGGACCGATTCCGTCGCCTGGAATCAATGCGATAGTTTTTTCCATGATATTCTCCTAAAAATTAATCCAAAATTGAAAAAAATCTTATTCAGATTACCACTTTTTGCCCGCTTAGAAAATAGCAACGAAAAATTGGCGGAGGAAGAAGTTTTTCATAATTCGGCTAGCGAAAAAGTTCTATGAGTTTCTTTCCCGTCGTGTTTCTCCTTTCTCTGATTCCTTATTCCTTTTTTTTCTGATAGACTTTTCGGGATTTTGCTTTAGGAGAGCAATTATGGAAGACTACAAGAAAGAATTTATTGATTTTATGGTTGAGTGCAAGGTTTTGAAATTCGGAAGCTTTACGCTAAAGAGCGGCCGCCAGTCGCCTTTTTTTATGAATGCCGGCGCGTATGTTACAGGAAGCGAGCTTAAGCGTCTCGGAGAATTCTACGCGAAGGCGATTCACGACAATTTCGGAGATGACTTTGATGTGCTTTTCGGGCCTGCATACAAAGGAATCCCGCTCGCGGTTGTCACGGCTGTCGCTTATTCGGAGCTTTACGGAAAGGAAGTTAAATATTGCTCCGACAGAAAAGAGGCGAAAGACCACGGCGCGGACAAGGGAAATCTTCTCGGATATAAAATTTCGGACGGAGACCGCGTTGTGATTATCGAGGATGTTACGACTTCGGGCAAATCAATAGAAGAAACTTATCCGAAAATCAAGGCGCAGGAAAATGTCGCTGGCGGAATCAAGATTGTGGGCGAGATTGTCTCTCTTGACCGCATGGAAAAAGCCCCGGATTCAGACAAGGCCGCTCTTCAGGTGATTTCTGAGAAATACGGATTTCCGGCGCGCGCGATTGTTACAATGAAAGACGTTGTTGACTCGCTTTACACAAACGGCGACAAGAAAATCATCACCGACGAGATAAAAGGCGAAATCGACAAATACTACAGCGTTTACGGCGCAAAATAAAAAAATCCGGCTGAGATTTGTGTTTTCCAGCCGGATTTTTTTGTAGGGAAGAGATGTGTGGGACAAGGAAAGCGGGGCGTGGCTTGAAGTTTGCCGGGGCTTCCGCACGTTTTTGTGCGTTGGAAGTTTGCTTTCGTGGCGAATTTGGAGATTTTTTCCAAATTGAAATGCGGAAAAACGGCTGATGATGTTGCCACGGCTTCGCCAAGTTAATTTCTGTCCGTGGCAAAACGCCATTCGACCGACAAGTCAATTTCAGCACGTGGCAAAACGCCATTTGTCCGCCAGCTTGGTTTCCGTCCGTGGCAAAATGCCACTCGCTCGCCAGCTTAATTTCCGTTTGTGGCAAAATGCCATCCGCCTGTCAACTCAATTTCAGCCTGCGGCGAAACGCCATTTCCTCGCCAGCTTGATTTCTGCCAGTGGCAAAATGCCATCCGCCTGCCAACTCAATTTCTGCCAGCGGCGAAACGCCATTTGTCCGCCAAGTCGATTTCAGCTTGTGGCAAAACGCCACTCGCTCGCTAAGCCGATTTTTGCCCGTGGTAAAACGCCACGTCTTCCCCAGCCAGATTTCCGTCCGTGGCAAAACGCCGTTCGTTCCCCAAGTTAATTTTAGCCTTTGGCGAAACGTCGTTCACTCGCTATCGCTTATTTTTCAAAAATTACGCCTGCGTCTAATTCATATGCTGAAATCGAGCAGTATTCTGCTCGTCTTAAATTCTGTATGACAATTTTTTTTCGGAATTATCCCCTTATACACTCTTAATATATTTTTTTATTTTCCCGATTTGTGTCTGTTGCAGTCTTTGCATAACATCTGGCAGTTTTCGGCGGTTGTTTTTCCGCCGGAGTGCCACGGTGTTATGTGGTCGCCTTCCATTTCGTTTATTTCAAAATGTTTATTGCACTCTTTGCAGATTCCGTTTTGACGTTCGTAGGCTTCTCGTTTTTGATTTGGAGTAAATGCACGGATATTGAGGTGTTTTTCTTCGTTGTCCAGAACATATTCATAAATGCCTTTTTTATTTGTTACATCATCGTCCTGCATTAAAGCGGTGATTTTTTCTTCAACGGCTTTTGAATCAATGGCTGAATCCTTGAATTTGTTATAGAGAAATCCCCATTCAATGCCTTTCATTTCCTTGCGGTATTTTGGAAATGCTGTTTTTACCCAGCTGATTATATTCTGAAAATAAAGCGTCAGTTCGTTTGCGTTCGGATCGTGCTGATGAAGTGCCATATACTGCTGAATCTGATTATCTGTTTTCCATTTCAAAATGGTTTCTAAATAATCCTGCCGGATTGCAGAGCCGTTCAGATAATCTTTTCCGATGTTATATGCAGGGCAGTTTGTCTTGCTGAAAAACCGTTTTGCACTTGTGAGCCATTCGCCTGTATACATTGCGTTCAGCAGTTCCTGGTCAAACAGTTTTTCTCCTGCAATGTTGATTGTCTTGAACCATTCGATTTTTTCCTTGTCGTTTCCCTCGCAGATATAAACCATAAGTTTATAATTCAAGAATTCTTCTTTTTCAGTATCTGTAAGGTTGAAAAAATAGCGGAAATTAACAGGAAAGTTACATTTGAAATATTCACAAATGCTTATAGTTCTTTGCTGACCGTCCATAAGTTCAAATGAATTGTCGCCACTTTTTACCCAGTACATAACATTGAGAGGAAAGTTTTTCATTACTGTATCAATGACTTTATCCCGTTGTTCCGGCTTGTAAACGAATTCTCTCTGATAAGGCGGACGGATATTCAATTTTCCGTTATATCCAACAACACCTTCTTCATCACTATTTGTATAATTCTCTACTAGGTCTTTAACTAATATTTCGTGAAGTTTTATGTTCATTTTATTCTCCGAATAAAAATTCTAACATATAACCGTTTTTTATTTATTTCAGCAAAACAATTATCATTAGTATATGGAATCCCTGCCATATCTCCGTGATTTGTTATTCCTATAATTTCAAACTGCTCTGGATTATATTTATCCAAGAAAGTAATCGGGACTCCCATAATTCCGTAATAATCGCAAGGTATTTCTGTTACTTTATCTATATTTATAGCATCGTAATTATCATATTTTGGATATTTTTCTTCATTATAGTGCTCATACAGAATTAAATCTTCGTGCCTTTTCTTAATATCAAGATTTGTAAACCAGCAAGCCATTATGTGCTTGATTTTTCTGTTTTGTTCTAAACCGTATGCGTCTTTTACAGGTTTTATCTTTTCCCATTTTTCGGTATCGTCTGGCAAAATCAGCCACATATCTTTATTTATGTTTCTATGCCCAGTCCAAAGTTTATTTGATTTTATTAAAGAAAAAATTTCCTTATATGTAAGAGCATTTTTATTTCCGATTATGATGTACTTTTTATTGTATTTTTCAAGCAGGGAAACAAACTCTCTGAAAAGGGAAAACGGTGGATTTGTTGCCACAATATCGGATTCTTTGAGAAATTCTACACATTCATCAGAACGAAAATCACCGTTCTGCAATAGAGTTTCTCTAGGCGGGTCTTTTTCCGTGTATTCTGTAATTACAAGTTTATAGGACGGCTTGTCGTTTTCATAATGCGTTGTTATGAGTTTTTTTAATCCAAGATGGGCAAAATTGATTTTGAAATACTGATAGAAATTGCTGTATTCGGGGTCATCGCAGTTGCAAAATACAACTTTATTCTTGAAGTGTTCTTTATAATGCTTTAACTCTTCGTTTATATCATCAAACTGAGTATAGAATTCATCATTTTTTGCGGCTTTTGCTTTATGGAGTTTTGAATTACCCCCCCCGTCCTATGTATAGGAGTTACCGCAGTTTCTTCCTTGATGTTCATAATACAAAATTTACTGTACAGTAAATTTTGTGTCAAGTATTACGCAACAAATACACCCTGCTGGAGAAGTGTATCAAATGAACTTGTTCCGTTGTTCTGTCTAAAACAAAATTCATTTACATATTCCTGCAAGTATTTCACAGAAACGTGATGATAGATTCCGAGTATTCCACGCTTCAATATTGCCCAGAATGATTCAATTCCGTTTGTATTTATTCCCGGTCCTGCACCGTACTGACCTGCTGAATGATTAACTACAATATGAATAAGTTTTCCCGGATTGCGTGCTTCATCGTCAAGAAATCCATAGCCGTGATAATCGTCTGTAAATACAGTTGCATTATCTTTGCATACACTGTCAAGAACATTAAAAAGCTGCTTGCCTGTAAGTTTTTGACCGTTTTCGTCCGGCAGGGTAACTTTTGCATATACACGGTTTGTTGAGCGTTCCTTTACACCGATTACAGGAGTTTTCTTTGTGCCTTTTCCACGCTTTGCAGTTCCGTGTATCTGATTGTTTTTCTTGCGAGGTTTGCCGCCTATGTATGCTTCGTCAATTTCGACCATTGCTTCAAATGCTTTTGTCATATCAGTATTTCCCATTGCTGAGCGTATTTGTTTGAGCATTCTCCACGCTGTTTTATATGTTACGCCGATTTCACGCTGGAGCTGTAAGCCGGAAATTCCTTTTTTAGAATTCAAAAACAAGTGAATTGCATAGAACCATTTGCGAAGGTCTGTTGAGGATTTTTCAAAGATTGTGTTTTTGAATGGTGAGAATGTATTATTGCAGTTATGGCAGTTACAAAGTTTTAGATTGTCGTTTCTATGCTGAACACGAACTTTTGAACCGCAGTGAGGGCATATAAGAACATCGTTATATCTGATTTTGAGAAAGTATTTTATAACGGCTTTTTCAGTCGGAAACTTTGTCATAAAATCAAAGAATGTCATATATGCCTCCTGCTTTTAGTTTTCGTCTTTTAGGGCAAGGTCAACCAAATACCGGCTTGGTGTCTTTCCCTGTTTTTCCGCATTGCTTTTTATCAATGCAAGTTCGTGTTCTAAGCACGAAACGCTAAATGTTTTGTAGACCTTTTTATTTTCTTTTGTCGTTCCTTTTGGTCTGCCAGCACCCTCACGCTTTCCGCCGTGCTTAGAATCTGTCATTTTTACACCACCTTAATTATAAAGTATGCTGCAAGTATTA
>JAXDVS010000068.1:0-4660 GCA_034088785.1 Treponema sp.
GACGCAGAATTACAGTCTTGCACCATGGATTATAACTGATTAATTTTTCCGGTCAATCTGCAACGTATGATGTTCTTTACGTCACGCTGAACAATTATAACTGATTAATTTTTCCGGTCAATCTGCAACAAGTATGACAATTAACAATTATGTAGAGCGATTATAACTGATTAATTTTTCCGGTCAATCTGCAACTTTCAACGCTTTCAGCTTGTTGCAGATGAAATTATAACAGATTAATTTTTCCGGTCAATCTGCAACAAACGACTGCTCTAGGCTCCAAACCGTCCTATTATAACTGATTAATTTTTCCGGTCAATCTGCAACCAGAATTGGAAAGATAAGCGTTGACACTCGATTATAACTGATTAATTTTTCCGGTCAATCTGCAACGCCTCGATGAACGGTTATTATGGTCTTGTGATTATAACTGATTAATTTTTCCGGTTAATCTGCAACGGACGGTTAAAAACAGTTCTGTTTTTCATCGATTATAACTTGCTTCTTTTTCAATGAAATCTGTTTCTCCTATCTTTCCACGTAATTTTGCGCGTAGTCGATTACACATTCAATTTTTCCTGTGTCTTTGTTTTCGGCAAATCCTACGCCAGCGGAGCTGTAATTCTTAGCCATAAGGTTTGTTCTGTGTCCGCGCGAGGCGACTCCGTCGTCAATCAAGAGCTGCAATACAGTGTTTCTTGCTGTGGTCATTCCGTAGGATATGTTTTCGCCTGCTGCCATAAACGAGCCGTATTTTCTCATGTTTTCAAATGGATTTGTGCCGTCAATTCTGTCGTGTCCAAAACCATTGGTGAGCACTTGGCTTTCCGCATGCTCTTTTGCCGCCTTTGTAAGTCCTTTAGACGGACGGAGCGGAGAACGCGGTGTTTGATTGTACATATATTCTATACATTCCTTTACAACAGCCGCGCCCTCGCGTGTTAAAACTCTTCTGCCGCACGGGTTTGTATCCGTTCCTTTTTCGATATATAGTTTTCCGTCAAAATTTTTGAGCCTCGGAACGAGATATAAGTCGGCGAACTGCTTTGGATCGGCCCGCGCCTTGTTCATCTCAAAAATCACATCTTTTTCAAAATCGCTCAGATAGTCAACATTTCTTGCTGTGTCGAGCGTGGCAAGGCTTTTTCCTTTTGACTTTGTGCTTGCTGTGCTGGATTTTGTTTTGTTCGGACTTGATTTTGAGCTTGTCTGGCTTTTTGCCGTTTTGCCTGCTGAAATTGAACTTTGTGAATTTGTCGTTTTTGATGATGAAGATTTTGCTTTGGTTGTGCCAGAGAAAAGCGACGTGGAAGCGGCCAGCGCGAATAAAGCAAAAAACAAGCATTTTTTCATATTTCACCTCGATTATGAATTTTATTATAAATTAGAATTCCGATAATTCAATGAAAAATATTTTTGCGCGCTTTTGCAGTTTTTTTTTAGACGCTGGCCTTTTTTAGAAAAAATAGGGCAGAATTAAGGTTTTTCAGCCGTTTTATGGATTTTTTCTGAAGGAATACTTCCTAACCCCCGAAGTAATACTTCCTAAGAGCCTAAGAAATAATTCCTAAGGACTAAAGGAATACTTACTTCAGCTCTTAGGAATACTTCCTTCGCCCCTTAGCTAGGCTTACTTCAGTCCTTAGCTAGGCTTCCTTTAGTTAAAGTGCTATTTTGCTGAAATCTCGGAAAATTCCTTTGTCTCAGGATTGTAAACATATCCTTCCGGGATTCTTTTCAAGTCTACATAGCCGCGTTTTATGAATGCCTCAGCGTCTGTTGTCGGTTTTAGAACGCCAAGTTCCTTTAGCTCGTGGATTGCATTTACAAAAGTCTGCTTGCCTTTTTCATACGAGGAAGTGTAGTTCAGAGTTTTCAGGATTTTCACGTTGCCTTCTACAGTTCCCGAAGTAAAATTGTTTTCAAGCTGGATTCTAGCCGCTTCTTCTGGAACTGCCTGAACATAAGCCGAAGCCTTTTGGATTGCGCGGATAAACGCCTTTACGCCCTCTGGATTTTTTTCAAGGAAATCTTCTGTGACAAAAATCTGGCAGCAGTATTCGTCCTTAAATTTTTCGTCTGTTCCTGTGTCAAGAATCTGCTTGAAGCCGAATTCAGACACCACTTTGCTTGCCATCGGCTCGTGAAGCGCAATCGCGTCAACCTGACCGTTTTTCAGGGCAAGGCCAAGCGCACTCATTTCATACGTTGTAAATTCAACTTCTGAATCAGAAAGCGAAACCTTTATTCCATATTCGCCGAGTTTTCTTTTTAAGTTTATTACCGAGGAATCTGTAAGATTAAGAACGCCGATTTTCTTTCTGCGCAAATCTTTCGGTCCATTGATTCCTGAGTCCTGGCGGACAAAATATCTTGTGCAGCCTGTGTGCACGCCCGTTGCAAAGACGATTGGAAGTCCGTTTTCCATTGCCTGAAGGTTGGACGCGATAAGCTCGAATCCGCCATGGACTTTTCCTGCTCCGACAAGTTCCGCCGTTGTTCCGCTGAATCCGGACTGATGCAGAGTTTCAACCTTTTGCCCGATTGCCGCAAATTCCTTTTCAAAAAGTCCGTTCAGAACCGCAATATGAATCGGAATTGCGCAAAGGCTTCCTGTTCTGTAGCCGATTACCGTTACAGGTGCTTCTTTTTTGCACGAGGCAAGACTGAGTGTCAGAGAAGCTGCCGCCAAAACTGATGATATAATAGAAATAATTTTTTTCATTTTGTCCTCCTTAAAAATTTTATTGTCATGCTGAATTTATTTCAGCATCTTTATTAGATACTTAATATAGATTCCGAATCGAGTTCGGAATGACATTTTCTCCTTACAATGTAAATTCCAACTCAGGAAGTTTTCCTGCGTAGTTCAATATTTCAAGAATCTGGTTTCTGTAGTTCACAAAAACGTCCTGTTTTCTTACGCGCGGCTGGCTAAGCTCAATCTTTATGATTTTCTGGACTTTTGCCGGGCGCGCCGTCATAACAACAACATAGTCGCTCATGTAGACCGCCTCGTCCACATCGTGCGTCACCATAATCATTGTCATGTTGTGTTCTTTTTTTATTCGCAGAATCTCGTCCTGCATTGTCATTCTTGTGAACGCGTCCAAAGCTCCGAGCGGTTCGTCCAGAAGAAGGATTTTTGGATGACCTACAAGAGCGCGCGCAAGGCTTGCCCTTTGGTTCATTCCGCCTGAAATTTGGTGCGGAAAAGAATTTTCAAAGCCTTTTAAGCCCACAAGACTGATAAATTCGTCCACAGAGTTTTTGTTTTCCTTGAAAATCTTTCTTGCTTTTAGCCCGAAACTGATGTTCTGGCGGATTGTGAGCCACGGAAAAAGGTTCGCCTGCTGAAACGCAAATCCGCGATCGCTTCCGGGTTTTGAAACAGCTTTTCCATCCACAAGGATTTTCCCGTCTGTAAGAGTTTCAAGCCCGGCAATGCAGCGGAGCAAAGTCGTCTTTCCGCAGCCGGAAGGTCCGATTAAAGTCACAAAACTTCCTGCCGGAATTTCAAAATCAACGCCGGAAAGGGCGGTTACAGATTCTTTTGCGGAATTAAAAACTTTTGTTGCACTCTGAATTTTTACTTCGCCTTCCATAAAATCTCCTTTTGAAGCCTACTTTACAAGCCCTTTCTGCCATCTTAATGTCTTGTCTTTTGCCAGAAACAGGATTTTTAGAATCACCGAGCAGAAAACGGCTATCAGAATAAGTCCTGCGTAAACGCCTTTGAATTCCGCAAGTTCCTTTTCCATGTTTATGAACCAGCCGATTCCTGCCTTTGCCCCGAACATTTCCGCCGTCATCAGCGCAATGAACGATGAGCAGATTCCAAAGAAAAGCCCCTGAAAAATGTTCGGAAGCGCCGCTGGAATCGCAATCCTGAAAATCTGGTAGAATCTGCCGGCTCCCAAAGTTTTTCCGACTTCAAAATATGCGTTCGGAACGTTCTGGATTCCTGAGCTTGTCAAAAGCAGAACCGGAAACCACACCGAAAGCGCGACAATAAAAACGCTTGCTCCGAAAGTTCCCGGAAAAACCACAAGTGCAATCGGAATCCACGCGGTTGCTGGAATCGGTCCGATTATTTTGATGAACGGATTCACCCAATAATTGAACCGTCTTGAAAAACCAAGCCCGACTCCTGTAAGAAAACCAACAAGCACACCGAAAAAAATCCCGGTGAACAGAAGTTTTACAGAATGAAGGACGCATTTTGCCAGCAATGCGCGCGATTCCACAAAGACAGACAGAATATTGTCAAAGCTCGGAAAAAGCATTACAGGAAGAACCGCACTCTTTGCCGTAAGAATGTTCAAAGCGGAAAGAAGAACAAAGCCTCCGGCGATTACAGGACCGTTTTCCTGAAGAAAATTTCTTGTCTTTTGCCAGAAAAACGAAGCCACAAAAGCCGCCAGCGCAAGAACTGCGAAAATCACAAGCAGTTCCGCGTAATAAGGATGAAGAGCCGCCGGATGGCGGCGGTGATTTTTTATAAGGAGCTGCAAAGCGAACGCAAGAACAGCTCCGGCAAGCGGCAGAAATCTTTTTATTGAATTTTTCATAAGCCTTTTCCTCCATGGGTTAGGGATTTTTGTGGCAGTACAGAAAACAATGGAAGCGCAGCCACGCAAAGCCCGGCGGCAATTTGCAC
>JAXDVS010000069.1:0-16168 GCA_034088785.1 Treponema sp.
ACGCAAAATCATTTAAAGATGTGTTCGGAAAAAGCAAAAATTTCTTCAACTGCTCTGAGTTCGGCTTGAACATTGGAATTCCGCAAATCAAAAATGAGGAAGTGAAAAATTTCCTTGAAAAAATAAAAACCTCAGAAACAAATCGCTTGGAATCCGAAAGTAAAAATCCTGAATCAAAAGAAAAAGTCAAAAAAGACATTCTTGTCTATCTGAAAAATGAAAAAAATGCGCTTGAAAGAATCAAAAATCTTCTGTCGAACGGAAAAGGCGAAAAACAAACTCAGGAAGATTTTGAAAAGGAGCTTGAAAACTTGATTTCTGTGCGTGAATATGTTTTTCTGCACTTTCCCGACGGATACAAATGCGACACAAAAAACACAAGTTTCTTAAAGAGAATCAGAAGCGAGCTTGATTTTTTTCTTAAAGACATAAAAAATGCGGCGGAAATTTTAGAAAAAAGCGAATGAAATCAAATCGTGGCAATTTTGCTGATTTGAAGATTTTAAAAAATAAATTTTTGCGATTCAAAACGAACCGAATTGTATAAAATGATTCTCGGAACAATATAAAAGTAATTGTCGAGAATTGAAAAATTTTATCATTTTTAATATTTTCTGAATATCGAATCTAAAAATCTCGCGTTTTTATGATTTCCAATTTTGAAATCTCGCAAAAAAATCTTGAACGTCTAAACAAATTAAAAATCACATTCTCTTGTTCAATCTGCTATAAATTAAAAAAATCCTGCGTTTAAGTGTATTTCAGCACCAAACGCAGGATTTCTGTTTTTTTTCAGTTTTTCTATTCGTCTTTTTCTTTTAAAACCGCAAGGAACGCGCTTTGAGGAAGCTCGACGTTTCCAATCATCTTCATGCGCTTTTTTCCTTCCTTCTGCTTTTCAAGAAGCTTGCGTTTTCGGGTAACGTCGCCGCCGTAGCATTTTGCAAGAACGTCTTTACGCACAGGATTTACAGTTTCGCGCGCGATAATCTGGCTTCCGATTGCGCCCTGAATCGCAATCTTGAACTGCTGGCGCGAAATTTCATCTTTTAGACGCTCGCAGACTTTTTTTGCGCGGGCTGCGGCTTCCGGCTTGAATGCAAGCTGGGAAAGAGCGTCAACCGGCTTTCCGTTAAGCAAAATGTCAACTTTCACGAGCTGGGTCGGCTTGTAATCCGTAACTTCGTAGTCAAACGAAGCGTAGCCGCGGCTATAGCTTTTCAGCTTGTCATAAAAATCAAAAAGAACCTCGGCAAGCGGCATATCATAAGTAAGCTCAACGCGCTTTTCATCAAGATAAGTCATATTCGTCTGCATTCCGCGCTTTTCCGTGCAGAGATTCATAATCGAGCCGATATATTCCGTTGGAGTGATAATCGAAGCGTTGATGTAAGGCTCCCACGCCTCCTGAACTTTTGTTTCCGGATATTCGGTCGGATTGTCGATGATTTTCTCGTCTCCGTTTGTCATCTTGACTTTGTACTGAACCGACGGAGCCGTAAAAATAACCGCCTGGTCATAATCGCGTTCAAGACGCTCCTGAACAATTTCAAGATGAAGAAGCCCCAAAAATCCGCAGCGGAAGCCGTTTCCCAAAGCAAGCGAGTTGTCCTTCTCGTAGACAAGCGAAGCGTCGTTCAGCTTGAGCTTTTCCATGCTGTCGCGAAGCTCCTCGTAGTCGTTTGAAGCCATCGGATAAATCGAAGAGAAAACGACAGGCTTGACTTCCTTGAATCCGTCAAGAGGAACAGGCGCAGGATCAGAAGCCAAAGTAACAGTGTCGCCAACGCGCACATCGCTTACAGTTTTTACGCCAGCAATTATATAGCCAACATCGCCGGCTTCAAGATAAGGACGCTCCTCATAATTGATTTTGAAGATTCCAATCTGGTCAACCTTGTAATCTGTTCCTTTTGCCATAAAACGGATTACATCGCCTTTTTTGATTCTGCCCTCTTTTACTCTGATATGGACAACAACACCCCTGTATTCGTCATAATGGCAGTCAAAAATCAAAGCCTGAGCGTTTCCGTCTGGATTTCCTGTAGGAGCCGGGAATTTTGTCACAATCGCTTCCATAAGCTCGTCGATTCCCTCGCCTGTTTTTGCGGAAACGCAGACCGCGTCATTTGAGTCAAGCCCCAAATCGTGGTCAATCTGCTTTTTCACAGCCGGAATATCCGCGCTTGGAAGGTCGATTTTGTTTATGACAGGAACAATCGCCAAGTCATGCTCCATCGCCATGTAAAGATTCGAGACAGTCTGGCTTTCAACGCCCTGGCTCGCGTCAACTAAAAGAAGCGCGCCCTCGCAGGAAGCAATCGCGCGGCTTACCTCGTAAGAAAAATCGACATGGCCGGGCGTGTCAACAAAGTTAAGCTCGTAGTCGTGTCCGTCTTTTGCGTGATAAGGAATCGTAACCGCCTGACTTTTGATTGTGATTCCGCGCTCGCGCTCAATGTCCATATTGTCGAGAATCTGGTTTGTCATCTGGCGGTCATCGATGATTTTCGCCTTTTGAATCAGACGGTCAGACAAAGTTGATTTTCCGTGGTCAATGTGGGCAACAATGCAAAAGTTGCGCTTGTATTTCATTTCTGTCATTTTTCGTTCCTTAATTTCAGTAAACTTAAAAATAATACGGACTGTCCAAAGCCGAAGCGAACGCCATATTTATATCAAGATAGCCTTTTTTTCTGTTTTTTGAGTGAAGCTCAACATACAAAGCCGTTTTTTCGTCGTTGAGTTTCAGGCTCGCAATTTCAAGCGGGTCGTTTTCGCTGAATCCGTACTCATCGGCAACCGAGCCTTTTATGATTTTCTCGACTGAATATTTTTTTGAGCTTACGGTCGAGACTGGAGTCAGCTTCATTCCGAAAATCGGATAGGCAGAATTCGCGAACAAGTCGCTTTTATAAATCACGTAGCCCGGAGATTCAGGGCGGACGGCAAGATAAAGCGTCTCCTCGAGTTCTTTTTCATCGTCTCCGCGGCGGTATTTCAGCTTCATAATCGACTTTGCAGGATTTTTCATCATAACGCTCTGCATTTCTTCAAGAGAATCGATTTTTTGCCCGTCAAATTCTGTGATTACGTCTCCAGAACGGAGCTTTGCGCGGCTCGCGCTTCCGCCCGGAAGAATATACTGGATTTCAAGCCCGGAATTTTTGCCAAGCTCTTTTTTTGTGTGTCCGTAGCAGCCGAGCCACGGATGGCTTATTTTTCCGCCAGCGTACAGCGAAGGCAAAAGACTTTTCAAATATTCAACAGGAATCGCAAAATTCAAGCCCTCATACTGCAACATTCCGGCAAAAACGACAGCCTGAACATTTCCATTCTCGTCAATGCAAGGTCCGCCGGAATTTCCAGAGTTTACAGCCGCGTCAATCTGCATTACAGAACCGAGCGAGAAAAGTTTTCTGTCAACCGCGCTCACAATTCCGCTTGTCAGCGTCCGCTCAAGGCCGACCGGCGAGCCTATAACGTAGACTTTGTCGCCGACTTCCAAATCCGAGCTTGAGCCAAGATTAAAGACGTAAGGCGCTTCAACTTCGGTTTTTATCAAGGCCAAGTCGATTTCAGAATCCCAGCCGATTACTTTCGCAGGAATTTTTGTGTCGGTGTCTTTTCCGACTTTTATGTAAAGTTTTGAGTAAGCCGAGCTTTTGCTGTCAACAACGTCCTCAATAACGTGGTTGTTCGTGATTATGTATCCGTCTTTTGAGATGAAAAATCCTGAGCCGATAACGCGGTCAGCGTAGCCCATTCCGTTTTCGACTTTTATTCCCTTGTCAACCCAGATTGTCACAGTTCCGTCAATCAGTTCTGAGACTTTTTTTGCCAATGATTTTGACGGAGATGAAGAAAGTCCCGGCACTTTTGCGTTATGAAGAGAATCAAGCTCCTCTTTGCTTTTTGAAAGCGAAGAAAGTCCTTTATAAGACACATTTTCAAGAGAAGTGTAAAGCCGTTTGGCGTTGAAATAATCCTCGTCTTCAATGCACTTGTTGAATTCAGCGACAACTTTGTCCAAGCACTGCGAAAAAATGTCCTCATCGCCCAAAAGATAAGCGCGCCACAGCGACTGAACTGAATTATCTTCCATTAAAGAAGTGATTCTTCCAGCCTCGGCTCTACGAGCGTCTTCCTGAGTGTAGTCAATATCAGAAAAAACGTCTTCGGGGTCTTTCACAGTCGCGCATGAAAACAAAAAGGCAGAAAAAATTCCTGCCGCAGCAATAAACTTGTTTTTTTTCATCATTTTTTAATTTTCCATTGAGGAAGGCAAAATTTCAGCAAAAATCTTATCTCCGACTCTAACGGCCAAATATCTTTCCTGATTGTCTTCCAATATTATACAAACACCTTGAGAGCCAATCTGGTTAATTTTCTGAGCGATTTTCTCTTCTGTAGACTTCAAGCCGGTTTCAGAAATCCAGTAAAACTTCTCCGCCGAGCCTTTTTTCACAGAAAGCTCATCTCCGCCGACTTTCACGCTAACTGGAATTCCGTTCTCGCTTGAAACCGTAACAATCTGATTTTTAAGAGGCTCATGGAACATCGCTTCCTCGCGGAGTTTCTCGCCGTCAGATGAAGGCAGCTTCACATAGCGAACGTCCCATTTTCCGTCTGCGTCATAATCCCAAGAAGAGATTTTCCCCTCGCCAGCCGTGTATTCTTCCATAAAATCAGGAATCGTGTCGCCATTTCTGTCGATTTTGATTGACTTCACATAAATTCCAGTTTTTTCAGCTGGACTTCCAAAAAGATTTGTGATTATCTGAATCTCATCTGCCGGAGAAATAAATTTCTGGCTAAAATCCTTTGAATATCCGTATTCCTCAACCGTCTCAAAAGTTCCGTCGCCGTCAACATCGACCGTTCTGCTTACAGGAAGCCCGTTCTCAAATTTCGCCTGTGCATAGACTTTTCCATCCGCAGAATAAAGTGCCTGCTGCGCAAATCCGTTCAGAAGGCTAACGGAAATTTCAGCGTTCTGCCGTTCTTTTGACGGCATTGTGTAGCCAAAAGCGGAATTTATAAAGCTTTCACTGTCGATTTCTGCGTTTTTTGAATTTAAGACAGGCACAAAAAAATCAAAATCAAGATTTTCTTTCGAAGTTTTTTCGCTTTCAACAGAAAAAGGACACCAAGCGAGCGTGTCGGAAATTATGTCAAAAGCGATTTCAGAAGAATCAGAATCTTTTGGACTTTCCGGACCATAAAGATTTGAATTTTCGGATTTTTGAGAATCAGAAGGAAGAGCGTAAACCGCCTGCTGAATATAAGGCCAGTTTCCGTAGGAAATTTTCGTGCCGCTCTGCAAGAGATTCAAGACAACAGGCACGCCAAAATCGCAGTCGCAAGTCCATTCGTAATCGTCATCCTGATTTTCATCATAAAAAATCTTTGAAGGCCGGCCCCGCTCATATTTCACGGTCATATTCACGAGCAAATCGCCGTCAGTGTCAATCAAAACCGTTCCGTTGTACGAATTAAGATATTCCGAAAATTCTTTTTTTGAGTCCTCATTTTTAAGAGACTTGATAAAAAGCTGCAAGACTGGCAAAAAAACAGAATCATCAGCAAAATTATAGAAATAATCGAGAGCGTCGCGTTCTTTTATCAATCCCGAATTCAGCGCAAGCGACGGATAGACAGGCGACTTTGCGCCTTTCGCGTTGAAAGATTTTATGATTCTCGCGCGTTTTTCAGAATCTTGAACAAAAAAAGCCGCCAGAAGCTCAATTTCAGGATTTGAATTTTTGTAGTTTGAAAGAGAAGCAAGAAAAGCGTCAGCGATTTTCTGGACGCGCTCGTCAAAAGCAAAATTTCCAGAATCAGACGAAATTGAGTCAGATTTAAGAGAATCGTTTTCGCCAAGCAAAGCCGCAGAATCTGAATCAGAAGAATTGTCGAAATTTGAAGAATCAAGATTTTGTGATTTTTCCTCCGCCAAAGCGAATTCAAAGCGGTAAAAAAGGTCGGCAAATCTCGAATCTTTCGGATAAACTCTTCTTGCCGCGTCAATTTTCATTCGGGCAGTTTCAATGCTTTCTTTTGTTTTCTGGTTGTAATAAGATTTTGCGCGGATATATTCAGCGTCGGAAGAATAAATGAACGGGCTTTCGTCCAAAACAGAAATCGCCTCAGCATATTTGTGAGCCGAGCAGAGAATGTCGGCATAAAGGATTCTCGCGCCGTCCTTGTTGTAGTCAGACCATTGAGTGCCGTCAAGCGATTTTGAAACCAGCGGAAGAACCTCTGACTTTTTGTCGCCTTTGTTCATTTTTGCCGCCGCGCGTATGTACCACAAATCGGCGATGGAATCGTCATAGGCAAGCCCTAGATTCGCGTTAAAATCCGCGTCAGCCCACTGCTTTTCCGCCAATTTCTGCTTTGCAAGCTGCATATATCTTATTGCAGTGCGTTTGTTCGCGGCAGAAGCGGAAGCAGCCTGGCAAAAAGCATTTTGATTGAACAGAATAAAAAAGCCAAAAACAGCAAAAAAAGTGATACGAAAAGATTTTTTTGACATCGGCACACCTATTTTTATTCTATATTACTTTCCAATCATTCACAAGATAAGCGATTTTTGTGCAAGCAATCCGGCGCAGATTTAAAAATGCAAGAGGTTTCAATTTTCATCTTCTAAAATCACAAATTCTGAACTTTCCAGTTTTTTGAATCGGCGGCAAATCCAAAAATCGCGGCGGCTTCAAATTCTCCGGATTTTTCAGACAAGACACGCACAACAGGAATCAGGCATTTTTCGCTTTCTGAAATCTTCCAGTCCGAAAAAATATCCGAAATATTTTTCAGATTTCCGTCTGAAGTTCTGATTTTTTCTCCGGGCTGAAAACTTCCAACAGAAAAAGGAAGATGAACTTCAAAATCGCATTTTTTTCCGCAAGATTCAACGCAAAGAAAAATTTTTTCCACGTTTTCATCGCAATTTTCGTCGTTTCGCTTTTCAAGATAAAATTTCATTTTTTCATATTCAAAAAAATCATTTTCATCTGTAAAAACAAAATTATATCCAAAAGAAATCCGATTTTTTTTGTTTTCAGAAATTTCAAATTCAAGATTTTGATTTTTCAGCGAAATTTTCAGCTTTTCAAAAGTCAGAACGCATTTTTTCTCAAGTTTTTCGTTTTTCCAGCCGCAAATTTCTTTCACATGCCTGAACGGAAATCTTTCGCCAAATCCGAGTTTGTTCAGCGCGAGATAAATTATTCTTCTTTGGATCGCGAAATCAAGGCCGCAGAACGTTTTCCATTCCAAAACGATTTTCCCGTCGTCATTTTCAACGCTTTTCAGGATTTTTTCGCCTCGTTTTCCGCGCATTTCTGCAAAAAAGAATTGTCGTCAAACGCTTTCTGACCCGAAATCAGAACAGATTCTTTCCAGCCTGCAAAATTTTCGTCCAAAAACGGAACGAGAACATTACGGATTTTGTTTCTCGAGTATTTGTTTTCAAAATTTGTTGAGTCAGTCCGCCACGAAATTTTATTTTCAGCAAGATAATTTTCAATTTCAGCGCGCGAAATGTTCAAAAGCGGCCGGATTATCTTTCCGCGCCTTTTCGGAATTCCGCCCAAGCCTTCGCTTCCGCTTCCTTTCAAGAGCCGCATGAGAATTGTTTCAGTCTGGTCGTTTTGATTGTGCGCAAGGCAAAGAAAAGAAAGATTTTTTTCCGCGATAAAGTCATAAAAAGCCTTGTAGCGCATTTCTCGCGCGGCTTCCTCAAGGCCTTTTCCGCGTTTTTCCGCGTTCTTCGCTGCCTCTCCTTGCTCAAAAGAGACAACCTTGCAAGAAATTCCGAGACTTTCACAAAGATTTTGAACAAAAAGCGCGTCGCCGTCAGTCTGAGTTTTCTCGCGGATTCCATGGTTCACCGTAATCACTTCAAGGCGATTTTTCATTCCGATTTTTCCGAAGATTTTTGAAAGCGAGAGCAAAAGAGAAACAGAATCCGCCCCGCCCGAGACCGCCGCCCCGATTTTATTTTCAGAGAGGAATTTTCCAAGATTCTTCAAAATTTCTGAATTCGTCAGATTTTTAAGATTTCCGGATTTTTTGAGATTTGAAAGATTTTCAGGATTCGGCTCAATATGATTTTCCAAGCTCGTCTGACTTTCGCAATTTTCCGAGTTCAGCTCATCTTCAAGATTCTTCAAACTTTCTGAATTTCCAGGATTTTCCAAAACGCCGCATGAGACTAAACCTGCCAAAACTTTTTCTTCAAATGGAACGAGATTATTTTTCATCTTCTGCAATTTTTGATTTTCCGACTAAAAATAAAAAAGCCCCCGCTCTTCTTGAACAGGGGCATTAAAATCAGCTTAGCTTGCGATTAGCGAGCTGGAGCAACAGTTGCGAGAACTGTGTCAGCTGGAGTAATCAAAGTTACTTTGTCGCTGAGACCGAGGTCGCTTACCTTGTAAAGGTCTCCAACGTTGATTTTTGAGATGTCGCCGACAACGCGGACAGGCAAGTCTTTTGGAAGAGCCTTGACAACAATCTCAGGAACGTGCTTAACAAGGAATCCTCCCTTGAGAACGCCGGCTGGAGTTCCTGTAAGCTGAACCTTGAATTTGCGTGTAACAGGCTTTGTGTTTGTTACAGCGTAGAAATCAGCGTGAAGAACTTTGTCTGTGATGATGTCATATTCTGTGTCACGGATGAAAGCGTCTGATTTTTTTCCTTCAACATCAAGAGTGACGAGAGTTGTAGCTGTGATATTGCGCCAAGCTTTGTTGAATTCTACAGAATCAACAGTGATTGAAGTTGCTTTTCCAGCTTCATCGTAAACAACAGCAGGAATTTTTCCAGCAGCGCGCAAGTCTTTCGCAACTTTTTTTCCAGTCTCGTTGCGGACAGTTGCATTGATAACCATCTGATCCATAATAATTGGACTCCTAAAAATAATTTCCGGGAAAACTCAGGAAGCTTGAAAAAGCGTAGCCGTAGATTAAGAAAACTTAACGCGCCCCATCGTTCATCACGCCAGAGAGCTTTCCATAAACGCAAGAAGATTAAAATATGCGTTTTTCGTAGGCAAAATATTATCAAAAACAAAATAAATGTTCAATTCATTTTGCTTTTATTTTTCGTCCACGTAATCCTCGATTTTTTTCCGCAAGCTTTCGTCCGGAATCAGGCTGGCGGTGCTTAAAATCTTCGCCTTAGCCATCATCGTTTTAGCCTCGCTCTCGCTGATTCCGCGCGATTCCATATAGAAAAGCTCGTCCGCGCCAAGCCGTCCGAGTGTCGCGCCGTGAGAACCTTCAACATTGTCCTCGCCGCACAAAATCATCGGAATTGACTTGTTCACAACATTTTCAGACATCAAAAGCGTCTCTTCCTGCTCATCGCCTTTCGCGCCCGCGCAGCCGTTTCTAAAATCCATCGTTCCGCGGTAAATTTTCTGCGCTTTGTCAGCCACGACGCCTTTAACGCTCATTTTTGTCTCTGATTTTTGCGCAATAAAATTCACAACGTAGTTCATATCAACAATTTGCTCGTTTTTCGCGATGAACGCGGTTTCCGAAGTGAATTTTGACTGAACGCCGTTCAAGTCGTTTTTCACCTGAGCGTAGATTTTCGAGCCTCCAAGCTCAATTTGGACAACGTCGATGCAGGCATTTTCCGCGCAGTCAGAAGAAGTGTCGTCAATCTGAATGAATTTTTCTCCAAGAAGCTGAACTTTCACAAGCGTGATTTTTGAATTTTTCTCCGCGTGGAGACTTGTATTTATCTCTGAGAATCCTGAGGAATCTTTTGCCGAAGTGTAGTCCATAATCACTGTGATTTCAGAATTCTCTTTTGCCTCGATTGTCTGGCTGTGCGAATAATTTTTTCCGTTTTCAAAGTCAAAATGAATCAAAACTGGAGAATCCGACTTTCCTTCCGCAACGATTTTTGTATTGCCTGAAAGATTTTCGATTTTCACATTCGCGTTCTGATTCAAAATCTCGATTCCGTCAGAACTGATTTCGTCTGAAACTTCAAGCTCAAGCGAAGAGCGGTTCATTTTTAGCCAGTTCCACGTGAGATAAGGAATTTTGTTTATTTCAGAAATTGTCTTTTTCATTAGAAGCCACCTTTCATTTCAAGGCGAATCAGGTTGTTCATTTCGACTGCGTACTCAAGCGGAAGCTCCTTTGAGACAGGATTTGCAAAGCCTGAGACAATCATCGCGCGCGCCTCTTCCTCGGAAATTCCTCGGCTCATAAGATAAAAAACCGCATCGTTTGAAATCCGGCCGATTTTCGCCTCGTGTCCAACGTCGCACTCGCTTGTGTGCAAGTCCATCGCTGGAATTGTGTGCGACTTTGAAATATTGTCGAGCATAAGAGAATCGCAACTAACGCTCGCCTTTGAGTCTTTCGCGTCCTTTGAAATGTAGATTGCAGAACGGTAAATCGACTCGCCGCCGCTTTTTGAAAGAGATTTTGTCGTGATTAAAGATGTTGTTTTTGGCGCAAGATGAACCATTTTCGCGCCAGTGTCGAGTTGCTGGCCTTCGCCTGCGAATGTAACGCCTGTAAATTCCGCACGCGCGCCTTTTCCTACAAGGTCACTTTCAGGATAAAGATAGGAAATGTGGCTTCCGAACGAGCCAGAAACCCATTCAATCGAGCCGCCTTCCTCAACCCTCGCGCGCTTTGTATTCAAGTTGTACATATTTTTTGACCAGTTTTCCACGGTCGAATATCTCAAATGCGCGTTTTTTCCGACATAAAGCTCGACGCAGCCGGCATGCAAGTTCGCGACGTTGTATTTTGGAGCCGAGCAGCCTTCAATAAAATGAACGTCCGCGCCCTCGTCAACGATAATCAGCGTGTGCTCAAACTGCCCCGCACCTTTCGCGTTCAATCTGAAATAAGACTGGAGAGGAACATCGACTTTCACGTTTTTTGGAACGTAGACGAAGCTTCCGCCAGACCAGACCGCTCCGTGAAGCGCCGCAAATTTGTGGTCGTTAGGCTTAACGAGCTTCATAAAATGCTTTCTGACCATTTCCGCGTACTCACCGTGAAGCGCGCTTTCAAAATCCGTGTAGACAACGCCTTTTTCAGCGACTTCCGCCTGCAAATTGTGGTAGACAAGCTCCGAGTCATACTGAGCCCCGACTCCGGCAAGCGAAGTTCTCTCCGCCTCTGGAATTCCGAGCTTTTCAAAAGTGTTTTTTATGTCCTCAGGAACGTCTTCCCATTTTGTCTGCATTTTCGTGTTCGGCCGAACGTAAGTCGCAATCTCGTCCATGTTCAAGCCGGAAATGTCAGGTCCCCATTCAGGAGCTTTCAGTTCGTTGTAAATTTGAAGAGACTTCAAGCGGAAAATGCGCATCCATTCAGGGTCATTTTTGTCTTCAGAAAGTTTCTCGACAATTTCAGCCGTAAGACCGTTTTTATTGCGGTAAAATCCTTTCTCTTCATATCTAAAGTCATATGGCGAATCGGAAAATCCCGACAGCTCTTTGTTTATATCTTCCATAACCGTTTCTCAAAATTATTTTTCAAACGCCTCAAAGCCGTTCTCGTTGATTTGCTCAACAAGCTCCGCGCCGCCGTCCTTTTCGATTTTTCCTTTCACAAGAACGTGAGTCTTATCAACATGGAGACTTTCAAGAATTTTTGTTGAGTGAGTGATTATAATCAAAGCCCCGTTCTGATTTTTCTGATATTCCTCGATTCCTTTTGAAACCGTGCGCACAGCGTCAACATCAAGGCCAGAATCCGTCTCGTCAAGAATCGCAAGTTTTGGCTTGAGCATGAGAAGCTGCAAAATCTCGCTCTTTTTTTTCTCGCCGCCTGAAAAACCGACGTTCAAGTCACGCGAAGCGTAACTTTCGTCCATATGAAGAAGCGACATCATCTCTTTTAGCTCTTTCTGAAACTGAAAAAGTTTTACGCGCTTTCCAGTTTTCTGCTGCAAAGCTGTTCTTATAAAGCTTTCAAGCGAAATTCCGGGAACTTCAAGAGGAGTCTGAAAACTCATGAAAATTCCTTTTGCCGCACGCTTGTCCGCCGCCATTTCGGTGATGTCTTCGCCGTCAAAAAAAATCTTTCCGCCTGTAATCTCGTAGCGCGGATTTCCCATCAATGTAAAGCCCAAAGTTGACTTTCCGGCTCCGTTCGGTCCCATCAAAACGTGAGTTTCGCCAGCGTTGACAGCAAGATTCACGCCGCGCAGAACCTGCTTTTTTTCTATATTAACATTTAAATCTTGAATTTTAAGTAAATTGTCCATAATTTGTATTCTAGTGATTTCGTAGGCTTTTGAGAATAGACTTTTATTTTTAATGCGATGAGCAATGCGGCGAGAAACGCGAAGTCTTTTGCGAGATGACATAAAACAGTCAGAAAAATGAGACTGTCTATGAAATTGAAAAATCAGTGTCGTTCCAAACTCAACGTTTTTCCACTCGCTTAGATTCGGAATCCGCATAAAAAAACGTCATTCCGAACTCGATTCGGAATCTATATTCAATGCAGATGCTGAATTAAATTCAGCATGACGATATTTTTTATTAGCCGCCACATTCAAATGCAAAACAAAACGTCATAAAACAGCCAGAAAAAAATCTGACGGAAACGAAATTTTTGTGCTATATTTTTGGAATGTCAAAAAAATTCATCAAGATTTTCATTTTTTCTATGATTTTTCTTCCGCTCGGATTTCAACTTTTCGCCTTAAATCAAAAAGATGAGGCAAAAACTTCTCTTCAAACTCAAAATAAATCGGCGGTCAAGGAAACTCTCAAAATCGATTTTAGATTCAACACAAAAACCAAAGACAAGAAAAATTATCTGAAATGGAAAGCTTCATCGAAAAAAGTCAAAGACTCGTATGACGCTGTTTCTGGGGCTTCGGTTTCGCACAGCACAGGCGAGCTTCTCACGCTTTTTTGGGACGGAAATTCAAAAAATCTTCTTGCGCCGAAAGGTCTCCGTGCGATTTTGCTTTTTGCGGTCTCAAATCCGGAATATCTTGAATCCGACAATTTTATTGCGGAAAAAGGCAGCGACGGAAAAATCAAAATCAGCTTTACGCATCGGAAAATCGGATATTTTATTCAGACAGACGAAAAAGGCAAGCTGGACTTGGAAAACGGATTTTTTATCGCGAATACGCAGGACGAGAATCAAAACACGGATTTTTCGGATAATACGGAAGACACGGACAATTTGAGGAACGATTCTGAACAAAAGGGAAAGATTTTTGACGGAAATAAAAGCGAACTTTTGCAAAACAAGAAAAAAATTCCTGATGAAAAGCAAAACACGGATTTTTCGGATAATGCGGAAAACACGGACGATTTGAGAAAAGATTCTGAACAAAAGGGGAAAAATTCTGGCGAAAAGCAAAGCACGAATAACACGGATAATACGGAAATCTCAAAAAATTCTGAAAAAATGGGAATTTCAGTTCCTGAAGGATTTTATTCTGACAAGACGAATATCAAGCAGAATGACAATCCGAATTCTGGCAAAAGATTTGAAGGGAAACTTTCTGTAAAATTGAGCGGCGGAATCTTGAAAATCAGCGGAAAACTGAATCTCGTGGAATATCAGGAAGAGACTTCAAAAGAAGATTCCGAAGAAATTTCTAGGGAAAATTCTGAAAACACAAACTAAACTCAAAAAAACGTTTTTCTAGGATTTTCACTCCGATTTTTACAAAAATTTGACGAAACGGAATTCTATCATTAAATTATAATTGCGATGCTTTTTAATGATAAGGATGGAAATTTAAAGACCGATTCGCTCACAGGGCTTTACGACCGCGAAGTTATTGTTGAGTACACGAACAAGCTCATAAAAGAAAACATTCCGTTTAGCCTCGCGCTCGTTGACATTGACAATTTCAAGAATGTGAACGACAACTACGGACACGCGGCGGGCGACGAAATAATCAAGCTTGTGGCGGAAAAACTGCAAAATGAACTAAAAGGAACAGGAATCGTAGGAAGATTCGGCGGAGACGAATTTCTCTTTGTGATTGAAAACACGGTTCAATACGAGGCGCTCTGGAAAATCTGCCGTGTTCTTTTCAAAAAAGTTGACGGATTCCCGATTCAGAACTTGCCGGGCTGCTTTATAACCTGCACAACAGGACTAAGCCGCTTTCCGCTTGACGGAAGCACTTACTCCGAGCTGATGACAAAAACCGACAAGGCTCTTTACCGCGGAAAGCAAAAGGGAAGAAGCTGCTTTATAATTTATCTTGACTCAAAGCATAAAAATATCATTCTCCATTCTGACCAGAAAACTCCAGACACAGCCATTCAAAGAATCACGACAATGTTCAAGCTCTTGAATATGCAAAAATCGCTGAAAGAAGGAATTTCGGCAGTTTTGAGCAATTTCAGCTCCTCGATGATGATTGACCATCTTGCAATCCAGTCGAAAGACAAGCTGCTTTTCTCAGTTGTTCATCCGCTTTCAAAAGTCAAAGATTTTTCTTTTGTGAACGACAAATTTTTTGAGCTTGACGTGAGCAACACGGCCGGAATTTTCGCAATCAACGAACGCCGGCAGATTGCCGCGCTAAAGCAGACAGACCTTTTCAACGAGCTTTCGCGCCAGTCGATAAAATCCACAGCATACGCGATAATCGAATACAACGGAAAAACCTACGGATATTTGCGCGCGGACACAACTTCGCACGACAGAATCTGGCAGAACGAAGACTTAGAGCTTTTAGTAACCGCCGCAAACGCGATTGCGGCTTCTCTTCACTATCAGAATCTTGAACTGAATGATTTGATTTAGACAAAAATAATGCCGACATTGCCAACAACAGGCGAAACAACTTGTTTCAGATAAAAAAAATAAAGCGTTTTAGGATTGCTTCGTCGCTAACGCTCCTCGCAATGACGATGTTTTTTTGAACAGAGAAAATTACCGTGACTCACAATGACGATGTTTTTTTCTGTATTTTTGAATGACGATTTTCTTAAATAAAATATTGTCTGCAGCCCGCTCTGCGACTTGCGCTGGCGAAACTTCTTATCATCGCAAAATCTAAAAAAGAGGCGGCCTTCGACATGTTCGGCCGCCTCTTTTTTTTCATAAAACTGTTTTCAATAGCTTAGTTCAAGCGGCTTGCAATCTCGTCGATGAACTCCCAAGAATTCAGGATTTTCTTTGCAGGAGGATTTGCAAGGGCAGCCAAGTCGCCTGTCATAAGTCCGTTCTCGATTGTCGAGAGAGTCGCCTTTTCAAGTTTTTCAGCGAATTCAACCAAGTCATTTGTTCCGTCAAGCTCGCCTCGCTTTTTGAGCGCGCCAGTCCAAGCAAAAATTGTCGCGACAGGGTTTGTCGAAGTTTTCTCGCCTTTAAGATAGCGGTAATAATGACGCTGAACAGTTCCGTGGCTCGCCTCATACTCAAACTGGCCGTTCGGAGAAACGAGAACGCTTGTCATCATCGCAAGGCTTCCGCACGCAGACGCAATCATATCGCTCATAACGTCGCCGTCGTAGTTTTTGCAGGCCCACAAGAATCCGCCCTTTGACTTCATAACGCGGGCAACAGCGTCGTCAATCAATGTGTAGAAATATTCGATTCCGGCTTTTTCAAATTTCTCTTTGAATTCCTCGTCGAAAACGCGCTGGAAAATCGCCTTGAAGTCTCCGTCGTAGATTTTCGAGATTGTGTCTTTTGTGCCGAGCCAGACATCGATTTTCTGATCGAGTCCGTAGTTGAAGCAGCAGCGCGCGAAACTTTCGATTGAAGAGTCAAGGTTGTGCATTCCCTGAATTACGCCTGGGCCTTTCATAACCTGAATTGTCTTTTTGATTTCAGAGCCGTCCTCGCCGTGGAAAACAAGCTCGGCAGTTCCTGCGCAAGGAGTCTTGATTTCGCAGTTTTTGTAGACATCGCCGTAGCCGTGGCGACCAAGAACAATCGGCTTTTTCCAAGATTTTACGTTGCACGCGATGTTCTTGACGAAAATCGGAGCGCGGAAAATTGTTCCGTCAAGCTCGCCGCGCAAAATTCCGTTTGGAGACGGAGTAAGCTTTTTAAGATTGTATTCTTCCATTCTTGCGGCGTTTGAAGTGATTGTAGCGCATTTTACGCCGACTCCAAGCCGCTTGATTGCCTCGGCAGCTTCATAAGTTATTTTGTCGTCAGAGTCGTCGCGGCTTTTAAGC
>JAXDVS010000070.1:0-9551 GCA_034088785.1 Treponema sp.
CTTTTTCCGTGAAAAGCGACTTTATAAGATTTTTATCAGACTCAACGTAGAGCTTTTTCAAAAGTTTCTTTTCAATTTCCTTTTCCGTGTAGGATTTTTTGAAAAGCGGCGGAAGTTTTTTCGCAGGCAATTTTTTTGCCGGCTTCTGCTTTTTTGCCTTTTTCGCTTTTGCTGGCTTTGCCGACTTTGTCTGATTTGCCTTTTTTTCCTGATTTTCCAAAATTTCAGATTTTTTTTCAGTCTTTATGATTTCATTTTTTTTCATGATTAGTTTCCTCCCGCCAATGAAACGATTTTTTCGATAAGAGGAAGCTTATAAATTGCCTTGAAAACTCTTGAATTCACCAAAATCGGAGTGAGCCATTTTCGCCAAGAGAAGACGAAGAATCTTCCAAGAAAATAGAACGGAATGTAAAGAACGATTCCGAAAGCGAGCGCGCCCATCAAAACAGAATTGTTGAATTTTGTGAAAGCGACAAACGGAATTTCAAGGAGAGACGCGTAAAAGCCTTTCAAAGACTCAATCGTGAGAATCTGATAGCCGAGCGTGTCAAAAAGCGGGTCAAGGCCGACCGCAAGAGCCGAGCCTAAAAGCGTCATCAGAAGATACATCGGCTTATTGATTCTTACAAAAAGAAAAAACACGAAAATCAGATACCAAAGAAGATTGTTTTTCGGAAGAAAACCGAGCAGCAGTCCGCATGAAAACGCATGCGCAATCTCTCCGGGATTCACATTGGCATTCAATGCCTTAAAAAGTTTTAGAATTTTGCTTAACATGGCTCTAATTGTAACACAAGAAAAACTAAGATAAAATATCGTTTTAGTAATAATCTTTTTGAAAAATCTTCTTGAGTCTAAAAAAACAGCGGAAAGAAAAATGGAAATTGTTGCAGAAATCGGAACGAGCCACGGCGGAGACATTGAAAAAGCGAAAAAACTTATAGACACGGCAGTTGAAGCCGGAGCCGACTTTGTGAAATTCCAGTGGGTTTACGCGGACGAGATTCTCCATCCAGAAACAGGATTTGTGAATCTTCCTGGCGGAAAAACGCGGCTTTACGACAGGTTCAAGGCTCTTGAAATGCCGAAATCTTTCTATAAAGAATGTTTGGATTACACTCACGAAAAAGGCGCGAAATTTATGTGCTCGCCGTTCGGGCTTAAAAGCCTTGAAGAGCTTCTCGCCCTTAATCCTGACGCTGTGAAAATCGCCTCGCCTGAGCTGAACCACATTCCGCTTTTGAAGTCTCTTGCAGATTTCAGAAAGTCAAAAATGATTCCGGCGGTGATTTCATCTGGAGTCTCAAAGCTGAAAGACATCGAACGCGCGCTTGAAATCTTGGGAACGGAAAATCTAACGCTTCTTCACTGCATAACTTTCTACCCTGCCCCAGAGGACGAATACAATCTTCGCCTGATTCCAAATCTTTCAAGAATTTTCGGAGTTCAAACCGGCGTTTCCGACCATTCTCTTGACCCGGTTCTCGTTCCGTCGCTTTCGTGCGCTGTCGGCGGAAAAATGATTGAAAAGCACATAACTTTGAGCAAAAAGACAGACGGACTTGACGACCCGGTCGCGCTTGAAGGCGAGCAGTTCGCGTTTATGACGCATTGCGTGCGCCAGTGCGAAGCTGTTTTCCGCCAGTACGGAAGAGACGCGGAAAATTACATCATAAATCAGCTGAAAAACGAAGGCGGATTCAGCGAGCGCGTTGAAAAATGCCTTGGAGACGGAATAAAAAAGCTCGCTCCAGCCGAAAAAGAAAACTACGGACGCACAAACCGAAGCCTGCACTTTCTGCGCGGGATGAAAGCCGGAGAAACCGTAAAAAAAGGCGACATTGGAGTTCTAAGAACCGAAAAAATTCTGACTCCAGGAATTCATCCTGACTTTTTAGACGAGATAACCGGCGCGAAACTTGAAAAAGACGCGAAATCAGGCGAAGGCGTAACTTTCGCACATTTTATGAGACGATAAAAACTAGGCGAATTAAGCGATTGACAGGACTTAAAACAAGGCAGGCGCGAAACTTGAAAAAGACGCGGAATCAGGCGAAGGCGTAACTTTTTCCCATTTTATGAGGCGATAAAAATCAGGCGGTTTCAGCGATTGGCGGAACTTAAAACAAAACGAGTCCGCAAAAACAACTGCAATGATAATTTCTTTTGCAGATAAATTATTTATGCAAAACAAAATTTGAATCGGTTTCGCTTGTGAAAAAAAATCTCGCGCCAACAGAATTTGCCAAAAACAAAAAAATTTATCCGCTGCAATAAGCTCTTTGCCGTTTTAGGCTGTAAAATCCTTAAAGTCCTGAATTCAAAATGTAAAGCGCGGCTTTTCTAAGTCCCTGAAGCGTAAATTCCTTGTCCACATGCTCAAAACAGTCAACAATCGGCTGAAGAACGCTGTTTAGTCCGCCGGTCGCCGCCACGTGAATATCTTCTTTTTTGCAGCCGCTCCGTTTCACAAGGTCGTTTTTAATGCGCTCAATCATATATTCAACGAGACCTTTATATCCGAGAACAACCCCGGACTGAATACATTCCACAGTCGTCTGGCCGAGGCTTGAAGCGGGGGCGACAAGCGGAACTTCTGGAAGCTGCGCCGTGGCAGAAGCAAGAGACTTTATCGCAGTTCCTAGCCCCGGAGCAATCGAGCCGCCCGCAATTTCTCCGTTCTGGTCGATTACGGTAAAAGTCAGAGCCGTTCCAAAATCAACGACGACCGCAGGAGAATGAAAACGGCACCAAGCCTCAGTCGCGTTGCACATCAAATCCGCGCCGACCTCGCGCGTAGTTCCAAGCGGAATTTTCACTGGCAATGCTGGATAGGAATTTTTCTCAAGAACGACAGGTTTTCTTCCGGTCAAATGCTGAACAACGCGGATAAAAGGACCGGTCAAAGACGGAACAACAGAACTCACAACGGAAAGAGTTATCTCCGAAGTCTCGAGCCTGTCCATCTGAAAAAGCGAGACAAGAAAAGTGTAATACTCGTCGGAAGTTCTCCTTGAATCCGTGCTGATTCTCCATTGCCGCAAAATTCTCGGATTTTTTTCGATTTTGCGTTCTTCCTCAAAAACAGCCGCAACAACGTTTGTGTTTCCAATATCAATAGCAAGGAGCATTTTCAAGTCCCGTTGTAGAATAAAAAGATTTCAAGTATTATAAAGCTATGGCAGACTTAATTCAACCAAGAGTCCTTAAAGGATTCAGAGATATTTTACCGGACGCAGAAATCATGCGTTCTGACTTGCAGGAAAAAATCACAAAAGTATACCGCTCATATGGATTCGTGCCGATTGACACGCCGGTTCTTGAATATTCAGAAATCCTGCTAAGAAAATCAAACGGAGAGACTGAAAAACAGGTTTTCCGTTTTCTTGACAACGGAAAAAGAGATGTCGCGCTTCGCTTCGACCTTACAGTTCCTTTCGCGCGCTTTACGGCAGAGCATGAAAGCGAGCTTTACTTTCCATTTAAACGCTACCACATCGCAAAAGTCTGGCGCGGAGAAAAGCCTCAGGCGGGCCGCTACCGCGAATTTGTGCAGTGCGACATCGACACGGTAGGCTCGGACTCGGCGGCGGCGGACTTTGAAATTTTAAGCATAATGAAAGCCGCACTCCACGAGATTGGAGTCGATAAAATCAAAATTCACGTGAACCACAGAGGAATTTTCAACCGATTCCTCAAAAAAATCGGCGCGGAAGAAAAATCGGAAGATATTTTGCGTTCTGTTGACAAGCTCGCGAAAGTCGGCGAGGAAGAAGTCAAAAAAGAACTTGTTGAATTTACCGGCTCACAGGAAAAAGCGGACGAAATTCTCAAATATATTTCAGGCGCAGGAGATTTTGACTCAACGCTCAAAATGCTCGAGGAAATGGCAGGCGGCGAAGGCGAAGACACAAAGCGCATGCGTGACATTTACGAGATGATGAAGGCGGCGGGAATCGAGTCGTCTTACGTTTTCGACCCTTCAATCACGCGCGGGCTTGACTATTACACTGGAGTTGTCTACGAGACTTTCTTGGACGAGCTTCCGTCAATCGGCTCTGTCTGCTCAGGCGGAAGATACGACAACCTTGCAGGACTTTACACAAAGACAAAACTTCCGGGAGTCGGAGCTTCAATCGGGCTTGACCGCTTAATCGCAGGACTTGAGCAGCTCGGCCTGACAGCAAAAAAAGGAAGCTATCTCGACGCTGAAATCTACTGCATGGACAAGAATCTTTCGGTTTATTATCAGAAAGTCGCGAACGAGATTAGAAATCTTGGCGTGAACGTTGAAGTTTTCCCTGACGCGAAAAATATGAAGCAGCAGTACGCTGTAACAGACGCGAAAGGAATCAAATGGGGAATTTTGATTGGCTCGAACGAGGCCGAGAAAAACACATTGACTCTAAAAAATCTTGCCACAAGAGAACAGTTTGCAGACTTGTCAGCTGAAGAAGCCGCAAAAAAGATTCTCGAAAGCAGATAAAAATTCAAAAAGCTGATTCAAGGGCAGAAGACTAAAAAATTCTGCCCTGATTTTCGATTTTTTTATCTAAGAGACTTTTTTGCGTTCTGGGCTTTCATCTTGTTGGAAAAAATTCTTGCGGCAGAACCCGGAATCCAGCCGTTTTCAAGAGCGTACCATTTTTCGGCGCACTCTTTTTTATTGTCAATCTCAACTTTTATCGTGCAGTTTCCCAAAACTTCGTGAATCTCGCCCTTCCTGAACGAAGCGACTGTTGAATTCTCATATCCCGCGCTTTCACGGCAGGCAACATACGGGTCGGTAATCAAAGCCCACTCAACGCGTGGCGAAAGCTCGTCAACCGACATCGGCTCAAATTTTATCTCGTCATCTCTTCCAAAGCATGATGAAAACAAAATCGGAAGAAAAGCGGCAAAAAAGAAAAAAAACTTCCTCATTTTGCGGCAATCCATTTGACTACGGCAGGATAAATCAGCATGTCAGAATCAACAAAATTCAAAACCGGGATTTCGGCTGGAGCCGCCCATTTGTATTCAGTATGCTCGGTGAGCGTGTATTTTTCAGAAATTCCGTCATGCGGAACAAAAATCTCGTAGGCGTGAAGCGCGACCTGCTCCCCGTTGTGCATAAAAAAAGTCTCGCCGATTTTCTCGCCCACTTCAACTAAAACTCCGAATTCCTCGCTGAACTCGCGCACAATCGCTTCCTCGTCGCTCTCGCCTTTCTCCACTTTTCCGCCGGGAAATTCCCATCTTCCGCCCATCTGGCCGGTCGGATTTCTGTGGGCAACCAAAATTTTGCCGTCTTTGTAAGCGATGCACGCAATCGAAGTCTTAGACATAATTATTTTCCTTAAAAGAGATTGTTTTTAGGTTAGCACGTTTTTTTTTATGATTCAATGAGAATTAAAAAAGCATTGCAGAAGAAGACAAAAAAAAACGCCGCGGCCGTCAAGATTTTTTATCAGGACAAGCCGCAGCGTTTTGTCATTGAATTTTAGAATTTTATTTCAGTCATTTTTGACTAAAATTTTACTCTTTGACTTCTTTTTTAAGAATTACAGTCTTGAAGCCCTCAACAACGAGAATAACCGCAAGAACCGCCATCGCAGAAGCGAAGCAAAGCTGGAACCAGTTTCCCCAGTGGAACGCGCCTGCAGCTCCGGCAGCCATCGCCTTTACTTTCGCGACGATTGTAAGCACGAGCTGGGTCAAAGTCGCGGCAAGCATAAACACAGTCGGAATGAAAAACATCTTGCTGTTTTTTCCGACGTGTCCGAGCCATGCGGCAACAGCCATCAATGCGATTCCTGCCAAAAGCTGGTTTGCAGAGCCGAAAAGGGACCAGATTGCAGAAAGTTTCAGTCCGCCCAAAATGCAGCCGATGATTACCATGAACGCAGTTCCCACAAGCGGATTCGCAAGGAATTTTCTTACAGGAGATTTCGCGTCTTTCCAAGTCGCCTCGTCTGGAGCAAGGAAAAGCTCGGAGAACATAAAGCGGCTCAATCGTGTCGCAGAGTCAAGAGATGTCAAAGCGAAAACAGACACTGCCAAAGTCAAAAGCGCGCTGATTGTGCGGTAAACGTGAGTTCCCTCGTCTCCGAACATAAACGCGATTCCGTTTCCGAACGCGGTCGCAGGAGAGCCTGAGAAAGTCCAGATTCCGTCTTTCACAGAAAGGAATTTTGAAGACACAACGCCGAGCGCAATCAAAGAGATGATTCCAAGAGCTGACTCGATAAGCATTGAGCCGTAGGCAATCGGTCTTGCGTGCTGCTCAGCGTCAAGCTGCTTTGAAGTTGTTCCAGAAGCAATCAAAGAATGGAAGCCCGAGCAAGCTCCGCAGGCAACTGTGATGAACAGAGCCGGGAACATATGTCCGATTCCCTGAGTCCAGCCTGTAAACGCAGGCAAGTCAAAATGAACTCCGCGCGCGCTTCCTGCAAAAGCTGAAACAACGATTCCAACAAACGCGATAAGCATCATTCCGTAAAGAAGGAACGAAGAAAGATAGTCGCGAGGCTGAAGCATAATCCAGACAGGAACAAGAGAAGCCACCGCGATGTAAAGTCCGACAATAACAATCCAAGTTGTGCGGTTTGCAACAAGTCCGACATTCAATCCGAGAACGACGATTCCGACAATCGCAAGAATTCCGACGATTGTTGCAGGCAAAGTCTTTACTCCGAGACGGTTTGTGAAAATTCCGTAGATTACAGCAAGGAAGATGAACAGAACGGAAATCATCGCTGTCGACTGGTTGTCGCTCGGGTGAAGCTTGAACAATCCAAGTCCAGCAGTCTCAGCAGTGAAGAAAGTTCCAGCAACAACGTTCACGAACGAAGCGATTACAAGAATCAAAACGAGCAGAGAGAAAATGATGAAGAGCCGCTTTGAAACTTTTCCCATTGAAGTTCTGATGATTTCGCCGATTGACTTTCCGCCGTTTCTGATAGAAGCGAAAAGCGAGCCGAAATCCTGCAAGCCGCCGAAGAAAATTCCGCCGATAATGCACCACAGGAAAACAGGAACCCAGCCGAAAACCGCCGCCATAATCGGGCAGTTAATCGGGCCTGCTCCCGCGATTGAAGAAAAGTGGTGTCCCATCAAGACAGCCGGCTTCGCCTCAACATAGTCAACGCCATCGGTCATTGTCAAAGCCGGTGTTTTTTTCGCAGGGTCAATGCCCCATTGCTTTGCAAGCCACGAGCCGTAAAAAACATAACCAGCCAAAAGCAAAACAAGCGCAGCAATAATAATCAATAATGCTGTCATTTTTTCTCCTCCCTTAAGAGAAAACTTTTGATAATGAAAATCCGAATTTTCCAGATTTTCTAAATTGTTTTGAAGAGTTTTTTCAAATCCTTGCCAAGCCGATTGCTGGCAAGCTTTTTGGAAGAAGTCTCCATTGCAACCAATTTAAAATGGCTCCAGCCGCGGAAGCTGAACGCGTAAGATTTATAGAATTTTGTCTTTTTGATTTTCTTGAATGTTTGTTCATCGATTTTTTCCGCGAGAACAACGAGAATCACATCGGAATTTCTGTGTCCGGGATAGACTTTCACGCGCGAAAGACCTTCGCTCCACGCTTTCTCCGCAATTTTTTCAAGGCTCTCGCAGTCCAAAGATTCGCAGGTATAGAAAAAAACATATTCGTTGGAATCGACATCAGAGACATGGGCTGCGCGGATCAGAATATACTGCTCCTGATGTTGATGAAATTCCGCCTCCGCCGCAAATGGAGAAGCCGCTCCGTCAGTTTTTATGTCGTAATAATGTTCAAAAGAAAGCAAAAGCTTTTTTAAAGCCTCGTCTGTGCTCATGAAAATCCAGCTTATTATCCGAAAGTATGAGCATTATAGCAGTTCTGATGATTCGTATCTATATACAGAAGCACTTTTTTGCATAAATTCTGAATATTTATGCAGTTTTTCGCATTTTTTTCCGCGAGATTTCGTGATTTTATTTTTTTGCTTGCATTTCAGCGATTTTTTTCAATTGTGTTTCCGCAATTTTTTCCGTGAGATTACGCAATTTCATTTTTTCGATTGTGCTTCCGTGATTCTTTCCGTGCGATTCCGTAGTTTTACCTTTTTGCTTGCGCTTCAGCGATTTTTTTTCAATTGTGCTTCCACAATTTTTTCCGTTAGATTACGCAATTTCATTTTTTCGATTGTGCTTCCGTGATTCTTTCCGTGCGATTCTGTGTTTCGAGTTTCCACAAATCAGCTTTCTAAAACACGCCTTTTCGTCTTCCAATTTTCACAGCGAAAATTCTCCGTCTAAATCTCTTTGTCCAAATCTTTCAGCGAAGGCAAAATTTTCCATGCTATTTTTCTCATCTCTTCGTCCGGCTGAATCAAATCCGGAACCATAACGCATTTTATTCCGGCGGCGACTGCGGCTCCGACTCCGTTCGGGCTGTCCTCAACCGCAACACATTCTTCAGGACTCAGATTCAACGACGAAGCCGCTTTCAAATAAATATCCGGCGCGGGCTTTGAGTGCTCAACCAAGTCTCCAGTCGTCAGAGTCTCAAAAAAATCAATGATTCCGGCGTTTTTAAGCTGCCGGCGAACGCTTTCTCCGCGCGTAGAGCTTGCAAGCGCGATTCTAAAATCTTTTGACTTCAAAGCGGAAAGGCACTCGACAACGAAAGGCTTTTTTTCAAGCCCCTGTTCTTTTTCAACAACGTAAAAAAGCTCGCTCGTGCGCTCTCTAAATTTTTCAGGCGAGATTTTGTCCCCGAAATATTTTTCCAAGATGATTTCCGTGTCGTGCCGGTTTGTTCCAACGCATTTGTAAAAAGCCTCGTCAATTTTTTCTAGCCCGAATTCATCTGCCGCAATCTCCCAAGTTTTCTTGCAGACTTTCTCTGTGTCAAGCAAAACTCCGTCCATATCAAAAAGAACGGCCTTTATCTGGTTATTTTTTTCGTTTTTCAAATTTAGATTTATAGAAGAATTCATGCGGAACATTAAATCAAAACGCGAAACTCTACGCAACTGCAATTTTTGCCATCCAAACGCTCAAAACCGAGAATAAAAACTCCGCAAAAATCAAAAGCGATAAGATTTTTGTATTCTCCTGTAAGATTTTTTATTTTTGACAAGCAATATTTTTCGTCTTATCATAATTTTAATAAAAAAGTTCTATTTTAAGTTTATTTAAATTACTAGAAAAAGAGGCGAAACATGAAGAAAACAGTAAAAAACATTCTTGCGGCTGCAGTCATGATTGCGGCAACATTTTCAGCTTCCGCGGCAAGAAGCGGAAAAGTAATCACAAGAGACTCGTCAAAATCAAAAACGACGGCAGCGCAGGCTAAAAAGACTTCGCGCCCGCTTGAAATAACAGTTTCATTCGCGCACAACCAGACAGCAAAAGACAATCCATATGTTTTCGGAGCTAACGCATTCAAGGACAAACTCGAACAGGTTTCTGGAGGAGGAGCAACTGCAACTCTTTACAACGGAACTATGAGCGAAGACGAAGGAGAACTTTTTAAAAAGCTCCAGAGTGGAGAAGCAAACATCGTAGTAATTTCTCCAGGATACCTT
>JAXDVS010000071.1:0-2028 GCA_034088785.1 Treponema sp.
GGAAGACCATGGCAATCCCAGCCAAAACGACGCTCGACTTTCTTGCCCTTCATCGTCTGGTAGCGTGGACGTATATCTTTTATAGTTGATGGAATAAAATGTCCAAAATGAGGCAGACCTGTAGCAAATGGAGGCCCGTCAAAAAATACAAATTCCTCAGCCTTGTCGCGCTGGCGAATCGACTTCTTAAAAATATCGTTGGATTCCCAAAATTTTAAAACTTCTTCTTCCTGTTTCGGAAAATCTGCTTTTGAATCGATTGACTTGTACACAATATTCCTCTTGTTATTCAAAATTAAAATATTATATAAAAAAGAAAAGGATTGTTCTATACATTACATTTCCACATCGCACCGGCGCGCATTCGCAAAAGCCGAAATCGGAACGAAAACGCCGTCATGTAAAAAAAAATTGTTGCAGCAATAAAAAAAGCCGTCATGCTGAACTTGTTTCAGCATCTGCATATATTGATTTTCAGCACGGAGATTTGATAAAGCAGCCAGCACTCTTTTCCCCTGCCCAGCGCGCAAAAACAATGCCCAGCTGCTCCGGGTTCGCTCACGCTCATCGCCGGTCAACTTTCTGTTTCAGCGCAAGCCACTGTTGAAAAAATTTGCAGAAAAAAGCAAAAATTCACTCGCGTAAAATCAAAATGCCCGGCGACTTCGCCCTGCGCATCTGGCGTGGCACTTTCTCCCGGCAGAAAAGCTCGCAGGCAAGCAAAAAAAAATTAAAAAACGCCGTCATGTAAAAAAAATTGTTGCAGCAACAAAGAACTGTCATGCTGAACTTGTTTCAGCATCTATATATGAATTCGCTTTTGATTTCAGAATCTGCGCGCCCTTGTTATCGGAATCTATTAAAATTTGCTTCGATTGCAAAAAATCTCGAAAAACAAGACAGGATTTCTCCAGTTCAATTGAATTTAAAACAAAAAAGGCTTCCAAAATGGAAGCCTGCCATAAAAAGCTGCCTGTAGGACTTGGACCCACGACCCCGAGATTACAAATCACGTGCTCTACCAACTGAGCTAAGGCAGCAAGCTATTAAATGGTAACGCAAAATTAAGTGGAATGTCAAGAAGGAAAAGATTCTCAGGCATGCACGCTCCTAGTTAGCAAAACCAGTTTTTTATAGCTTTTCTGCATTATGCTGTCCGATTTAATTTTGTGAACTCAAAGCATTTCTTAACAAGACTTGCCCCGCAAGGCTTGAAAACTTTCATTCTCCGCCACTTTCAAAGCTCCAAAGCCTTCGTCTGTTTTGTAGTCTGACGGATTTTTGTGGACTGCCTGTTTTGTTGCGGCGATTTTTTTGTCTGCGCAGAGGACAACGTCTTTTATCACGAGTTTTTGGACTGCGCTGATGAATGTTTCCATAAAGGCGTAGTCGGGAGAGCCGTCGAAAGTAATGGGAAGAAAAATCATTTCTTCTTTCACTCTTTCCCAAGTGGCTTTAAATTCATAACAGAATTTCTGTTTTATTGATTTTTGAATTGTCGCCGTGAAATAGAATAATGATTCTCTGCTGTCTTTATGTTTAATTGATTTTATCAAATACGCATCCCATAAGACACCTGTTCTCTGAGGCTGCGGATACACATCTCCAGTTGCAACCGCCCCATTTTGAACAATGTCTATAGTCATTTCTTCGGAATCAAAAATATTTTTATCGCCATAAAACATAATGCCGTTATCACCATGTTTTGCATTTACAATTGGTAAACTATATTTTTCCGATTTTTCTGATGAAGCATCTTTTTTCTTATCAAAATTTAAATTATGCAATTCAATCTTATTGTACAAATCTCCTATTTTGAATTCCTTCCACTTCAATTCATTGAAGTGCGCGAGAGCTTCGCTCTCGCATTTCGACAACGTATAGTTGTCGAAGCCGCTTACCTTTAGGTAAGCGGCCAGTTCGCGTATACGCTCCTCTTCGAGTTCGCGTATACGCTCCTCTTCGAGTTCGCGTATAAATGTTTCCATGAAAGAAAAATCGATTTCGTTTTCATTAGTAACAGGGAGA
>JAXDVS010000072.1:0-30568 GCA_034088785.1 Treponema sp.
GTCTTGTTATGCTCGGAATCCCACAAAGTGCGTCCAAATGGAAGAATATGCTCAATCTGAATTGTATTGTCATTGAAAATATCTGCGCCAGAAATTTGTTTTCCGCAATAAATGCATCTTCTGTTCAGCGCATTTTCCGGGTCGAGTTCTTCCCAAAGCTTGTATTTTAGGCGGTCAGTTCTGTTTGGAAACTGGATATGAGGATTCGCGTCTTTTATTTTCTTATTTAGAATCTCGTTCTGTTTCTGGTTTGCCGTGATTTTCTGCTGCATTTTTTCTTTTGCCTCGCGGCTCGCTTTTAGTTCCCGGCTTACCTCTATTACAACTTGCGCTGGCTTTCCGTATTCTTTAATAAGGGCGTTCACAACAACACGAGTCTGGTTAAGCGCAATATGAACGGTCGGATTGCTTATTTTTCCAAAACGTTCCTCGTCATTTTTAGGATTTGACTTTGCGCCCATTGTCGAGCCGGCAAGAATTTTTCCATAATAAGGAAGCTCATCGCATTTTTCCACAGCCTGATTTGCATAGCTATAACCAAGCTCCTGAATCACATTGTGAATCTGACATCGTTCCGTGCGTTCATTAGAATCTGCGAAGATTTTTGCATTTTCTTCGATTTTGTTCACAACATTTTCAGAAAATTCACGGCAAAAACTCGTTGTGCCGCTTGGAAGAACAAGTTTTGTAATAAAATTCTTCTGATTAGGAGACAAATCATATTTTTCAAGCATTTTGTGAACATCGGAATCTTCCTGCGCAGTTATCAGACATTCAACAATATTGTCCTGCTCTTCAAGGCTTAAAGAATCCCAATTTTCGCCAAAGCGATTTTTGCTTCGTAATTTTACAGCGGTCGAGTTTCCCTGCAAAAACTCACGTGTCTCAGACTCTAGGTTAAAAGTGATATTTTCATCAAGACCAAGTTTTTTGCGGATTTCCTTAAAAGTCACTTTTTCCTTTGAGTCAAGCAGTTTGATGATTTCGTTCTGCCATTCGGGAAGAAGTTTTTTTGATTTTCCGTCCGAAACAAAAGTAAGGTTAAAGATATCCTGCAAAATGCGGATTTTCTGCGCGCACGGCATCGCCTTGAACGTTCTTTCTTTTTCTGGCATATACTGGCACTTTCCGCGCTCTTGAACTTTTAGCGGACGCTGAAAGAAAATCTTATCATAGATTTCTTCCCATTCAACGTCAGGATAAAACGGCTCTTGTTTTTGCCGTATCAGATTAAATTCTTCTATATAAAGCTGCCGTACAGGATAATAATTCATTCTGTTTGGAGCAAAGCGTGTTCCGCCGTTGTTTTCCTTGTTTTTCCAAAGAAATTCTCCAAGCGTTCTGCAGCCGGATTCTTTTATTGCATTTGAAAGATTTGAGCATTTCTCTGCCTGAGTCAGTTTTTCAGACTTTGAGTTTTCTTTTGTCTCCTCTTGCGAGCCGTCTTTTCTGTTGCTTTTAAATCCTCGCCGCACAGAAAGATTGAACAGAACACGCCCAAGCTCAAACGCATCAAGTTTTTCATCAAGTGCCTTTATGCGAAGCTCATAAGGATTCATAAGTTTTAACGGTTGAGCCTCACATTTTTTAAGAGGAAGAAGCCCTTGTTTTTGAAGCAAACGAAAAGTCTCCATTCTGCGGAGTTTTCTTCTATGAATTATCCTGCGTTGCCCGCGTGCCGTTCTTCTTTCAACTGCGAGAGGTTCTTTTGACTTTGGATTTCGGCCGTCTGAAAATATTCTTACGCCGAGATCTTCAAGTTTTTCAGGCTCGTTGTTTTCATCAAGAGAATAAACAGCCCAGCCAATTGAATTTGTTCCTAAATCAAGCCCTAAACGATATTTCATTCTTTATGATTCCTTATTTTTTAATGCTTTTATATTAACACTTTTTTTGGCGATATGCAGATTTTTTTTAGATTTTGACTGATATTTTCGGTTTGACAAAATAAGGAGATTTGCCGTATTATATTTTTACTGATTAATTTTTCTGGTCAATCTGCTAACAAGGAGTCTTTTGACTCCGCAAAATGCTTATACATTCTTCGGAATGTGTACAGAAAAAATGAAAAAGGGAAGCTACGGCTTCCTTTTTGTTTTTATAGCGTAGGCTAATTTTTTATTGAAAAGCCAGATTGCCAGCATTTTCTCGCTAAATCAATAATTATCCCACTTAAAATCGTCGAAATCCTGAATCTGAATCTCGCGGCGGTTTCTGAAATATTTTTCCATTTTGCGGATTGTAAGCGGAATTTTGTTCTTGTAGTTCGGATTCAAATAAAAATACGCGTTGTAAAGATTTTTCGCGAGCTTTTCTTCCGCGCTCTTGTCATCGATAAAAATTATTCCGGCGAGATTTTTCGCCACATCGCTTACTTTTAAATTTGTGTTCGCATAAACAGAAGAATGTTCCGCCGCGTTCTCGCTGATTTTGTCAAGCTCGATAAAAGTTCGGCGGGCAAGCGAGCGGTAAAACATATTGTTGAAGTCTCCGAAATCGACTGTCTCGCTGTTGAACCACGGATTTTTCACCATCGTAATCACGGAATATTCGTTGTCCAAAAGTTTTGAGCCGTAATCCAGAAACTTGAACTTGTAAGCCTCAGCCATCGCAAACGGCGAGTATTCGGTCACAGTCTCAATCGTGTTTGTGTACTGAATTCTGAATGTGAATTTTATTCCTGATTTTGACTCGTACTTTAGAATCCGCTTTCCAGCCGCCACCGCAGAAACAAGCGAATTGTAGATTTTCCGCTTTTCATAGCCAAGATTTTTTTTCACGTCTGAATAGTCAAGGCTTGAAAGGTTGTCCGTGCCAATCATCACGGATTTTTTGAGCGAAAAAAGCGCGTACTCCTCAACCGCGTCAAAAACTTCCTCCAGAATATTCTGATGAATACAGTTGAAAGATTTTACATCGGTGAAAATATCGTAATGCCTGAAATGAAGGCACAAGTCAATGTCGATTGTCTCTTTGTGGCCGATAACCGCAGGAAGCGACGACTTATGCTCGCTAACCGGCAAAATATTTATGTATGAAAGATTGAAAAATTCTGAAAACTGCGAATAAAAATCGAGCGCGACAAGCTCCGAGTAAGGGCCGGCCCAGCCTGAATTTTTCGCCTCGCCGATATTCTTAATTTTTTCTGCAATCTCGTTTATCGTCTTGCCGTCGGACTTGAATTTTTGTGAAAGACGCTCAAGCCGCTTTATGAAATTTGACGCGAAGAGATTGAGACTTCCAGAAGTTTCATTTTTGGAATTGAGAGACGAAATGCATTTGTTTGTGTTTGAGCGGACTTTGATTTTCTTTTCCAAAGAGAAAATATCAAAAATCAGCTTTTCAAGTCTCTCAACGTCTGTCATTTTTTGTAGATTTTGTTTTATTTTGATTTATTTTTATTGAATTTTAAATTCCAAATTTCTTGAAATAAAAAAAATATCAGGAACTCTGCAGGCAAAAACAAAATCGTCTGCCTGCAAAATTCCTGACATTTATTATCATCTTAGAAAATTATTTGAACGCCTCGAAAACCATATTCGCAATGAATACGAGAGCGAGCACCCAAGTCAAAACTGGAATGTCCTTGAATTTTCTTGAGACAACCTTGCAGATTACGTAAGAAATCACGCCCCACTCGATTCCCTTTGCGACTGAGTAGCCGAAAGGCATTACCATAATCGCGATGAATGCCGGAATTCCCTCGGTCGGGTCTTTGAAAGGAATTTCAACGACAGATTTCATCATAAGATAGCCGACAAAAACCAAAGCCGGAGCTGTAGCGCAAGCCGGAATCAAAGCGAAAAGCGGAGAAAGGAAAACCGCGAGAAGGAACAAAATTGCTGTGACAACCGATGCGAATCCAGTTTTTGCTCCAGCGGCAACGCCAGAAGTTGACTCTACGAAAGAAGTTACAGTTGAAGTTCCAAGACAAGCGCCAGCGACAGTTCCTACAGCGTCTGCCAAAAGCGCGCCTTTAGCGTTCGGAATGTTTCCTTTTTCGTCTGTGAGGTTCGCCTGAGTAGCGACTCCAACCAAAGTTCCGACTGTGTCAAAAAAGTCAGTGAAAAGGAAAGTGAACAAAATAACAAAGAATTTTCCGAAAACGAGAGCCGAAGCATTTCCAGAAGCGTCAAAGAAAATTCCCTTGAAGTCAAAAGCCATAAAATGAGGCGCGGCAGGTGAAGAGAAAGGCCTGAAATTCTCAGGAATTGAAGTTACGCCGAACGGAATTCCGATGATTGTTGTGGCAACGATTCCAATAAGAACCGAGCCAGGAACTTTGAGAATGAACAAGACAATCGTGATGATAAGACCGAGCGCGAAAACAATCGCAGTCTTGTGAGCCATGCTGAAATTTACAAAGCCAATCAAAGTGCCTGTGTCTGTAGCGACAAGTTTCGCATTTGCAAGTCCGATGATTGTGATGAAAAGTCCGATTCCGACTGAAACAGCTTTTTTGAGCGAAGACGGAATACAGTTGATAATCGCCTCGCGGAGACCGCAAAGAGAAAGGACAACGAAGATAATTCCTTCAACGAGAACCGCAGTGAGCGCGAGCTGCCAAGAGCAGCCCATGCTCAAAACGACAGAATAAGTGAAGAACGCGTTAAGTCCAAGTCCAGGAGCAAGCGCGACCGGCATGTTCGCCAAAAACGCCATTACGAGAGTTGCGATGGCAGAAGCAACAGCAGTTGCCGTGAAAACAGAGCCCCAGTTCATTCCTGTTCCGTCGCAGAGAATTCCAGGGTTTACGGCGAGAATGTAAGACATCGCAAGGAAAGTCGTGATTCCGCCGACAATTTCGCGGCCGAATGTTGAGCCGCGCTCAGAAATCTTGAAAAACTTGTCCATTTTTCATTTCTCCATATTTTTTATAATTAAGAATGTAGAATTCTAATAAATCAGAAATCAAAGAAAAAGAGCCGAAAGTTCCAAATTCAAAATCTCTTTAGAACTTCCGAGAAAATCTCCCAATTATCTGACTTTTAACTCTTCATTCATAATTTTTTTGATTCTACAAAATATATCTTGACAAATCCTGATCCTGAACAACGCCAGTCAGTTTTTCATCAACATATTTCGCGTCAACATTCACTGTCTCTCCAGAATGTTCGTCAGCGTCAAAACTGATGTCCTCAAGGACTTTTTCCATGATTGTGTGGAGACGGCGCGCTCCGATGTTCTCGCTTCGCGCGTTGATTTGCTCGGCAAGCTCGCTCATGCGGTCAATCGCGTCATCAGTAAAGTTGATTGTAACGCCTTCCGTAGAAAGAAGAGCCGTGTACTGCTTTGTGAGCGCGTTTTTCGGCTCGAGCAGGATTTTCTTGAAGTCGTCTTTTGTGAGAGACTCAAGCTCGACGCGTAGAGGAAATCTTCCCTGAAGCTCCGGAATCAAGTCGCTTGGAGCCGCAAGGCTGAACGCTCCAGCCGCGATAAAAAGAATGTGCGTCGTATCGACAACGCCCCATTTTGTGTTCACTTTCGAGCCTTCAACAATCGGAAGAATATCGCGCTGAACTCCCTCGCGGCTTACCTGCCCAGAAGAATTCGCGTTTTTCGCCGCAATCTTGTCAATCTCGTCGATAAAGATAATTCCGCTCTGCTCCACACGCTCGCGCGCAATGTCGGCAACCTTGTCAAAGTCAATCATCGAGTCCAGAACTTCCTCGGTAAGGATTTTTCTTGCCTCGCGGACTGTCACGGTCTTTTTTTTCTGGTTTCTGCCGGAAAGCATATTCTGCAGCTCCATCATTCCAGCCTGCAAGTCGTCCATCGAGCCGCCTGCGATGATTTCCATTCCAGGAACAGAACGCTGCCTTTTCACAATCATCTCGACTTCGCGGTCTTCAAGTTTTCCGTCGCGGAGCATCTGCCGGAATTTTTCTCTCGTGGAATTTTCCGCTTTTTTAGAATCAGATTTCGCGTTTTCCTCGTCTTTCGCCTGCGCTTCCAGAAGTTTTTCATTCTGAGCGTTCAGTTCTGAAATCGCGTCGTCAGATTTTTCAGAATCGCCATCAGAATTTTCATCTGAATTTTCGCCTGCGCCAATCGAGATAAAATTGAAAGGGCTGAATCCTTTTTTGTCTTTCTTTTTTTTGCCTTCGTCGCCGCTTCCAGGAAGCAAAATGTCAAGGAGACGCTCCTCAACGCGCGGCTTGCAGCTTTCGCGCAGGCTTTCTTCCATCTCTTTTTTGACATTGTTCACGCCCACAGCCATCAAGTCGCGGACCATGGACTCAACATCGCGTCCGACATATCCGACTTCTGTGTATTTTGTCGCCTCGACTTTCACAAAAGGCGCGTTCACGAGCTTTGCAAGACGGCGCGCAATTTCCGTTTTTCCAACGCCGGTTGGTCCAATCATCAGAATATTTTTTGGAGCGACCTCGTCTCTGATTTCATCAGAAAGATGAATTCTTCTGATTCTGTTTCTGAGAGCGACCGCAACCGCCTTTTTCGCTTTTTCCTGCACGATTATGTAAGAATCAAGCTGCCCGACAATTTTTTTTGGAGTTAAGCCTTCAATCATTTTTCCTAAAGTTCCTCTGAAATAATATTTCCGTTTGTGTAGATGCAGATATTTCCTGCGATTTTCAATGAATGTTCTGCAATTTCTTTCGCGCTCAAATCCGAAGTTTCAAGATAAGCCAGAGCCGCAGCATAAGCGTAGTTTCCGCCCGAGCCGATTGCCATAACGTCGTTTTCAGGCTCGATAACGTTTCCATCGCCTGAAATCAAAAGTATTTTTGACGAGTCCGCGACAAGGAGCATCGCCTCGAGCTTTTGAAGGCTGCGCTCAGTGCGCCAAAGCTTAGCCAAGTCAACCGCGCTTCTAAGCAAGTCGCCGTTGTCCTGCTTTAGCTGCTCCTCAAATTTTTCAAGAAGAGTGAACGCGTCTGCGACGCTTCCTGCAAATCCTGTCAAAATTTTTCCGTTATAGATTTTTCTGACTTTTCTTGCGTTTCCCTTGCAGACTGTGTTTCCCAAAGTTACCTGACCGTCGCCAGCCATCGCGACTTTTCCATTTCTGCGGACTGCAATTACAGTCGTGCTTCTGATTTTTGGCCTCAATTCATTTTCTTCTGACATTTATTCTTCCTTGTTTTTTATTTTGCGTGCGGAAAAGATTTATTGTAGGATTCTATCATTTTTTCCGTGTTTATGTGAGTGTATCTTTGCGTTGTTGAAATCGATGAGTGGCCGAGCATTTCCTGAACAAGCCGCACATCAGCTCCGTTTGTGAGCATTGCTGTTGCAAAAGTGTGGCGGAAAGCGTGAGGCGAGATATGGCGGTTCGTGCCTTCGCTTCCTGTATATTTCGACAAAATAAACGCGATTCCATGAGATGTTAGAGGCAAGCCGCGCTGGTTCACAAAAACGCTCGAGTCCTTTTTCAAAGAGCCAAAACGCTTTTTTCTGTCAATTAAATATTCGCGCAAAGCCTGCCGGGCATCCTTTTCAAAATAAACGCGGCGGTCTTTTGAGCCTTTTCCTGTAACAATCGCGCTCGACAAATCCGAAGTCATATCACAAAGTTTCAGCCCGGAGATTTCAGAAACGCGGCAGCCGCTCGAATACATCATCTCAAAAAGACATTTGTCGCGCTTTGCCCACAAAAGCTCGTGCTTTTCAGGCTGCTCGCAAAGCTTGTCAACTTCCGCGCCCGTCAAAAAAGCCGGCAGACGCTTAGGATTTTTCACGTTTTTAAGCTCAAGGGCGACATTGATTTTCAGATGTCCAAAAGTCCGGCAGTAAGAAAAAAGGCTTCGTACAGAAGAGACAAAGCGGTTGATTGAAGCGGGCGAACGTTTCAGACGTGAAAGCTCGCCGATGCACATTCTAAGCTCTTCCAGCGTGATTGAATCCATTTCGCGTTCCGCGCCGATAAAGCTCATTTTCTCGAACTGAGCCAAGTCGGTTCTGCACGCCACAACCGTATTAGGAGAAAGGGTTCTGACAGATTCAATATATAGAAGAAATTCTTCAACCGCGTCTTTTAAAATCATTTTTCTTCTTCTGACTCGCCTGCCGTATGGAGATAATCGCAGTCAGGATTTATGCAGCTTTTGTAGCTTCCGTTTTTCTTGTCATATTTTTCAACCAAAAACCAGCCACATTTCGGGCAATACTGATTTTCAAGCGGCTTGAAATGCGAAATAAAGTCGCATTTCGGGTAATTTGTGCAGCCGAAGAAAGATTTTCCGCGTCCTTTTGATTTTCTTTCGACAATATAGCCGTCGCAGCCGGGCTTCGGACATTTTGCAAGAGGAATCGATTTTGTGTTGTGACACTCTGGAAAGCCAGAGCAGGCAAGAAAATATCCGAAGCGGCCGAGCTTTTTGACCATCGGCTTTCCGCATTTCTCGCAGACTTCATTTGTCGGCTCGTCAAGAAAGCCTTTCACGCTCGCGACCGATTTTTCAACCTCGCCGCATCTTTTTATGAATCCGCCGTAAAAATTGCGGATCATATCGTTCCAGACGACTTTGTTCTGCTCAACATCGTCAAGCTCTGTCTCGACTTCTGCTGTAAATTTCTCGTTTATTACATCAGGGAAAGACTCGACCAAAATCTTGTTAATCATCTTGCCCAAGACTGTCGGCATAAGCTGCCTGTTGTTCCGCACAACGTAATAGCGGTCAAGCAGGACAGAAATTATCGGAGCGTAAGTTGAAGGCCGTCCGATTCCTTTTTCCTCCAACATTCTGACAATTGAAGCGTCTGTGTAGCGCGCAGGACCTTGTGTAAAATGCTGCTCAGGATAAAATTCGTGCGCGGCTTCAAGAATTTCTTCGACTTTCAAAGACGGAAGATTTCCCGTGATTTCCTCTTTTGCAGACAAAACTTTGATTACGCTGTAAAAGCCTTTTTCCACGAGCTTTGACGCGCTCACACGGAACAAAGCCTCTCCAGCCTGAATTTCAACCGTTGTAGTCGCAGTTTTCGCGTTTGTCATCTGGGAAGAAACAAAACGCTCCCAGATTATCGTGTAAAGTTTAAGCTGGTCGCGCGTAAGATAATCTTTCACATAGTCCGGCGTGTATTTAGGATAAGTCGGACGGATACATTCATGCGCATCCTGCGCGCTTTTTCCGACAGCGTAATGAATCGGCTCAGGCGGAAGATTTTCAGGAAATTCCTTTGAAAGCCAGTCCCGCACCTCGTCAAGGGCAGTCTGGGCAATTCGCACGGAGTCGGTTCGCATATAAGTGATAAGACCGACGCGGTTCTGCCCCATCTGGATTCCCTCGTAAAGCTGCTGCGCAACCTGCATGGTTTTCCGCGAAGTGAATCCAAGCCTGTTTGCCGCCGCCTGCTGCATTTTTGAAGTTGTGAACGGAGCTTTCGGTCGGACAGTTTTTTCCGTAACTTTTATGTCGGTAACTTTACATTCAGAATTTTTGATTTCGGCGATGATTTTGTGCACATCGTCTTCAGATTTCAGCTCAGGATTCTCGCCTTTGTATTTTGCAAGCTGGGCTGTAAATTTTGTCTTTCCTTTTTTGAAGTCAGCCTCGAGCGTCCAGTATTCCTCTGGAATAAAATCCTCAACTTCTTTTTCGCGCTCGCAAATCATTCTCAAAGCGACAGACTGAACGCGGCCTGCAGACAAGCCATTTTTAACTTTTTCCCAGAGAATCGGAGAAAGATTGTAGCCGACAAGACGGTCAAGCACACGGCGCGCTTTCTGCGCATTCACTTTTGACTCGACAATGTGTCCCGGAGACTTTACAGCGTCCTTGATTGCTCCCGGCGTAATTTCATTGAAGACAATTCGCTTGATGTCAGCGTCGGTCTTGTCTTTTAGAGCGTTGTTCAAATGCCATGCGATTGCTTCTCCCTCGCGGTCGTTATCGGAAGCGAGAAGAACGTGCTCTGATTTTTTCGCGTCTTTTTGAAGCTCCTTTAAAAGCTTCGCGCGTCCGCGCACTGTTATATATTCCGGCTGAAAATCATGTTCAACATCAATCGCCATTCTCGATTTCGGAAGGTCAATCAGATGTCCCATTGAGGCTTTTACGGTGTAGCCCGGTCCAAGATATTTTTCGATTGTTGTCGCCTTTGCTGGAGACTCAACTATTACCAAAGTCTGTTCTGTTTTTTTCTTTGATGATTTTTTTTCTGAGGATTTTGAGGCAGCCTTCTTTGTTGCTTTTTTTGCTGTTGCTGTTTCTTGTGCTTTTGCCATTAGTTTCTCCAAATTTGAGCCTTAAAATCACTGTAGCTAGAAACTACAGAAGCTCCGTCATTTACGAAAGATTTTGGTGAATTATTTATTTTATATTCTACTTTCTTTCCTTGTGCAAGTTGTTTCTTTAATTCTAATTCTGAAATTTCATTTAGCGCAAGACCTTCGCCGGAAAAACATTCTTTATGGAAGAAAACTGAACGGTTGTAGTCAAGAGCCATTTGAGCCGTTATCATCGCGCCGCTTCCGGCTGGAGCTTGAATCACGACTGTTTCCGCGCTCAAAGCCGCGATTATTCTGTTTCTTTGCACAAATCTGTAAGCAAGAGCAGGAATTCCGGGAAGATATTCAGAAATCAAAAGTCCGCCTGTCTCCAAGATTTTTGCTGCGAGTTTTTTGTGCGCGCCCGGAGTTATAATGTCGATTCCGCTCGGCAAGACAGCCGCAGTAGCAGGATTTTCTGAAAAGACCGCTCCCTTGTGAGCCTCGCCGTCAATTCCGTAGGCAAGTCCGCTAACAACGCAAGAGCCGTCATCGCAGGCATCTTTTGCAAACTGGAACGCGGCTTTTCTTCCGTTCACGCCGCAGCGTCTCGTTCCGACAACGGAAACGCATTTTCTTTTTAGAACTTCAAGATTTCCGCGGTAAAAAAGCATAAAAGGCGGGTCTTTCATCTCTCTCAGCATCGCAGGAAAATCATTTTCGCCAATCGCAGTCCACTTTATTCCGAGCATTTTTATGATTTTAAGAGCGTTTTCCGCGTTTTTTTCAATCTGTGCCGGAACGAAAGAGGCTTTCTTGAACGGCCGCTGCACGGCAAAAGAGATTTCGTCCAAAGTCATCTTGCTTAAATCGAAGCCTTTCTTAAAAAGCAAGCATTTTTCCCGCGTTGACAAAAAAGAAGCGTCTGAAAGCATCAGACGCCTTAGAAGTTCATTTTCCAAAGATTACCGCCTTTAGAATTTAAAAATAAGAATTATTTATACGAAGCGTCAAGCACAATTTTTTTGTTTGAAAGAGCGTCCTGCTTTTTCTGCTCATTTTTTGTAAGAGAGGCGATTTTGTCGTAAAGCTCAACAGCTCCGTCGTAATTTCCCTCGACATAATAAGCGCGCGCAAGAACAAACATCGCGTCGATATTTTTTGTGTCAAAAGAAAGCAGTTTTTCAAGATGAGGAATCGCCTTTCCGCACTCGTTAAGCTCAAAAACATAGAGAATTCCAAGAGCATAAAGCGCGCGTCCGTATTTCGGCTCGTATTTTATCGCCTGAAGATAAGCATCCTCGGCGAGCTTGTAGTAATTCCATTTTTCTGATGAAGAGCCGGTCGCGTTGTAGTCAAGGCTTGCCTTTGCCATGTAGCCGGCGCAGACACCAACATAATAGTAAAGATTCTGGTTAGCAGGATAAAACTGAATCGCGTTCTGGAAATTTTTGAGAGCCTCGCCGTACATTTTTGCGTCAAGATAGCGCACTGCAAGCATTTTGTACCAGATTCCGGTCTGGGCTTCGGCAAGCTGAATATCGGACACGCGGTCCTGATATTTTGCAATCGCTTCTTTTAGCTCGGCCTCGGTTGTAGGATTTTTTATTCCTTCCTCAAGATGCTGCATGCGGATTAAAGTTTTGTTTGACTTTGTGCAGCCGCAAAGCACAAGCGAAAGCGCGCAAACCGAAGCGAAAATCTTTATTTTTCCGTTCATAATTAACTCCTTAAAAAACGCAAAAAAGCGAATTTTGGAAGAAAAAGAGATTGAAAGAGAAAACCGTTTCCTCTTTTTGATTTTTTATCAGTCAGTTTTTCCGTGTCCAGGAAAATATTTTTCATGCGCCTCGCGGAGCTGGCAGTCCTCAACGTGCGTGTAAATTGTCGTTGTCGCCAAGTCCGCATGCCCCAAAAGCTCCTGCACAGAACGCAAATCCATTCCGCCTGCGAGAAGATGCGTGGCAAACGAATGTCGGAGCGTGTGGATTTTTGAAGTTACGCCGGATTTCGCCTCGAGTTTCTGAAAATTCTTCCATATTCCTTTTCGGCTTAAAGGCTCGCCGTTATAATTCAGAAAAACTTCAGGAACGACTTTTTCCTTTACAAGAGACGGCCGCACATCTGAAAGATATTTTTCAAGCCGCTCTTTCGCAGGAATTCCAAACGGAACCATTCTTTCCTTGTCGCCTTTTCCCTGAACAATAAGAACCCGCTCATTCAAGTGAACGTTTTCCATTTTCAAGCCGCAAGCCTCGCTGATTCTAAGCCCGCAGGAATAAATCAGCTCGAAAAGCGCGCGGTCGCGGATTCCAAGCGGAGTTGAAACGTCAATTGCGTCCAAAAGCCGGTCAACCTCGTCAACAGAAAGAACTTTCGGAAGAGAACGGCTCGCCTTAGGACGGTCCAAAAGCGCGGTGACATTCTCTTTCCAGATTTTCTGATGGACAAGATACGAGCCGAACGAGCGAAGCCCGGAAATATCCTTTGCGACTGTAAGCGCGTCGCATTTCATTTCGGTTTTTCGCCAAGTAAAAAAGAAGATAAGCTCCTGAGTCGAAACGTCAGCGAGATTTATCTCCTCTTTTTGAAGCCATTTCAGAAAAATTTCCGCGCTTTCACTGTAGGTTTTCGCAGAATTTTCTGAAAGCCGCTCAACAGAAATCAAGTCGCTGTAAAATCCTGCAAGCAAAATTTCTATTGTCATTCATTTCCTTTTAGTCGTCTCCAAAACTTATTTTTGAAGAAAGATTGCTGAGATTCCGCCAGCACGCAGGCTTTGAAATGTCGTCTGAAAAGTCAGGCGCATTTTCCGCTTCCGGCTGAGGTCTTTGAGGCTGTGAATAATGATGAGCCGGTCTTGAAGCCGAAGGCTGAGCGTGAGCTGAAGACGCGGACGCAGGCGAAGAAGCCGGTTTTGAAATATTCTGGGAAGATTTTCCAAAAGGCGATTTTTCATCGTCCTCGTAAATTGTGCCGAATCCGAAATTCTCAAAAGAGCCTGCCGCTTTCTCCGAAACTTTATGATTCTGGGAAGCTGCGGCAGAACGCAACGGCTGCTCGGAATATGCAGGCGTTTTTCTTGCAGTTCCAATCGGCTTGAAAACTTCATCAAGAGACATTGTGTCAGAAGATTTTGCGGTCTCGATTTCAGGCGCGACAAAGTCTTCCGCCTTTACAGCGTTGTCAAAGCCTGTCGCAATAACAGTCACGCTGATTTTGTCTTCCATTGACTCGTCAAGAACCTGTCCCCAAAGAACTGTAGCATCCGGATTTGCCCTTTCCGTGATGATTGAGGCAATCTCGTTGCATTCTGCGATTCCGACATCGTGGTTTCCGCAGATATTGATGAGAACATTTTTTGCGCCGTCAATATTTGTGTCAACCAAAAGGCGGTTGTTGATTGCATTGTGCGCAGCGTCTGTGGCGCGGTTAGAGCCTTCGCCAACGCCGATTCCAAGAATCGCGTCTCCCTGCCCTGCCATTACTGTCTGAACATCGCGGAAGTCGCGGTTTACAAGGCCAGGTTTTGTGATAATGTCTGAAATTCCCTGAACGCCCTGACGCAAAACATCGTTAATTATAAGGAAGGCTTTTTCAATTGAAAGCCCTTTTTCAGCGTCTTTCAAGATAAGCTCGTTCGGAATCGCAATCAGAGAGTCAACTTCCGCGCGGAGCTTTTTAACGCCTTCCTCGGCGCGCGCCATTCGCACCTTTCCCTCAAATTTGAACGGAGTTGTGACGACAGCAACAGTCAAAGCTCCAAGCTCGCGTGCGATTTTCGCGACAACTGGAGCCGAGCCTGTTCCAGTTCCGCCGCCCATTCCGGCAGTGATGAAAACCATATCGGAATCTTTAAGGGCTTCTTTAATTTGCTCCTGCTGCTCTTTTGCCGCTTCCTCGCCGACTTCCGGCTTTCCGCCAGCTCCAAGTCCGCCAGCGAGTTTCTGTCCAATCTGAATTTTATATTTCGCCTTTGATTTTGTAAGTGCCTGAAGGTCAGTGTTCATCGCAATAAATTCGACTCCGCCGACTCCAGTGTTAATCATCGTGTCAACGGCATTTCCGCCGCAGCCGCCGCAGCCGACTACCTTTATTTTTGTAGGGCTGGCAGTATTAAGCGTTCCATTTTCCGCGCTTTTTTCCACTACCTTGATAGAATTTATATCCATGCTGTCCTCCCACTTACAACAAGCTATCTTAAAATTTTTATATCGTCCTTGATTTTTCAAAATCAGAAGATTCTTCAAACCGAAAAGATTTTAGAACCGAAAGTTTTCAAAAATCGAAATGACAAGACCAAAAAGTTTCTGCAAACTGAAAAATCTGAAATCTTAAATCTGAAAACAAAACTGAAAATCAGAAAAATTTGCGCATAAATTTCGTAAGAACGCCTTCTTTTTTGTTTTCATCGCTTTCAAAAGATTTTCTTTTTGACTTATGATTCCGCTTTTCGTCTGATTCGGCGTATCTTTTCTGGCTTAAAATCAGACCGACGGCAGTCGCCCATTCAGGATAGCGGTATTTGTCTTCAAGTCCGCCGTGTCCCTGAGGAATTCCAAGCCGCACAGAAGATGTTCTGAAAACCGCTTCCGCAAGCTCCACCGCGCCCGGAATTTCAGAGCCGCCGCCCGTCAGGATTATGCTTCCTGAAAACTGGACTCCGCTCAGCTTCTGCTTGATTTCCTTTCTGACCATCTCGAAAATTTCTTTCATTCTCGGCTCGATTATGCTGCAAAGCTCCACTTTCGATGTCAATTCTGAGCCGCGAGAGCCGAAGCCCGGAATTATGACTTCCTCGTCGTGAGTCTCGACCATCGGAAGCCAGCAGCAGCCGCCTTCAAGCTTGATTTTTTCCGCGATTGAAGTCGGAAGCCCTTTCACGATTGAAATATCGCTTGTGACCATGTTTCCGCCCACAGGAATTGAGCAAGTGCAAATTGGAGCGTCATTCACAATCACGATTACGTCTGTTGTTCCGCCGCCGATGTCAATCAAGACCGAGCCGAGCTTTTTCTCGTCCTCGAGCATTACCGCGTCAGAACAGGCAAGCGTTTTCAGCATCACTTCATTAAGCGTGTACATTGTCTGGCCGACGCACCGCGTTATGTTCGCAACGGAAGTCGCGCTCGCGGTTATTATGTGAACTTCGGCTTCCAGCTTGCACGCGATGTTTCCAATCGGATTTTTTCCGATGTCGGTTTTGTCAACATAATAAGTCTGAGGAATCAAATGGAGAAGTTTTCTGTCTGAAGGAAAATGAATCGAATTTGCACACTCGATTACGCGCTCAACATCTTCCTGAGTCACAGCGCGCTCTTTTTTGCCGTAAGAAGAAATTGCGACAACGCCTTTTGAATTTATGCTTTCAATCTGGACTCCGCCGATTCCGACGATTACAGAACTTGCCTCAAGCCCGGAATTCTGCTCTGCGTCATCGATAACTTCTGAAATGCATTTGCTCGTCGCCTCGATATTTACGATTGCGCCGTTACGCAAAAGCCCCATCGACGGACGTTTTGCGACATCAACGATTTCAACTGAGTTATCTTCATGAACAATTCCGATTACAGCGCGGACAAAGCAAGTTCCAATGTCCAGCCCCACAACAACATTACTCAACGACTTCTCCTGACGAATGATAGTCTGATGCGCGTGTCCTGTAAGAAACCGAGCCGTAGCGCAAGTCAATTTCTGCCACATTAGGCTCAAGGCTGTTCACAACATCCAAAGCGACCATCATGTACTGCAAAGCCTCTTCGTTCAGCTGTCTTCCTGTAAGGATTCTTGTTCTTGAATGAATCGGATAAAGAACAAGCTCGTAGTTTCCATATTCTTTTGGAATAACGTGAATTTCAGAGATTGCAGCAAAATATTTCTGCGAAAGTGTCTGAATTTGAGCAATCTGCTCCATCAAGGCACGGTATTTCTGAGGAATTCTCATCCCCTCAGGTATATTTTCGACAGGAATTCCAGAAATTAAAGGAATGGTTCTGTCCAAGTTCGCAGTGTTTCCGTTTGCGGCAAATAATACTCCATTTCGGTCAATCTGAACAGACACCGTGCGCTCGCCAATCTGGACAAAAGTCATCGCGACCGGCTCCCGCTCCTTTACAGTGATGAAAACCTTGTTCGGAAAACGCTTTTCAATAGAGACGCTTTCAACGCCCGGAACAGTTTCAATAAGAGATTTCGCCTCGCTCGGGCTGAACGCAAGAAAAGTCTTGTCGGTTGTGCCTGAAATCGTCTGCATCATCTGCTGCGGAGTGTAAGAAGAAAGTCCGTTAAAATAAATGTCAACTTTATCCATGCAAGGAATCACAAAAAAATAGACTCCAAGCTCGCAAACCAAAAGAATCGAGAAAATCGCAACGACAATCTTTATCATGCTGAGCTTGTCGGATTTCTTGTTTTTTCTCGGCCGAGCCTTTTTGACTTCAAAGCCTTCAAATCCGTCCAAACTGTGAAAAACAAAATCACTCATAAAATCTCAACTCCTTATTCTGCCGCTTCCTCAGCGATTTCAATTTTTCTAAACTCATTATCAATATCGGCTGTTCTTGACGTGTTCACAAGAAAACCGCAGGCCGCCAAAGTGAATAAAATCGAAGTTCCGCCCGAACTGAAAAACGGAAGCGGAATTCCAGTCGTCGGAAAAACGCCAACGACAACCGCAATGTTCAAGACCGACTGCGCGACAATCGAAAACACAAATCCGAAAGAAGCGATTGCCGCAAATCTGTCAGACGACTTGACCGCGCATGAAAGCCCGCGCCAGGTAAAAAGCGCGAGAATCAGAAAATAAGCCAAAACGCCGCAAAATCCCATCGCCTCAGCCCAGCCCGCAAAAATATAGTCGCTCTGAATTTCAGGAAGCGAGTCGATTTTCATCAGTCCTGCTCCAAGTCCTTTTCCCCAAAGTCCGCCTGAAGAAATCGCGTCGCGGGCAGTGTTCAGCTGGAAATTCGACGACTGAAAAAGCTCCGTGTTGTTCTGGTCCAAAAAGCCGGTGATTCTGTCAAGCCGGTAATCGACAAGGACAACCGAAAGAATTCCGGCAGGAAGAAGAAGCGTCATCACTGGAACAAGCCAGAAAATCTTCGAGCCTGAAATTATAAAAAGCGCGACCGCAACTCCGCCGATAAAAAGCGTTGTTGACATATTTTTTTGCGCCATAATCGAAATCATCATTATAAAAACCAAAAAGACTGCTGGAAAAACAGTCTTGTCCGCCGGGTCTTCAATCTTGCTCTGCTTTTCAAAATAATTCGCAAGATAAAAAACCATGATGAACTTAACCATTTCCGACGGCTGAAAAGTCATAATTCCAAAATTCAGCCATCTTCTAGCTCCGTTTCTTTCAATTCCGATTTTTGGAAGAAAAACAGCCCAGCACAAAACGATTGACGCAATGACTGCAAACGGCAAAATTTTCTTGATAAAATCAAGCTTGACAACCGCAAAAAAAGCGAACGCCGCAAATCCGAGCGCGGAACTTAAAAGCTGCCTTTTCACAAAATAAAGCGAGTCGCCGTAAAAACGGAATGCGAACGAATACGAGCAAACGTAAAGCGTGAAAATCCCGATTCCCCAGAGAAGCATTGTGAGCAAAACAATCGAAATGTCGCTCTGCCGGTATTTTTGCAGAGGCTTGTCCGCAGAAATATTGAAAGTCATTTTCTTGCTCCGGCATTTTTTGCGTTTTCAGAGTTTTTGGCTTTTTTATCGCTTGCGCCGTTCTCTGCGATTTTTTCGCGTGCGGCAGGATTTTTATCGTTTTTGTCGCCTGCGACAGCGTCATCAGCATTTTTTCCGCTTGCGTTCTCGCCTTCGAGCAACGGAATCAGCCGTTCAAGCCCGATTCCGCGCGAGCCTTTCAGCAAAATCAAGTCGCCAAAGTCCGCAACTTTTTTGATTTCTTTTGCCGCGGCTTTTATCGAGTTCTCGTCTTTTCCAGAAATATGAACGATTTTTATCTCAGATTTTTTCCCGGAATTATTTCCAGAAGATTTTGATTTTAGAACATCAATTTTTGGAGATTTTTCCAAAGATTCTGAATCGTTTCTGGCGCAGCAATTGTTTTCCAAAGAATCGCCGTTTTCCGAAAAATCATCATTCGGCAAAACATTTTGTTCAGCCAAATCGCCTTTTTCAGACAAAATATCTTTTGCCTTTTCAAAAGCGGCATTCATCTCGTCGCCCACAAGCACAACCAAATCCGCGCCGCTTTTCAGCGCAAGCACGCCGACTTTTTCATGCTCGGCTTTTGAAAGCGCGCCAAGCTCCAGCATATCTCCGAGAACAAAAATCTTCTTGCATTTTTTCTGATTTTCGCCGCCGTGAACGCTAGTGGAAACACTAGCAGAACTGCCAGCCGAAACATTGGAAGAAACACCAGCGCAAAGCTCAATCGCCTTCTCCATTGAGTCTGGATTCGCGTTGTAGCAGTCCTCGAGAATCGTGAATTTTCCTTTTCTGATTTGCGAGCGTCCACCGAGCGGCTTTATGCTTTCAATTCCGCGCTTAATCTCGTTCGCGTCAAGCCCGAGATTTTTCGCCATTTCAACTGCGGCAAGCGCATTCAAAAAATTGTAATGTCCCGGAAGCGGAAGCCGCATTTCCACGCCGTCAACGCTGAAAACAGTTCCCTCAAGACCTTCGTCGCGAACAAATTTCACGTTCTTGTCAGAATTTTCTCCATAAAAGACAACATCGCCCTTCACGCCTTCTGAAAGAAAATCCGCAAAATCGTCATTTTCGGGAATAAAAGCCGCGCCTTTCTCATCTATATAACTGAAAATATTTTTCTTTTCTTTCGCGATATTCTCGCGCGAGCCTAAAATTCCGATGTGAGCCGTTCCGATATTCGTGATTACAGCAAATTCTGGCTTGAAAACTTCCGCGATTTCCTTGATTTCATTCTCGCGGTTCATTCCCATCTCAAAAAGTCCAAGCTCGTGCTGCTTTCTGATTCTAAAAACCGAAAGAGGAAGTCCCGTCTCAGAATTAAAATTGCCCTCAGTCGCCACAACGCAAAATTTCTGGCGGAGAACGGACAAGGCAATTTCTTTCGTCGTTGTTTTTCCGCTCGAACCTGTGATTGCGCAACGGATAAGCGAGGGAAACTTGCCAACATACGCTTCTGCGGCTTTCTGCAAAGCGCGCAGCGTGTTCTCCACCAGAATAAAGGCTACATTTTTGTGATTCTGAGCAAAAATCTTCAGCTCAGCCAAGATTTTTACATCGGCATATTTTGAAATAAAAACGGCAGATGCCCCAGCTCCCACCGCCTGAGGAACATAAGAATGACCATCCTGAAATTCACCGATAAGCGGAACAAAAAGAGTTTTTTCCGTTACTTTCCGGCTGTCGGTTGCGACACTTGTAAAGCAAAAGTTCTCCTCCGCAAAATCGCAAAGAAGAACTCCTCCCACCGCTTCCAAAGTTTCCGACAAATTCAAGAGACTGCTTATATTTTCAAGACTTTCTGTGTCTGCCATTTTTTATTTTTACCATCCAGTTTGAATGTCAATTTCTTTTAAGGGCGTTGCCTCGTTCGCGTCGCTCACTCAGCCGGGCTTTTCCAATCCCTAACGCTAGAACAAAAAATTACATCCGTGTAATTTTTTGTTCAAACGAGAATTTTCAAGCCAAAATTTTAGCAAAATAGAAAATTCTCTCTTTGCTTATCTCCGCCGTCCGTGGCGGCAATTTTATTCAAAAAAACTAACCAAGTTTTTCTGCGTTCAAAAGCCACGTCATGCTGAATTTATTTCAGCATCTGCTTTTTTCGTCGTCCTGGAACAAAAATCACATCCTTGCAACTTTTGTTCAAACGAGAATTTTCAAGCCCCACTTCTGGCAAAATAGAAAATTCTCTCTTCGCTTATCTCCGCCATCCGTAGCGGCGACTTTATTCAAAAAAACTAACCAAGTTTTTCTGCGTTCAAAAGCCACGTCATGCTGAATTTATTTCAGCATCTGCTTTTTCACCGTCCTGGAACAAAAATCACATCCTTGCAACTTTTGTTCAAACGAGAATTTTCAAGCCCCACTTTTAGCAAAATAGAAAATTCTCTCTTCGCTTGTCTCCGCCGTCCGTGGCGGTGTTTTATTCCAGCTTTTATTTTATCTCCACCCGGACAATGTCCTCGGACTTTGCCTTGTGCATTCCAAGCTCGTTTTCGGCAAGGTTTTCAATCCGGTCGGAGCTTGAAAGCATGCTTATGTCGGAAATCAGCTTCTTGTTGTTTTCCACAAGCTCCTGCTGCTTTGCTTCAAGCTCGGCAAGCTCTTTTTGAAGTTTCGCGTATCTTTTCGACTGAACCGCGTCCAAAATCAAAAGAGCCGGAATCAGAATTGCAGCAACGTAAGCCAGCAATTTAAAATTCGTCTCGCTTTTCATCACATCGCCTCCTGCTCAATCTGAAGAAGATGCATTTCGCTCGCGTCGCGGAGCTTTCTCACCACGCGGAGCTTTGCCGAGCGGCTTGGAGAATTCGTCTTTACCTCTTCGCTTGAAGGCTCAACAGGCTTTCTCGTCAAAATTTCGGCGCATGGAGTTCCGCCGCAAGTGCATTGCGCCTGTTCAGGCGGACAAACGCATTTTTTTCCAAGATTTCTGAAATAATTCTTAACAATTCTGTCTTCAAGGCTGTGAAAAGTAATCACGCCCATCTTTCCGCCAACTTTCAAGTCGTTGAACGCCGCGTGCAGAGCTTCGGGAAGCCTTCTAAGCTCCGAATTCACCGCGATTCGCAACGCCTGAAAAGTTCTCGTCGCAGGATGAATCGCTCCGTGGCGGTAATTTCCTGGAACGGCGTTGTAAATAATGTCAGCGAGCTGTTTTGAAGACTCGATTTTTTGGCTTTTGCGCTCCTCGCAGATTGCCCGCGCGATTCTTCTTGAATATTTTTCGTCGCTGTAAAGATAAATCAGGTTCGCAAGCTCTTCCTCGCGCATATCGTTGCAAATGTCAGCCGCGCTTTCTCCGCTTTCCGCGTTCAATCGCATATCGAGAGGCTCGTCATATCTAAAAGAAAATCCTCTTCCAGATTTTTCGTAATGATAAACCGAGATTCCCAAGTCAAAAAGAATGATGTCGGGCTTTTCTTTGTCAGCAGGATAATTTTTGTAAAAATCGTTGAACCAGCCGTTGAAAAATTCCATTCTGTCGCCGTAGACAGAAAGACGCTCACGCGCGCGCGACTGAATGTCCTTGTCGCGGTCAAGTCCGAGAATATGAAGATTTGGGAATTTAGATAAAAACGCGTTTGAATGTCCGCCTTCGCCGAGCGTAGAGTCAATCATAAATGCGTTTTTTTCGAAAGTCTCCCCAACCGGGCTTAGATATTCCAAGCACTCGTTAAGGAGAACAGGAGTATGAACGATTTCCACCTTTTTGCTATCCCTTTTTCAAGGCAGCAGCATTGCCCCGAAAAATAAAATCACGTTTTTGAAAAATCAGCCTGAAGCTTTCGCCTTAAAAACTGATGTTGCCCAGAGCTTCAGCGGCATCTGCAAGACTTTCCTCGTTCTTTTCCAGATACTTGCTGTATTCAGACGCGTCCCAAAGTTCTATATATCTGTTGATTCCAAGAAGAACACAGTCCTTTGAAAGATTCGCGTAAGCCCGGAGACTTTGCGGGATAGAAACTCGGCCAGATTTATCAAGCTCCACTTCCTGGGCAGGTCCGATAAAATGACGAAGCACAAGATTGTTTTTCGCATTGAAAGGAGACGCGCTCTCCATAATCTTTGACGAAATATTTTTCCATTCATCGAGAGTGTAAAGCCACAAGCAGCGGTCAATCGCCTGAGTTATGATGAGCACATTTTTTTCTGAATCTTTGAATAATTCATTCCGCAATTTTGTCGGAAAAAGGATTCTTCCTTTCTCGTCCAAAGTGTTGCGGTACTCACCAGTCAGCAGTTCCATACCACTTTTTACCACTTACACCCACAATTTCCCACTTGATGACATTTTAATTACAGAATTTTATAAAGTCAATCAATTTTCTGCCGATATAATAAAAATTACACTTTACTTGGCACGGAATTTCCGCAATAATCCGCAATAAGATTTGCTTTTGGGGCAGGGATGGTAGAGGGCGCGGAGCGCGTGCCAGCTTGCTGAGCACCGGAGGCGCGGTTAGACGCCGGAGCCGCGGACAGCCCGATTTTTGCGGAGCGAAGCGGAACAAAAAGCCCCCCGAATATAAAATAAAATCACCGAAAAAATTATGATTAACACTTACAACGAATCCGATTTGCATTTGACTTTGAAAAAAATGTACGCGCTTGAATTCAACGGAAAAACCGAGGTCAGGCTTGAAGGAACGGACTGGATTTGCGACATTATCGACGAGAACGGAAATGCGATTGAGATTCAGACTTCGAATCTTTCGGCGCTCACGGAAAAGGCGGAATTTATTCTGAAATCGGGGAAAAAGCTTAAAATCGTGCATCCGGTTCTGGCGGAAAAATACATTGAAATGCTCGTTTCGGCAGGAAACACGCTTTATATAAAAAAAAGTCCAAAAAAAGCGACGGTTTATGATTCGCTCCGAGGAATGACGAAAATCTGCCCGCTTTTTTTGAACGAAAACTGCACGCTCGAGGTTCTTTTTGTGCGCGCCACGGAATTCAGGCGGCGGACAGCGGAAGAAGTTCAGACTGCGAACAAAAGCCGGCGGCACTTGAAAAACTGGATTCCGGCTGGGAAAAAACTTGAAGAAATACTGGATAAGAAAAGATTTTCAACAAAGAAAGATTTTACGGATTTGCTTTGCGGCGCGGAAAATGCTGGAAAGTTTGGAAACAATAAAAACGAAGCTGTATACATTAAGCACGCGGAGAACGAAAACGGCGCGGGAAAAATCGGAAACGCAGGAAATGAGAAAGCTGCCAAAAACATTGGAGGTGCGTCAGCCACAAAAAACGGACTTTTCCGCGCCTGCGACATTTCACGTGCGATAAAAGCGAAATCTGGCGCAAAAGACGCAAGATGGGCGAATCTTCTTGCGTGGATTTTATTGAAAATGAATCTGATTGAAGTAAAAGAGAAAAAAGGAAGAAGCAAATATTACGGAATTTGCGATGATGAATGATGAATGTTGCAAGTTCGCGGAATGAAGCAATTTGCTTACAGACGAAGTGGATTGCTTCGCACGTGGTTCACCACGTTGCTCGCAATGACGTGCATTTTTTTTAATCACAAGCAAATCGTCACCCTGAATTTATTTCAGGGTCTGTATCGTTTGTTTCGTAGATTCTGAATCGGAGCGAGTTCAACAGAACTCGAGTTCGGAATGACACGCTTTTTTCAAAATGACGTGCAGTTTACTTTTATTCTGGCGATTTTTCTTCGCTTTGCTTTAGCTCGTCTTCGCGGTCGGAAATTTCAGCGCGGATTTTCTCGATTCTCTTTAAGATGTCTGAAATTTCTCCGTCGTTTCTTGAAACGCTTTCTTTTGATTCCAAGACGAACGATTTGTAAAGAGATTCTCCAAGCAGGATTTTTTCTTTTTTGAGGTCATTTTCAAGCTGATGAATTTCAATTTTCAGGACGCTTTCGTCTCCGAATTTCGCGGCGGCTTTTCCGGCCTTGTCAATCGCGTTTTTTGAAACTTCCGCGCCTTTTTTCAACGCTTTTTTTGAAGCCTGAATTCCTTTTCCAAAATATTCTTTGAGTTCGTCCTTTGTCATAATAAAGCCTCTGATTCTATTTTACATCACATTCGCTCAATTGCAAGCAAAGTTAAATCGTCGCTTTGGCTGTCCTCGCTTACGCCGGTGTAATAAACATAATTTTGCTCGCCCATATCGACTTTGTTTTTGCAGTAAAAATCATAAAGACTGAAAGTTTTTGCAAGGAACGCGTCGATTTTCCGGTCAATTTTGATTCCGTCGCCAGAAATTTGAATCAGGCTTTTTGTTTTTCCGTCGAGAGTGATTTCTGTTCTTTCAACTTTTCCTGTGCTTTCAGGCTTTTTGTAGATTCTGAAAACTTTTTCCACAGCGGCAAGCGCGGTGATTGCGTCTTTTATCGTTCCGTCGCATTTTTCAAAGTCAAATTCGAGTTTTTCATTTGGATTCGGACTGTGATATTTTTTCAGGACGTATTTTTTCCGGTTCAAGACCGCCTCAATCACATCTTGAACGCGCTTCGCTTCCAGCTGCTCGGAACGCTCGCCTGCCTTGTGCGTCGCGTGGATTTCGCCAGTTTTCAAGTCAGGCTCTCTGCATTCTGTAATGTTGCAGCTTGAATCTCTGAAATAGCGCGTGGACTCTTCTATTCCGTCTGTATAAAGGAAGAGAATATCGCTTTTTTTCAGGTTGAATTTTTCAACTTTGTAGCCGCCTTTCATTTCGACCATGAACGAAGGAAGCGGACCTGCCGCCGGAGACTCGTGCAAAGTCAGAATTTTTACTTTGCGTTCGAGAGAATCAAAATAATGCACGACGTTGTCGCCAGCGTTGCTCATGTAAAGGTCGCCTGTTTTTGAATCCAGAAGGCAGATAATCATCGCGGCGAATTTTCCTTGCAGGCCGAGCGACTCGATAAAGTCGTTTATGTCAACTAGAAGCGAATTGAGCTTTGTCCCCTGTTTTTTTATGTCCCAGGAATCAAAATATCTTCTGAAAATCGTGGCGACAATCGTCATAATCAAGGCGGCCGGAACTCCGTGGCCCGAAGCGTCGCATTTTATGAACGCGTAATAACGGTCATCGAGCTTTTTGTAGTCAAAATAGTCTCCTGAAACCGCGTCAGTTCCCTCGTAATATCCGTAAACTTGAATTTCGTCATCAGACATTTGCGCAGCTGTCGATTTTTCCGCGCCTTCTGAAACAAGCGGAATAAACGCTTTTTGAACCGCCTGGCCGTCAAGATTCACAATGTTCATTTCGGCAGTTTCCGCACGCGCTTTCGCCTCTTCCGCCTGAGCTTTCGCGGCTTCCTCACGAGCCTTTGCCGCCCGCTCGGATTCCCTTTTCGCAAGTTTTTCGTCCCGCGCGCCTTTCACAAGACCTTCGGTCATCTCGTTTACAGAGTCTCCCAAAGTGCGAAGCTCGTCGTGAGTTTTTATCCTGATTTTGTAGCCGTCGAGATTTTCCTTGTCAGAAGTTTCTGTTATGACTTTAACGTGCTGAACAACGCGCTTTATAGGATTTACAATCACGGAAGAAAGCAGAATCGCGCAAATCAGGCCGATTAAAGACGCGACAGCAGCCGCCACAACCGCGATTCCGAACGTGAGCTGATTCGATTTTTCAACCTGCGAAACGAGATTTTCCGTGTTCACTTTTAGGAGAATCAGCGCGTGAAGATAATTTTCCGCGTTCGCCTGCTCGTACAAAACCGGCCAGTAAAACATATATTCGGTGTGGGCGCGCTCAAGTTTCTCGTCATCAAGATGAGGATAAGAATCAGCGAGCAAAAGAGAAAGCCTGTTAAGCTCAGCGAATTTCTCGTCGCTTGAAAGATTCGGCTTCGCCTTTAAAAGATTTTTTGCGTCGCTTTCAATTTTCTGCGAGATTTTTCCGTACATCTCAAAATTTTTCGCTCTTACATTTCCTGCGTCAAAAGTCTTAGAGTCGATTTTCGAGCTTATCTGATGGTCGTTTGTTGCCCAGACGTAATCCATCGGAGACGAACCGTCAGAAAGTTTTTCTCCGTCAATCTGGTAGCTCACGATTGTAGCGTATGAAGCCTCGTCAAAGTTGTCGGTCTGGTTCACGATTGAGCCAAGCTCGGTGAGTTTTTCGCGTCCGTCAGGAAGATAAGTCTGAATTCCAGAAGACATATTTCCCATGACAACGTTCACGCGCTCTTTCAGTCCCGAAATCAGAATCTGCTCCTGCGTGCGTGACATTTCAATTCCAATTGAAAGCGCGACTCCAGCAACGATAAACAAAAGAAGAACCGTTGTAAAAAGCCCGAGCTTGAATTTAAGCGAGAAGCGCACTTTCAAGGCAATCTCAAGCTTTCCTTTTTTCTCGACAGACATAATATCTCCTATGAATTCGCGATTTATCTTTACAGAATCTCCTTTTAGGATTCTTAAAACATCATTTTTGATTTTGACCGCATCCTTAACGGAAAGGACAAGGCCGCGGAGCGAAAGCGCGATTCCAAGCAGCAAGAACGCGAAAATAAACACGAGAACCAGCTTTTCAACGTCGATTCCGTATTTTTCAGGATTCACTGCGTCAAAAGAAATCCAGACTGGCTCAAAATTGTACTGACGCTCGTATTTTACAGTCCCATTTTCGCCCACAACGAGATTTTTGCTCCAAGCCGAGACTCCAAGCCCGGTGTGCCTAATCTGGACTTTGTAGCTTCCAGCTTTTAGATTCTTGACTTCAAGACCTTCGATTTTCGACTTTCCGCTTTTGTCCTGAACGACGGTAAAATCTTTCTTTGAGAACGAAATTTTCTCGCCGGAATCTTTTTCGGTCAGAACAACCTCGCTTACAGTTCCGTCGCTTTTGAACTCAAAGCCAGAAATTTCAATGAAAGCCGTTCCCATTTCGTCGATTTTCGCCTGAACATCATCGATTTTCACAGCCGCCTTGAATTTGTTCAAGAAAACGAAGGCTGTCGCCGGCTCTGAAACATTTCCAGCCGTGTCCACCGCAGAGACAGAAAAAAGATAAAGTCCGTTTGGGCGGTTCTTGTAGGCAGCGCGCGTGTTTTTTCCCAAGATTTTGCTTACCGGAGATTTTGCGCCAAGAGATTTTTCAATATTTTTTTCAAGAATTTCTTCAAGCGATTTTTTGCATTCTTTCTCGCTCATCGAAAGTCGTTTTGTCCGCGAAACAGAAAATTTATCGTCGAGCTTTGAAATCTGCGAGAAAGTCCACGAAAAGCCCGCGACTTCCTCGCTTTGCCCGCCGTTTTTCCAAGAAAACGCAACGTCATTTGAAGACGCGAAGCCGAAATTGTCCTTTGAAAAATAAATATCGCTTGGAGGCAATGGCGGAGTCACATCGTAGTAATATTCCAAAACCGCAGGCTCGGACCAGTTTCCAGCTCCGTCCAAAACGCGCGCCTTAAAATAAAGCTTCTGGTCGCCATGAATATTCTCGTCGATTTTGCCTGAAATCAAGCCAGAATTTTGACGAGCGTTTAGAACATTAGAAACTCGCGAAACGCGATGAAAAGACTCCGCGAATTCAGATTCAGGAGGATTTTCGTTTTCATCTTGCGTTACGATTGCGCTGTAGCCCGCGATTTCAGAAATGTCTTTCGGAAAAATGATTCTCGCTGAAACTTCCTTTTTTCTGTCACGCTTTCCCGCCGTAAAATTCCGCGCTGACAAAACCGGCTTTTCAACAGACGAGTCGCGCTCCAAAATGCAGATTTTGCTTTCTTTTCCCAAATTCTGCTGCCAGAAAAAAGTCAAAGTCTCATTTTCTTTCTCGTCCAATGAAACAACCGGGCAGCCAAACGAGAACGAAGCCCTGCCGGTCTGCCTTTGCCTTAAAGACTCGCTTTCCGCCCAGTCAACTCCGAGATTTTCGTAAAGATAAACGTTGTTCGCGCCGTTTCTGTCGTCAAACCAAGTCGCAAAAAATTTTCCGCCGTATAAAAAAAGATTCGGCCGCCGTCCGTTTCCATAAGGATTCAGCTTTTCGACATCGTTTTTGTCTGAAATTGTTCCGTCAAGATTTAGAGGAGCCGCCATAACAAAAGCCGTCTCGCTCGATTTTTCGGAACGCTCCCACGCGATTTTTGTCTCGTTTCCGTCGCTCAGGACAAAAGGCCTGAAATTCTTGAAATCTCCGTAATTTTCGCCGTCAAAAACCGAAATTTCGCCGGTCACTAAAACAGGCTCGCTCCAGCCGCCGGAATATTTTATAGAACAGTAAATTTGGCTTGATGACGGGTCGTTTCCAAGCCAGCCTTCAAAGAAAACAAAGTCGTGTCCAGAAATTTTCGTAAAGAACGGAGAAAGAGGATTTGAAATGCCGCGCGCCGCAGAAAAAGGTTTAAGCCCGCTCCAGTTTTCGCCGTCCGCGCTTTCAGAATACAAAAGCGAAAAAGACGAGTCGGTCAAGCTTTGGCTTCCCTCGCCAAGCGAAACAAAAAGGATAAATCCGTCGCCGTCCGCAAAGATTCTCGAAGAGACAATGTGCTTTTCTGTTCGCGGAAAATAAAAAACGCTCCAGCCTTCAGAACTTTCTTTTGAACCGATTTCTGAATCGCCTTTCAAAGCGTTTTTCGTGCCGGATTTTGTGAAGCCGTTCAGATTATTTTTCAGACAGAAAACTTTCAGGATTCCATTCTGATTTTCAGACGAATTTTCATTTTCAAAAGACGAGTCAAGAACCGAAACCGCGACCGTTCCGTTTTTCGAGACCGCCGCAGAAAAAATGTCAGGAACTTTTTCCCCGGAATATGCGATTTTTCCGCCAAGATTTTTTATTCCGCTCCAGTTTTTTGAATTTTCACATTCGGAATAAGAAATTCTAACGTTTTTGCTTTTTTTGTCCGCCTGCTCAAAAAACACGAAAGATTTTTTTCCGCTTGAAACCGCCTGCGGAAAATAAGAGTCGCTGGCAGAAATCTCTTTTGCGTTTTCCCAGAAAAAAGATTTTTGCGAAGCGGAATTTTCTCTTTGAGAACGTGACTGAGCCTGCGTTTTTGAAAAAGATTGAGATTTCGCGCCGCAAATTCCGCAAAAAATGAGAAACGCCGCAAAAACAAAATTGAGAATTTTATGATTGCAAACTTTGCAAACGCGTGGCAAACGCCTTGAACGCAGTTTTTTTTCAGAAATCATCTTTTGTTTTTCCAGTTTTATCTCGGTTTTTAGAATTTTCATTGATTTTCGTCTCGACTTTTAGAATTTCCATTTTTCCTTCGTTCCGATTTTCGTTCCAGTTTCTCGGCTTTCTTCCGTTTCATTTTTCATTTCAAAATCTTAAAAATCTAAAGCCGGCGCGCGATTCGTTTTCTCAAATCGATTACTTTCCGGCTTCGCCTGGCCGCAGGGCTTTTCCAAAGAATTTCCATCATGTCGTTTGCGTCGGAGAATTTCCGCTGGTTAAAAAGCCGCCCGGCTTCCGCATAAAGACGCTCGTCGCTCTGGCTCAAAATCGCAGTAACGTTTTCAATCTGCTTTTTCGCCTCGGCAATCTGAACGCTGACCGTTTTTTTCGGCTTTGAAACAGCAATTTTTTTCGGGTGAAGTCCAAGCTCCTCTTCAAGGCTGTAAATCCGAGCAGAAAGCCCCGGATAATTCGGATTTATGTCGCGCAAGTCCTGCAAATCCGCGAGCTGCTCTTTTTTGTCAGAAGAAGCGAGAGCCGCCTTGTAAAGATTTTCAAACTGCCTCGGAAAGCCGTCAGGGTCGGTTTCACGCTGAATTCTAAGAGCCAAAAGCCGCGCTTCCTTGTTCAAAGGATAAACATTCTGAACATTGCGCACGTTTGCCATCGCGCCAGAAAAAGCCTGCGCCGCCTCGTCCTTTTTTCCGCTCTTTTTAAGCGCGATTCCTTTTTCAAGGCCAAGCCGCGCCGAGTCAAGAGACGTTGAAAGCTCTGGATAATGCGGGTCGGATTCAAGAAGAACGCGGCCGTAGCTTAGACTTTTCACGTTTCTGACAAGAGAAAGAAGCTCCTCAATCTCAGAATCCGGCTCGACATTTGTCTTTGCCCACGTGACCTGCGCTTTTACAAGAGCCGTTTCCGCAGAGTCAAAATCTGTCGCGTAGTAATACTCGGTCGCCTTTTCTTTTAGCTCAAAAACATCGCGGATAACCTGCTCGCTTTGCGCCACAAGAATTTTCGAAGCAAGAGACGAAAGAGTCTCCTCGCGCATTTTTCTCGCCGTCTCATCATATTCATAGTCGAGAGCCTCGGCAAGTTTTTCCGCCGCACGCTCAACCGCCGCATTCGCGCTGTCGTAATCTTTCCGCCTGAACGCGTCTTCCGCAAGATTAAGCTGCCGTTTTCCCTCCTCAAACGCGAAATTGAACATTTTTATCTCGTTTTCCGCATTTTCCGCAAGTTTCTGGTTTCTGACAGAAAGCGCGCTGTAAACATTTATGAGATTGTCGAGCTTTGAAATTCCGCTGTCGTAATCCTGATTTTTTCCTGCAAAGTTTTTTACTTTGAAATTCTTTCCGCCGTCAAGATTTTTTCTTCCTTGAACAAGAAAATTTCTTTTTTCCGCTATTTCAGACGCAAGAGCCGACGATTTTCTAACCGCCTCGAACGGATATTTTTTCACAAAGCCGCTTTCATCAGATTTTCCGGCAAGGAGATTTTCCGCCTCAGAAATCCGCTTTTCAAAGTCAGCGTAAGATTTTTCGCCGTCAAGATAATATGTTTTCGCGAGTTTTCCCCAAATCTCCGAAGCGAGATTTTCAGATTCAAGAATATTTT
>JAXDVS010000073.1:0-51207 GCA_034088785.1 Treponema sp.
TTTGCGGCAGGCGTTTTTGAAAAAACTTACGGAACAAAAATCGATGATGAATGGAAAGAATTCAAGGATTCGATAAAAATTCCTGATTTTTTTAATGGAAATGAAAATTCTTCGCGTATTTTGAGCAGAAAAAATGCTGAAATCCGCGCTTTTGATGTTTTTATTGATGAAAAATCCGGCGGGAAAAAATCGCGTTTTATGATTCTGTCTCTCATGCGGTTTTTCTTTTGGAAAGCGGTGAAAATGCCTTTAAAAAGCCGAAAAAACTTTTTTCCGCGCTTGGAGTCACGGATCTTTATTTTTCTGACGACGGAAAAAATCTTCTCGTAACCCGCCTGACGGCGAAAGAAACTGTGAAAATCCAAAAAGGCGTTTTCAATCTAAAGTCAAAAAAATACAAAATCGTCAAAAATCCTGATGATGAAATTGTTTTTGACGCAAGAAAAAATATTGTGGCTGAAAAAAACGGCTTGAACTGGGAAATAGCCTTGAAACTGTCTGATTCAAGCGAGAAAAAATATTCTCCGGGCGAGAAAATCATTTTGGAAAATCCTCATCTTGCGAAATTCGATGAAAAAAATATTCTTGTGAGCTTTTCGTGGGCTTTTTTCAGTGAGAAAAATTCTGAACTTTTCAGCGGCGTTCTTTCAAAATGCGGAGTCCTGAAAATCGATTTGGAAAGCGGAAATGGCGATTTTTATCTTCAAAAAAACGCAGTTTTCGCTGGAAAAACGCTTCACGGCGTGAATTACGCGGCTCTTTTTGACGTTTCGGGCGAAAAAACTAAATTTTCGGCGGTTCTTGAAGATTACGAGTCAAAGCCGCTTTACGAAATTGAGTTTCCGCCGCTCGGCGACGAAAACACGTGGCAAAAAATCGCGGCGGTTCGGACAGAAAAGTCGTCTGAGTCTTTGGGAACTTTGCAAAACGCAGAAAGCGGAAAAAACGAAAATGAAGCGAATCTTTCTGAAATCTCTTCGCATGATTCTGAAACTTTTGGTTCTGAAAATGAAAATCCGTCTTCTGGTTCTGTCGATTCTGTTCCAAAAACTTCATCTTTAAGAAATTCTGATTTAGATGAAATCTTGAATCCGCAAGAAAGTTCCGATTCAAATAAAAATCTCAATTCTGCGGAATCCACTGATTCTTCTGAAAATCGTGGTTCAAATGAAAAGCCTGACACAAATGAACTTTCTGACTTAAATGCGATTTCCGATTCAAATCCCGAAAATCTGAAAATCGAGAAATATTCAAATCTTCCTTATCTTTTTAAAGGAACAAAACTTCCGCTCGGATTTGTGCCGGTGAAAAACAGCGATTTTGAAACTGAGTCAACTGGAATTTTGGGTGCGACTTACATGACCACAAAGCCTTGTCTCGATGACTTGATTGCGCTTTCGGCCGGCTACGACCCGGATTTTAATGACGGCGGCGTTTCGCTTTCATATTCTGGCTCTGACAGCTCAAAAAAAATTGTTTTTGAGACGGCAGCGGTTTTCGATAAGGAAATTTTCAAGCAGGCGAGCGGGAGCATAGATTTTTCAAAAGTTTTCTGGCACGGCTTGGCTTCATCTTTTTCAGGCGGAATTTCTGTAGACGCGATTTACGGACGCGAAAGCGAAAAGGACGCGGAAATCACAGTTGAATCGGAAGAGAAAACTGAAACTTTTGACGGCTCTTACTGGAAAAACGGATTTTTCGGGCAGTCAAAAATTTATCTTGGATTTTCAAATCTCAGGCAGACTGGAAAAAATGTTCACTGCATTTCTGGATTCTCGTTTGTACCTTTTTTGGATTTTGAGAAAAAAAACTACAAGATTGAGTTCAAAAAAGAAGGCGAGAGCAAAGTCTACAAGACAGATTATGAGACAGAAGAAAAATATCTGAACGCTGGAGCGAGCGCGGTTTTGAGAATTCCGTTTGTTGAGCCGCTTTCTTTTCAGGCTTCGATTTTTCCGTCTTCGTCTTATTTTCTTTACGGCGCGGCAAGGGCGAATCTTTTTACGTATGAGATTCAAAAAGGAATTCCGGCTATTTCGCTTTATGCGGCGCGCTTTGACTTGTCTCTTTCTTATTCCGGGAAAATTTCTTACAGCCACGGAGATTTTTTTGACATCGCAAAGATTTATGAAATCGCTTCCGATGTAAAAAAAGACGATTATTCTGACTGCGTTTCGCTCGGCGCGTTTTTTACTTTAAGCCCGAACACCGGCTATATGGCTGATCCGTCGGTTCAGTTCCAGCTTGGAGCCTCGTTCGCTTTTCGTCCGAATCCAAAAGACGGAGAAAGCCGCACTGAGTTTGGAATCTTTGGAAACTTGGAACTTTAAACTTGGTTAATAAATTTAATAAATTATGGTAAAATACCGATTATTAAGAAAAAAGAGTTTTTAGGGGATAAAAATGGGTAAAAATGGCGGAATCGGGAAGACAATTTTTCTTTTGTTTTTGATTTTTATTCTTGTGATTGGCGGTCTTCTTTGGTTTGACTATCTCGGCGTAATCAACGCGAAAAAAATCTTCTCGCCCGTCTACAGGCTTTTCGGACTTGCTCCCCAGACTTCAACAACAGCCACAACTTCAAAGCCTCTTTCGGTGGATTTAGATGATGACCGGCTTGCAAAACGGATTGAGGCTCTTGAAATCAGAAAGCAGGAGCTTGACAAGCGCGAGTCCGACATCGCGAAATCTGAAAGCGAGAACGAGGCGATTGCAAAAGAGCTTGAGGAAAGAAAAAAATCTCAGGACGAGCGCGAAAAAACATTTAATAATCAGCTGAAAAAGTACGATGATAGAGATAGGAACATAGAAACTATCGTGACGTACTTGAACAGTATGCCGCCAAAAACTGCCGTTGCAGAACTTGAGGCAATGGACGACCAGGATGTGATTGATATTCTCCGGAAGGCAGACTCTCTTGCCTCGGCGACAAAAGCCACATCGATGTCTTCCGTTTGGCTCATGAACATGAACGCAGAGCGTGCTGCTACAATTCAGCGTAAAATGGCGAACAAGCCTGTCAGCATTTCAAACGCGGACAACTAAGCTTAGCTAAAACAAGCTAAAGCTTAGCTAAAAGCCATTTTTTGCAAAGAGCGGCGCGGGTTTCGATTTAAAAAATTGGAGGTCGTGCCGATGAATCCTTTGCAGCTAAGCCAAATTTTGCCACAGAGCGCGCAGAACACAAATCTTGCGTTTGCCCAGAAAAATTCTGATGCTTCATTTGCGGACGCATTAAAAGCGGCTCAAAGCGAGCTTGACAGCCGTGAAAGCCAGAAACAGGCTGAAAATTCAAAATCCGCAGAAATTTCCCGCAAAACTGAATCCGTAAATTCTGAATCTGAATCAAATCCTAAAGTTGCAGAATCGAGCGATTACGGGAAAAAATCTTCGGAACTTTCTGAAACAAATCGTGAAAAAAATTCAGATGAAATTTCGGAAGACAAAAAATCTGAAAACAAAATCGCAAAATCTGACGGCGAAAATCAAGACGAAAAGCCAAAAAAATCAGATGAGAAAGAAATCGCCTTAGGCGAGAAAAACGCCGGAGAAAATCTTCCGCTTGAAAATGCGGCGGAAAATCCTTTGTCGTCAAATAAAGAAAATTTCTTGAAAAATCCAAAAAATCTTGAAGATTCTGAAAAATCTTTTGAGAGCGGCGAAATCTCCGAGAGCAAAAACAGCAAAAAAATCAGCGCGGCGGAACTTTCTTGGCTTTCAAAGTCTGGAAAAACGGAAAAGATTGACGCTGCGAATGAAAAACTTGCAGATGCCGAAAACGCGGACGATTTTGCTTCCTTGATTGACGCTGCAATCGATTTTATTCCGGGAAGCGAGAGCGAGGCGGAAAGGCTTTTAGGAGCGCAGAATCTTTCGATTTCTGACCCGGAAGCGTTTTTGGCGAAAGTCCACGAGCTTGCGGACGCTGAAATCGGCGCGAAAAAAGGGCTTGAAGATGAAAAGGCGGAGTCTCAAAAGTCAAAAAAATCAGGCTTGAAATTTGACGTTCACGATTTGCGCACTTCAAAAGCCCAAAATCAGGCGGAGCAGGCAAAATCAGCGCAGAAACTCGCGCTGAAAAAGGAAGCGAATCTTGAAATCGCTTCTTCTGCCGGACAGAAAAACGACGCGGCGGTTCAGCTCACAATGGAAATGGCTGGAAGCGCGGAAACGAACATAACTTCCTCATCGAATCAGGCGGCGGGCGCGAACAATTCTGTTTTTCAGTCGATGCTTTCAAACGCGGTTCAGGAAAACGCTTCTGACATCGTGAAAGCCGGAAACATTGTCTTGAAGGACAACAATCAAGGCTCGATAAATCTGATTTTAAAGCCTGAGGCTCTTGGAAACGTGAAAATCAGTCTGAATCTTAACGACAAGGTGATTTCGGGGCAGATTAACGTTCAGACGCGAGAGGCTTTAGAGGCGTTCAAAGAAAGCATTGACGCTTTGAAGCAGGCTTTTACAGAAAGCGGATTTGAGACCGGCTCTTTTGACCTTAATTTTTCAAGCGGACAGAATTTTGCTCAGAGCGGCGGCAACGGCGAGAGGCAGACGGCTTCGTATTTCGCTGAAAAAGCCTACGGAGATTTTGTCTCTGCTTCGGCTTCTGATTCGAGAGGAAGCGGCGAAAGCGCGTTCAGTTCTCAGAATTCAAAAGAATATTCGGTGAATATCGTCGCGTAAAAAAACATAAAGTCAAGAAATCAGTTGCCGATATTAAAAGTACCTGAATCAATTTTCGGTTATAAAAAACGCCTGCTGGCGGGATTTGTGCCGATTTTAGGTTGGAGTGGAATATGGAAATCAACACAGCAATGAGCGCAAGCGACAAGTCGAAAGTAGACAACGCTGTAAATATGTTCAACAAGTCGATTGCGGTGAACGGCCGCCAGCCGAGCCACGAGCTTGGAAAAGACGACTTCTTGAAGATTCTGATGGCGCAGATGACGAACCAGGATCCGACAAGCCCGATGGACAACACGCAGTTTATCGCGCAGATGGCGCAGTTCTCTTCATTGGAGCAGATGACGAACATGAGCACGAACTTTGAGAAGCTCGCTTCGATGGTCAGCTCTTCTGAGGCGCAGAGCCTGCTCGGACGCACTGTTGAGATTGACTTGGGCGACACGACTGCAAGAGGCGTTGTTGAGGGCGCGACAAGAAATTCCAATCCGCAGATTCAGGTGAACGGAATGTTCTACGACATGAACAAAGTAAAATCCGTTTACAACTTTTAACATAACTAAGATGGTAGCGAGAGAACAAAAATCACTTCCGTGTAATTTTTGTTCTTTCAAGAATTTTCTGTTCACCTAAAGGCAAAACAGAAAATTCTAAAAATTGTTGCCGCATCCGTGCGGCAGAAATTGGCTGAGAAAATTAACTAAGAGGGTAGCGATATGATGAGATCACTTTATTCTGGAGTTTCTGGCTTGCAGAATCACCAGACAAGAATGGACGTAATCGGAAACAACATTTCCAACGTGAACACAACCGGTTTTAAGCGCGGCCGTGTGAATTTTCAGGATATGATTAGCCAGCAGCTTTCAGGAGCTTCAAAGCCGACTGAGGAAAAGGGCGGCGTGAACCCTAAGGAAGTCGGTCTTGGAATGACTGTTGCGGCGATTGACACTGTTTTTACTCAGGGAAACTTGCAGTCAACTGGAATTTCAACTGACATCGCGATTCAGGGAAACGGATTTTTTATCGAGAAAAACGGCGAGAACACATATTACACCCGCGCCGGAGCTTTCGGGCTTGACCGCGACGGAACTCTCGTAAATCCTGCTAACGGAATGAGAGTCCAGGGCTGGATGGCGCGCGAGCTTAACGGCGAGATGGTTGTTCAGACTGCCGCGACTCCGACTGACCTTGTGATTCCTGTTGGACAGAAAGACCCGGCAAAAGCTACCCAGAACATCAATTTTGCCTGCAACTTGAACAAGAACACGCCTGAGATTCCAGAGAACGCGACAGAAGCTGACGTTGCGAAAGGAACTTGGAACACGGAATTCAAGATTTACGATTCTTTTGGAAACCAGCATATGCTCGCTGTGAATTTCACAAAAGTTCCTGGAAACCCGAACCAGTGGCGCGCAAATGTCCAGATTGACCCGGAGAACGCGGATGCTACCCAGACACGCGTTGGACTCGGCACAACAGACGGGCAGGGAAACGATTTCATCATCAATTTTGACAACTACGGAACTTTGGCAGGCGTTACAGATTCTGCCGGAAACGTCACAAATCCTGATGGAGAAGTGATTCTCCAGGCTTCATACAATGTTCCTGACGCAAACGCGAACGATGACGGAACTCCTTACCGCCAGACAATGAACATCAACTTGGGAACAATCGGCTCGATGATTAACACTGTCACTCAGTCGGCTTCAAGCTCTTCAACAAAGGCTTTCTATCAGGACGGCTACACTTTGGGCTATCTCGACAACTTCAAGATTGACTCGACAGGAACAATCACCGGCGTTTACTCAAACGGAACAAACCGCACAATCGGACAGATTGCGATGGCGACATTCTCGAACCAGGGCGGACTTGAAAAGGCTGGAGACAACACTTACGTTGAAAGCAACAACTCAGGAACTGCGAGAATCAACGCTTCTGGAATCGCAGGCGCAGGCTCGCTTCTTTCCGGAGCTTTGGAGATGTCGAACGTTGACCTTACCGAGCAGTTCACAGATATGATTGTCACACAGCGCGGCTTTCAGTCAAACGCAAAGACAATCCAGACTGCCGACACCTTGCTCGACACAGTCCTGAGCCTCAAACGGTAATTCTGAATTGAAAATTCGAGATTAACAATTCGAAAGTAACAATTGATTTGCAAAAGAGGAGAGAATTTTCGTGACGAAGTTCTCTCCTTTTTTTTGTTGAATTGAAGCTTTCTGTAATTCTGAACTTGTTTCGAAATTTGTAAATAAAATGTGCAGACGTTGCAGTTTTGAAAAAATGAAATCGCTGGCTTTGATTTTTGATTCGGAATCTATAAATATTTTCGTCATTCCGAATTCATTTCGGAATCTATATTTCATAGTTTTGAATCCGTGTGATAAAACTCGCGTTAAAATTGATTATCGGAAAAATCGTGCGTTTCCTGTGCCTTCCATTTTAATCATTTTATCCGAAAAATCCGTGCCGCCCGTGCCAATCCGAGTTTTTATTTGCCTGCGAAAATCCATGTTGATTTTTGTTTAATTCGCTTTTATTTTCAATTTTATGATTTTTCTTTCTGACTTCTACAAATCGGTTTTCGGCTGCAAAACCTACAAGATTTCCCTTGACGCCGGCTGCACCTGTCCAAACCGCGACGGCACAAAAGGCGTTGGCGGATGCATTTTCTGCTCTCAAAACGGAAGCGGCGACTTCACTCCTGAAAAAACAAAGACGATTTCACAGCAGATAGAAGACGCAAAATCGCGCATTGAATCAAAACTTCGCGGTCGGAGCGGAAAACGCGACGGAAAATATATCGCGTATTTCCAGAACTTCACTTCAACTTACGGAAACGCGGCGGAGTTGGAAAAAAAATATCTTGAGGCGTTGAGCTGCCCTGAAATTGCGGGGCTTGCAATCGCCACGCGCCCTGACTGCGTTTCTGACGAGATTCTTGAAAAAATCAAGAAAATCTCCGAAAAATATTTTGTCCAGATTGAGCTAGGCATCCAGACTTCAAATGAGGAATCAGGAAAAATCATAAATCGCTGCTATTCAAATTCCGACTACGTTTCCGCCGTGAAAAAAATAAAGCAGGCGAATCCGAAAATCCACGTTGTGACGCATCTGATTTTCGGTCTTCCTGATGAAAGCGACGATGATATGATGAAAAGCGTTGATTTTGTTTCTAAAACGAACTTTTTGGAATCTAGCGGCGGCTTTTTTGAGCAGGCTTTCGGAATAAAAATCACGTCACTTTACATTTTGCGCCGCACAAAACTTTCTGAGATGTATGAAAAAGGCGAGTACGAGCCTCTTTCAAAAGAAAAATATTTCGGTTTGCTTGAAAAAGCCTTGCCCCGGCTTGGCGAAAACGCAGTTGTCCACCGTCTCACAGGCGACCCGCCAAAATCTCTCTTAATCGCCCCCGAATGGCCGAAAGACAAAAAACGCGTTATGAACGAGATAAAGGAAATTGTGAACGCCGTTTCGCGGAAAAATTGAAACAAAAAAGCTGAAATTTCGGAGAACGGAATGTTTTTGAACGGAATGTTCGTGAAGAAAACTTTCTTGAATGTTCCATTCACGAAATGAAAATGAAGTTTTCTGATTTTGATGAATGTTGTTTGGAATAAGAGCGGAAAGAACCGCAAACTAAAAGTGAAGCTTTTTCCGGGCGGAAATTGGTTGCCAAAGTCCATTTCTGCTTGTGGCAAAACGCCATTCGTTGCTCAATTCAATTTGAAGTTGTTTCCAGTCGGAAATTAGCCGCCCAAGTTTATTTCTACTCGTGGCAAAACGCCATTCGTTCCCAAGCTTTATTTGAACCTTTTTCCAATTTCTAATTTTCCAGCGTTCAAAAAAGAAAGACGCAAATGCAAGTTTTTCTCGCATTTGCGGCTTTCAACATAATTCTTCATTTTATTGCTCGAAATTATGTACTAAATCTTATTCAGCGGCTGCCCCTATCTTTTTGAGCCGGAGCTGCTGCTTGGCGGATTGTTTCCGCGGTTTCCGCCGCTTGGATTTCCTGTAGTTGAAGGCATTCTTCCGCCCTCGCTATAGTGCGAGTTTCCCGGATTTACAGTTGTCTTTCCCATAGTCTCCTCCTTTTTTAGAATTTTTCTGAACGCAAAAACGAGCAAAGCGATGTTTTTGCGTTCAGAGCAGGCTTGTCAACCTGCTCTAAGGATATATCCTTAGAGCGCGCCTTTTGCGTAACAAAAAATTGGGGAAAACTGTGCTTTTTTGTCGTCTTTTAGAATCTTGTAAAAAAAGGGGAGAAAAGAATAAAAATTTATTTAAAACAAAAAGCCGCGCTCAGCAAGATTTTCTCTCGCCTCGCGCGGCTTGTTTCTTATTTTTTTAGCATTTTGAATTGAAAATCAAAAACTATCTTCCGTGGCAGTTCTTGTATTTCTTGCCGCTTCCGCATGGACACGGGTCGTTTCTGCCGACTTTTGGCATTGTTCTAACGTACAGCATAGGTTTTCCGCTTGAAGCTCCTGCCATTGTGCGGCTTGCCTGCTGCTGCGCATTTCTCGCCATCTGCGCGCCGCGAACCTGGTCTCCCATGCTCTGCGCTTCTGAATGCTGCGCCTGTCCGCCCTGCATTACGCTTTTCGGCTGCTGAGGCTCTTCCTGCCGGATTTGGATTCTAACTTTGAAGACTCGGCTTGCAATCTGGAGACGAATCTCGTCAATCATATCATCGAATCTGTTGAAACCGTCAATCTTGTATTCTGTGAGCGGATTTTTCTGCGAGTAAGAACGCAGGTGAACCGCCTCGCGAAGTCCGTCCAAAAATTCAAGCTGGTCAAGCCATTTTCTGTCAATCAAAGAGATGTACTGGTAGCGGATGAACATATTGAACTGCTCGTGTCCGACCAAAGTCTCCTTTTCTGTCAAGTCGTTCTGGAGAAGCGAGAGAATCTTGTCTTTTTGAAGCATTTCAGGCGGAAGAAGAACGCCGAAGTTTGTCTTGATGTTTTCCGCGAGAGTTTTAAGCCCTTCTTTCTTTGAGTGAGCCGCCTCGTCAAGCCACAAGTCGAGATAGTCCGAAGCTGTGCTCATAACGCGCTCGTCGAGCTTGTCGTCAGAAAGAATGTCGTCGCGCTGCTTGTAGATGAACTCGCGCTGCTCGTTAAGAACGTCGTCGTAGTCAATCAAATTCTTTCGGATTTCAAAGTTGCGCTCCTCGACTTTTTTCTGTGCTTTCTCGATTCCTTTTGTAAGCCACGGATGGTAAATCGGCTCGCCGTCTTCCATTCCGATTCTCTTCATGATGTTTTTCATGCGGTCGCCGCCGAAAAGCCTCATCAAGTCGTCGTCCATCGAGATGAAGAATTTTGAGCGTCCCGGGTCGCCCTGTCGTCCTGAGCGTCCGCGGAGCTGGTTGTCGATACGGCGCGATTCATGGCGTTCCGAGCCGATTACGTAAAGACCGCCGAGCGATTTTACTTCCTCATAGTCTTTCTGCCATTTTTCTTTTTCAGCTTTTACAGCCGCCTGAAAGACTTCTGGCTCTGCGTTTGTTCCGACTTTTTCAACTGCGCGCTGCTCATAGCTTCCGCCGAGCTTAATATCAGTTCCGCGTCCAGCCATGTTTGTAGCGACTGTTACGGCTCCTTTCGCGCCTGCCTCCGCGATAATCAAAGCCTCGCGCGCGTGGTTTTTCGCGTTCAAGACTTCGTGCGGAATTCCGGCTCTTGTGAGCATTGCAGAAAGATGCTCTGACTTTTCAACTGAAACTGTTCCGACAAGAACCGGCTGGCCTTTTGCGTGCGCCGCCTTGATTTCCTTTACAATCGCGTTCCATTTGTCGTCTTCGTTAAGATAAACTTCGTCCTGCTCGTCGATTCTTGCGACTGGAAGATGTGTCGGAATCACAACTGTGTCGAGCTTGTAGATTTTCTGGAACTCAACCGCTTCTGTCGCCGCAGTTCCTGTCATTCCTGAAAGTTTCGCATACATTCTAAAGAAATTCTGGAAAGTTACAGTCGCCATCGTGCGGTTTCGCTGCGCGATTCTTACGTGCTCTTTCGCCTCAATCGCCTGATGAAGTCCGTCTGAATAGCGTCTTCCTTCAAGAATACGGCCTGTGAACTCGTCTACAATCTCGACTTTTCCGTCTTTTACAACGTATTCGTCATCTTTATTGTAGAGAAGATGAGCGCGCAAAGCCTGAGTGAAGTAGTGGACATACTCAAAGTTCTCGTCGTCAAAAACAGTCGTTTCAGGAGAGATAAGATTGTGCTGGTGAAGAATCGAGTCAATCTTGTTCATTCCCTTGTCTGTGAATGAAATGCGCTTTGATTTCTCATCGATTTTGTAGTCGCCTTTGAGAGCCTCGCGCTGCTCCGGCTCAAGGTTCACTTCGTCGTAATAATCGTTTGTTTTCGGGTCTTTCTCTGCTTCCTCAAAAAGGCCGACGTATTTGTCAACCTCGTAGAACTTGAAAGTGTCGTCCTCGCCCGCGCCAGAGATGATAAGCGGAGTTCTCGCCTCATCAATCAAAATCGAGTCGATTTCGTCAACGATGCAGTAATTGAATCCTCTCTGGACTTTTCCGCGCAAATCAACTTGCATATTGTCGCGCAAATAATCAAATCCGAACTCGTTGTTCGTTCCGTAAGTGATGTCTTTATTGTAGTTCTCTTTTCTTGCCGCGCTGTCCATGTTGGAAATGATTGTTCCGACTGAAACGCCAAGATAAGAATAAACCGGGCGCATTGTGTTTGCGTCGCGCTCCGCAAGGTAGTCGTTTAAAGTAACAATGTGAACGCCTTTTCCTGAAAGCGAGTTCAAGTATGCTGGGGCAACAGCGACAAGCGTTTTTCCTTCGCCGGTCTTCATTTCGGTGATTCTTCCTGAATGAAGAACGATTGAGCCCATCAGCTGAACATCGTATGCGCGCTCGCCGCGGACTCTAAAAGCCGCCTCACGGCAAAGTGCGAACGCTTCCGGCAAAATATCGTCAAGGGTTTCGCCTTTTGAAAGACGTTCCTTAAAAATCTGTGTCTGTTTTGGAAAATCTTCTGGTTTTAATGACTTTGCCCATGCTTCTTTCGCGTTGATTTCGGCAACAATGGGTTTCAACTTTTTTACATCACGCTCGTTCTGAGAGCCAAAGATGAACGATAAAATTTGGTCTAACATAATGTTATAAAATATATAGAAAAAAAAGCGTTTAGAAAATAGCAATAAAAAGAAAGAAATTTGGAAATAAAAGATAGAAAAAATGATTTTGGGCGGATTTTTGCCCGCTTCGCTTGGCAAAAATCGGGCTATCCATGGCTCCGGCGACTAACCGCGCCTCCGGTGCTTCGCACACACTTCGTGTCCATTACTATCCCTGCCGCTTCGCTTTGTAAAAAATCACGGAAGCTCCACAGAAATCCATTTGCTTCTGTCCTGCATGTCTGCCGGAATCATTCCCAAAGTCACGTTTTTTGCTGTTGTCTCGCCAACAAGATAATCTTTAGTTCCGTTTTCTTCCTGAATTGAAATCGTCTGGCCTTGCTTTTCAGGAAGATAAACGCCCAAAAGCGCGTGCGAATATTCCGCGCTCAAAAACATGCACGCGTCGATTCCGCAGTTTTTCAGGAGGCACATGAGCAAAAGGCTGCGCCCGTCGCAGTCGCTTGAGCCGCCCTCCAAAATCGCAGGTATGCTTTCAATGTCGGCTTTTTCAGGTCTTGCGGATTTTCTGTCATAACTGAAATTTTGTGTCCATGTCAAAAGAATCTGCGCCAGTGCCGCGTTCGGATTTGAAGAATCCTTTTTTTCAGCCTCTGCCCAGAGATTTGAGTAAATGTCGAAAGCTGCCCGTTTTACGCGCTCAACCGTGTCTTTCGCAAGAATTCTGTAGAAGCGCGTCCAAGCGTCAAACATTTCAGGAAGATTGTTTTTCGCGTAAAAAATAAAAACCGCCCATTCCCGGTCAATCACAAACTGGTTCGCCTCGCTGTCGCCCGCGTCAATCTGCGTCTCAAAAGATTTTCCGTCTATTTCAAGATTTATTTTCCTTGGAGAATTCCGGGGGAAAAACGCCGAAGTTATGATTCCTGGCTCTCTGAAACTTCCTGCGTCAATCATCACCGAGTCGAGAACTGAAATCAAAACCTGCTGCAAGTCCGCCTCAAATTTTTCAGGAGAATAGGCGAGAAGAACCAAAAATCCTTTTTTTTGCGGAAGCGGAACTGAAATTGCCCAGCCTTTCGCGTTTTCGTCAAGAAGAGACGGCGACGAAAAACTTGCGACCGCGCATTTTTGCCTTCGCCAAACACATTCTGAAAATTCCGATTCTGACTTTAGCCTTGAAAGCGTTTGAGAAAGAGCTTCTTTTGCGGAAGAAAACTTTGAATTTTCCCAGACTTTTGAAAGCGCGTACGCTTCAAGATATTTGCTCTTGAAAATCGTCGAGGTCTCGTCGGCTTCCATCGCGGTGATTTCAAAGCCTTCCGGCAAGTCGAGCGTGTAATTGAATTTTTGCGACGTTACGAGATTCGCGTAAATGGCAGAAAAATTGAAGAAAATGCAAAAAAACAGAAAAGTCCGCAAGAAAATTTTTTTCATAAGATGATTCTAGCACAATTTTTGCAAAAACTCGAAGATGAAATTGCCAAAGTCCCGTTTACGGATTCCGAAAAAATCTGATATGGATTGCTTCGCCGGAACTTTGTCCACGGCTCGCAATGACGGCGTTGTTTTGGAAAGCCTGTCATTCTGAGCTTGACTCAGAATCTGCACTTATAGATTCCGAATCGAAACGAGAACGAATGTTCTCGAGTTCGGAATGACGTGAATTTTCAATCGGAATGTGGATTGCTTCGCCGTTTTGCGGCTCGCAATGACGGTACTGTTTTATCTCGGAATGACGTCGTTTTGTTTGGAAAGCCCGTCACCCTGAATTTATTTCAGGGTCTGCATAAAAAACTCTTGTTGAACAGCGTTTTGATTCGGTTTATATTTTTGATATGCAGAAAATTCCGATTGTCTATGAAAACGATGAGATATTTTTGATAAACAAGCCGGCCGGCGTTTCGGTTCAGGGCGGAGAAGGCGTGGCGCATCCTCTTGATGTGGAATTTTCGCGTCAGGTCGGGTTTAAAGTCCATCTTGTTCATCGCCTTGACAAGGAAACCTGCGGATTGATGATTGTGGCGAAAACTGCTGCGGCGGCTTCAAAATGGATAAAAATGATTTCGTCAAAGCTCGTCCAAAAGGAATACACGGCGGTTTGCTTTGGCGAGCCTGAAATAAACGGAAAAAAGCGAGTTTCTGGAACGATACGCTCGAATGTTGAAAAAAAAGGCGCGGAGCTTGCGGCGGAAACGCATTTTGAAGTTTTAGAAACAAAAAAAATCGAGTCTGAATACGAAAAAAAAGACGAGAACGGAAATTCAGTTTCTCAAAGCGCTGAATTCACGCTTTCAAAGCTGCATTTGACGCTTGGAACCGGCAGAATGCACCAGATAAGAATTCACTTGGCTTCTGTTGGCTGCCCGATTGCAGGCGACGACAAGCACGGAAACTTTAAATTGAACAAAACCGCGAAAAAAGCCCTGAAAATAAAAAATCTTCTTCTTTGCTCGAGCCGCATTACACTTCCTCTCGACGGCGACGCGAAAACTTTTGAGATTTCTCTTCCTGATTATTTTGACTTTTTTTGATTTTGGAAAAATGTGTATTTAATTGATGACAATATTTCTGTCATTGCGAGGAGCGGAGCGACGAAGCAATCTATTAAAAGAGACAAATTTTATGGCAAAATGGATTGCTTCGCCCGGATTCTCCGTGGCTCGCAATGACGTGCAAAGAAGAAAAATTACATCCCTGTAATTTTTCTTCTAACGAGAATTTTTTTTGTGAAGGCGAAACAGAAATAAAAAAATTCTCTCTCTGCATTTTCGCCACATCCTTGTGGCAGATTTGTTTTTCAAATTCTTTGTTCAATTTTTTATGGAAGCGGAAGAATGAGCGTGAACGAAGTGCGGAAAGCTGGGCTTGTATAAACGCAAAAGGCGATAGCAGAAAAACATTGAATGCTCGATAAAATCTCCGTTCAAAAAATTCTCTCTTCGCTTTGGTGCGCGATACAACGCTCGCTAGTATCGCGTGTGCGACAGATTTATTTCCTAAATAAATTTTTTTGAATTCCGATATTGAAAGAGACAGAAAAATATTTTTGTCGGGGTGGATATGAGTAAGAGGGCAGCGGTCGCGCTTTTTTCACTTTTGTTTTTGCCTGTTCTGTGTTTTGGTCGGAGTCTTTCGATTCAGATAATCCAGAATAATCCCGGGCAAAGTAAGGTTTTTGAAGCGTCTTATTTTCTTGAGCAGTGCATAACGGATTATTTTTTTGACAACGGTCAGATTGTTTCAAGCTCTCCGATTTGGATTAGCGACACTGACGCGAAAAATCAGGGCGCGCTGAAAGCCGCATTAAAGGAAAATCTTGAGGGCGGAATGGATTATCTCGTTCGCGTGGAAATTTTCTACGCACCAACTGAGGAAAACTCTAATCCTTACGCGCTTCTTCTTGAAAATATAAAAAAAGTTGAATACAAGGCTTATCTCGTGAAAACGGGAATTGAAGTTTTTAGCGGAACGGCTTTGCCTGAGTCTTTGTCGGAGTCAAAAAACAACGAGGCTGGACTTTCGGATTTTGCCGGATACATTGCATATAAAATTAACAGCGGATTGAGAAACCTTAGGTGAGGGGATTTTATGAAGAAATTAACGGTTTTTATTCTTACGATTTTTACAGTTGCGACTCTTTTTGCTGCTGCAAGACCTTCTCTTGACGGCCGCGCGGTTGTCGCAGACAGCGGAACAATGCCAAAAGGTCTTTTTGCGCGGACTGTCGGATATTTGCCGGGCGACAGTGTTACAGTCTCAAATCCTGCTGCAGGAACGACGACTGACATTTTGGTTCTCGGCGCGATTGACCCGAGCGAGGGTGTCGCGATTCTTCTTTCTCCAGAAGCTGCCGAAGCCTTGAAAATCGCTCCAGGCTCGAACGTTCAGGTAAAGCTCACAAAACGCTCGGGAAGCTTGGACGAAAATGCGAGCGGCTCTGCGGTTCTTTCAAATGATGACGAAGAAAAGGACGTAAAGTCAGAAGAGACTTCTGAGGAAGAAAATCCTGTTGAAGAAACTGACGAAACTGCGGCAACAAGCGATGAAGAGCCTCTTGAAAAAGCCGTTGAGGAAACTCCGGCCAGCGAGAGTGAAAACGCGGAAAATATAGAAGAAACTTCGGACAAAGAAAATTCGGGAAATGCCGATTCTGAATCTGAAAATCTGGAAAACGCGGATGAAGCGGAAAATCTTGCGGAATCTTCTCCAGACGAAGAGATTTTGCCTTTGGAAAATGAATCTGAAACAGCTGCAGAAAATATAGATGATTCTGAAAAAGCTGACGAAGCCGCTCCTGTTGAAGAAATTCCAGAGCCTGAGCAGCCAGCGGAATCTTCTGAGCCAGAAAATGAAAAAGCCGAAGAGACTTTGGAAGAGCCGGTGGAAGAAATTCCTGCGTCGGAAAATGCCGAGGAAAATTCGGAAAGTCTTCCAGAAACTCCAGCGGAAGAAAGCGTTGCGGAAAATATTCCGGAATCTGTTCCGGCGGAAGAAAATCTTGCGGAAAAATCTCCTGTTGACGAAATCCCTTCTGATAAAGAAGTTGAGGACCAGAGTCTCCTTGTTCCAAACGAGACTGTGCCGGCGGAATCATCTTCAAGCGAGCCTCTCCAGCCGGTCGAGGTTATTCCTGTTGAGGGCGAGCCGAGCGAGCCTGCGGAGCCGCTTCCTGTTCACGAGGAAGAGCTTCCGTCTCTTGACGAGAAAAAGGCGGACGAGCCTCTCCAGCCTGTAGTTGTTGTGGAAACTGAATCTGAGACTGTCGAAGAGCCAGCGGAAGAAAATTCTGTGGAAGAATCAACTTCCGAGGAAGAAAATCTTGAAGAGCCTGCGGCGGAAGAGCCGTCTGAGCTTTCTGATGAGGAAAACGTTGAAGATGAAAATATAGAAGAAACTCCTGTTGAAGCTGAAAAAGAGCCGGAAGTTATGGTTGAGGGCGAAGAACTTCCAGCGAAAGCCGAAGAAGAGAATCTTGAGGAAAAAGCCGACGAGGAGACTCCTGCGGAAATTGAAGCTCCTGCAGAGACTGCCGAACCGTCTGACGCTTCTGAATCAGATGAAACGTCTGAGCCTGCGGAAGAAAATGCCGAAGAGATTTCCGAGCCTGAAAACGCGCCGGAATCTGCAGAATCTGAATCTGCTGAAATTGCAGAAACTGCTGAAGACGATGCTTTTGAGCCGATTGTCCTTGTTCCGACAGAGCCGAATCCTCCAGCGGGGCAGCCGGAATCTGCTGATGCTTCTAAATCTGCAGAATCGGAATCATCGAAAGTTTCAGAGCCTGTTGAGCTTGCCGAGTCTGAGCCAGCGAAAAATGTCGCGCCTGAAATCGTCAAGGAGACTGCGCCTAAAACAGTTGTTTCAAACAGCTGGAAAAACTACATCGTGCCGTCGCACAAGAATCTTGTGAAAGGAAGATATTACATTCAGATTGCTTCTCTTGGAAAAGAGGAAAATATCAAGAATCTGATTGAAAAATATTCTTCAAAATATCCGATGGTTCTTGTTGAAAGCACAAACGGCGTTACTTATCAGGTGATGGTCGGACCGCTCAGCATTGACGAGTACGGCTCGGTTCTCGCGAAGATGAAGGCGCACGGCTACAAAGACGCTTTTGTGAAATATATAAAATAGAAAATCGTTTGAGAAAGCGTGCGGGAGATTTTTCCTGCGCGCTTTTTTTGTTTTTTAGAAGACTGCATCTTTTTTCAAGATGAACGGCGTTTTTTATTTTTTTCGACAAATTATTTTAAAGACCGAAATCTAAAAACGAATGTCCGCGAAATTCAAAATTCAGATTCACCTTCCGTTCTGAAATTCTGAAATCGTTACCCGCAAATTTTCTTTCCTATTCTATGTTATAAAAAATTCCGCTATAATCCTGATATGTTTAACTCAATTTCAGGAACTTTGACTGCGCGTTTTCCTCAGAAAGTTTTTGTGGAAAACAATGGAATCGAATGGGAAATCACCGTTCCTGACACTTCAATCGACAAGCTTGGAAACGTCGGTTCTTCCGTGAAAGTCTACACTTGGCTTCAGCACACAGAGAACGCGATGATTTTGTTCGGATTCGCCTCAACTAAAGACCGCGACCTTTTTTTTGACTTGAACAAGGTTGAGGGAGTCGGTCCGAAAAGCGCGGTAAAGATTATGTCTTCGATTGCGCGCGAGCAGCTTGTCTCGTCTCTTGACTCAGGCGACTTGGCGGCTCTGGAAAAAGTTCCGGGGCTTGGAAAGAAAACCGCCCAGAAAATGCTTCTTGCGCTGAAAGGAAAGCTCACGCTTGATGACGATGTTTCCGTCGTGAAAATTGCGGCCGGAAAAGGCGGAGAATTCGCCGACGTTATAAATTCCCTTGCCGCGATGGGCTACGACAAGCGTCAGGTTGAAACTTGCGTTGCCGGAATCGTTGAAAAACTGAAAAAATCCGGCGATTTTGACTCGAAATCAAAGAAAGACAAGGAAGACTTGATTTTTAGGAACGTTCTCGTGGAGCTGGCAAATTAGAAATTTGCAAATTAAATGTTTGCAGATTGGGGATTTTTCGGACAGAATCTTCATCAAAAAAATGTCTGCGGACAGAAAATTATTAGTTATGAGCAAAAATTATAGAACAAAAGATGACAACGATGATTTGAGCGACTTTTCTCAGATTGCCTCGCAGGCGGCTTTTTCAAGCGGAAGCACAAAAATTTTCCGCGCAGGAGAGGCAAACGCAGGCAGCGGCGCAAATTCATTTGGCACGGCTGAATCTGGAATTTTACATTCCGATGTGGCTCTTTCAGATGACGCGCAGGAATTCAGTCTGCGTCCTAAATCTCTTGAAGAATTTTTAGGACAAAAGGAAATAAAGGAAAATCTTTCGGTTTTTATAAAAGCCGCGCGCGAAAGGCAAGAGCCGCTTGACCATCTTTTTTTGATTGGACCTCCTGGACTTGGAAAAACGACTCTTGCGGAAATTACGGCGCACGAGCTTGGCGCGGATTTTAAGGTGACTTCCGCGCCTGCGCTCGACAAGCCAAAGGACTTGGCTGGAATTCTTTCGACAATCACGCCGCGAACGGTTTTTTTTATCGACGAGATTCACCGCCTGAAGCCCGCGATTGAAGAAATGCTTTACATTGCGATGGAAGATTTTGAGCTTGACTGGGTAATCGGTCAGGGGGCGGCGGCGAGAACGGTTAGAATCCCGATTCCACATTTTACGCTCGTCGGAGCGACAACAAAAGCCGGAATGGTTTCAAAGCCGCTCCAGACTCGCTTCGGAATTATCCAGCGGTTCAATTTTTACACGCACGAGGAGCTTTCAAAAATCATAAAGCGTTCGGCGCAGATTTTGAACTGCAGAATTGACGACGACGCGGCTCTTTTGATGGCGAGCTGCTCGCGTGGAACTCCGCGTGTTGCAAACAGAATTGTTCGCCGAATGAGAGACTTTGCGCAGTTTTTCGGAGACGGAAAAATCACGAAGCCGATTGTTGTTGACGGACTAAAACGCCTTAAAATCGACAGTCTTGGTCTTGAGGATTTTGACCGCGAGATTTTAAAGGCGATAATCTCAAAGTTCGGGGGCGGCCCTGTTGGGGCGGAAACGCTTGCAATCAGCTTGGGCGAAGCTCAGGACACGCTCGAGGACTACTACGAGCCGTATCTGATTCAGTGCGGACTGATTCAGCGGACACCGCGCGGAAGAATTGTGACGCCGCTTGCCTACGAGCATTTGGGAATAAAAAGCCCGGAGCAGGCGAGAAGCAACGAACCCGGGACATGTCCCGGACTTTTTGACTGAAAAAAATTGCCCGAAAAAGCGGTTCGGTCAATTTGCGCGATTCAGGCAAGTTGTGCAATTTCGGCGGATTTTGCATTTTTTTTGTCGCACTGTCGCTTTTGTCGCATTTTCCGCGTCAGTCGCTTTAGCCGCTTTTGCGAAATTCGCATGAAGAAAATGCTACGCCTGATTGTAGCGGCAGCCGCAGGCTGTTCTGGAACGAAGTGGTGAAACGGAGTGAAAGAATGAGCGTGAGCGAACCGCGGAAAGCGGGGCATTGTTTTTTAGCGTCAGGCGATGTCTGAAAACTTAAAATTGCTTTACAGAAGCATCGTTCTAAAAAAAATAGAAAACTGGATTTTTGCTTTTAAGAGATTTTGAACTGAAATTGGAGAAAATATGAAACTTAGCGATTTTGATTTTGACTTGCCGGAGGAGCTGATTGCGCAGAAGCCTTCCGGAGTGCGCGGGCAGGACCGCCTTATGCTTTTGGGGCGGAGCGACGGCTCGGTTCAGCATTTTAAGATGGACGATTTGCCGGACTTGATTTCGAGCGACACTTTGATGGTTTTCAACAACTCGAAAGTGCGCAGAAGCCGCTGCTACGGAACTCGACTTTCGGAGATTGAAGGGCAGGGCGGACGCGAGCAGGAATTTATGTTCTTGAACCAGATGACTCCCGACCTGAAAACTTGGCACACGATGGTAAAAGGCGCGAAAAAAGTAAAGCCCGGAAGCAGATATAAATTCAATGACGGCTCAATCGGAACGATTTTAGAGCATGAGAACGACAAAGGCTCGGAATTCCGCACAATCGCTTTTGAAAACGCGGTTGATGACGGCTGGTTTTTAAGAAACGGCCACATTCCGCTTCCGCCTTATATCCGCCGCGAGGACGACGACACCGACTCCGAGCGTTACCAGACGATTTACGCGAAAGAGACAGGAAGCTCGGCTTGCCCGACCGCGGGGCTTCATTTTACCGAGGAAATGTTCAGGCGGCTCGACGAAAAAGGAATTGAACGCTGCTTTTTGACTCTGCACGTCGGTCTTGGAACTTTTCTTCCAGTCAGAACAGAAAACATCGAAGACCACAAAATGCACGAGGAAATCTACACGATTCCTTTTGACGTTGCGGAAAAAATCAACAAGGCAAAAAAAGAAGGCCGCCCGATTCTTGCCGTCGGAACAACTTCCGTGCGCACTCTTGAATCCGCAAGCGACGAGAACGGATTTGTAAAGGCCGGCTCAAGCTCCACGCACATTTTTATGTATCCGGGCTACAAATTCAAATGCGTTGACCAGATGTTCACGAATTTCCACACGCCAGAAAGCACTTTGATAATGCTGGTTTCGGCGTTTGCCGGGCGCGAGCATATTTTAAGCGCGTACAAGCAGGCGGTCGAGCAAAAATACCGATTTTTCAGCTACGGCGACTGCATGCTGATAAAATAATTTTTTCTAAGGATTTTTCAGGACGGACTTTTTGTAGAGCAGTTCGGGACGTGTCCGTGGCAAGCCCCGCTATCCGCCGTTTCGCAGCCAAGCTGCTTCATTGCTCCGCAACGCCTCCGGCGCGGCTACTATCGGGCGTAGCATTTTGTGCAAGCCGCGCAGGCAGGCAAGCAGCTTTCCATCGTTGAGTCTGCAAACGTCGTCATGCTGAACTCGAGCACATTTGTGCTCGCTTTGATTCAGCATCTATATTTTGTGCCGAAATAGCTTAAAAACGTCGTCATGCTGAACTCGTTTCAGCATCTGCATTTTCACAGCGAAAATCTTTCCCTTGCAAAACTTGGATTTCGTAGAAATCCCAAATCCGTGTGACGACCTTAGCTTTGTAAACAAGAATCTCCGTAAAAATCTCAAATCAGCGATTTTTATCTCACGTGAGCTGCTCGAGCGAATATTTGAGCAGATTCCAAAACTGCTTTTCAAGAATCGGATTCGCTTTTGATTCCCGCGAAATCTTGTTGAAACTTTCTTCCGCTTCAAGCATAAATTCCGAAATCGTGTTTGCCGAAAGCGGAAGGTGCGCTCCAATCAGCCTGTTTTCAAGCTCCGCGTCCCGAAATTTGAACTTTCCTGCAAAAGCGATTCTAAGCGCGGAAATCTGGTTCTTGTTTGAGTCCGCAAGAAAAACAAACGACGCTGAATTTTCGTCAATCGTGTTTTCCGGGCCGACCCGCTTGAAAATCGCTACATTCCAGTCATAAAAAGGAATTCTTATCTTTGTCAGAATCGAATTCTCCGGAACTTTATCGAATTTGTACATTGAAACCGCTGAAATTTCCTGCTTTCTCATCGAAATTGCCGGAGTTTCGCTCTCGCTCGTGAATTCAAGGCGCGCGTCAAGCGCGAGAAGAGGCGCGTAAAGCGTGTAATAAAAATCGTCCGCGCAGATGTTTCCGCCGATTGTCGCAAGATTTTTCACAAAAGGATTTGAAATTGACTTTACGGCCTCAAAAACCGTTGCCGGAAGATTGTTTTTTCCAAGCGACTCGATTTCCGAAAGTGTAACTTCGCTTCCAAGCTCAAAATAACGCTCTTTTTTCTCGAGGATTTTAAGTTCCTTTACATTTCTTATTGAAAGATTTTTTTCCGGGAAAGGCTTGTTTTGCAGCGTGAAAGTTGTGCAGCCGCCCAGAATCGAAAGCCCGGCGACGCTGTTTATCTGCTGGAAAATTTCCGCGAGATTCCGCGCGTAAAAAAAACTTTTAGCGGCCGGCATGTTTTCTTCCCTCCCGCTCGTGCTTGTTTGCCATTGCGTACATCATTCCGTTTATGAATTTTCTGTCGTCAGTGCAGCTGCAGTCAACCGACGAGGCGATTTCTTCCATCTCTTCTGGTTCTGGCTTGTAAGGCTTGTTTATTAAATTGTATGCGGTGAAATATCTTGCCGCGTTGCAAAATCCGCAAAGCGTGATTCCAGCCTGCGAGAATCCTTTTTGAATGTCCTGTCCGTCTGGAGTTTTTATGAAATGCTCGAGAGTCTCAATTTTGCTGTTTTTTACAGTTCCGACTGGAACAAGGCAGCTTGGAACGGTTTTTCCGTCAAGAAGAACTGCGCAAAGCCCGCATTTTCCTTTCTGGCAGCCTTCCTTCGCCGAAAAAAGCTCAAGGCGGCGCAGAGTTTCCAAAAGTTTTTCTTCAGGATTTGCGTCAAGAATGATTTTCTCGTCGTTTAGAATTACAGGAATTTTCATTTTTTTCTCCTAATAAAAACTCTGAAGCTTTTCATGCAAAGTTTTTACTGCGTCTCCTGATTTTTTATTTTCTTGTTTTTTTCTGAATTTTCTTTGATTTTAAAAAGACTGTCCGTTTTCAATGGAAGCTCATTCACCGTGAGCGCGAGAGCCTGGCTTGTCGCCGAGCAGAACGCCGGAGGCAGAATCGAGTAAATCAGCGAGTCAAGATTTTTCGGCTCGTCATCAGACTGCGCAAATTGCACAACGATTTTCGGGCATTTTAAACTGTCTCCAAAAACAAGCGTTGAAAGGCATTTTTTTATCGCCTGCTTTGCCGCGGTCTCGGCCGCCTGAGGATTTGCGATTCTTCCGCAGTCAATCACCGCAAAAACGCCTGTCACCTGCTCTGAAAAAGCGCAGCTGTCGTATTCAACTTCAACAACGCACGTTCCAAACGATGTTGAGAAAAACGGCGTGCCTGAAAAAGTTTCCTCTTTCCATTGGTTTATTTTTGAAGGCGCAATCGATTTTTTTACGGTTATCGGAAGAGCAGCATCCTTTTTTCGCTTGATAGCCTCAATGCATTTTTTAAGGAGATGAGTCTTTATGCTGATGTTTCCAATCATCAGGTCGTTTTGAATCGCCGCGATTCCTTTTTCGCCCGCTTCCGCCAAAGAAAGGTCGAGATTGAACTGGATGCTCCGCTTGTCAGCTCCAAGCGAGTCGATTATGATTTTCTGCCAGATTTCCTTGATGTTTTGCGACGGCGGAGCTGTGTTCACGATGATTTTCCGCTCCTCGGTCATTGTAACTTGCAGGCTGAAATTCTCGTTCTTGAAATTTGTTCCGAGATAGCCGTTTCCGTCAAAAGCCGCCGCCATTCCGATTCCTCTCAGCGGCGGAGAATAAGGCGAATTCTCGTCAGTCTCGTATCTTCCTTTTTCGGCGAGCTTGTAGACCGCGTATTTTCTGTTGAAGTCGCTTCTGGCGCAAACCGCTTTCATCGAGTCTTCCGCGCGTCCAAGCTCGAGCGCGAACGGATTTTTTGTGATTTTTGATTTTGCGTTTAAATTCCGGAGATTTTTCAGCCTGATTTCAAGCGGCGTGAATCCTGTTTCCTCCGAGATTTTCTGGATTTGGCTTTCAAGCGCGAAGAAAACCTGCGAGTCGATTCTGTTAAGCCTGACAGACGACGGTGGATTTGCCGAAGAAAAGATTTTCGTCCTTATTCTTAGATTTTCCGTGCTGTAAATTCCTGCCGCCGCAATCGTGAATCTGTCGAGCATTTCAGATGCAAGCGGATTTTTATAGCCGGTGTCCGCCTGAATTTCAATGTCCATCGCCTTTATCGTTCCGTCTTTTGAAACCGCCGCCCTGTTTCTTACATTCACGAAAGTCGCGCGCTCAACAAAATTTATCTCGTCCTCGCGTTCAAGAGAAAGAAGAACCGGCTTTCCAGTTTTTAGCGCGGCCACGCTTGCCATCGCCGCAAAAATCGAGTTCATCCAGATTTTGTTTGAATTCTGGTTGTTTTTCTTTGTGCAGTTTAGAATTATGTTTGATTTTTCAAGCCCTGTCGCGCGGCTAACCGAATCTTTTATGTGCGTTATGTAGCGGCCTGCCGTGAAAATGTGGAGATTTTCGCCTTTTAAGCAGCAGAAGCAGCCCGCCGTTTCCTTGATTTCGTGCTGTGTAACCGAATTTTTCCAGATTCCTTCTATAATTCTGTTTTCAGGATTTTTGAATTCGCTTTCTGCGTCTCCTGACAAAACTTCGCGTTCCGCCGCGATTTCAAAATTCTCGCCAAATTCAAAATACTGATTGAAATTTTCGCCGGAATTTTTTTCTTCCGATGAATTTTTAGATTTTTGGGATTCTTGATTTTCAGCGTTTTGAAGATTTTCGATTTTTAATGAAGATTTTCCAGATTCTGATGATTCGGAGGTTTCAGATTCTTTTGATGAAAAAGTTTCGTCCGCAGTTTTTGAAGTTTTTTCAAAATTTTCTGAATGTTCAGATTCAGCCGGTTTTTCAGAAAATGACGGCAAATCCTGCAAATCATTTTTTTCCTGATTTTCAAGATTTTCTGCAATTTTTGCCGCTTCTGATTCGCTTGTTTCCGGCGGTTCTTTTAGTTCTGATGATTCTTTTGATTCTGTATTTTCTGGGAGTTTTTCAAAAATTCTTTCTTCAAAAAAGTCTTCGGATTCTTCCTTATTTTGATTTTTGCTTTCAGAATTTTTTTTTATCTGCTTCGTTAGTCTGTTTTTCTCTGGATTTCCGTTTTCATTCTCAGGATTTATTTCTGAAATCTCATTTTTTCTTTCAAGAATGATTTTTACTTTTTCTCGAAGCTCTAAAACAGTTTTCTTGTCAGGACCTGCAATCAGCGCGACCGGCTCGCCTTTGTATTTTATCTCGCCGGTGCAGAAAATTTCTGTGCGCGTTCCGAAAGTCGTTATGAATTTCTGGCCCGGAATGTCGTCTGCGGTGAAAATTTCGTAGTTTTCAGGGAGCGTCTCCTGATTTTCAAGCTGAATGGAATTTATTTTCCCGGAGCTAAAAGGGCTTCTTACAATAAGCGCGTGCAACATTCCGTCGGCGCGCATATCGCTGTAGAAATCGTTCGAGAAAATAACCGTTTTTTTTGGCTTTGCAAGGCTTTTTTTAGCGCGCATGATGTTTTTTTCCAGTCTGAATCACAGTTTCAATCACGTAGTCCGCCATTTCTTCCGTCATATCCGGCCAAAGCGGAATTGTGATTGAACGCTCGTAATGCTTTTGCGCGTTCGGGAATTTTTCCGGCGTGAATTCGGGATAGCGTTCTTTCCAGTAAGAAAAATTGTAGATTGCGATAAAATGCATCGAGATTCCAAGCCCGCTTGACTGAAGCTCTTTTGCAAATTCGTTTCGCGTGCAGTCGAGCTTTTCAAGATTCAGCTGAATCATATACAAGTGCCACGCGTTTCCTTCTCCGTCTGGCGGCAAAGTCAAAAAATCGCAGTTTTTGAAAGCCTCGTTGTATTTTTTGACGATTTTTTTTCTTTTTTCAAAGAACAAGTCCGCTTTTTTTAGCTGAACGCGTCCAATCGCGCTCAAAACGTCAGGCAGATTCGACTTGAATCCCGGCGCGATGATGTCGTATTCCCAGCTTGCTTTGTCGCTCGTGTAGCGGTCCCAGGCATCTCTGTCCATTCCGTGAAGGCGCATTTGCGTGATTCTCTTTGCGAGCGCGTCGTCATTTGTCGTGACCATTCCGCCTTCGCCAGTTGTGATTGTCTTTGTCGCGTAAAACGAGAAAACTCCCGCGTCGCCAAAAGTTCCAGCAAATCCGTTTTTTGTGCGGCTCGGAAAAGAGTGCGCGCAGTCTTCAATCACGTAGATTTTGTTTTTCTTTGTCGAATATTTTTTTGCAAGCGATGTAATTTTTTCCATGTCGCAAAGATTTCCGCCGATGTGAACCGGGACAATCGCAGCGACAGATTCGATTTTTCCTTCATTTTTTAGTTTTTCAAGAATTTCTTCGATTTTTTCCGGGTCGATTGAATAGGAATCCGCTTCCGTGTCCGCAAAAATCACGTCCGCGTTCAAATGCAATGCAGAAGCCGCCGTTGAAACGAAAGTGTAGGGCGTTGTAATCACAATTTTCCCGGATTTTACGCCGCAGGCTTCCATCGCGAGAATCGTTCCGCTTGTGTTTGAATTCACCGCAAGCGCGTGCTTCGCTCCGACAAAATCCGTAAATTCCTTTTCAAAATCGTGGGTTACATTTCCAGTTGTAAGCCAGCCTGAGTCAATCACATCGCAGACAGCCTTTTTCTCCTCGTCTGAAAAAGAAGGCTTAAAAAAAGGAACTTTCATAAAAATCTCCAGTCCTCAAAAATTAAAATTCAAAAAATTCGGGCGTTCGTCGCAACCTATGGTTGCTAAACATTCTGCTGTACAGAGCTTGCTTTTCACGCTTTTGTTGCCCTGTCCCGCCAGCCGTGGCGGAATCAATTTCCGCGGAATATTTGATTTCGGCGGAAAATGCCGGGCCGGGCTATGTACGAAATCAAGAAGTAGACACTTTTTGATTTCGTACCACTTACGCCGTCTAACCGCGGCTTCATTCTTCCGCTTGCTTGGCTTCGCCAATGCTGCGCTTCAGAACTGCTCCGCAGGTGCTACTATCCCTAACGCAGTTCTAACAAAGTTCTAACGAAGTTAGGCGTTCGCATGAGCGAACAGTTCAATAAGACATGCTTTGCGTGCGGGCATCCCTAACGCAGTTCTAACGCATTAGCTTTGCTTGTTTTGCAGTTTTTTCCCGCCAGAACCGCATTTTTATTTGCATTTTTCGATTCCGTGCAAAAAATCTAAAAATCACAAATTTCCGTGCTCCAGAAATTTTCCTGTTTCCTTGTAAAAAGCGTCAAGGCTCGGAACTGCTTTTCTCAAAATCGAGACGAGCATTTCCTTGTTCCTGAACTTTTCCGCGTCGTTTTTCCAGAAGCAAATCGGCTCAAGCGCGCTTAAAAGCGAATCCAGATTTTCATCGCCAAATTCCATGTTTTTAAGCTCGAGAATCTTCTCGTATTCGGTTTTTTTCGGCTCTTCTTCCTTTAGCCACAATGGCTCGTGAATTCTTTCGCCTGGCCTTAATCCGATTATCTTGATTTCAATGTCGCGCTCAGGCTCGAGTCCTGAAAATTTCACAATCTGTTTTGCCATGTCGTAGATTTTGAGCGGCTCGCCCATGTCAAGAAGATACGACTTTCCGTTTTTTCCGACTCCGCCGGTTTCAAGCACAAGCGAGCACGCCTCCGGAATCGTCATAAAGTACCGCTCCATATTCTTGTCGGTTACCGTGACGGGGCCGCCGGCTTTTATCTGCTGCTGGAAAAGCGGCAAAATCGAGCCGCGCGAGCCTAAGACATTTCCAAAGCGCACGAACATAAAATTCTGGTTTTTCCGTGCTTTTTTTGCGTACTGGAGAACGAGCTTTTCTGAAAGCATTTTGCTTGCTCCGTAAACGCTCACCGGGCTTACCGCCTTGTCCGTCGAAATCAGCACGAACCGCTGGACATTTGATTCTTCGTCAATCGCAGCGTCAAGGATATTTTTTGTTCCGTAAACGTTGTTTTCAATCACCGCCACAGGATTTTCTTCCATCATCGGAACGTGCTTGTAAGCCGCGCAATGGAAAATCACATCTGCTTTCGTCTTTTTTATGATGAATTTTGTGTATTCGTGGTCTTTCATGTCGCCGATAATCGGAACTACAGTCGCCTTTTCTCCGACTCCTTCCTGCTGCAGAACGTGAAGCTCGCGGTAAATCTGCACGATAGAATTTTCTCCGTGTCCAAAAAGATAAAGACGCTCCGCTCCGCCGCTTAAAAGCTGCCGCGCAAGCTCTGAGCCGATTGAGCCGCCTGCTCCAGTAATCAGAACGCGTTTTCCGCGCAGATATTTTAAGCTTTCGTGAAGCGGAATTATCACAGGCGTGCGTCCTAAAACATCGAGCGGGTCGATTTCCCTTGTCTGGACAAAATGCGCTTTTCCGTCAACAATCTGGCTTACGCTCGGCAAAATCCTTATGTGCGCAAATCCGCCTGACTTTAAAATCTCGTATATTTCCCTTATTCTTTCCACCGGCGCGCTTGGAATCGCGATAATCGCCTCGTCGAGCGGACCGCATCTTAAAATTTTTGCGACCTCGCGGATTGGGCCTAAGCACGGAATTCCTTCAATCTGCTTTCCAATCAGATTTTCGTCATCGTCCAAAAATGCCGCAACCTCGCCGAAAACTTTTTTCCGCTGCAAGTCCGCCACAATCATCTGACCGGCAAATCCAGCCCCGATTATGTAGATTTTAGATTCACTTTTTTGAAGCATTGTAATTATCCACCCGGAAAGAATTTTATCACAGAAAAAAGATAAATTGAAGAGAATATTTTCGCTGATGGACTTGGATTGCGTGTCTAAGCCTTGATTCTTCATTTTCAAAATGATATATTGTTAAAACTGTTTAGCACCCTCTAAGCAGTGCATAACTTTGAAAAATCAAGCAACTTTTTCTGCGCGGCTAGTGGAAATTGCCTTGATTGAAATCACTTAGGAGCATTTAAAATGGCTACAAGAAGAACTCCACGTTTTAAGGAATGTAGAAGACTTGGTGTAAACGTATGTGGACACCCAAAGGCTATGAACAGAGCTGGAGCGCCGGCTTTCAAAAAGTCAAAGAAGACATCTGACTACGGTCTTCACCTTATCGAAAAACAGAAAGTAAAGGCATATTACAATATCCTTGAGAAGCAGCTTCGTCGCTATTTCGAGCAGGCAACTCGCTCAAAGGAAATGACTGGTGTTGCTCTCTTGGTTTCTCTTGAGACTCGCCTTGACAACCTCGTTTACAGACTTGGATTTGCAAGCTCAATCCGCATGGCTCGCCAGTTGGTTAGCCACAAGCACATTGAAGTAAACGGAAAAATCATCAATATTCCTTCATACGCTGTAAAAGTTGGCGATGTTATCTCTTTGACTGAGAGATCACGCAAGAACGAGCAGATTAAGAAGTCTTTCTTGGCAGACAGCAAGGCAAAATTTGATTACCTTGAAGTTGAGGAAGAGAAATTCTCTGGAAAACTCGCTCGCCTTCCACAGCGCTCAGAAATCCCAGTTCAGATTAACGACCAGATGGTAGTTGAGTACTACTCAAAGTAGTCTGAAATCTAACGATTTAAAATTCTTTGGATTTTGCAAGGTCTCCTTTTGGAGACCTTTTTTTGTTTTAAATGAAGCAGATTGAAGAGATTGAAAATCTGCGGAAAATTATGTTCAGAAAAAGCACGAAAATCTTTGTGATAAAAGCTTGAAAAATCGAATTCAAAGACATTGGAATAATATTGTGCGGAAATTTTTCGAAAGAAAAAAATCAAGCGCAAAAAAATGTGTCAAAAATCTGAAAATCTACTTTTAGGATAAGAAAAAGTCAGAACGAGAAATCGGAAAAAAAATCTTTTTGAAAAACTAAAAAAGCGGTGATTGCGTGCATTGATAAAGTTTCCTTTTCAACGCGCGCAAAAATCACCGCTTAATTGAAATTAAGTCTAAAAAATAAAATTCTTTTAATCGCGAAAAATCGATTTAACCGAAATCTCTTTTTCGCTTTTGCTTTTTTTATTCCATCAGATAGTTGTAGTCAGGCGCGTTTCCGAATTCATCTTCCTGCAAGAAATTATATGAGTTGCTCATGTCGTCTGATGAGACCGTCTCGCCGTTCAAATTGAAAGTGAGAAGCTCGTTGTCTTTTATAATCAGGTCGCTTGCAAAGCCTGCCTTGTACAAATCCTGCTCGAGCCTGTATCTTCCTAAAATTTTCGCGGTTGAAGATGACGAGTGAACTTGGCAAAGCTCGGTCGGCTGTGTGCCTTCAAGGAAAGTCAGACGGATTGTGTGGCTTCCGCAGTCCGGGGTCGGAATTCCGCCGCTTACTGAGCAGACTGTGGCTTCGACAGTTCCGTTTGCAGGCTTCTGAAAATCCTTGAACGGAAGACCCTCGTGCGCCTTGCTCATGTAGTCCGCTATCGCGTAGCCTGCGAGGGTAGAGCCGGTGAGCGCGAGACCTAGCGACTGGCCTGGCTTGTCAAATCCGAACCAGAAAATAGAAGTGTAATAAGGCGTGAAGCAGGCTGCCCATGCATCCGCCCAGTTCTGTGTTGTTCCTGTTTTTCCTGCCGCCGGAATCGTGTATTTTTTTCCGTTCGCGTCTGTGTATCGGAATTTTCTGCCGCTTGCTGTAGGACCTGCGAGCGATCCTGACTGAACCGTGTTTTCAAGAAGCTTTGTCATTACGTACGCTGTCTGAGGAGAAATTATCTGCGTGTTGTTTCCCTTGTTTTTCAGCGCGATTCTAGCGTCTTTTTCTGGCTCAAGGAAAACTTTTCCGTCTCTGTCTTCAACCGTTCTGATTGCAATCGGTGTGACTTCCTTTCCGCCGTTCGCAAAAATCGCATATGCTCGCGCAAGCTCTATCGGACGCACGGAGCAGACTCCAAGACCGATTGGATAGCCCGGAACAAAGCCTCGGCTCGGAACTTCTTCCGCCGGAATTCCAAGAAGCGAGACCGCTCTGTTGATTGCCGCGTCAAATCCGATTCCATCAAGAATTTTAAGCGACGGAATGTTCATCGAGTGGGCGAGCGAATACCAAAGCTCCACGTCGCCTTTCCATTCTCCGCGGAAATTCTGCGGAATATAAGGCTTTCCGTCTGCTGTGTGGAAAACGACAGGCGTGTCTGAAATTATAGTTGCCGGCGTGTACTGCCTTGAATCAATCGCCGCGCTGTAGTAAAGCGGCTTGAACGAAGAGCCGGGCTGGATTTTCGCCTGAACCGCGCGGATAAACTGGTTTTCGGAAGTGTACTGGCTTCCTCCGACCAAAGACGTGATATATCCTGTGTCGTTTTCAATGGCAATCATCGTGCCTTCAATAGTCGTTTTTTCGGCGTTGTTTTTCGCAGTCTGGTTCGCCTTGTTCACAACTCCGATTTTTACCGAGTCAAGACCGCAGATAAGCGACATAACATCGACTATCGGGTTGATAGTGTTTGTGTATGTATTTAATGAGACTGTCTTGTTTCTCGTCTCTGAATCTTTCAGCTCAGGAAGATTGAATGAGAGCGACAAAAGCTCTGTGATTGGCGTGTAAATCTTGAACGCGGAATTTCGCCTCTCGCTTGTTGTACGCTGGTAGCTCCTGTTCGCGTAGTTGATGTATCGGCGCATTGTGTCCTGAGCCACAAGCTGGTTTCTTAAATTCAGCGTTGTGTTGACTGTGAATCCGCTTGAATAAATGTCGTCTGTGCCGTAGACCATGCCGCTAAGCTCGCGCCGCACATATTCGCTGAACCACGGCGCTTTGTCGTCCTTTGTCATGTTTGTCTGCGCGCTTGTTCTCGTGTAGTCGAAATTTGCCCAGAAATCGTCAAAAGACTCGTCGGATTCCTCTTTTGTGATGTAGCCAGAATCGACCATCGCGTTAAGAACATATTTTTGCCTGTCCATTGCGCGGTTCGGATAGTCAAAAGGATTGTAGAAAGCAGGATTTGAAAGCTGCACAACGAGAATTGCGGCTTCCGCCGGTGTGATTTGAGTCGCGTCATGCCCGAAATAATATTTGCTCGCCGCATTCACGCCGTAAGTTCCGCCGCCAAAGTAGATTTTGTTAAGATAAAGCTCGAGAATCTCGTCTTTCGAGTATCTTCTTTCCATCTGAATCGCCCACCAAAGCTCTTTCAGCTTTCTTGTGATTGACATCTCGCGTCTGTCGCAGTAAAGAGTTCCTGCAATCTGCTGTGTGAGCGTAGAGCCGCCGCCGAGCGAGACGTGGAGAATCTGGCCTAGAAAAGCGCGCACAAGAGCCTTTACGCTGAATCCGTGGTGCTTGAAAAAGATTTTGTCCTCGCGCGAGACCAAAGCGTCAATCATATGCTGCGGAAGCTTGTTTATGCTGATGATTTCGCGTTTTTCCTCGCTGGCAAATTCCGTGATAAGCTCGCCGTTTATGTCGAGAAGCTTTGTCGGAAGAGCCGTCTCAAATTCCGTGAAATTTTCGTTGTCGATAATGTATTTTGTCTGTGAAAGGGCGAGTCCGAGTCCCGCTCCAAAAAGGATTGCAAATGTAAACAGCCCGCAAAGATAGACTACAGTGGACTTTTTGATTTTGTGCATTTCAATAGAATAACGGTTATGAGTTTTTTAGTAAAGAATCGGCGTTTTTAGAATTTGCAGATGATTTTTTGATTTTAGGAAATGAAAAACGAAAATAGAAAAGGATTAGAAATCCGAAAAGCGCAAAAAAAAGGCCGGCAACAAGCCGGCCAATTGCCCATCAGGCGTGCCGGGCACCAATGGGTGGGAGGGGATAATTGCGTGCCCGACTTTTTTATTATCGCCGTGATTCCCCAAAATCTTTAATAAAAATTTGTCTGAAAGCTGATTTTATTCTTCAGAAACCGAAGCTGAAATGTCAAGGCTGATTGTGTACGAATGTCCGTTCACCGCGTTCACGTTTCTCACAACCTCGTAGTCTCCGAGCGAGAATTTTATGATATGCTCGCCTGCCGGAACTTCAAAAACGTCTTTCGCGCTTGAATAAGGCGCGTCGTCAATCGTCACATTTGCAGCTGCCGGGCAGACAATCTTGAAAGTCGGCTCTGTTCCTCTAAGCGAGACTTCAAGATTTGTCGTTTTTCCCTGCTCGATTCTGAAAGTCCGCGTCTCGTTCCTGTAGTTCTCGCTTAAAACTGAAAGATGATGCTCTCCAGTGTCAAGCATGATTTTCTCGTATTTTTGGACTGGCTGGTCGTCAACATAAACCGAATATTTTTTTTCCTCAGATGAAGCTGGCTTGGTCTTTAATGATAGAATTCCCTTGTCGCGCAGAATCGGCTTCGCGGTTATTTCAATTTCCGCAGCTTCAAGCGATTCTGGAACTCCTTTCATAACCTGCTGGAAGCGCACAAAAATTCCTTTCTCGTAATCTGGAGCAGGCGAGACTTTCACGGAATACGGGCTGTCCTTTATCGGAAAATCGTCTGCAAGCGGAATATTAAGCGTGAGCGAGAGTTTCGGCGGAATCGTTTTCAGAAAGAATTTTTCGCCGTAATAATCGACATTTTTTGACGAAGGCGCAGGCGAGAGATTTCCGTAAAAAACATACGCGACGGAATCTCTCCACATCGCAATGACTTCTGGAATCTTGAAAGTAAGCTCGACGCCGCTTATAAAAGTCATGTCTTTCGGAAGAGTGAGAAAAATCGCGTCGCTTATTCCTGAAATCGCCTTTTGCGACTCGCCGCTCTGCGGAACTTGAATCGGAATCACTTTTCTGACGCGGAAATTTTCGGCTGACGCGCTGAAAACAGCCATAAATGCCAACGACAACGCAAAAATTTTCCTGTGGAAAAGCAACTTTTTCATACTAAGGAAATTATAATTTTTAAAATCTATGATGTCTAGTAAAGCGGCGGCTTGGATTCTTTCCTGAAAATCCGATTTTTCATAAGAAAAGCAAAAATTTCCAAAATCTCCAATTTTCTTTGATTTGTTTTTCGTTGCTGCGTGGAAGACTTTTATTTTTTACTCGGAATATTTTGCTTTTGGACGCGCAGCAAAATCTTTTTGGACACAGAATATTTTGAATTTGGACGCATGGCAAAGTCTTTTTGGACGCAGAACATTTTGCTTTTGGACGCACATCAAAATCTTTTTGGGCGTGGAACATTTTGTTTTTGGACGTAGCGCATTTTATTTTTGCACGCGGAAGATTTTTAGTTTTTATCCGCGAATTCTTTTTTTTGCGGTTGCGTTTCCAGTTTTTTCAATTTTTTTTGTTTTTCGTTGCCGTGCGTTTTTTTTGATTTTTAATTTTTCAGAAGTTTTCCCGGGTCGAGCGGATTTCCGTTTTCCCTCACTTCAAAATGCAGGTGAGGTCCTGTCGAAGCTCCAGTTGTTCCTACAAGTCCGATTGTCTGCCCTGTTGAGACCCTGTCGCCTTTTTTCGAGATTATTTTTGAAAGATGCGCGTAAAGGCTTGTCTTGTTTTTGTTGTGAAGAATTATTATGAAATTTCCGTATGTCGAGTTGAAGCCTGTCTGCGAAACAACGCCCGATTTGCACGCGAAAACTTCCGTTCCGAGCGGGGCCGCCATGTCGATTCCGGCGTGAAAAGTCCATTTTCCTGAAATCGGGCTGGTTCTGTAGCCGAAAGGAGAGGTGAGAATTTTCTTGCTTAAAGGAAGCTGCATCGAGTCGTCGTGGAAAAACGCGATGTCAGTTCCTGAGAAATTTTTGTCCTGAAGAAAATAAAAAACTCGCCCGCGGATTTTAAATTGCGGAACTGGATTTTCTTCATTTTGCAGAATTTGGCTTGAATATTCGTTTTTCAAGAGAACTTCAAGCGATGACGACGGATTTTTTGCGATAAAAAGCCCTTGGTTCACAGGAAGAATCAAGTCTGCGCCTTTTTTCACAGACGGAGACGAGATTGAATTCACCGTTGCGAGCGTTCCTTGAGAAATCTGAAGCCGTGCCGAAAGCCCTGTAAAAGAGGAAAGATATTCATCGGAATCTTCTGGAATCTTGTAGACGTAAAAGTCCGCCGCCGGAAAATCGCTTTCCTTTCTACTGTTTTCTGGAATGTGCTTTAAGCGGCTGCTTTTTTCAATGTCTTTTTGGTACTGCGAGAAAATCTCGTTCGCTTTTTTTAAGTTTTCATCTCCTTTTGGCGAAACGTATTTTATTGAAGACAAACGCACAAAATCGCTTTCAGAAATCTCGATTGGCTCGCCGGATTCAATTTTTTCTGTCGGCTTAATCTTTTTAGCAGATTCTGATTCAATAGATTTTGATTTTGAATCAGTTGATTCCGAATTTTCCGATTCAGATGATTCATTTTGCTCAATCTGATTTTGCGGAAAAGACAAAAGCGAGAAATAAAAAACGAGAAAAAAAACTGCGGAAAATTTTTTCAATTGGAAATTTTCAGTTTGAAAGAGAATTCTTGCTTTCTTTTTTTGACGCGAACGACAACATTCCGTAAAGAAAAATCATAAGGACGAGAACTGGAAGCGAGAGAATTTTAAGGCCGAAAATCACAAGCACGAAAATTGAAGCCGCTCCGCCTGCAATCACGGCGAATTTTCCAAGAGCGATAAGCGTGCGCCTTGCTCCGTTTGACTTTATTTTTTTTGCCGCGAAAACTGCCGCAATAATCGCCGCCGCAAAAATGACTGCGTAAGTGTAGATTTCAGGCGCGGACGAGGCGAATTTCCAGAGCGGAAAAACAACCGCCGCTCCAAAAGCAACGCAAAGAACCAGAAGAAAAAGAATTTTCAGAATCGAGCCGAAAAGCTCGCTGTATCCTTTTGCGATTTTTTTTATCAGATTCATAAAAAGGATTCTAAATCAATTTTAGACAAAAAAAAAGACCGCCTTTCAAAACGAAAAGCAGCCTTGAAAAAAATCAGGAAGATTACTCTTCTGAGATTGCGCTTGCAGGACATTCAGATGCGCAAGTTCCGCAGCTGATGCATTTTGAGCCGTCAATCTGGCGGTGTCCGTCAGCTTCAGAGATTGCTCCAACCGGGCAGTCTGGCTCGCAAGTTCCGCAGTTTACGCAAGCGTTAGGATCGATTTTCATTGCCATAATAAGTACCTCTTTTATTGTGGATATAGATAATTTAACATTCGCGGTTTAAAAAAACAAGAAATTTCAGGATTTTGGGATACGAATTAGAGCTTGCTAACTTTTATCTCTGAAATTTGCCTAAAAAATCATCTCTTTTAAAATGATTCGGGCTGTGGTAATCTGTAGGAGATTTTTTTAATGGAGAATTTTATGACAAAACAGGAAATTGCTAAATTTATCGACCACACGAATCTAAACGCGTGCGCGACAAAATCTGAAATCACGAAACTTTGCGATGAGGCGAAAAAATACGGCTTCGCTTCTGTCTGTGTGAATCCTTATTATGTTCCTCTTGCCTACAATCTTTTGAAAGATTCTGATGTGAAAGTCTGCACTGTCGTGGGATTTCCGCTCGGCGCGGCTTCGATTGACGACATTGCGGGGCAGGCTGCCGAGGTCGTTTCGGACGGAGCTGATGAAGTCGATATGGTCGTGAATCTTGGAATGGTCAAGGACGCTCTTTGGGACGATGTTTTTGAGGAGATTTACGCGGTGCGCTGCGCCACAAACGATGTTGTCTCAGATGAAGGAAGAGAAGAGAAAGTTGTCCTGAAAGTGATTCTCGAGACTTGCTATCTTTCTGATGAGGAAATTGTGAAATGCTGCGAGTGCGCGAAAAAAGCCGGAGCTGACTTTGTAAAGACTTCGACAGGATTTGCAATTTTAAAGGATAAGGACGGAAAGCTTCTGCCGAACGGAGCGACAGTCCACGCGGTTGAGCTTATGCGGAAAACCGTCGGAGATGCGATGGGCGTAAAAGCGAGCGGCGGAATCCATAATTTTGAGGAAGCGTGCGCGATGATAGAAGCCGGAGCGTCAAGAATCGGAGCGAGCGCGGGCGTTCAAATCGTAAGCTGAGATTTTTGATTTTTCTGATTTTAATTTAGGCGGGCTTTAGATTTTTTGCGAATTTTGATTTAGGCGAGCGAGCTTTAGTTTTCTGAACTGTTTGAGTTTGAATTTCGGTTCATTGCGAATTCATTTTGTGCGGAGTGATTTTTAATGCCGCAAATCTGAAAAAATCGAATTTTGATTCGGGCGTTTTGAAGTTGAAGCGATTTTGCAGCTTTGATTTCGTTTCGCTTAAATCAGTTTCGCCTGATTTGATTTTTGTTCTAGCCGTTTTGGGGCAGATTAATTTTGAGGCTTTGGCTGTCCCAAAATTCTTCTTATTTCGTTTCATTGCGAAATCATTTTGGGTGGACTGATTTTCAATCGTGTCCGTCGCAGTTTTTTCTGATTTCGCCTTAAAGTTCTAGACTCGTTTCCAGAACATTTTGTTGTCTTTTATCTCGTATGTGATTTTCCCGTTTTCGTAAAGTCCTGCGAGATAAGAGCGCAAAGTGCTTCCAATCAAACAATACTGGCTGACTTTCAGCGGAATCGAGTTTCTGTCGGCGACTGCCTTCAATATTTCCTCGTGCGTTTTCGGAGTTTTCAGCTCGTCAAGAATCATATCTTCCGTTTCAAGAATTGCAATCAGGTTAAGCTCGGCGATTCCCTCGATTTCCTCCACAATTTCCCCATGCCCCGGAACGTACCAGTCCGCCTTTATTTCAGAAAGTTTATGAAGAGAATCTTTTGTGCCGTTTTCGTTCAGAAGATATTGAATCCAGAATTTTTTGATTGCGGTTTTTCCAGTGAAAGCGTCTCCGCCGAAAAAGATTTTCTTGCCGTCGGTGTCTGTGAACAAAAATCCTGTCTGGTCAACGTAATGGCCTGCGAGCGGAATTATTTCAAGAATTATGTTTTTTTCGTTCTGATTTTCGTCTTGATGATTTTGAACTTTTTCGCATTTTGAATCTTGCTGAGAAAACAGTTTTTCAGTTTGCTTCAGAACCGGTTGAAAAACCGGAATTTTGATTATGTCTCCGCCTGAAAAAGTTTTTGTCACGTGGCAGGGGCGGGCGAGCAGAAATTTTGAGCGGATGTCGTGGATTGGAGTGCCGCCCCAGATAAGCTGCGTCTCAATGCTCGGATATTCCATAAGCGACGCGCTTCCTTTTGAAGCCCACACTTCGCAGCCTGTTTTTTCAACGAGAATCGCGTTTCCTCCGCAGTGGTCGGCGTGCGCGTGCGTGTTTATCACGGCTTTGAGATTGTCCTCCGGGAAATTTTCTTTTATAAAGTCAAGAATTCTTAGTCCGCTCGTGTCGTCGTTTCCTGAGTCAACGAGATAAATGTCGCTTTTGCCGGCCGAGTTTTTCGCGCGGATAAAACCTGTGTTTGTCGGCATTTTCAGATAAGAGATATTTTCGCTAAGATTCACGAGCTGGCTTTCAATAATTGACATTTTCTGCTTCCTTTTGACTTTTTTGATTGCGCTGAATTTTTTTTCAGAACGATTTTTCCGATTTTCAATCTTATTTTACGGCGATTTAAGCTGATTTCGTGGCGATTTTTCGATTTAAGCTGATTTCATCACGATTTCAAAATGAATCTCAAATTGCTTTCAAAATCGATTTTGCGCTAGATTTTCACTTTGTTTTTCACATCGAGCGTCTGATGTCGGTTATAATCATCTGCGGAGTTTCAACGCCGTTGTAAGTGTTGCGGCAGATTTTGTAGACAACATCGACAAGGTCGCCTTTGTCAAAGTCCCGGTGAAGATATTCCGCGCCTCCCCAGAGCATCGCCGGCCATTTTGTCTTTCCGCAGTCAAACGTGAGCTTTAAATGCTGGCGTTCGGTTTTTCCGAGGATAATCGCGTCCGCAATCCTCAAATTCCGGCTAACAAAAGTAAGCTCTGGATTTTCTTCTCCGTAAGGCTCGAATTCGTCAACAACAGAAAGGAGATTCGGCTTTAGATAATCTGCTGGAAGCTCCGCGTCAATTTCAATCAGCTCAGAGTCAGAGCCTGCAAGCTCGATTTCCGGGGCGAATTTTTCAAGATTTGAAAGAAATTCTCCAAGACGCTCTTTTTTGAAGCTGAATCCCGCCGCGTAAGCGTGTCCGCCGTAGCTTATGAAAAGGTCTGACATCTTGTCCAAAAGCGAGAGGACTTTGAATCCGCGGCAGCTTCTCATTGAGCCGATTGCGTTGTCGTCAACGTAAGTTATCGCCATTGACGGAACATCGTAAGTTGCGACGAGCTTTCCTGCGATTGTGCCAGAAACGCCTCTGTTTATTCTCTCGTCGATTACGACGCACAGCTTTTCTCCGTATTTTTCAATGCTTTTCTTTGCCGTCTCAATCGCGTAGTTCCAGCCTTCGTTTCCGAGCTGCTTCCGCGTGTTGTTCATCGCGATTATTTTCTGCGCGATTTTCATTCTTTTTTCCGCGTCTTTTTCAAGAAAAAGCTCCACGCCGATTTCCGGCTGGCCGAGCCTTCCTGTGGCATTGAGCGCGGGATTTATGTTCCAAGACAAATCCGTCGCGTTCACTCTTTTTCCGAGGAGACTTTGCAGCGAGAGAAGCTCTTTAAGCCCTGAGCGCGCGTGTCCCGCGTTTATCGAGGCGATTCCGTTCCTTATAAAAACGCGGTTTTCGTTCTTGAGCGGCATAATGTCCGCCAGAGCCGCCAAAGCCACAAGCTGCAGGTCGTTTTCGTCAGCCTTCGCGTTTTTTGGATTCTGCCTTGAAATTTGCGCGTTTATCAGCGTGACAAAAATATTGTAGAAGCCTTTTATTTCAGAATTCAACTCTGGATTGTAGCGCGCGAGCTTTGAATTTGTTTTAAGCTGCGAGATTGAGACATTTGCGAGAGCCGGGAAAATTTTCGCTGCTTCAGGACGCAAGTCCATAAAGTTGAATTCCGCGCCGTTTCCGAAAGTCTCCTTTAAAATCGAAGATGTCGCTTTTTCATCCCAGACAAAAATCTGCTGGCCTTTCAAAAAATCCGGAAGTTTTGTCTCCGAGATTGAAGTTCCTTTTTTAATGCTGAGCAAAAGCTGCTTTTTCTCGACGAGGTTTTCCGTCTTGATGATGTCGATTTTGCAGATTTCAGGATTTCCTGAATCCTGAACCGCGGAAAGAAGCGCGATTTCGTTTTTGTAGAAGTCTGAATGCGCGAATCTGAGCGCGGTTATGACTTTGTATGCGACCGCGCAGCCTGAAATGTCCTTGAATGGGTAGCCTGAGTCCTCGCATTTCGGGTTCACGATTATTGCAGGCGATGGAACTTTCTCGGGCGGAGTGTGGTGGTCAAGAACGATAACGTCCATTCCTTTTGACGAGGCGTAGGAGATTTCGTCAACATTTGAAATTCCGCAGTCCACGGTGATGATTAAAGAGCCGAATTCCTTTTCAAAATCGTCAACTGCGTTCTTGTTAAGGCCGTAAGGCTCGTTCCCGGCAGGAAGCCGCCATCTCGCGTCGATTCCAAGCGAGACAAGATAATCGTAGAGAATTGTTGTGGAAGTTATTCCGTCAACGTCGCGGTCTCCGAAAATCAGGACTTTTTCCTGCTCCTCCTGAGCCTGCAAAATTCTGTCAACAGCGTCTTCCATGTTTGAAAAAAGAAACGGATTGTGCATAAAGCGCAAATCGTCTTCAAGAAAAAACTGAACGTCCTTTCCCTCTGTGATTCCTCTGCGCGCGAGAATCGAAGCCGTAAGCGCGTTCACCTTGTATTTGTCGTAAAGCGCGCCCACATCAGCGCGTGTAATGCTTTTTTTATGCCAGTTTTTCATATTGATATTGTTCCCAAAATTTTTTGCTTTTTTGACGTTTTTATCTTTATCAATGAAGAAATCTTTCAAGACGAAATTATAAAATCCCGATTCCTGAGCTCATCGACTTTAATTTTGCGCCGCATGCCTGTTCCGCAAGAAAATAGACAAGAGATTTCATTTCCTGAAAAGAAAGCGAGTCCACCGCGATTTTTCTTGATTCAGCCGGAGGAAGGCTCGCAACCGACTCAAGATACGTCAGAGCGGTTTTTCCAAGCGAGAAGGCAAATGCGTTTTCGTGGAAATTTTGCGTTACCGCGCAGTCAGGACAGATAAAACCGTTGTTCAGGTTGTCATATTTGTATTTCAATGATAGAGATTCGCCTGAAAATTTTCTAGTGTGAAGAGATTCTCCGCATTGGCAGCAGATTTTCGTGTTCGGCCGCACTCCGAGCAATTCAAGATAACGCCACAAAAACCTTATCAAGCCGAGACGCGCCGCGTTTTCAGATGAAAGCTCCATTCCGTCCAAGAATCCGTTTGCGATAATCCAGCTCTGCTCGTAGCTTCCAGCGCATTTTGTCTTTATCAGAATTTCAGATGTCAGATTTGCCGCCCAAGTCTTGAAGAGATTCTCCCTGAACGAAAGATGATATTTTTTCACGTCGAAATCTGTTATTTTTGTCTGTTTTTTTGACTCGTCTTTGTAAAGATAAAGAATTCCTGAATTCATTGGAGAGACAAGCGAGCGCAATTTTGACTTCGGACCGCCGTAAAGAGTCGCGAACGATATTCCTTTTTCCTTCGAGAAAAACATCACGCTCCTGTTGCTTTCGCCTGAAATTTGAACGCTTAAAATTAACGCCGGAAAAGAAATATTGCGCATGAAGCTAAGTTTATATTTGAAAAAGAATTTTGAAAATAGGAATCAAGATTTTGCTTCAATCGCGGAAAATTTTTTGGAAAACGAATGTGGTCATTCCGAACGCGTTTTCGGAATCTGCAAAATAAATTCAAAGATGCTGAAACAAGTTCAGCATGACGATTTGTTTCGCTTGTGGAAATTTTTTTGAAAAAATCGTGTCATTCCGAACTCGTTTCGGAATCTATAAAATATATCCAATTAAATTTTGAAGGAAACTCCGCATGACGATTTGTTTCGCTTGTGGAAATTTTTTGAAAAAATCGTGTCATTCCGAACTCGTTTCGGAATCTGCAAAATAAATTCAATCAGATGCTGAAACAAGTTCAGCATGACGATTTGTTTTTTAGGCAGTTCCACGGCAACAAAAGCGAATTGAAGCCAACTTCTTGCCAAAATGATTTTTGATTCGTGCTAATTATAGATATTGACAGAGATTTTTAATCAGCATAAAATATCAGAACTAACTGTAAGGGGATGGCTGATATGATTTTTCCTTTGGAAGACACTGTAAAATTTACTGGAAACATTTACGAGGCGACTGTTGCCGCAAGCCGGCGCGCTTACCAGCTTGCCATGATAAAAGACCCTCTCATCGACCAGAACGATGGAAAAGTTGTTTCTTTGGCTGCAAAACAGCTCTTTACAGGTCAGGTTCAGTACAGAAGAATCGAAGAGAAATAAAAGCTTTATATTTGGTCGCCCTTGACGAAAGGACGGCTTTAGATATAATATTTTTCACAGTTTTGTGATTTAAGGAGTGCCATCGTGCCTTGTGGAAAGAAAAGAAAGCGTCAGAAGATTGCGACTCATAAACGCAAGAAGATGCTTAGAAGAAACAGACATAAGAAATAGTTTGACGGCTTTTAGCTTGAAAGGCTATTGTTCTTTGTCAAAAGAGACCGCGGTGTTTGCGGTCTTTTTTTTTCACTTTTGAAATTACAACGAGCGGTAAAAAGTCGCCGTCGGCATGATGTCGAAATTTTGCAGCTTGAAAAAAAGCAAGGCGACACGGATGTCGCCTGAAAGCTTAGAAAATATATGACTTTTTGAAAAAAAAGTCGCTATCGACAGGAGGTCGAAGTTTTGCAGCTTGAAAAAAGCAAGGCGACACGGACGTCGCCTGAAAGCTTAGAAAATAAAATGACTTTTTGAAAAAAAAAGTCGCTATCGACAGGAGGTCGAAATTTTGCTTGCATCGATTAATTCGCCTGAAGATTTGAAGAAAATTCCTGAAAGCAGCCTGCCGTCTCTTGCCGCTGAAATCCGCAAGAAAATCATAAGCACGGTGGCGAAAAACGGCGGGCATCTGGCGTCGAATCTTGGAGTGGTGGAGCTTACAATCGCGCTTCACCGTGTTTTCTCGTCTCCGCGCGACGCGATAATTTTTGATGTCAGCCATCAGTCCTATACTCACAAACTTTTGACAGGACGCGGAGACGATTTCGGTTCTCTTAGAAAAAAAGGCGGAATTTCAGGTTTTCAGCGGAAGGCGGAAAGCGAGCACGATTATTTTGACAACGGACATTCCTCAACTTCGATTTCCCAGGGGCTTGGACTTCTTTGCGCATGGGAAAAAATGAAGAATTCTGGCTCTGCTGGGAAAAATTCTGGGAATTCGGAGAAAACTGGAAAAACAGGCGATTCTGAGCGGAAAGTCGTTGTTGTGATTGGAGACGGAGCCTTGACCGGCGGAATGGCTTACGAGGCTTTGAGCCACGCGGGTCAGCTTTCAAAAAATCTTATTGTGGTTCTTAACGACAACCAGATGTCGATTTCTCCGAACGACAGCGCGATTTCACGTTATCTTTCAACGATGACGATGACCGGATTCTACCAGAAATTCAGATACGCGGTTGACAATCTCGTTGACAAAATCCCGAATTCAAGACGGCATATCGGAAAATTCATCTATAAACTAAAGCGCGGAATCAAGGGAATGTTCTTGACTCCGAATATTTTCACGGATTTGGGCTTTGAGTACGTCGGCCCGCTTGACGGACACAACATCAAAAAGCTCGAGGAGACTTTTGTCCGCGTTAAAAAACTTCCTAAGCCTGTCGTTGTCCACATCAGAACAGTGAAAGGAAAAGGCTATTCGCCTGCCGAAAACGACCCGGCGAGCTTTCACGGAGTCGGCCCGTTCCAGATTTCAGACGGAAAAATGGAGAAATTTGACGCGCTTAGCTTTACGGAAGCGTTCAGCAACACTTTGACAGCTCTTGCCCACAAAAATCAGAAAATCGCGGCGATAACGGCGGCAATGTCAAAGGGAACTGGACTTGATTCTTTTGCGCGTCATTTTCCTGACCGTTTTTATGATGTTGGAATCGCGGAGGAGCACGCTGTGACTTTTGCCTCGGGGCTTGCAGAAGGCGGAATGATTCCTGTTGTCGCGATTTACTCGACTTTTATCCAGCGCGCGGTTGACCAGATTATCCACGATGTCGCGCTCCAGAAAAATCACGTTGTAATTTGCCTTGACAGGAGCGGAGTTGTCCCGAACGACGGCGAGACTCATCAGGGGCTTTTCGACATTTCTCTTTTGCGTCCAATTCCGAATCTCACGATTCTTTCTCCTGCCACTGCTGTTGACTTGAATCTTTGCCTTGTCTGGGCAGTGAACGCGAAAAAGCCTGTCGTAATCAGATATCCGAAGCTTTCCTGCCCGAGCGAGCATCCTTCTTTTGAGCAGAAAATTATGGAAGGACGCGGAATTTTGCTTAAAAACGCGGAATTTGCGCCTTCGCTCAGCGTTCAGTTTGAGGATTCTAAAAATCATAAGAAAATTCTTTTTGTCTGCACCGGCGGAATTTTCGACGAGACTTTGATTGCGGCCCGGAATGTTATGGCGAAGGGCGTTGAGGCGGACATTTACTCGCTTCGCTTTATAAAGCCTTTTGACGACAACTATTTTGCGTCTCTTTCAAAAAATTATGACAAGGTTGTTGTGGTTGAGGACGGCGTGAGAAACGGCGGAATCGGCGAATATATCGAAAATCTTTTGTTTGAGAGAGGATTCAATAATATCCTTTTGAAATCTTTTCCTGACAAATTTATCCCGCAAGGCTCGAGAAGCGACATCTGCGAATCCTGCGGAATGAACGGCGTGAAAATTGCGGAGGACTCATTGCTATGAAAAAACTTATTTTGAGAAATAAAACTGTGGAGACAAATCTTCCTGCTTTTGTGATGGGAATCGTGAACGCGACTCCAGACTCGTTTTTTGACAAAAGCCGCGGCGGAGCTGAAAACGCGCTTCGCTTGATAGACGAGGGCGCGGACATTCTTGACATCGGCGGCGAGTCAACTAGGCCTGGAAGCGACTATGTTCCTGCGGAAGAGGAAATTCGGCGCGTTGTTCCTGTAATCGAGGCGGTCAGAAAACATTCAGACATTCCGATTTCAGTTGACACAAGAAAATTCAGCGTTATGAAAGCCGCTTTTGAGGCCGGCGCGGACATTCTGAATGACATTTCGGCTCTTGAAGATGATGAGAATCTCGCTCCGTTTTGCGCGAAGGAAAATCTCCCGGTTATTCTTATGCACAAGCGCGGAATTCCGACAAATATGCAGGCGAACACGGCTTACAGCGATATTTTTTCTGAGGTTGAAAATTATTTGAAAAGCCGCGTTGACTTTGCTTTGAAAGCCGGAATAAAAGATGACAAAATCTGGCTTGACCCGGGCGTTGGATTTGGAAAGGACGTTAAAGGAAATTTCGAGCTTATAAGGCGCGCAGGCTCTCTTCTTGGCGGAAAATATCCTGTCTTGATGGCTTTGAGCAGAAAAAGCTGCATCGGCGCTGTTACGGGGCGTGAAGTCCACGAAAGGCTGAGCGGAACTTTGATAGCGGACGTTCTTAGTGTTCTTCACGGAGCTTCGATGATTCGCGTCCACGATGTGAAAGAGGCTGTTGATTCCCTTAAAATTCTTTCGGCAGTTGAATTTGGCGTGCTTTGACTTTAAAATGCTGGAATACGAGATTTGGAGATAGCAGAAAAATTGAACGCGCTGGAAGGTTTTCTTACTGTTTTTAGTTATATCCGCCCGCTGATTGACATCGGCGTGATGACATTCTTGCTTTACAAAGTCTACGAGCTTATCGTAAAGACAAACGCGATGCAGATTATCAAGGCGGCTCTCGTTGTCGCGCTTTTTTACGCGTTCGCGTTTATTTTGCAGCTTGAGACTCTTCTCTGGATTTTGCAGAAATTCGCCCCGGGAATTGCGATTGCGTTTGCGATTGTCTTTCAGCCGGAGCTTAGAAAACTTTTCCTAAAAATCGGACAGAACGAATGGTTCACTTTTGGAAACCGCTCGCGGCACACTTATGTTGACGCGGTTCTGATTGCGGCGGAGACTCTTTCAAAGCTAAAAAAAGGCATGCTCGTTGTTTTTGCGCGCCACACAAAGCTCGACGACATTATCGAGACAGGAACGCTTCTCAATGCGGACATTTCTTCCGCTCTTCTTGTCACGATTTTCCAGTACGAGACTCCGCTCCACGACGCGGCCTGCATTGTCCAGAACGGAAAAATCATTTCGGCGGGCTGCTTTCTTCCTTTAAGCGAGCAGTACGACATCAAAAAGACTTTCGGAACTCGTCACCGCGCGGCTTTGGGGCTTGCCGAGACAACCGACGCAGTTGTCCTTGTCGTCTCCGAGGAATCGGGCGCGATAAGCCTTGCCTACGACTCTAAGCTTCATTACGACTTGAAGCCGACTCAAATCACGAAAATTTTGGAAAATCTTCTCGACATCTCTTCTGATCAGGAAACAATTGAGGACACAATAGATGAAAATAAAGCAGCTATTTGAAAAACTGATTGAGAACTGGCCGGTAAAGGCTGTCTGCCTGATGATGGCGATTTTTCTTTACATTTTTAACCAGCAGTCGGGAATGACGACAAACACAATCAAGACGAATCTTATAATCGGAAACGAGAACGGCTTTACTCCTGCGGAAGTGTTCAACACGAATGTCGCCGTGACTTTGCGCGGAAAATCCGAGTCAATATCAAGCATAACTGAAAAAAACATAACTGCTTATCTTGATTTCAGCTACGTTGCGAAGGGTGGAAAATACGAATTTCCTGTTCTCTTAAAATTTGACCAGACCGTAAGCGCGATGAATCCGATGGAGATAAAAGTAACTCCTGAAAAAATCACTCTGAAAGTGGAGGAGGAGATTTCAGGATACGCGAAAATCGAGCCGCTTCTAAAAGGCGAAGTTCCGCACGGCTACCAGCGTAAATCCGTTGTGATTGAGCCTGAGCAGGTGAAAATCCGCGGCGCGCGCTCCCTTGTTGAAAACTGCAAAAGCCTTCAGACGGCGACAATCGTTCTTTCAAACGCGACTACAAGTTTTTCAGGAACTGCGAAAATCGAGAATCTAAAGAAAAATATCAGCCTTGAAACCGACAAAGTCTCGTACACGGTTGAGGTCGAGGAAATTTCGGACACAAAAACGCTTTCAAATGTTCCTCTTGTGGCGGTGAATCTTTCGCCAGAGCTTGAAGTCAAAAATCTTCAGAAATCTGTCAGTTTTTCTGTGAAAGGAAAACTTTTGTCCCTTGAAAAATTCACTGACTATTCTTCTGTCTGCAAGGCGGACTTTTCAGACGTGAAAGAGCCTGGAAAATACGATGTGAAGCTTCTTTACAGCCTGCCATTCGGAATTTATCTTGACGGAAACTATCCGAAAACTGTCTCTGTCCCCGTCTCGCAGAAAAAGGATTCTGATGAAAAGGAAAAAACGCCTGTCTTGGACGAGAACGGCGAGCCGATGGAAAAAATCGAGTACGGCGGAGAAGCGCAGTGATTTACGGAATCGGAACTGACATCGCAAAAGTCTCTCGTTTTGAAAAATGGGCGGAAAATCCAAAGATGATTTCAAGGTTTTTCAACGGCTGCGAGATTGCGGAAAATGCCGGAGAAAAAAGCGCGCAGTTTTTGTGCGAGCATTACGCCGCGAGATTTGCCGCAAAGGAAGCTCTTGCAAAGGCTTTGGGAACTGGATTTAAAGGGCTTTCTCCGCGCGATTTTGGAATTGTGAAAGACGAAGCGGGCAAGCCTGAATTTTTTCTCGGAGAAAACACAAGAAAATTGATTGACAAGCGTTGCGGAATGAATTGGAATATAAAAATATCGATTAGCCATGAAAAAGATTACGCAGTTGCGTTCGCTTTGATTGAAGTCATAAAAAGCGAGATTTAAGGAGTCGTGATGTTTAGAAGAGCGAGCAAGGTTGAGGCAGACCCGAACAAAAATTTGAAGATTTCATACTGGTCAAAGACGAAATGCACTTGTCCGTGCTGCCGGCGCGATTTTGAAAAGGAAGAGATGCTGACAGGCGGCGGACGAATGAACGCGGGCGAGCTTACCGACGAGCTTCACAGAATTTATCTTCCATCAGAAAAATACGGGCCTGTTTATCCGCTGATTTACGCTGTGGGCGCGTGTCCGAGATGCCATGCGGCGTTTTTCTGGAAGGATTTTGACATTATCAAGGACAACGAGTCGATTGACGCTTTGCGCCTTGACGAAAGCAGCAGAAAGCAGAAAGTCGAGACGATTTTTCCTCACTATGACCTTTCACGCGACAGAACTCTTCTTGACGGGGCTGCGATGTATTATCTCGCGCTTCTTTCCTACGAGAAAGTCGATTTGTCATACGCTCCGACTTTCAAGCGCGCTATGATTTCCCTCAGGCTTGCGTGGCTTTGCAACGAGCTTAACAAGGCCGCTCCGGGCTTTAATTTTGACTATCCGGCTCAGGTTTTCTACAGAAAGGCGAATTTTTTCTATGAGCAGACTCTTTTGAACGAGACTGGGCGGATTGAGACGATTGCAGGCGTTTCAAATTTCGGGCCTGACATCGATAAAAACTACGGATACGACGGCGTTATCTATCTTACGGGGCTTCTTGAATACAAATACGGCCAGAAAGAGGATATGCAGCTTAGATATAAAAAGCTCGACAGCAACAAGCGTGCGATTGCGCGCATTTTCGGGCTTGGAAAATCGTCAAAAGAAAAGCCGGGGCCGCTTCTTGAAAACGCAAGAAATCTTTATGATTCTCTGACGGCCGAGCTTAAAGACGCGAACACGATTGATTTGGGCGACGATGAATAGGCGAAAAACAGTCGAAAATAGTCAGACGATAATCAAAAATAATCGTTGAACAAGCGGAATTGCGGAAAAAAGGGCGGGCGGCTTATTCTATCTCATAAAAAAGGTTAAAAATGCGAAATATTCTTCTCACTGTTTCTTATGACGGAACTGATTTTTGCGGCTGGCAGCGTCAGGATTTTGCGGACAAGGGAAAGCCTGTAAGAACCGTTCAGGGCGAAATTGAAAAAGCCCTTGAAAAGCTCCATAAGCAGCCAGTAAAGCTCGTCGGAAGCGGACGTACAGACTCAGGCGTTCATGCTTTTGCTCAGGCTGCGAACTTTTTTTCTCCGATTGACTCGATTCCAGAAGAAAAATACGTTCCAGCGTTGAATTCGTTTCTTCCAGACGACATCAGAATAATGGACTCAAAAGCAGTTCCAGACGATTTCAGCTCAAGATTCAGCGCGACAAGCCGGACTTACAGATATTTTTTTCACACTGGGCTTCCTTTTGCAAGCGAGACGCGATTTGTCTGGCCGATTTTCCACAAGCCGAACCTTGAAACCTTAAACAAGATGGCTGATTTTTTGAAAGGCGAGATTGACTGTGCGACTTTTGCTGCCGCTGGAGACCAGAGCGTTTCCACTTGCCGGTACATCAACGATGCGCATTTTTATTTTGATGAGAAAAATCCTGAAATTCTGGTTTTCGAGATTACAGCCAACGCTTTTTTGTGGCGCATGGTCAGAAGCCTTGCCGGAACTTTTATCTTTTTTGAGAAAAACGGAAAATCGCCTGAATATTTCAAGCAAGTTTTGGACTCAAAAGATAGAAGCAAAGCCGGCCCGACGGCTCCGCCGAACGGACTTTTCCTTTATAAAATCAGCTTTGACGGAATCCGGCGGCACGTTTAAGCGAAAAGATAGAAAAACAATTTTTTGCGATATGATTTTTGTCGCTGTTCGCCGGTTTTTCTGTCGTTGAGCAGTTGTTAAAAATAAAAATCACAAAAGGCTCACCGGGTCAACGTCGTATTCGGTGTAGACTTCTGACGGCAGCTTGAAATTTCCTGCGAGAGACGAGGCGAGATACTGCAGAATCGAGATTTCAGGTCCGCGCAAGATTGCCTGCTGCCTGTAGTTTGCGGCGATTTTTGAAAGAGGACATTCCGCCGGTCCTAAGATTTCTGTCTGGCTTGCCGCGAGTCTTATTTTTTCCGATGCTTTTGAAGATTTTAATGACATCAGAATGTTCTGCAGAATTTCAACCGCTGTGCCTGCCGCTTTTTCCGCCTGAAATTCCGCAGGCGCGCGGAAAACGATTCTCAACATTCTTGAATATGGCGGAAAATCCAAAATTTCGCGTGTCTGGAGTTCTGAGTCATAAAATTCATTTGTTTTTCCTTCTACAGCATATGCGATTGGAGCCGCGTCTGGGCAGTAAGTCTGGACAAGAACTTTTCCGTCTGGAAAAAATCTTCCGGATCTGCCTGCAACCTGCGTGATAAGCGAGAAAGTGCGTTCTGCCGCGCGAAAATCCGGCATATGAAGCCCCGTGTCTGCAAGAACAACGCCGACAAGCTTTAGATTCGGGAAATTCAGTCCCTTTGCGACCATCTGAGTTCCGAGCATTATGTCGTATTCGCCTTTTTTGAACGAGTCTAGCTTTTCCTGAAGCTCTCCGCTGTGCGTTACAGAGTCTGTGTCAACGCGGACGATTCTCGCGTTCGGAAATTTCGCCTTGACTTCCGTCTCGATAAATTCCGTGCCGAATCCTGAATATCCGACATCGAGCGAGCCGCACTCTGGGCATTGCTGCGGAGGCGAAATCTGGTAGCCGCAGTAGTGGCAGCGAAGCCTTTTTTCCGACTTGTGGAACGTTAACGGAACTGAGCAGTTTTTGCATTTGAGTTCGAATCCGCACGAGTTGCATCTGAAAAAATGTGTGAATCCGCGCCGGTTCAAGAACAGGATTGTCTGCCGCTTTTCTTTCAGCGTCAAATCGATTTCTTTTTGAAGGGCAGGCGAGATTGCTCCTTGCGCCGCCGCATTTTCATCTGAAAGATTTATGCACTTGATTTCAGGCATTTTTCCGCCGGCTAGCCTTTTTGTAAGAACGTGCCTTTCGATTTTTCCGTCTTTCATCATTTTCCACGCCTCAACGCTTGGAGTCGCGCTTCCCATCAGAAGCGGAATTTTTAGCTTTGCGCATCTTCTCATTGCAACTTGGCGCGCATGGTATCTTGGCGTGTTTCCCGACTTGTAAGAGCCGTCGTGCTCCTCGTCGATTATTATCATTCCCAAGTCCGGAACTGGAGCGAAAACCGCGCTTCTTGCCCCGATTACAACCCGTGCTTCCCTGCTGATTATTCTCCGCCATTCAGAAAGACGCTGGCTTGGAGTAAGCCCAGAATGAAGAACTGCGACCGTGTTTCCGAATTTTGAGCTGAAACGAGACACAACCGCCTCAATCACCTGCGATGTAAGACCGATTTCAGGAACGAGATAAATAACGCCTTTTCCTCTTGAAAGAAGATTTTCCGAAGTCTG
>JAXDVS010000074.1:0-13114 GCA_034088785.1 Treponema sp.
CAGGCGGTTCCGCTTGCAGACAACGAAGTGAACGTAACCTACTGGTGCGTCTGCCTGAAAAAGAACGAAAACCAGCTCGCCGCAACATTCTCGCAGATTCGGGCGATTTATGGAGAATAATAAAAAAAATTAGCGTCCGCAACATGAAAAACCGCAATGCGTCATGGCAACGTTCTGCAAAATCACTTGCCGACGTAAAACGTTATGGCAACGCAAAAAGAAATTTCTTACAGACGGCAGACATTATGGTAACGTTTTATAAAATCATGTGCGGACGCTGAACGTTAAAATAACGCTAGATGAAATTGCTTGCGGTCAATGAAAATCAAAATAACGTTCTTTAAAATCATCTGCGGACAGCGAACGTTAAAATAACGTTTGAAGAAATCACGCCCGCTCAAGAAACGTTATAGTAACGCTTCTTGAATTCATGCGAAGTCGGCAAACGTTATGAAAATGCAAGAGAAACTGTCCGCTTATTTCCGAGCATTCCTCATCGAAAGCACGGCAAAAAGCGCGATTCCGCACAAGGCGACAATCACGCCGAGAAGCGCGTCCTCTTTGCTTAGGTCAAGGAACGATTCTCCGCCTGCAACGTTCGCGATTCCGTCAACGCTCCACATTATCGCCGCCGCCAAAAACGCGAGCATTGTTGTAAAAAGAGGCTGGCTGAATTTTCTTAATGCAAAACCGTGTGATTTTTCCGCGCTGCCAATTTTTTTTGCGACAATGAACAGCACGGAAAACACAGCCGCCATAAAAACTGTGATTATCAGGCACATCAGACTGTCGCTCCAGAAAGCCCAAGCACAGAAGATTTTTTCTTCAGATTTTTTAGCAATGCCGCAATTCCGATTCCAGCCGCCCAAACCGCAGTTGTAAGCAGTGCCATTCCAACTCCAACGGTCGCCATTTCGCGCAGCATCGCAGGAATTTCAGCCGGATTTTTCATCGCCGTAAGAAAAGGCGGAACAAAGCTAATTTCTCCGTGATACAAATGCTCGACCGCAAGCAGGAAACTTCCGCCGTAAAGCATTTTTTCAAGGATTCCGAGTTTTTCTTTCAGCACAGCGACTTTGTGATTTTTCGCCGCCACAGCCGCGCCAGCCTCTTTGATGACAGAATCCGCATTGCGCCTAAAAACAATTTTCTTTGCGACTGTAAGAACAACAGCCTCCGCCAATGGAACAGTAAAACACGCCATAATTTCCTCCAAAAAAAGTCAATGAGAAAATTTCAATTTTCGATTTGACTTTTTTAGTTGTTTCGCAATGAAATGAACTCGCAACGCAAGTTTCCAGCGGAAACAACAGTTTATATAGAAAGTTTGCAACGCAAACTTTTGAATAAAAACTTTGACGCTATCTTAGGCAAAGTTTTTATTATTCCTCTAAAAAATTTTTATGAAATATTATTCAGTGCAAGCGCACTCGCTCACGATTTTATTGTAGACTTCACCGAACGGCTTTTTTGTCTTCCGTGCAATCCGCGAAACACTTTCGTATTCCGGGTAAAAACGTTTTTCGTCGTACACGTCAACAACTTTTACATCCGCGCTTTCTCCGAAAACTTCCACAGAACACTTCGAGCGAACAAGGCAAGTGCGTTCCATTTCCGACTTTCTGATTCCGATTGTCGTTGTGTGCGTAAAAATGATTTTTTCCATTTTCGCCGCATCTTCAACTTTGCAAAGCACAACCAAAAGCCACGCCGGACGGTTCTTTTTCATAAAGCACGGAAGATATTGAACGTCGAGCGCGCCTGACGCAAAAAGCTCGTCCATCACAAAGCCCAAAGCCTCGCCGGTTGAATCGTCGATGTTCGTTTCAAGTTTTATAATCTTGTCGCACAAAGCAGAAGAAGTCTGATTTTCAGAATTGATTTTTTCAGCCGTTTCAACAAGCATTGCTCGCACAATGTTCGGAACGCCGTAATTCCGTTTCCCGGCTCCCATTCCGATTTTTTTAAGCACAAAATTTTTCGGCAAGGTGAAATCTGTTGCAACCGCAGCCACAAAAGCCGCACCGGTCGGAGTAACAAATTCGCCGCGCTCCCCGGTCATTTTTAGCGGAATAAAAAAAACCTGAACAATATTCGCAACCGCCGGAACTGGAACAGGAAGAATTCCGTGCTGACATCTCACAGTTCCCGTTCCCTCGCACAGAAACGGAACAAAAACTTTCTCAACATGAAGACTGTCAAAACAGACCGAAAGCGCAATCACGTCAACAATTGAATCAATCGCGCCGACTTCGTGAAAATAAACTTCCTCAACCGGCTTTGAATGAGCCTTGCTTTCCGCCTTTGCGATTATCTCAAAAATTTTATGCGCAAGTTTCCGCGCGTTTTCAGTCATTTGCGTCTTGTCGATTATTTCAAGAACATCATGCAAATTCCGGTGCTCGTGTCCGTGAACGTGTTCTTCATGATGATGTTCATGCTGAGCCGCGTGAGAATGTTCTTCTGCCTCTGAATGATGATGCGAATCTTCGCCATGCTCGTGGCAATGTCCGTGATTCTCGCCGTTATTAAAATCACCGTGGTTATGTTCCGCGTGTTCATGCCCAAAAAGATAGTTCATATCGTGGTCGTGGTTTTCGTGTTCTGAATCCAAAATCACATTGAAGTCAAGGCAGGAAACGCCGTTTTTTTCCACGCGCTTTATTTCAGTTTTAAATCCTTTTGCAGGAATGCTCGCCAACGCTTTTTCAAGCGCCGTTCTGTCAGCGCCAGCATCAAGCAAAGCCGCAACCGCCATGTCGCCTGAAATTCCATAGTTACATTCAAGATACAAATCGCTCATTTTTCACCTGCCTGATTTTTTACGCCTCCGCCGACTGCAAGACGGTTTATCTGAGTTGCAATGTAGCCCGCGCCGTAGCCGTTGTCTATGTTCACAACGCTGATTCCGTTCGCGCAAGAATTTATCATCGACAAAAGAGCCGAAATTCCGCCCAAGTTCGCGCCATATCCAACCGAAGTGGGAACCGCAATAACAGGAACGCTCACCAAACCGCCCACAACGCTTGCAAGCGCGCCTTCCATTCCTGCGACCGCGACAACAACATTCGCCTTTTCAAGTTTTTCAGTCTGGGAAAGAAGCCGGTGGATTCCGGCAACGCCAACATCGAAAATGCGCTCCACCCGCGAGCCAAAAAATTCCGCAGTCTTGGCAGCTTCCTCCGCAACAGGAATGTCCGCCGTGCCAGCCGTGCAGACCGCAATGTTTCCTATAAGATTTTTCTTTTCACCCTGAACTTTTATGACTTTTGAAACGCTGTCGTAAGTCGCCTGCGGAAGAATTTCCTTTACAATCTCAAACTGATTTTGCGTGGCACGAGTTCCAAGAACTTCGCCGTTCGCTTCAAAAAGTCTTGCAAAAATATCTTTTAGAAATTTATCGTCCTTTCCCTGGCAAAAAACAACCTCGCTGAATCCAGTCCGCTCTTTGCGTCCCGTGTCGAGCTTTGCAAATCCCAAGTCGCAAAAAGAATCTTTCATTTTAAGACCTCGTTCATCGAGCCGGTTCTGTAGCCTTGCAAGTCAAGCGAAATGTAAAAAAATCCGAAACTTTTAAATGCATCGACAATTTCTTCCCGGAGCGAAAACGCCTTTTCCATTTCCGCCGGGGAAACTTCGATTCTTGCAAGATTCTCGCCGTGGATTCTTACCCTAAGCTGACCGAATCCTTTATCAAGAAGAAACTGTTCAGCCTTGTCCACCATCGAAAGTTTTTTCTCGCTGATTTCTTCCCCATAAGGAAAGCGCGAAGAAAGGCACGCGAACGACTGTTTTTTCCAAGTCGGAAGATTCATTACTTTTGAAAGTTCGCGGATTTCAGCCTTGTACAAGTTGCAGTGACGCAGCGGACTTTTTACACCGAGTTCTGCGACTGCCTGCAAGCCCGGGCGGTAATCTCCGTTGTCGTCCATGTTGCTTCCCTCGCACACAAAAGCGATTTTATTTTTTTTCGCAAGAGCGATGATTTTTGTAAAAAGCTCTTTTTTACAGAGATAGCAGCGGTTCTTTGGATTGTGACGAAATTCAGGAATATCAAGTTCTTCTGAATCCACGGTAAAATGACGGATTCCTTCTTTCTTGCAGAATTCTTCCGCCTCGTCTGCCTCGCGCTTTGGAAAGCTGCAGGATTTTGCCGTAACAGCAACCGCACTTTCGCCCAAGACATCATGCGCAACTTTCAGCAAAAATGTTGAGTCAACGCCGCTGGAAAACGCGACCATCACGCTTCCAAGCGAACGAAGATAATTTTTAAGATTTTCAAGTTTCTCGTGAATTTCATCAGCCATATTATTTTCCTTGTCCTTTGCCGGCATTTACAAAATCAGATTCACAACAAATCCTGTCAAAAATGAAAACAGAATCACATATATTATATAGAAGAAAAAATGCTTTGCTCCGAGCGCAATTTTAAGCGCGCCAAGATTCGTGATTTTTGTTGAAGGACCGGTAAGCATAAAAGCTGCCGCGCTTCCCGCGCTCATTCCTTCGCTAAGCCACTGCTGCAAAAGCGGAATTGTGCCGCCGCCGCAAACGTAAAGCGGAACACCAACAGTCGCCGCCATAAGAACGCCGAACGCCTCGTTTCCTTTTCCAAAAACTTTCGCCATCGCGTCCGCCGGAACATAACGCTGAAAAACCGCCGAAAGCGCGATTCCAAGCAAAAACATCGGACCTGTCGCCTTTACGTTGCGCCCGAGATTTTTTACAAGCCGAAAGAAAATGTTCGGGTCGGTGTCGTGGTTGTGAGGCTCGTCAAAAGACGAAAAATCAAAGTAGGAAGAGCGTTCATTTTTACAGTAGAAAACGCGCACAAGAAGCCCGGCGACAATTCCCATCAGAAAACAGCTTGCAATCCGCACAAAAAGCATTGTCCGCCCAAGTGCCGCCGAATAGATAATCAGCTGAGGATTCAGAAGAATCGAGCTCATCATAAACGCGGCAAGAAAATCGTCCTTTATTCCCTTGCGAGAAAAAGCCGCGCAGATTGGAATTGTTCCGTACATGCAAAGCGGACTTGCGACTCCCAAAAGTGAAGCGAAAACAATTCCCGCGATTCCCGGAACTTTTTCCCCAAGAATTTCCGCCGCCCTGTGAATATAGTTTTTCGCGAACACCGACATCGCAGAGCCAATCAACATTCCAAGCACCCAGTACCAGAAAATCTGACGCAGCTGCAGGTCAAAATAATACCAAAGGTAAACCGCTTCCCGGTGAATAATTTCTAACATTTATTTTTCCGCTTCCACATTAACAATGCCGGAAAGATTTTTTATATCCTCCGCGCCGCAGACCGTTTTTCCAAGAATAAAAAGTCCGGGATATTCGCTGAATTTTCCGTAAAAAAGAACGACATTTCCCCACGGCGAAAAATACGCTAGAGTTCCTGAATCGCCAGAGCCTTCAATTCCGTTTTTTAGCGGAAGTTTTTCTTTTGGGTAAAAGATTTTTTCGTTTGTGCTGTAGTTTTCAATCTGAACTTTTAGCGGAAGCTGGCTGTAAAGCGACTTGCTCTGCCCGCTTGCGTTCAGTTCATAAACGATTTTATTTTTTCCGTCCGAAACGCTGATTTTCATATTTTCTCCATTTACGGTTACGGCATTTTCCGCAAAAGCACAGAAACTCGCCGCCAAAGCAGCACCGAATAAAAATGAAAGCAAAAATTTTTTCATATTCAGTTACTTAATCTCAACAAGCCTGTAGTTTCTTGTGCCTTTTCCAAGTCCGATTTCTGCGGCGTGCTCCAAAGCGTGGCGTCCGTTTCTCTGCTCAATTCTGTTTATGAGAGATTTTGCGGAATCTCCTTCCTTGTTCTTGTAAGTGTAAATCATGTCGATTGCAGCCTGGTCAATTGCAAGCGGATCTGTTGAAGCGAGGATTCCAATGTCTTTCATTTCTGGCTCGTGCGGATGTCCGTCGCAGTCGCAGTCAATTGAAATGCGGTTCATAACGCTCACAAATGCGATTCCTTTTTCGTTTCCCATGTAGTCGCAAACGCCTTTCGCAGCTTCCGCCATGCTTTCAGTGAACAAATCCTGATTCGCAGAGCCTTGAGTAAATCCCCAAAAGCCGCCGTCAAGACTTCTTCCGCCTGAATGAATCAAAGCCTTGCCCGATTTTTTTGATGAAGTTCCGCTTCCGAATCCGATTGAAAGATTCTTGATTGCGCCGCCGAATCCTGCCATTACGTGTCCTTTAAAGTGCGACAAAACCAAATACGAATCATAATTCTTGAAATGCGAGCCGACGTAATCGACTTTCAAGTTTTTTCCGCCGTTCACTGGAATTTCCATCTCGCCGTTCTCGTCAAGCAAATCGAAAGGCGCGATTTCCAAAAATCCGTGGTCTTTCACAACCTGCTTGTGCATCGCGTTTGAGGCGCGGCTTCCGCCGTAGGCTGTGTTACATTCAACGATTGTGCCAGAAAGCTCGTCCTTTACAAGTTTTCCAATCAAAGAAGGACGAAGATAATTTGAAGCAGGAGGCTCGCCAGTGCTGATTTTCACGCCGACTTTTCCGTGCGGCTGCCAGCCCATCGCCTTGTAGACTTTTACAAGACTTTCAGGCGTAATTTCGCGCGTAAAATAAACAACCGGCGCGTTTTTATCCGAAGTTTCATAAGTCTTGTAGTTTTCAGCCTGAGCAAAAAGCGCAAATGCAGAAGCGAAAACCGCAAGCAACGAAATAATCCGTTTTTTCATATTTTTCATAATTCCCCCAAAAAAACTCAATGAGAAAATTTCAATTTTCGATTTGAGTTTTTTAGTTGTTTCGCAACGAAGTGAGAAACAACAGTTGATAAGAAAGTTTGCAACGCAAACTTGTGAATAAAAACTTTGACGCTATTTCAGGCAAAGTTTTTATTACATCCTCCAAACATCGTGAATTCAAGAATCTTTATAAAAATAAAATGAATTAAAGTTGAATTAGTTACAAACTGTAACTAAAAATATATTTAATATAATTAACGTAAATTGTCAACCTACTTTTCAAGCCACTCGCTCACCGATTTTTTTACAGCAGCTGCATTGTTCTGGGCGGTTGTTCCGCGGATTGCAAGGACGCTTTCAACTGTCGCGTTCGGCTCGGCTTTTTTCAGTTTGCCCTGAGTTCCTGCCGCGCCGCTTCCTTCGTGAGTGCAGAACGGACGGATTGTTTTTCCGCTCAAATCAACTGCATCCAAAAAAGTGTAGACGCACATCGGAGCGTCTCCCCACCAAATCGGATAGCCGATAAAAACCGTGTCGTACTGCGTCATGTCCGGGATTTCCACCGCAAGAGCCGGCCGCTCGTTCGCGCGCATTTCCTTCATCGCCTCTTCGGTGGTCGCCTTGTAGCCTTCAGGATATTTTTTCACATTTTTTAACTCCAGAATGTCCGCCCCAGTCTGAGAGGCAATTTCCTTAGCAACTTTCGCGGTATTGCCTTCCGTAATCGTGCCGACGCCGTATTGTTCGCCAGTCTTTGAATAGTAAACCACGATTGATTTTGCATTCGCTGTAATCGACATCATCAAAACTCCTAAAATAAAAGTTAGTTTTTTCATGTTTTTCATAATTCCTCCAAGACGGGAAAAAATCTGTATAAAAATAGAATGAATTAAAGTTTTATTAGTTACAAACCGTAACTAATAAAGAATGTAATAACAAGAAAGTTACCTGTCAACATTCATTTCTTCGTTTACGGTCGCGCTTGCCTTTATGATTTCAGCCTCGCACTTTGAGGCAAAGTCCTTGCAGTCTGCGAGAGGAGCAATCGCAGAAAGATAATGTGATTTATCTTTTTTATATAGAAAAAATACTATATTTATGTTACATTTTGATTATGGATTATCCAAAAACAAAAAAATCATATATTGACTTGTTCCGAAACGAAGCGGAGAAAATTTATTCGGACTTATTGAAAACTAAATTCGAATTAAAAAAGAAAGCTTCGGAAATGAACAAGCGGATAAAAAACACAAAAGATTTCCAATCTTCAAAAATTCTTGAAGCTGCAAAACGCAACAACTGGCGAAATGAAAAGTTGCTGAATGAACTGCTTTTGCTAACTTATTCATCATATATTGTCATGCTCGAATATCGAAATGAAATCTGGCCGTATGAATATATGACTTTCTCCCGCAGAATCGGGGAACTTTGGGAACCGTTCTGCAAGCTGCCTTTCTTTTATCCAGTAAATGAATTGAAAATTGTTGATGTTCCTGCATTTCAGGATATTCAGGATAAAATCCAAAAAGATGCGATAACTTTTATTGATTCTCTGGCACTTGATGAAAAGACGAAAAAGGAACTCAAAGAAAAGTATAAAATTCCTTGGACTATGGTTGACAGCGGCGGAATCAATCTGAATCTTGATTTGCATTTTGAACAAAATAAAATTCATTACAATTGCGACTTCAAGAGCGGTTTCAGTTCTAACGAAAAAGGCAACACAAACAGGCTTCTTCTTGTTGCAAGCATCTTCAAGTCTCTTGGTCAGAATGAAAAGCAGATAATTTTTGTTAGACAGCATGAAAAAGAAAACAATCATTATCTGCAGACTTTGAAAAATTCAAAACTTTGGGATATTTATTGTGCAGATTAATGTTACAATGCCATAAAAAATTTCACAGGATTCAACATAAGAAAATGGCTTGATAGAAACGCAAACTGGAATTGCGACATAAGCGACTCATTCAAAAAACATCTTGAAAAAAACGATTTGATAAAATACTTGACTTGGTAAAATAAAAAATATGCACGATAGACTTTGCTCATATTATACAGACTCAAAAGAAATCACATCTTATATGGCTTCGATGTTGGATATTAAAAACAATGATATTGTGCTTGAACCGTCAGCAGGAAGCGGACTTTTTATAGACGAACTATTGACAGCAAATAAAAATATTCATATAGATGCGCTTGATATAGATAAAAAAGCAATTTCAATCCTAAAAGAAAAATATAAAAATGACAGCCGCGTGAATGTCAGAGAAACTGACACATTGTTAGATTCTGAACTTGATGCTTTTCAAGATATTGCTTTATGGCTGAAAAACACAGACACTTTATTTGATGAAAATTTGGATTTGTTTGAAAAAACTGGCGGTCATTATTCAAAAATAATTGGAAATCCACCTTACGGAGCATGGCAAGATTACGAAAAACGTGATTTGCTGAAGAAAAAATATCCAGGGCAGTACGTAAAGGAAACTTATTCCCTTTTTCTTTTGCGGTGCATATCAGTTTTAAAAATCGGCGGGAAACTTTCATTTATCATTCCTGACACTTTTATGTTTTTGAACCTTCATCAAAAATTAAGGAATTTTCTTTTGTCAAAAACAAAAATTTCAGAAATTCTTATTTTTCCGTCAAACTTTTTTCCGGGAGTAAGTTTTGGTTACTCAAATCTTTCAATAATTACTTTGGAACGAAACGATGAACATTCATCTCTAAAAAATGAATTTTCAGTCTACAGGGGCTTCAAAAATCCTGCAGAATTTTCTTTAATTCGTAATAAACAGGTGGAATTGCCAAATTATATAGAAAAATTCACTTTAAATCAGGGAGACATTTTCAATTCAGCAGGGCAAAGATTTATTCTTACAGAAAAATCAGAAAGCTTTATTTTTAATAATTCCAAAACTGTTGGAGATGTCGCTGATGTTGTAACAGGCTTTTATTCCGGCGATAACACAAGATTTATACGCGTAAAAGACAAATCAGTAAAAGGCTCAAAGAATTATGAAGTTGTAAATCCAAATAAAGTCATAATCAGCGATTCTATTTACGGAATTGAAAATTCAGACGAAGCATACATTCCGTACATAAAAAGTTCATCAAAAACAAAGTACATAAAAGAAAATGACGAATGGTTTGTCCGCTGGGACAAAAAGACCGTTGAATATTACAACAACAATAAAAAATCACGTTTTCAGAATTCCTCGTTTTATTTCAAGAAAGGAATTGGGCTTCCAATGGTAAAATCAAGCCGAATAAATGCTTTTGTAATGGAAAACAGAGTTTTTGACCAGTCGATTGTAGGAATATTTCCTAAAGATGAAAGCAAATTTCTGTATCTCCTTGGTTTTATGAACAGCGAAATTGCGAATAAAATTATCCATTTAATAAATCCGACTGCAAATAACTCTTCAAATTACATAAAACAGATTCCGTATAAAGAGCCAGATAAGAAAACTTTTGAAAAGATTTGCGATTTGGTTTCCATTGCATTGAGCTCGGCAAAGAACAACGAAACTGAAAAAAATCTTGCCGTTCAAAAAGAATTGGATTCTATTTTCAATATGATTTACGCCGAATAAAAAGCAGAAAAAACTATACTAGATAATTTTGCGTTAGGGATAGTAGTGGCGGCGAAGCCGTTGCGAAACGGAGCAACGCAAAGTGAAGCAATGAAGTGCGGCTAGCACGTAACCACGAATAGCCCGACCTGCCGTAGGCAGGTAACGCCCTTTTATTCCTTCTGGTCCGCTGGATTCTGCATTTTTATGATTTTTGCCGGAACGCCGCCGACTACTGCGTAAGGAGGAACGTCTTTTGTTACGACTGCACCGGCTGCAACTACCGCATATTCGCCGATTGTAACGCCGGGAACGATTGTCACGTTCATTCCAATCCAGGCGTTTTTCTTGATTGTGACTTTGCCGTAGGTGTAAATTGAGTGCCGCTGGTTGAAGTCGTGGTTTATGGTCGCAATCCGGACGCCCGGGGCGATGCTTACGCCGTCCTCAAACTCGATTCCGCCGCTCGCGCTCAAAATCGCCGAATGATTGATGAAAACGCCCTTGCCGAACTTTACGCGGTTTCCAAAGTCGCAGATGAACGGAGTCAGAATCCGAACATCGTCCAGTTTGCGGTTGAAAAGCTCCTCAAGATATTTCACGTATTCGGGATTGTCAGGCAGAACGGCATTCGCCTTTGCGCAAAGCATTCGCGCGCGAATCATTTCGGCAGACGCCTCCTTAAAATACGGCTCGCGGCAATCTGTTGGGCCGCCCTTTTCCATCAATTCAAAAACATAGCCTTTTGGATATTCCATTTTTTCCTCTAATAATTTTAGACACATTTCGTACTCAATACGATTTTCGAATTTTGAAAAGCCAGCGTTCGTAGTGAGTACGATTGCAGAATTTGAAGAAAGCGTGATTCGTACTCAGTACGATTGAAAGTTTAAAAAACGACTTTCGTACTGAATACGATTTTGCGCACGTCCTAACGCTAACGCGTTAGGGATTGCTTGCCCGCCCCGGCGTTTGCCGCCGAAGTCAATTATTCCGCGGAAGTTGGCTCCGCCACGGATGGCGGATTAGGGCAAGCTTCTCGAACGACAGGAGGTTGTGCAACCATAGGTTGCATCGAACGCCCAAATTTTATTTCCCAAGAATTCCTTTCACGTCCGCCAGAATCTGCTCGGTTGTCATTCCAAGCTCCTTCAAAAGCGCAGCCGGATTGTAGCGGTCATAGAATTTCTTTTCCAAGCCGTAATTCTTCACTTTCATATTTGAAGTTCCGTAGAATGAGGCGATTTTTTCGCCGAAGCCGCCGCTCACGATTCCGTCCTCAAGCGTAATCACAAGCTCGTGACCTTTTTTAAGCTCTTCAAGAAGTTTTTTGTCAACGCCGCTTGCAAAACGCGGATTTATCAAAGTCGGCTCAAATCCAAGAGCACTTTTTATCCCCGCCGCAACAGCCTCGCCTTTCTGGTAGAAATCGCCGAGCGCAACAATTGCAACTTTCTCGCCTTTCTTTTCAACTTTGTAAGTGTCAAGCGCGTCAAAAGTTTTTTCAGCAGCGCAAGATTCCCGATGGAAAACTTCATTTCCCGGAATCAGAATCAGAACCGGGTGAGATTTCTGTTCGATTGACCAGTTCAGCATATTCAAATATTCTTCCGCGCAAGTCGGAGCAAGAACCACAAGATTCGGAATGTTTGTGAACGCCGCAAGCCCGAAAATTCCCAAATGGGTAACGTCCGTAAGTCCGCCAAACGAAGTGTAGTTCATCAAGAAAGTTACAGGATTGTTGTTTATGCAAACGTCCTGCGAAATCTGGTCGTAAGCGCGCTGCAAGAATGTCATGGCTGTAACGACAAGCGGATTTCCGCCGTTTTTCGCGACTCCAGAAGCAACTGCAACAGCAGCCTCCTCTGCAATTCCAACATCGATATACTGGTTTCCAAGTTTTTTCCGCTGCTCAGGCATAAGCGCAACAGTATTTGGCATTGCAGGAGTCACAACAACAAATTTCTTGTCTTTTTCGGCGCGCTCCATAATCCATTTGTTCGCAATCGAAGTGTAGCTTTCACCGCTTCCAAAATTCACAGTCGGCTTTCCTGTCGCACGGTCAAATGGAAGAGTCCAGTGCCATGCTTCCTTGTTTTTCTCGGCAATCTCGTAGCCTTTTCCCTTCAAAGTGTGAATGTGAAGCACAACCGGATGGTCAATGTCCTTCACCTTTTCAAAAAGCGCAATCATTGCGCCGATGTCGTTTCCGTTTTCCTCATAAATGTAATCAAGCCCGAACGCGCGGAACATATTGTCGGAAGATTTTCCGTTTGTCTCACGCAATTCTTTCAGATTCTTGTAGATTCCGCCGTGATTTTCCGCAATCGCAATCTCGTTGTCGTTCACAACAATGATGAAATTTGAATTCAGCTCAGAACCGGCAACGCTCAAAGCCTCCAAAGCCTCTCCGCCAGAAAGCGAGCCGTCGCCAATCACCGCAATGATATTTTCCTTGCCGCCAAGAACATCACGCCCTTTTGCAAGGCCTGCCGCCAGCGCAATCGAAGTTGAAGTGTGTCCAACGTTGAAAAAATCGTGCTCGCTTTCCTCTGGATTTGTGTAGCCGGAATCTTCCGCAAAATGCGCGTCGTCCAAATATCCGGCTTTTCGACCGGTCAAAAGCTTGTGCGCGTAACTCTGATGAGAAACGTCAAAAACAAACTTGTCAACAGGCGAATTAAAAACGTAGTGAAGCGCGATTGTCGCCTCAACCATTCCAAAGTTCGGTCCAAAATGTCCGCCGATTTTCGTAAGCCGGTTGAACAAAGCCTCGCGCATTTCTCCCGCAAGAGCCGTCATCTCCGGCAA
>JAXDVS010000075.1:0-7316 GCA_034088785.1 Treponema sp.
GTCAAGTACAACTGCCTGAACGCCGTCAAGCCGGAGTTTTTTTAGATGAAAAAGCTCAAGAAGCCGCGCAGGTCCGCCAATCACAATCAGCGGCTTTTCCTTTAAAAGCTCAATCTGCCTTTTTATCGGCGCGCCTCCAACTAAAAGAGCCGCTTTTGAGTCTGTCGTCATCTGAACCTGCGATTTTATCTGCGATGCAAGCTCGATTGTCGGGGCGATAATCACGATTCTTGCTTCTCTTCTCGGATTTTCCTGCTTTTCAATCCTCTCTAAAAGCGGAAGAAGATACGCGAGCGTTTTTCCAGTTCCTGTCTCGCTTTGAAACAGAAGGCTTTTCCCTCCCAAAATTTCAGGAATTGCCTGCGACTGAACTGCTGTCGGCTCTGTGATTTCGTGTGATTTCAAATTTTCGATATATTTTTCGCTGATTCTTAGTTCTGAAAATGATTTTGCTTTGTCCATAAACGTTACTATAGCACGGAAAATTAAAACTTGCTACAATAGCTGAATGAAAATCGGTATCGACACTTTTGAATGTGGACACGGCCGCTCGGGAATCGGCTCTTATTTTTCCTCTCTTGTCCAAAAATTCAAGAATACAGATGAGATCACTTTTGAGCTTTTCGGTGCGGAAATCGACCGTTACACTTACGCGCGCGAGAACAACCTTGCTTTTGAGTCGGTTATTCTTCCTGACAATGAAAAAGCGGAAAAATTTTGGCACAGATTTCTTTGCAATCATTTTGGAAAAAAGCAGAAATACGACGCGATGCTTTTTCCGGCTGCCGCAAACGTTTTACCGTGCCGTTTCAAGATTCCTTCTGTCGCTGTTGTGAACGATATTGTGCAGAATCTTTTCGCCTCGAAGAATTTCTGGGAGCGGATTTCATTGAAGCACGGTCTGAAAAAAGTTGACAAGATAATCGCCGCGAGCAATTTTATCAAGAAAGATTTGAAGAAAATCGGAATAAAGCAGGAAAAAATTGTCGTGATTCATAACGGAATCGACCATTCTATGTTCTATCAGACCGATATGTTTCCGAATGATTTTGTCGAGATAAATCCGTTTTCTGTCAAGCGGCCTTATTTTATTTATTCTTCAACGATGTCGTCGCCTTTCAAGAGACACTCGGAGCTGATAAGGGCTTTTGATATTTTCAAGAAGAGAACTGGACTTCCGCACCGCCTTGTCTTGGCTGGAAGCGAGGGTGCGAATTTTGCCGAGGTGAAAAAAACGGCTCTCGAGGCAGAATTTGCGTGCGATATTTTTCTTACAGGATATTTTCCGCACGAGACTTTTCCAGCTCTTTATGCCGGGGCTGAAGCCTGCCTTTTTCCGTCTGAAATCGAGGGAGTGGGGCTTCCTGTCCTTGAGGCGATGGCGACCGGCGTTCCTGTAGCCTGCTCGAAAGCCGGGGCTTTAAGCGAAGTTGCCTGTGAAAAAGCGATTTTTTTCGACAGCACAAACCTTGAAGAAATGGCAGACGCGATGGAAAAAATTGCCACGGACAAAAAGCTAAGAAAAAAGCTGATAGTGGAAGGACTTGAATGGTCAAAGAGATTCAGCTGGGAGAAAACCGCCGACGAGACGCTTGAAGTCCTGAAATCTCTTGAAAAAGCGAAGTGAAAAATAAAATTGCAGAAATGAACGGGAATGAATAAAAAAAACGGCTGGCATTCTTAATCATCTGAAAAAGAAGCCAGCCGTTTTTATTTGTTTTTTTTTAATCTAAAAACTATTCTTCAACTGCAACGCCGAGATGTTTTTTCTGGAAACGCTTGAGCATTGCAACTCCGTTGCGCTTGTCATTGTAGACAAATCCGCCGTTCCAGTATTCAAGAGCTGCGAAAAGCGCGTTTCCGCCGTCCTGGTCATCTGACTGCTTTGTTCTGAATGAAACATAGTTTGCAAGCTGTTCAAAGTCAGAATTGTGGAGAGCTTCGAGTCTCTTTCTGTTGAATTCGTTCCATTTTTCAAGGTCTTTGAATCCTTCGCCTTCATCCTGAACAATGAGATGCGCATGAGAAGGGCTGAAAGAGTACCAGACTTTTACTTTCTTGTTGATATCGCAGTTGTTTCCGTGCTTTACAGCATTCTTGATGACTTCGGAAATCTGCTGCTCAAGAAGGTTAATCTCCTTGATTTCAAGAGGCGCTGACTGAACAATTAAAAGTGTGAAGTAGCGAATCTGACGAAAATCTGACGGAAATTCTTTGTACAGCATATTTGTTGTATCGAACAAAGGGTCGTTGCCGTCTGCACGCAATTCTTTAATCTGTTCCATTTTGTCTTCTCCTTTTTACCTTTTTTACTCGTTCACCATGAGGAGACCTTCTTCCACGCTGTTAGCGATAGGGAAGTAGCCCATCAATTTTGTCAACTCGATAACTTTCTTTACAGAACCGTGAATGCAAGCGATTGCGAGCTTCAAGTTCATCTTCTTGATTGTTGAGCAGATGTAAATAAGCGCGCCGATTCCAGACGAGTCGATGTAGTCTACCTGTTCAAGATTGATGATGAAACTCTTTACATTTTTCTCAAGCATTTTCATGACGAGTTCCTTTAGTTTATAGGAGTTGTAAAGATCCATTTCGCCGTTTACATCTATGATATAAACTTCGCCGTTTTTTCGAATTTTCAGTTCCATAAATAAAACCCCTTTAATTACTGAATTTTCAATACAAGAAGCGATTGGTCATCATGCAGCGTTTCATTACCAATAAACTTCTTAATGTCTGTTTTTACAAGGTTTGCAAGCTCTTTGCCGGAAAGGCTGGAATTTGCCTTGACCAAGTTTGTTAAGTTTCCGACGGAATATTGTTTTCCCTCTGTGTTCAAGGCTTCAACAAGACCGTCTGTATAGCATATTATAATATCACCTTTGCTGACTGTAAACTCAATATCTTTATAAGATGTCGTTTTTTCAACGCCAATCGGCTCGCAGGCTGGAGAAACTTTCTCGACCGCCTGTTTTGCGGCATTGTATCTCAAAACTGGAATGCTTCCGCCTGTTGCAAGCTGGATTCTGCGTTTTGAAGGGTCGTAGTTTATGAGCGCGACCGAGCCGAAGTGGTCAAAGTTCGCTTCTCCGCAGATTCCCCGGTTTGCCCAGCTTAGGATTGTTCCTGCTGTCTGTGTTGTGTTCACAATAAGATGAAGCATTGCTCTTATCATCGTGATGACGAGAAGAGAATTCATTCCTTTTCCCGCGATGTCCATCAGGACAAACGAGACTCTGTCAGCCCTTGCCGGAATTACATCGTAAATGTCTGAGCAAACGCCCGATGTATGCTCTGAATATGAGCCGAATGAAACGCCTGGAATTGGAAGAACTTTTTTAGGAAGCAAAGTCGTCTGAAGATTTGTCGCGATGTTTGTTTCCTTTGTAAGTTCCTGCTCGTCTGTGTACTGCTTGAAGCTCAAAAGCGTCTTCAATGCTGACTCGGCAAATCCTGCCAATGTCTGCGCCCAGCCGAATTCCTGCTCTGTGAAAGGCTCTTTTCCCGGATTGCGGGAAAGGGCGAGAAGTCCGATTACAATATCTCTTCCCCGAAGTCTTAAAGGAATGAAAATATAGCTTCCAAGCTTCAAGAAATCTTCAGGCGTGTTCTCAACGATTCTGTCGTCAAGTTTCGGCTCGGAAATAAGCTCTGCGCGTCCGGCTGTCGCAATCTCGCCGAAAATGTTGTCTCTAAGCGGAAACTGCGCGTATTTGAAGCTTGTGGAAACTCTGAGCGGCTTGTGCGGCAAGTCGTCTGGAAGCCTGTATGGAGGCGGAAAGTCACCGCTGAAAGATTTTACTGAAATCAGGTCGTCAAACTCATCGACCATAAGAACCGCGCCGCCGTCAGCCTTTGTTATTGCGCAACAGGTTGTGTTTATGCTGTCCAAGACTTTCTGCATTCCGTTCTTGTCTGAGAATGAGTCGGCTGCAAGCGTTACAAAAGAGCGTCCTTTTTCAATAAGGTCAATCGAGTCGGCTTTGATGGCTTCAACAACGACCTCTTTTTCTGTCTCTTCGGCTTTTTCTTCCTCGACTTTCTTCTCCTTTTCTTTCGGTTTTCCAAAAGCGAGCATTACGCAGTAAGGAATCAGAAGAACTGACGCTAGAAGAATGAAAAGCGCGAAAATCAACATTCCCGGATGGTAGATTGTGTAAAGGCAGGCGAAAATCATCACAGCAAGGGCAAAATATGAAATAAAACTTACTTTTGCTGTGTTTCGGATTTTGATGATTGTAATCAGAATTCCGATTATAACCGCAACTCCCGCGGTTCCAAAAAGCGGAATATAAGAAACTGCTTCAGAAGTCAAAATCTCTTCTCCATTTTTTTAATGAAATATTATTATTTCGATTATTTTAACATCGAAATATCCAGCCGTCAAGTTTTCAGCTTTTCGATTTTTTTCTTGAAAAGAAGCCCTTTGAGCCTGTTCAGAATTCTGAATGAAAATCTTGGACGGAATTTCTTCAAGAAAGAGCCTGCAATGTCGTCAAGAGTGAAGGCTGAGCCGTATTTCTGCTTGATTTCATCCCAGTATTTTATGACCCAGACGTAAAGGTCGCTCTTTGTCCTTCCCTTGAAATACCGCATTATGTGATATTTGTCGATTATTTTTATTGTCGGCAGATAGACGGTCAAAAACCACGACATAATCGCCTTGTCCATGCCGATTTCCTCGGTTTTGTTCATATTTATGTAGTATTTGTGGGTCAGAATGTGGTTGTAGATTACGTCGTACTGGCCTGGAACAGAGAAGTCGAGACTCCAGTAGTCCGTCACGTCTCCGAATCCTGTCTCGCTGTAGAAAACTCGCTTCTCGTACTCTATGACCTGCTTTGTCATCTTTTTGAGAGAATCGCCCGGGCGGAGCTTTATCTCGCTTTGAAGGCTCACAACTTCCGCGTCGATGAATTCGATTCCCTTTGTCTTTGCGACCGAGACTCTGTGGTTTCCGTCGCGCACAAAGTAAAGCCCGCCAAGCTCGTAGAGCGAAATCGGAGGAAGCGGAATGTCGTTGATGTGCGCCATGTCGATATGCTCCCAGCGTGTTTTCAGGTGGATATTTTTCGGGAAAAAGCGGTTGTCGAAATCCTGATAGCGTCCTTCCGAGCCTACAATCAGCTTTACAGGAACGACTTTCATTCCCTCGTAGGTCTCGTTTGCAGGCTTCAAGAGTTTTTTTATGTCTGAGAATGAAATTAGCGTGGCCTCGTCAGGATTCAAGAAATGCTGGACTTCGTTGAAAAGAGCCTTGTGCCGCGCCTTTGAGAAATCATCTTCTGTTTCTGATGACAGCATTGAATTTTCCATAAATTAAGATTCTCCTGATGGTGAGTTGCCGTCGTTTTCGTAATCCAAATCAATGATTACATAGCTGTACGCATTGATGACCGTTGTTCCGTGCGAGACTGTCATTCTCGGCGTGTTCATATCGTAAAGGTGAATGTGCCCGTGGACAAGATATTTCGGCTTGAATCTTCTTATGAACCAGTTGAAACACTCAAATCCTTTGTGGCAGGTGTCTTCCTTGTCGTGAATGTGCCGCGGAGAGGCGTGCGTTAGAAAAATGTCGCAGTATCTTCCGTACCTGATTTTGTTGATGAAAAGGGCAGGCGACATTTTTAGGAGCTTTACGAGCATCTGGAAATTTGTGTACTGGCTAAGCCCGTTGTTGTATCTGATTGAGCCAGAAGCCCCTGCAATCAGAAGCGGAGTCTCTTTTTTGTTGTATCTGACTTTAAGAATTTTGTTTTTTAGGACTTTGAATCCTGCGTAGGTCGCGCCGTGGTTCATGCTGTAGTCGTAGGCGGTGTACTCGTGCGTGAATGTCGGGTGCGCTCCCTTGTGCTGCTTTATCTTGTGGTAATATGAAAATTCTGTGAGATTGTGGTTTCCGAAGACAAAATAAGCCGGCTTGTTAAGCGAAGAGACGATGTAGTCAATGTAGTCCATCGGAAGATCGCCCGCGCAAAGAACCGCATCAATGTCCTTGAATCGTTCTTTTATCTGGCTGCTGTATACAAGCGGGTCAATCTGGTCGGAAACACAAAGAAATTTCATTTGGCTAGATTCCCGCCTTTTGAAGAATCGCCTCGAGCTTTTCCTTTCCGACAAGCTCTATCGGGCGGTTTTCAGCGAATCCTGAAGCCGAGCTTGTGAATCCTGTGCTTGTGATTGCGTAAGCTTTTGTGCAGTTGAGCGACTTCGCAAGCTCCAGCACGCGGCGGATTTCAGTGTCTTCAATCGGCTCGGTGTCGCGGTAGAAATTGAGCAGGAAAAGCTGCTTTCTCACGTTCATCCAGTCGTCCTTTTTCTTTTCAATCGCGACCATCTGAATGCCCCATTTTCTCTCCTCGATTTTCTGTGATTCCATGCTGAATCCTGTGAGTGCGGCTTTTTTGCAGATTTCCTCAAATTCCTGATTTGAGCAGGTGAGGAATTCTTTTAACGAGTCGTTCGCCTCCAAGTCTCTGTATTCTGAGAGCTTCGCGCTCACGTCCCTGAACGAATGGTTCTGCTGGTAGATAATCTGCCACTGCTCGATTGCCTTGTCGATTTTTCTTGTTTTCTCGTAGCATGCCGCAAGGAAATATCGCGCGTAAAGCGTCTCCTGGGATTTCTCGTCCTTTGAGGCTTTAACCGCAGTCATAAATTCTGACAAGGCGTTGTCAACCGCGCCCGCTAGCATATAGCATGAGCCGCGTTCAATAAGCGCGCGCTGCCTGAATTCCGGGTCGCGCAGAGCTTTCTCAAACGCTTTCACAGCGGAAGAGTAATCCTTGCTTTCCTTGTAGATTTTTCCAAGATAATAATATGAAGAATATGTTTCAGGACTTAGCTGGAGCGCGATGTCAATCTCTTTTTTCGCTTCCGCAAACTGCTTTGAGCGGTAAAGCGTGAGCCCCATCGCGGCGTGAGCCTTGACGTGCTTTCTGTTGAATTTAATCGCTTTCTGATAGAAGCCCAAAGCCATGTCCGCGCGGTTTTTCTGGTCGTAGAGCTTTCCGCAGTTGTAATAGTTCTCTGCGTTTGTAGGCTCGAGCTTTGTCAAAAGAAGAAATTCCTTTAATGCGTCGTCTGTCTGGTTAAATTTAAGATAAAGCGAAGAAAGCTGGTGGCGGAAATCGACTTCTGGAATTTCCTTTCCGAAAATCGCGTTCTGAGCGACAAGCTTGTATTCCATGAGCGCAAGCTCGTTCTTTTTGTCTGCGAGATAGGCTTTTCCAAGATAATAATGAGCCTTGAAGTCGCGGGAGTCCTTGGCGATTATCGACTTTGCGATTCTTTCCGCAGCGGCGAATTTCTGCTGC
>JAXDVS010000076.1:0-23707 GCA_034088785.1 Treponema sp.
AAGCAGCTTGGAAAGGACCTGAACCTTTACAACCCGAAAGACGAATTCCACTTCGCATGGATTATCGACTTCCCGTACTTTGCATGGAACGAGGAAGAAAACCACTGGGAAACAGAGCACCACATGTTCACGCTTCCGCAAAAAAAATACTGGGACACGTTGGAAAGCGACCCAGGAGCAGTAAAAGGCGACCTTTACGACCTTGTTTTGAACGGCTACGAGCTTGCTTCAGGCTCAATGCGTATCAACGACCCTGCGCTGCAGGAACGCATCTTTGAAATCGTAGGCTACAGCCGCGAGCGCGCAGAAAAAGCGTTCGGATTCTTGGTACAGGCATTCAAGTTCGGAGCGCCGCCGCACGGAGGAATCGCCCCTGGCCTCGACCGCCTTATAATGCTCATGTGCCACGAGGAAAGCATCCACGAAGTAATCGCCTTCCCGAAGAACAACTTGGCAGCCAGCCCTATGGATGAATGTCCAAGCGCGGTTGACGAGCAGCAGCTCAAAGACTTGCACATCACAATTTCTGACCCGGAAAAATAAAATGCGATGAAAAAAGCGGAGCGTAAATGCTCCGCTTTTTTTATGTGGGTTATATATTTTGAAAAATTACAGCTGCTATTTTTCCTTTTTATTCCATTGACTCCGCGCCGAATCCTAGTGCGAGCAGGTCGGACAAGTCTTTCTCAATGTATTTGCCGTCGTTTGAGCAGCACAGAACTCTTAAATGCGGCGCGAACTCGTACATGAACTGGCGGCACATTCCGCATGGCGTGCAGATTTGCTCGGAGCTTCCGGCTATTGCAATCGCCTTGAATTTTCGGTGTCCGTCGGCGATTGCGGTTGACATCGCGTTTCTTTCGCCGCAGATTCCGCACGGATACGACGCGCTTTCAACGTTGCATCCTGTATAGATTTTTCCGTCGTCGCAGAGAAGAGCCGCTCCCACGTTGTATTTTGAGTAAGGCGTGTACGCGTTTTTCCGAGCGTCCAGCGCAAGCTCCACGAGCTTTTTGTCGTCAATATTTTTCATTTCTTCCATAAAGTCACCTTTTTCAAAAAAATTGCTTTGGGTTTTTAATGATAGCACATTTTTGCTAGAATGATGAAATGGAAATTGCTCTTGAAGCCGGCGAGCGGATTGATTCTCTTCACGTCGGAGATTTTAGGATTGTCCAGAACAGGAATTTTTTCTGCTTTGGAATGGACGCTGTTCTGCTTTCGGATTTTGCTTTCAGCCGCATTGATTTTAAGGCGAAAAATCTAAAAGTTCTTGACTTGTGCAGCGGAAACGCGATTGTGCCGCTTTTGCTCTGCGGAAAGCTCAAAGAACGTGATTTCAGAAATCACGATTTTGGAAACTTGGAGATTCAGGATTTCGAGAATCACAACGTCAATTTTTCCGCGCTGGAGATTCAGGAGAAAATCGCTGATATGGCGCGCCGGACGGTTCTTCTGAACAATCTTCAGGATAAAATCTCTGTGAAAAACGGCGACCTTTGCAAAATCGAAAATCTTTATGATTCGGATTCTTTTGACGCTGTTACATGCAATCCGCCTTATATTTTGCCTTCGAACGGCAGGCAGAGCGCGAACAAGGCGAAAATGATTGCGCGCCAGGAAATCTGCTGCTCGCTTAACGACGTTCTCCGGGCGGCTTTTTACGTTCTGAAAGACGGAGGCAGCTTTTTTATGGTTCACCGGCCGGAGCGTTTTGATGAGATTGTCTCTTCGCTGAAATCTTCTGGATTTGGAATCAAGAATTTCAGGCTTGTTAAGCCGTTCGAGAACGAGAATCCGAAAATGGTTCTTTTTCATTGCGTTGCGGAAAAAAACTTCAAATCTGAATGTCAAAAAAATCAAAATCTTCAAGATGAAAAAAATGATGAAAATGTCTGGAAAAATGGAAAAACAGAAAACTTAAAGAAAATCGAGCTTCCGCCGCTCGTGATTTACAAGGAAAAAGGCGTTTACACTTTGGAAACTGAAAAAATATATGGAAGAAAAGCGAATGAAAATTTTTAAGTTTTTTGCTGCTGTTGCGGCGGCTTTTGTTTTTGTCTCATGCGACAGAAAAATTCCGCCGCAGTTTTACGAGTCTTTAGGAACTGTCTGCTTTATAAATCTTTATGACGACGGAAAAGAATCGGTTTACGGCGAGATTGAGTCTTGCCTTGCAAAAATCGACTCAAAATTCAATGTGAACAAGGAAGATTCTGAAATCTCGCTTGTGAACAAGAACGCGTCAAAATCTCCTGTGAAAATAAGCGACAATTTCGCTTTTGTTCTGAAAACTTCGCTTGAAACCGCGGAGCTTACGGAAGGAGACTTTAATCCTGCGCTTGGAAATTTGATAAAGCTTTGGGGAATAAACACTGACCACGCACGAGTTCCGTCTGAATCTGAAATAAAAGAGGCGAGAAAGCACTGCGGCTGGAGAAAAATCGCTTTTGACAAGACAAACCAGACAGTTTTTTTAAGAGATGACAAAATTTCGCTTGATTTCGGGGCGATTGCAAAAGGTTTTGCGGCGGACGAAATCGCGCTGATTTGCGAGAGAAACAATGTGCGCCGCGCCGTTATTGACCTTGGGGGAAACGTTCTCGTCTTAGGCGAGAAAAAAGACAGGTCAGACTGGAAAGTCGGAATCAAGAATCCTGAAAATCCGACAGGCGAGCCTTGCGCGGTTCTGAATTTTCCCGCAGGCTCTGAAGCTGGAAAAACTTGCTCGGTCGTGACAAGCGGCGTTTACGAGCGTTTTTTTGTTCAGAACGGAAAACGCTACCATCATATTTTGAGCGGCGAGACAGGATTTCCTGCGGAATCGGGCTTAAAATCGATAACTGTCGTCTGCAAAAAGTCGATGGCTGCGGACGCTTTAAGCACGGCGTTTTTTGTCGCTGGAAAAGAACGCGCGCTGGAGCTAAAAAATAAGGCTGAAAATCTCTTTGGAGAGAAAATCAGCCTTGTGTTTATCGAAAATAACGGAAAAATTTCTTCTTCGCTTTCGGATTCAGAAATTTCCTTGGATTTTATAAATCAGATGTAGTGCTTCAAGTCCTGATGCTCAATCATCTTTGTCTTGACCGCGACGATGTAGCTTCCTGTAATCCAAGTGACAACATCGAATGCGGCGGCAAAGCTGCACAAAATCGGGGCGGCGCTTCTCAAAAGCAGGTAGCCTTCGCCGAATCCGCGGCCGTATATTGAACAGATTGCAATAAGCGCGGTGAAAGTTCCGCCCTGCGGCAACATCCCCAAGATAAAAGAGACGGAGAACGAAGTCACGAAAATCCAAAGAATGTCCGTGACGGTGAATCCCAAGTCTGTGTAGGAACGCAAAATCGTAACAAAGCAGATTGAAGTTACAAGGGCAGTTCCGCCGCGGCTGAAAATTGAAAAAAGCGGAAACGAGAAATTCCCGGCCTCATCGTGAATTCCGAGGCTTTCCTTTCCGTGGCGCGCCGAAACCAGAAGCGAGATGTTCGAGTCGCCTGAGAAAAAGCTCACGAGAATCGGGCAGATGCTCGCGTAAAGAACGTGGAACGGCCTTAAATCCTTGCAGAAAAGCCTTAAAATCAGCGGATAGACAAGCCCCGCAAGAAGAACAAAATCGACCAGAAGCATTACAAAAAGCGGAACGAAAGTCGGAGCCGCAAAAATCGCCTTCGCTTGCAAAATCCAGTAGCACGAGATTGCAATCATTCCGACTGAAAGCCATTCCACAAAAAACGAAAGAACTGTGTAGCAAAGCTTTGAAAGCGACTCAAGAACCTGAACAACCGGCTTTGAAGCCGCAGAGTCGGAAGCGCAGCCAGCTCCTGCGAAAGCCGCAAAAACAAACGTCGGAAGAAGATAGTCGCCGTTTTTAAGCGCGTCGAATCCTGAATAAGGAAAAATCGTCATCACAAGGCTTTTCACATCGAGCTGCGGAATGTTGCTCATTTTCTCGCCGGTGATTGGAATCCGAGGAAGCTTGAAAATAAGAATCGTTATGAGTCCGAGAAGAACGAGAATCAAAGTTCCTGCAATCAAAGTCGCGAAAGTCCAGAATGTTGTCCTTATGATTTTTCTGTCTGTCCTTAATTTGAAAAACGCTGAGGAGACTCCGAAAACGAGGAACGGAAGCACTGCGTAACGTCCGAACCGCACTGCAAGTTCCGCCGCGCTTGAAACAAAAGAATTCACGCTAGGCACATTCAATGGAAGAATTATGGCAGCAAGCACGCCTAAGACTGTGCCGATTAAATATTTTATCCAAACTTTCATAGAACCGTGATTATATCAAAATCGCCTTGATTATGGTATAATTTTAGATATGGCTAAGACGATTTTATTTGCGGGAAAAGAGCTTCCTGACGGAAAAGATTTGGCTTCAGGCGCGGTTTTTCAGGGAAGAAAAGTGATTGCGAGCTGCGCTTTGAAAATTGGCGAGAACGGCGAGGAGCAGCCTGACGCGGAAAATCTTCCGAAAAATGTTACAGCAATTTCGTGGAACAGAGGCTCGGCTTTGTCTTCGCGGGCGTTTGTCTTGAACAGCGAGAACGAAGGCGGCGCGGACGAGGCGGTTCTGGTTTTTGACGAGGGGCTCTTCGCCTCAAAAATCGGCTCGGCTTATGAGAACGCGAGAATTTTGGAAGAGCTTATCGGAAGCTATCAATATTTGGCACAGGAGATAATTTCAAGATTTACGAGAAATCTTCAGCGGAAAAGAAAAATCGTCTTTTTGTACAAGTCGAACCCGACTATCTGCGAGAGCGTGACTTCAAGCTCGCTTAGAAATTCCGCCGTTCAGCTTTCCTATTCCTTGATTGCGGCGGCCGGCGGAGCTTTCCGCTCGTTTGCCGAGAATATGGCGGCGGAGCTTGTTCCGAGCGAGAACATCACGCCGCTTCTTGTGAACTGCGACTACACAAACGATATGGCAGGAAGAGACAGCGCGCTTGCGGTCTGGCTTTGCGAGTATATGGACTCTGTTGACGCGCTGAAAAAGCCGCTTTCGGCAAAACAGAAAGTAAGCTGGATAAAGGCGGGCGCAAGAAATCCGGGCGGATTCGGACTTTTCTGATTTAGGATTTTTTATGAATATTGATTTTGACTTGCATCTTTTTCTCGTTTATCTTCTTCGGATTTCGCTTGCTTTCGGGGCTGGTTTTTTGATGGGGCTTGAGCGCAAGGTCCGGCAGCAGGTTGTCGGAATGAGGACTCTGATTCTTATTTCCGTCTCATCTGCGCTGTTCGGGATTATTTCTGTTCATATGGGATATTTGGGACCGGGCGGAGACTCGACTCGGATTGCGGCGCAGGTTGTGAGCGGCGTAGGATTTTTGGGCGGCGGCGCGATTATGCGTCAGGGCTTGAACATAAAAGGCCTCACGTCCGCGGCGATTATCTGGACTGCGGCTGCGGTCGGGCTTTCCCTTGGAGGCGGACTTTATCTGCCTGCGGTTCTCGTCGTGATTGTCGCGCTTTTTTCTCTTATTCTGCTTGAAAAATTCGAGGAGAAGCATTTTCCGGCTGGAAGGCTAAAGTCTCTTCATCTTGTTTTTGACGACGATTCTGTTGACCTGCAGAAAGTGAAGTCCACAATCTCGAAAAGCGGATTTATCGTTGCGGACTTCAATATGAGCCGAATTCTCGCGGAAAAGCAGATTATTCTTCATTATTCTGTGAAAGCTCCGCGCTGCGACGATTTTTCCGACTTGATAAAGGGCTTGAAAGAAATAGGCGACCTTGCGGAATTCTCGATAACGGACTAGAGGTAATTTGCAATTCATAATTCACAATTAAAAATGAAAAATCGGATTGTTGCTGCGATTTTTCATTGCGAGGAGCGCAAGCGACGAAGCAATCCGAAAAAATTTTGGAAAACCGTGGATAATAATGAATTGGTTCGCTTAGGCGAAGTCAGGATTTTCGTCCATGGCTCGCAATGGCATATTTCTGCTTTCAGTCTTTCTGAAACTTCTCGCGAGAATAAAAAATCCACGGACGGATTTTTTGTTCTATAAATCCTGAATTTCTGATAAACTGCTCCGTTATGGATTATTTGAACCCGCTTATTGTTCAAAGCGACAGGACTTTGCTTCTTGATGTTCACGCGCCGCTCGCCACCGAGTGCCGAAACGCGCTTATTCCTTTTGCCGAGCTGGAACGCTCTCCTGAGCATCTTCACACATACAGACTTACGCCTCTTTCTTTGTGGAACGCTTCCGGGGCTGGATTTTCGCCGGAAGACGCTGTTGAGGTCTTGCATAAATTCGCGCGATACGATGTTCCGCAGTCGGTTGAGATGTGGATTCGCGAGACGGCTGGAAGATTCGGAAAGCTCCGCCTTGTTCCCGCTCCGTGGATTGAAGTACCCGTTTCCGAGAAAAAAGCGAACGAGAAAATCAAGGAAGAATATCTTTATCTTGTTACAGAAAGCGTGCCGGTCTTCAAGGAGATTGCGGCAAGCTCAATCGGAAGAAAACTTTTGACAGTCTGCGAGTACGAAGAGCCGCAGGACGATTTTATGAAAAGCTGCAAGGTCTCTGAAAATGAAAAGGCGCATTGCTTTCGTCTTTCGCTCACTGACCGCGGCACGATAAAGCAGGAGCTTTTAAAGCTAGGCTGGCCTGTAAAGGACGATGTTCCGCTTGTTGACGGCGAGCCGCTTGAAATAAGCCTGCGTGAAAAAACGCTCTCTGGAAAGCCTTTCAGTGTGCGCCAGTACCAGATTGAGGCTGCGCAGTCGATTGTTGGCGACAAAGGTCCTGGAACCGGATTCGGAACAATCGTCTTGCCTTGCGGAGCCGGAAAAACAATCGTCGGAATGACGGTGATGAGTCTTTTAAAGACAAGCACTCTCGTAATCACGACGAATATCAGCGCGGTTCATCAGTGGATTGGCGAGCTTTTGGACAAGACGAATCTCACAGAGGACGACATTGCCGAATACACCGGCGAGAACAAGGTGATAAAGCCTGTCACAGTCGCGACTTACCAGATTCTGACTTGGCGGCCTGAAAAGGACGGCCCTTATCCGCATTTCTCTCTTTTCAGGAAACGCAACTGGGGCTTGATTGTCTACGACGAGGTTCATATGCTTCCCGCGCCTGTTTTCCGTGTGGCGGCGGAGATTCAGGCGATAAGACGTGTCGGCTTGACTGCGACTTTAGTCCGCGAGGACCATCTTGAGGGAAATGTTTTCTCGCTTGTCGGACCAAAACGCTACGATGTTCCGTGGAAAGATTTGGAACATTCTGGATTCATTGCGACTGCCGAGTGCGTCGAGGTCAGAATTGACCTGCAGGAAGGAAAAGAGATTGAGTACGCGGTTTCTGACCAGCGGAAAAAGCACAGGCTCGCGAGCGAGAATCCTGTAAAATATGATTTTGTCAAAAAAATTGTTGAGAAATGCCCGGAAGACAAGATTCTCGTGATTGGCCAGTATCTGAGCCAGCTTTCAGAGCTTTCAAGCTTGCTAAAATGCCCGATTATCACCGGAAAAACGCCGAACGAGGAGCGCGACAAGATTTATTCTGACTTTAGAAGCGGAAAAATCCGCGTGCTTGTCGTGTCGAAGGTCGCGAACTTTGCGATTGACCTGCCTGACGCGAGCGTCGCAATTCAGGTGAGCGGAACTTTTGGAAGCCGGCAGGAGGAAGCGCAGCGTCTCGGCCGAATTTTGCGACCGAAAGAGCGGAAATCAAGGTTTTTCACGCTGATTACGCGAAACACTGTTGAGGAGGAATTCGGCGCGAACCGCCAGAAATTCTTGGCGGAGCAGGGCTATCAGTACCGGCTTTTGCGGTGCGGGAATCCAAACGACTTGAATGAGTATTTTGACTTTGAAATCAGCTGCCTGAATTAAAATTACACAGATGGCGTCATGCTGAAAATGACTGTCACCCTGAATTCATTTCAGGGGCTGCATTTTCATTTTTGTAGATTCCGAATCGAGTTCGGAATGACTGTCATGCTGAATTTATTTCAGCATCTGGCAAAACTCGCTGGATTTTGTCACCCTGAATTTATTTCAGGGACTGCATTTTTTCATTTTATAGATTCCGAATCAAAACAAGCATAAAAACTGGAGAAGTTTATGGAATTGAGTCCGAAAGTTCAGAAAATTATCGACTGGCGGGAAAGCCTTGCGGTTTTGCCGGACAGCCATTTTTTTGAAATTATCAGAATGTACTTGGGCGAGGTGAAAACTCCGTTCAACAAGCAGAAGCTGATTGAAGAGCTCGGCGCGTTTATCAGAAAGGAGGAGAGCCGCCGGACGATTGTCTCTCTTTTGAGCGAGACCGACCTGCAGCTGATTTGCGCCGTGAAATTTATTCCGAACGCGACGGAGGAAAAGCTCGCCGCGTTTTTCGGCTCGGACTTCACTTTTTCAGACTTTTACAGCCGTCTCTTGAATCTTGAGGAGCGGCTGATAATCTACCGCCATAAAGACAAGCTTTCCGGCAAGATGATAATAAGCCTGAATCCGCACTTGGAAGACGACTTTGCGAAATTCGCGAAAAAATCCGTTCTGCTCAAAGTTCCAGAAACAGTGCAAGGCACGCATGACGAGCAAGGCACGCAATCTGAATACGGCATAAATTCCGCTCCGGCGAAAAATCAGGGCTTGTCTCCAGAGCTGATTGCGGCTTTTGTGGCTTTTATCAACAAGAATCCCGACCTCTGCAAGGCTGACGGAACTTTCAAGAAGCGGATTTCAAACGAGATTGAGACTTTTTTCCCCGGAAAATCAGAAATGCTTTTCTCGCTCACAAAAGCGTTCATAAATTTGTCGCTTCTCATCGAGAATCTTGACGGCTACGAGATTGACACAAGCCGTTTCCTGAGCTTTTCGCGCCTTGCCCCTGAAATTCAGTACGCTTATCTTGCGGTCTCTTCCCATGGGCGGTTCAGCCGCGGCTCGCTCGTGCGTCAGGCGAAACTTCTCCTTGACGTTGCCGAGTCTGTTCCTGAAAGCGGATTTTCGCGTAGTGTTCTTCTTAAACTTAGCTTCTTGATTGCCGAGGACAGGGAGGAAAACGCTGTTTCTCCGCGCTTTGGAACTTCATCGCGCTTTTCTGAAATCTTGAACCGCGCGAAAACCGCTGAGTCCGCAGTCGTGAATTCAAGCGAGAGCGAGAATCTCTCATCGCTTCTTGACCGTTTGCTTGATGTCGCCTTATCTTTTGGAATTTTCAGGATAAAAGGGACTGATTCTTCCGGCGAGGATATTTTTGCGCGCGGAAATGTTCTTGACGGCGCGTCTGCCGCAAATTACGGCGAGGAGCCGAAAGTCCTTAGCATTGACGCAGGGTTCAATGTAACTTTGATGCCGGGGCTTCCGCTTGAAAAGCTGCTTCCGCTTATGAGCTTTATGGAGCTTGTCCAGTTTGACACGGCGGCTCTTTTTGAAATCAACAGAAAGTCCGCTATGCACGGCTTTGACTCAGGCTTTTCATCGTCAAAGATTCTGGAGCTTTTGCGAAAATATTCTCCGTACGAAATTCCTCAGAATCTTGAAGTTTCGCTTGAAGACTGGAGCAACTCTTATTCGTCCGCGGCGATTTACAAGGGCTACGTTCTTCAGGTCAGCGAGAAAAACGCCGGCCTCACGGAAAAAAATCCTGCTGTCGCGCCTTTTATCTCTGCAAAACTCGCGGAGGGAATCTATCTTCTTTCGGTTGAAAATGACGAGGAAGCCGCCGCGCTGATTGAAAAAAGCGGGCTTGATTTTATCGGAAAGATAAAGACCGCGCAGAAAAGCTCTGACAGCATCCGTTTTCCTGAATTTTCGGTCTCGTCCCATAAAAATGATTTTGACAATCTTGAAGAGGAAAACTCGGAGACTGAAAAAACGGAGCTTTCGCTAAAGACGAACGAGGAGCGGGCAAGGCATTTTGAGGCGATGCGCTCCGCGCTTGAAAAAATGACGCTCACTCCTGAGCAAAAGGAAGGTCTTCTTGAAAGAATCGAGCACAAGATAATTTTGTCGCCGGTTCAGCTAAGGGCTAACAGCGTGAAATTCGAGCGGATTGAGGCCGGAGGAATGGACTTTTCAGGCAAGCTGCACATCATCGAAGGCTCGATTTCGAACAACAGCATGGTGGAGCTTCATTTTGACAGCGGAATTTTGGTCGGCGTTCCGATTTCCGTTTCTAAGACCGAGGCGGACGCGAATGTTCTTCTTGAAGTCATGCCCGACCACGAGCAAAAGCTTCTCTCAATCGGCCAGGCGAAATTCGTCAAGCGCATAAGAGGCAGCGTGCTGAGATAATTTTGTCTGACTGGCGCGGTTTTGAGTGGGAAAAAAGGCGATTTTCTTTGAGCTTGCCGAAACCGCAGTTGCTGAAAATCGGTTTTTTGATGACTGGGGTAAGAGGAAAGCCGTTGCAAAAGATGACAGTGCGGCGGTTTTGTTTTAAAAAATCGAATTGAGAAAAAAAAATGATTCGCTGAAAACTCCAGACCAAGCCGTTAAGATTTCTGAAAAGCGAGAAAAAGCGTTTTGCCGGCGTTTTATGAAATCATAATTGAAAGAAATTTCGCTGGCTTGGAAATAAAATAATTTTTGAAGACAGAAATTGCGTTGGGCGGCGTTTTCGAAAATTCGCACGTGAAGAAATCACGCTGGGCAAGCCTCGCGAAAATCCGCAAAAGCAGAAAACGCGCTGGGCAGAGCGTGAATTTTTTTTAACGAGCAAAAAACGCGTTGGGCAGTGAATGAAATAATTTCACAATAAGAAAACACGTTTTGCCAGCGTTCGCAGAAATTTCATAGGCAAAAAACGCGTTGGACAACGAATGAAATAATTTCATAACTTAAAATCATATTTTGCAGACCGTAAAAATTTCATTGTGCAGAGAAATCGCATTTCGAAAAAAAAGTCACAAGGAAAAATCCCGTTGTGCAAACCGAAAAATCCCGCGGTTTTATTTATTACGTTGTGAAAATCAAAAAATCGTAACAAAAAATCCCTCTTCCCGCGTCCCTCATTCCGCTTCCCTTGCATTTACCCGTTCCTTTCCACAATCTCGACAATCTTCCTCCCGTACTTCTCGATTTTCTTGTCGCCAAGCCCGCTGATTGAATAAAGCTCGTCAACCGTTCTTGGCTTTCTCGCCGCAATCTCGTTCAGTGTGCGGTCTCCGAAAATTATGTACGGCGGAACGTCAAGCTCCTGCGCGGCGCGTTTTCTCCATTTCTTGATTTCGTCGTGGATTTTCTGCGCGCTCTCGTCTCCGTTGAAATCCATTTCCTTTTTGTGAAGAACAAATCCTTTCTGCTTCTTGCTTTCCGACTTCGGAAACATAATTCCGCCGTTCGCGCCCGCGCTTGCCCTGTTTTTCGGCACAAAAACGCCTTCCGCCTGCAGTTCCGAGGCTGAAAGCCGCGCGCCGCTGCTTCGTGAGACGTTGAAAGGCAGCATAATCTTGTCGCGGTTTTGCAGAGCGGAAAGCCCGTCGTTTGTCAGCTTCAAAACGCCGTAGTCGCCGTATTTTGTCACAAAATCCTTTTCGATTAAGAGATTTGAAAGTTCCAGCCACTGAGTTTTTGTCAGCTCGCGCCCGATTCCCCATGTTGAAATCATATTGTGCCTGTTCTCGACGATTCTTTTTTCGCGAGAGCCGAGCAGAACGTCGCACACGTAGTTTGCCCCGAAACGCGAGCCGGTTCTTATTATGCAGCTCATAAATTTCTGGCACGGAATTGTCATGTCGATTTCCGGGGCTGGCCCTGTCTCGCAGATGTCGCAGCAGCAGCCGTATTTCCCGACTCTCCGCTCTTCCTTTGACTTTGAGCCATCGAGCTTCTGCCCGAAATATTCCAAGAGAAGCTGCCGCCTGCATTTTCTTCCGCTCGCGTAGTTTATCATTCCCTGCAGAAGATTCTCGCAGCGTCCACGGTCTGCCGCCTCGTCAAAAAAATAACGGATTTTGTGAATGTCGCCTGCCGAGTAAAGAAGAAGAGCCTCTGACGGAAGTCCGTCCCGGCCCGCGCGTCCGATTTCCTGATAATACTGTTCGAGCGACTTCGGCATATCGTAATGAATCACAAATCGAACGTTCGGCTTGTCGATTCCCATTCCGAATGCGAGAGTCGCAACCATTATCTGGACTTCGTCGCGTATGAATTTTGTCTGATGCTCAGCCCTCACCGAATCCCGCAAGCCCGCGTGATAGTTCAGAACCGAATATCCGAGCGAGGCGAGCTGCTCCGTGAGCGCGTCAACCTGCTTTTTTGAAAAGCAATAGATGATTCCGCTTTCGTCAGCGTGCCGTTTTATGCACTGGATAATCTGGTCGAGCGCGTTTCTGTTTTTCGCGCTGACGTTCAGAAAAATATTCGGGCGGTCAAAGTTCGAGACGAGAACAGCCGGATTTTTAAGCTTCAGATTCTTTATGATGTCCTCTCGGACTTGAACTGTCGCAGTCGCAGTCAGAGCGAGAAAAACCGCGTTCTTGAACTGGCTTCTAAGAGCGGAAATTTCAAGATAGTCCGGGCGGAAGTCGTGTCCCCATTCAGAAACGCAGTGCGCCTCGTCAATCGTAATGCAGCAGACTTTTACGTGCGGGTCGTGGAGCAGATTGCTTATTGTTGAAGACATCAGTCCTTCGGGCGAAACGTAGACGATTTTTGTCTCGCCGCGCCTGATTGAGTCCATCGAATCCTTGTAGTCTTCCCATTCCACAGTCGAATTCAGAAAAACCGCGTTTACGCCGCTCTCATTTAGCGACGCGACCTGGTCTTGCATAAGCGAAATAAGCGGAGACACAACGACCGTAAGCCCATCAAAAATCAGCGCGGGAATCTCGTAGCAAAGCGATTTTCCGCCTCCAGTCGGCATAATTGCAAGCGTGTCCTTTTTCTCAAGGACATTCGTGATTATTTCTTTTTGAAGCAGCCTGAACGAGTCGTAGCCAAAAACCGATTTCAAAACTTCTTCCGGCGATTTTCCTGTAAAGTCCATATTTTTCCCGTTTTTACAATTTTTTTTATTTCTCTGGGCGTTCCCCGGCATTTTTGCCGAAAACATTTAGTTTAAGTTTTTGCCGCCCTGTTCCGCCTCCGGCGAGTCTGTTTTCCACAAGATGATTTGTCCGGCGGAAAAATGCCGGGTCGGGCTATCCGTGGCTCCGGCGTCTACCGCGCCTCCGGTGCCAGCAAAAATGTCAGCAAAAATGTCAGCAACAACGCCAGCAATTATGCCAGCAGCAATGCTGGCACACGCTCCGCGTCCACTACTATCCCTAACGCGTTATCGATAGGCGTTCGCGTGAGCGAACAATCCAACAATCGAGTTTTCGCAAGAAAACTCGCTGTATGCTCTGCATACTGGCATCCCTAACGCATGAAACAGAAAGTCCATCCGTGGACTTTCTGTTTCTACGAGAAACTTCGTTTCTCTCTTTGCTTTGTTGCCGCATCCGTGCGGCAGAATGTGTGTGCGTCTTTTCCGCGCGACACAATGCTCGTTAGCGTCGCACCATGCGGCAGAGAAAATTGCATTGTGCAAGTTCGTAATGCAATTTATTCATTTCGAATTCGCGAGGACAATATCCGCTTTTCGCGTTTCCAGTATTCTATCAAATTTTTTATTATTTTTCTGTTTTTCCTATTGCATTGCAAGTTCATTTTCTGATATAGTTTCAACACTTGCCGGGTTGGTGAAATGGTAGACACTGCAGACTCAAAATCTGTTGCCTTCACGGGCGTCTGAGTTCGAGTCTCAGACCCGGTACTAACGGAGTTCATTGCAAAAGTGAACTCCGTTTTTTTGTTTAAATATCCGCTTTTCCAAAAAGTCCAAGCGGTCCGCTGTTCGCCCTCAGCGAAATCGCCTCGCTTAAATCTGAAATCTTTATTTTCTCGCTTTTTTTCATGTCCGCGATTGTCCTTGAAAGCTTTAGGATTCCGCTCACGGCGCGCTGGGAAAAATCATTGTTCAATACGCTTGCCTCAAGAAATTTGCGCTCATCTTTCTCAAGCGGACAGTATTCCAAAATTTCCTGCGGCGCAAGATACGCGTTTTTTTTCCCCTGCCTTTTTCTCTGAACTAAAACCGCGTCTGCAATCTGCTTTCTTAGCTCCGCGCTGGAAACTGAAGCAGATTCTTTTTCCGCATTTGCGACATTTATTCTGATGTCAACGCGGTCTAAGAGCGGCCCTGAAAATTTTCTCCAGTACATATCGACTGATTTCGCACTGCAAAGGCAGATTTTTCCTTCAGTTCCGTAATTTCCGCACGGACACGGATTTGTCGCCATCAAAAGCTGGAATCTTGCAGGATAAGTTGTCGTTCTTCCGGCGCGGCTAAGCGTCACAAACCCGTTTTCAACAGGAACTCTGAGCATTTGAAGAACACTTGTCTTGAATTCCGCCGCCTCGTCAAGAAAAAGAATCCCGTTGTGCGCCAAAGAAATTTCTCCGGGTCGGCAATTCACGCCGCCTCCGCAAATTCCTTCAATAGAGGCCGTCTGGTGCGGCATTCTAAAAGGCGCGGTTCTCATCAGCGGCTCGGACGGCTTCAAAAGTCCTGCAAGCGAGTGAATCCGCGTTGTGCTTTGCGCTTCTTCAACTGTCAAAAGCGGCAAAATGGAAGAGAATCTTTGCATTGCAAGAGTTTTTCCGCAGCCCGGCGGCCCGTAAGCCAAAACATTGTGTCCGCCTGCCGCCGCAATCTGCAAGGCACGCACGAGCTTCGCCTGATTTTTTATATCGATAAAATCTGCCGACCTGTCTTCCGCCGGAAACAAAACTCCGTTCACTTCAACGCTTCCTTTCGGAACAAAAGCGTTGTTTCCTTCTTCTTTCGCGCTTGTGAAAAGTTCCGCTCGCGTCAAAGCCTCGTACGCTTCCTCAAGATTCGACGCTCCGAAAACTTTCATTCCTGCGACTTCCCTTGCTTCCGCCGCATTTGCCGCGCTTACAATGCATTTTGAAATTCCTGCCGCCGCCGCGGTCGAGGCCGCCGCATGGACAGCTTTCACCGGCCGGATTGTTCCGTTTAGCTCAAGCTCGCCCATCACCAGAATCGGCTCTTTTCCAGATGAATCCGTTTCGAGTTCCGTCTCTGAAAGATTTTCTTTTGAATCCATCTTGTCTTTTGACCGGCTTTCCCCCAAAACTGAAAGCGCGAGCGCCAAGTCAAAACCCGCGCCTTCTTTTTTCAAGTCCGCCGGTGCAAGTGAAATCAGAACTCGCTCCATCGGAAATTCAAATCCCGAATTTCTGATTGCAGCCCTCATTCTTTCGCGGGCTTCTTTTACCGCTCCGTCCGCCAGCCCGACAATGTCCACCGCCGGAATTCCGCGCCGCAAATCGACTTCAACCGCAACAAGCGAGCCTTCGTAACCAAAAGGTGAAAAAGAAAAAATATTCATAAAAAACCTCTTTTCTTATATGTGAAAAAAAAGTTCATTTTGAGCAAAAAATCTAAAAAAATATCGAAAAACCGTGAAAAAAATCGAATCGAAGGAAATTGCAAAAATCAAAATCACAAATCGAGAAATCTAAAATCGAAGAAAATAAAAAAAATCTTAGAAATGTGAATCAAAAATCTTGACCCAAAAAAATTAAATCTAAAAAAATCAAGAAATTCAAAAATCAAAATCGGAATCGAGAAAATCCACAAATACAAAAAGTCTCAAAATTCTGAAAGTCAAAATTCAAAATAATAGAAGAAAAACGAAAAATCCTGATTTTATTTTTCTGAAAAAAATTCGTCATTTTTAAAAAGCTGTTGTATAATTATTTCAGCGAGAAAAAATCGCCGCGGTTCAGATTCGGGCTGCAAAAAATCTGTGATGTTTCGTCACTAAAAGGAGTACTAAAATGACAAAGAATGTATCAGCTGTAGGTTTTGTTTTGGAAGAGAAACAGGCAGAGATGGTGAACAAGAAGCTTGAGCGCATTAAATATGCCGAGGACTTGATTGTTGATTTGATTGTAAGAATCAAGCACGAGAAAGCATATGTTTTTGATGTAACCGCAAATTTCAAGTGGGGAACTCAGGCTCATGTAAAAGATGAGGATTTTGACTTCGGAGCCGCGCTGAATAAAACGATGGACGTTCTCGACGTTAAAATCAAAAAGGAAAAGGACAAGGTTCAGGAGAAGAAATAATCCTGAAAAATCTTTTGAAGTAAAATTCTGTTGAATTGAACGGCTGCTGAAAAGCTGATGATGAAAATCTCGCTTTTTGGCAGCCGATTTTTTATAAAAAATCGCAGTTCTTTGTTGCTCAAAATGCTTGAATATTGTATAGTAAAGATATGGCGGATAAACCTTTCACAGTCCTTGATTTATTGAGCAAAGAGCTTCCTGAGCATATCGCGCTTAAGCTGAAATGCCTGGGCGGGCGAAAAGGCTTGTCTAAAGTTATTTCTGTTCCGGACTTGAACCGGCCGGGGCTTGCCCTTTCAGGATTTTTCGAGTCGTTTGCGTATCAGCGCGTGCAGATTTTCGGACGCGGGGAAAATGCTTATCTTGGAAAACTGAATTCTGAAAGCAAGATTGATTCACTGAACAATTTTTTTTCTTATGAAATTCCTTGCATTGTGTTTACGCATGGAATCACGCCTGTTCAGGAATTTTTGGATTTGGCGGAAAAGGCGAACTGCGCAGTCTTGAACACCGAGCTTGACACGACTGAATTTTCAATCCGGCTTTTGCGGCTGTTCTCAAATATTTTCGCGCCGAAGAAAACTTTGCACGGCGTTTTGGTCGAGGTTTATGGAATCGGAATCCTGATTACAGGACATTCCGGCGTTGGAAAGTCTGAGTGTGCGCTGGAGCTTGTTGAGCGCGGACATCGCTTAGTTGCAGACGACATTGTTGAGGCGCGGTGTGTAAACGGAAACTCGATTTTGGGGCAGGGTGCGAACGCTCTTTTAAGCCATCATATGGAGATTCGCGGTCTTGGAATCATAAATATTGCGGAGCTTTATGGAGTCGGCTCAATCCGCGACCAAAAGGAGATTCAGCTGATAATCCGTCTTGAGGAATGGGATGTGAACAAAGTCTATGACCGCGTCGGAACGGATTACGCGACAGAGGATTTGCTTGGCGTGAAAGTTCCTTATATTGAAATTCCTGTAAAGCCCGGCAGAAATCTTCCTATTATTATCGAAGCGGCGGCGATGAACGAACGCTTGAAATACAAAGGGTACAATTCGGCGAGAGATTTTAATCAGAATGTTCTCCGCTGGATTGAGACAGGAGAAGCCCAGACCGCATATTACGGCAGCGATGATTCTTATTGATTACGGTTTAGGATTATATTAAGATTGTATGGTAGTTTTACGGCTACATAAGGAAAGGTTATATGACTGAAAAGATTTTGACTGTAAAAAACAGGGCTGGAATTCACGCGCGGCCTGCGGCTCTTATTGCTCAGACTGCGAACAAATATTCATGCGATATTTCGCTTGAAAAGGATTCAAACGTAGTTAATGCGAAATCAATCATGGGCGTAATCACAATGGCGGCTGGCTACAATACCGTTTTGACGCTTAAAGCGGACGGAGCAGACGAGAAAGACGCTGTTGAGGCAATCGCACAGCTTTTTGAAAATAAATTTGAAGAAGACTGATAAGCTGATAAAACTAAAAAATATTTCCATGAACAGAAATGGAGAAGGAGTTCTTGAATGAAAGAGATTACTGCACGTCAAAAGGAAGTGTTGGATTTTATTTCTGAATCCACAAAAGAAAACAATTATCCTCCAACAGTAAGAGAAATCGGAAGCCATTTTGGAATTTCTCTCCGCGCTGTTCAGGACCACATTGCCGCGCTTCAAAAGAAAGGCTATCTCTCGCAGAGCCAGAAAAGAGCGCGCTCGTTGACCGTGAACCAGGAAAAAGCGAGCCAGCCGTTTGTAAGCAAAGTTCCGCTTTTGGGAACTGTTGCCGCTGGAAAGCCTCTTTTGAGCGAGGAAAATCTTGACGGATATGTGAATCTTACAGAGCCTTTTGTCCGCCCTGAAAAAACATACTTCGCGCTTCGTGTCCGCGGCCAGAGCATGATAAACGCCGGAATTCTCGAGGGCGATCTTGCCGTAATCGAGCAGGCGCAGACTGCGGTTGACGGACAGATTGTCGTTGCTGTTATTGACAATGCAATCACGCTGAAAAGATTTTATAAAGAATCCGACAGAGTGAAGCTCCAGCCGGAAAATCCTGCGTTCGAGCCGATTTACAGCAAAGATGTGACGATTGTCGGAACGCTTTCAAATATCGTAAGAACTTACTAGCCGTTAGATTATGTCAGTTCCGATTTATCTTTATACTGGACCTGAATTTGGCGAGAGAAACGAGCAGGTTGAGGCTGTCAAGCAGGCGCAGAAGAAGCAGTTCGGCGACTCTGATGAGTATCTTCTTTATGCTTCCGACACGAAAATTGCGGAAGTTGTCGCTAAATTGCAGACGGAATCGCTTTTTGTGCCGTCAACTTGCATTGTTCTCCGCGAGGCTGAGCTTATCAAAAAGAAAGATGAAATCGAGCTGCTTTCTTCATGGCTAAAGTCTGTTTCGGCGAAGCCAAAGGAAAATCAGAATTCTTCTGTCTTAATCCTTGTTTCAGATGAAATTTCTGTTGACGCAAAGCTCAGCAAGCTTGTTCCGAAAGAAAATCAGAGAATCTTTTGGGAGCTTTCGGGCGCGCGTCTTGAAGACTGGCTTAGAAATTATTTCAGGAAAAACGGGCTTGCAATCGAGCAGCCGGCTCTCGAAGAAATTTTGGACATGGTTGAGGGAAATACCGAAGCCTTGAAGTCTGAATGTTCAAGATTTTTTGTCGTTTTCGAGAAAGACCATGTTGTTACAGAAGATGATGTTGACAAGCTGCTTGCACACAACCGTGAAGAAAACGCGTTCACTCTTTTTAATGCGCTTTGTGAAATTTCCGAGAACGCGCCGAAACGCCTTGAAAACGCTCTTCAAATCTTGGACAAAATTCTTTTGTCGAAAGCGAGCAACTCAATTACGCTGATTGCGGGGCTTGCCTCATGTTTTAGAAAGTTGCAGGTTTGGCATTCGATTCATGCCGGAAATTATAATCCTGATTTGAAGTCTGGCGGATTTACGAGCAAGAAGCAGATTTCGCAATACACAAGGGCGGCTCAGATTTGGGATTTTGGCCAGACTTCCGCAATCACTGCTTTGGTTTCAAAAACGGATATGGAGATTCGCTCGGGCGGACAGAATGTCCAGAAAACGCTGCTTTCGCTTCTTCTTTACGAGATTGTCATGAAAGGCGGTGCCGGGCTTTCTTCCTATGAGGTTTCAGAAAATTATTGCTGAAATATTAAAATCTCCAAAATCGCTAACGCTTAAAAAACACAAAAACCGTTTTTTGAAGTTTGAAAATAACCATTGTTGCCCATGCATTGTTTCTATTTTATAATGGCAAAAATTGCCGATATTAAAATTGTGGAGGAAGAAAAGTGAAACTAAAACATCTTGGCGTAATATCATGCGCTTGCGCTGTGCTTTTTCTGGCTTCTTGCGGTTCAACGCCGACTGCTGAGGAAGAACTGGACTTTAATCCGGCAGAAAAAGCGGAAGAGACTGTGGAGCAAACCGTAGAGGAGACAACTGATTTTACAGCTGCCAATCAGGCTTCTCTTGAAATTGCGGAAAAGGCACGACAGGCTGCGGTAAAAGCTGACGCTCAGAAATATTATCAGGAAAAATTCGATGAGACTGATAAATTGTACGGTGAAGTAAAAAACAAGGTCGCTTCGGATTCAAAAACTGACCATTCTGCTGAAATCAAGGATGTTGCAGACAGATTCAACGCGCTTGCTCAGGCTTCGCTTGCACGTTATATGAAAGACCGCGCGGATGAGCTTGGCTTTGCCGGCGAAGACCAGAACTCTTATGATAAAGGTCAAAAAGCGTTGGCTGATTATGAGTCGCTTTCTGCGGATTCAAGCAGCTCAGACCTGCTTTCAAAGGCGAATGAGGCTTTTGACGCTTATTCTGTTCTTATGCTGAAAGGTTTCAAGGCGTTTGCCGGCCGGGAAAGAAACGCGGCTCTTGAAGCGAAGAAAAATGCGGACAGCGTGAAAGCCGGAGTTGCAAAAAAAGAGGAATACAAAAAAGCGTCGGCTGATTTTAAAGAGGCTGATACTGCGTATGTGACAAAAAATATCGAAGGCGCTTACCGCGGATACAAGGCTGCAAAAGAAGCGTACACTTCGCTTTACGAGACAGTTTCAAGAAACAGGGCTGCGGCTCAGGAAGCGATTGAGCGCGCTAAGCAGAAAGTTGCAGAGGCCGCAAATTATTCTACAGAAGCCGACACTGTTTCTCCGCTTGAAGGCGAGGTCGCCGGAATTGAAAAGGAAGATGCTGTTCTGCTCGAGGAAGACAATCTTGCAAATCCTGATGACGCTGTAATCAATATTGAAGAGGGCGAGACAGCCCAGACTGCTGAAAAAGAAGCTGCTGCGGCAATCGCTGTTGAAGAAGCTGCAAACAAAATTATGGAGGCAAAATAATGAAAAAGATTCTGACTCTCACGCTTGCTCTTCTTTCCGTTGGCGTTTTTGCTGCCAGCTACAAGAACAACACTTATCAGAAACTTGCCGACGAATACACAAGAAAAGCACAGAACGCTCTTGATGCTGGCGAGTACGAGCTTTCTGTTGAATATGCGCAAAAAGCAGAAGAGAATGCCGCGCTTTCTCAGGCTTTTGTCAGGAAAATGCTTGCAAAATCAGACTGCGACAAGTCGATGAAAGCCGCTTCAAAAAGAATCGACTATGCGAAAAGCATAAATGCTGAAAGAAACTTCCCTATGGCTTATTCTTCGGCTCAAAAATCTTATGCCAGCGCGCAGGCGGCTTACAACGGCGAGGATTATGAGACAGCAGCTGCGTTTGCAAATCAGGTTCTGGAGGCGCTTGCCGATATAAAGGAAATCACTCCGCTTCCTGAATATTATGTTGTTCGTCCGTGGGCAGACTCAAAAGACTGCTACTGGAACATCTCCGGCAGAAATTACGTTTACGATAATCCTCTGCTTTGGGAAAATTTGTATCAGGCAAACAAGGAAAATATGCCGAAGCCAAACGACCCGAACTTGATTCTTCCTGGAATGAAAATGAAAATTCCTAGCATTACAGGAGAGTACCGCGAGGGTGTTTACAATCCTGCAAAAAAATACGACGGATATTCTGCTAACCGCTGATTGACGTTGTGAAAAAAAGCCGTGCTGAGAAAAATCAGCGCGGCTTTTTTGTTTTTTAATTGAATTTTTCGTGCATCAAATATCTTAAAAGCGCCGCCATCATAAGCGAGTGCGGATAATCCTGATTTCCAAAATTTTTACAGACTTCATCTTTTGGAATCCGCATAAAATCGACATATTCGTCATCGTCCAAATCTTGCTTTCCTGTTGAAACGAGATTTTTCGCCGCAAAAAAGTAAACGTGGTTCGCCATAATCGCGGGATTCGGGTTCGCTTTTCCAAGAAAAATCATTTTTCCAGCCTTGAATCCTGTTTCCTCAAGAAGCTCCCGCGAGGCGGCTTTTTCAGGCTCTTCGCCCTTTTCAATCACTCCGCCCGGAAATTCAATGCTCAGGTGGTTTTCTCCGTGCCGCCACTGCTTCACCATAAGAAAGTCGTTTTCAATTTCCGGAATCACAATGCACCAGTCAGGCGCGTCCATCACAATAAAATTTCCGTTTTTTTCATCCGGCGACTCGGACGTAATTTCATTTACAGTCAGAATTTTTGTCTTCAAAAGCTCCTTTTTTTCTTTTTGTGTCCAGCTCAAAGAATCTTTTTCCATAAAAATGTCTCCTGTTTTCGTTTTCTTAATTTTTTGATTTTATCATTTTTTTCTCTTATAATTAAGCGACTAAGTTTTTGGAGCGGAGAAAATGGCGATTTTAACGGTTTCAAGGCAGATAGCATCTTTTGGCGACGAAATTTGCAAGTCGATTGCTTCTCATCTTGGCTATAAATTTGTGAGCCGGACGGACATTGAAAAGAGAATTCTTGATTTGGGATTTTCAAAGTCAAAACTGAAAAAATTTGACGAGAAAAAGCCCGGTTTCCTTTCGTCTTTGTCAAGCGACCGCGACGAGTATCTTGACTATCTTCAGCTTGCGATTTTGGAGGCTGCCGCTGACGACAACTGCGTTATTATCGGGCGCGGCTCTTTTATAATTTTGAAGGAGCTTCAAAACCATATTTCATTGAAGATTATCGCCGAGAAAGGCTTGAGAATTTCACGATATGAAGATGAGCACAAATGCGGACTGAAAAAAGCGTTGAAAATCGTGAACGAAAGCGACTCGAACCGGGACGGATTCAACAAAAGTTTTTTTGATTTTGACGTCAACAATCCTGCGATGTTCCATCTTGTGATAAACACAGGCTTGCTAGACATTGACTCGATAAGCTCGTCTGTGGAAACTCTTGTGAAAAACGCGGTTACAAAAGAAAAATCTGCGCTTGGAAACAAAAAGGCGAAAGAGCTTTTGCTCGCGCAAAAAATTGTGAATCTTTTGAAATATGAAAACGACCTCGTGATAAAATTTCTGCGCGCGGAAGCCAATGAAAATCGGATAACGCTTCACGGAATTGCGGATTCAAAATCTGAAATCGAAAAAGCTGTGAAAATTGTAAATGAAAAACTCCCAGATTACAAAGTGGTTTCGAGAATTTCCGAGATTTAAGGCAGTTTTTGCCGTTCACTTTACTTTTTCCAGTTCAAAAATTATACTATAAACAAATGAAATTATCGAACAAGTTCACATTGGCAAGAGCTATATTTGCACCAATTTTTTTTCTGATTTTTAATATTCCGACTTGGCTTAATTCTGATGTTTTGTCAAAGATTTCTGCCTTCATTATGATTCCGCTTCTTGCGGTTTTTGAGCTGACAGATTACTGGGACGGACATTACGCGCGGAAAAACGGCGAGGTTAGCGACTTCGGAAAGATTTTTGACCCGTTCGCAGATGTAATCCTGAATCTGACGGTTTTTATGTGCGCCGTTGCCAGCGGATATATGCCGATTGTTCTTTTCGCGCTTATTCTTTATCGCGAATTCAGCCAGAGTTTCCTGCGAATGGCAGCACTGAAAAACGGAATCGCAATCGCAGCGAAAAAAGGTGGAAAATTCAAGACTGTCTTCTATATATTTTCAGGATTTTTCTTTTTGACGATTGAAACTTATTCGCGTTTGGGACTTCCTTTCTTTTCTGACGGATTTATTCACGGCTGCAAAATAGCAGCAATTGTGATGTTCGTGCTTTGCACATTGTTCAGCTGGACATCATTTTTGGATTATGTAAAGTCGTTTTATCCAGCGATAACAGGCAAGAAAAAATAGATTTTAACGTTTGATTGAGACGGAAATGTTTTGAAAGGCGCGTGCTGGCGAGGCGCGCGTTTTTTTTATGCTTGCGGACGTGCGTTCGCGGTTACTTGTGCAGTTGGAGAACTGGAAGACAAATTTCTAGAGAAAAAACGAAAAAAAATCCTGAAAGAGAGGGTTGAAAAGCGTGAAAAGCACGGAAATTCCGGAAAAAGAGTCCCTAAAAAAGCCAAAGAAAAGAAAAAAAAACGAAATTTTCCGAAAAAATTATGGTTGGGGTATAGACAGGGAGGTGGGAATGTGGTAGATTATTTCTCACCCGCCAACGAGAGGCGGCGGGAAAGCTCTTTGAGCGCTGAACCAGTGGCGGGAAGGAAAGACAG
>JAXDVS010000077.1:0-4108 GCA_034088785.1 Treponema sp.
AAACAGGAATTTCCAAACAGGAATTTCCAAACAGGAATTTCCAAACAGGAATTTCCAAACAGGAATTTCCAAACAGGAATTTCCAAACAGGAATTTCCAAACAGGAATTTCCAAACAGCAAATAATCTATTTGAAAAAGTTCCTCTACAATAGATTTTAACATACAAAATAAGAAATAAATAGAAGATTTTGCATTAAAGCGACATCTTTGTTTTGGATAATTCCGCATTGAAATTACGCGCAAAACATAGTATTTTAATAGGCAATAAGACGTGTCAAGCGGCGGCGGTTTTCTTGTTTTTGAGGATTCTGGATTCGCCCGCTTGGCTTGATGAGATTTCAGAAAGGTTTTCAGGAAGAAATGGACTACGATTTTTTGAGACAGGCGGTTCCGCTTTTCGCTTCGGCGGCTCTTCTCACGCTCAGGCTTTCGCTCGCCGGAATTCTGCTTTCGGTGATTGCCGGGCTTTTGTGCGCCGCTGTCCGCTATATGAGAATTCCGGTTTTAAGGCAGATTGCTTCTATATATATCGAATTTTCGCGGAACACTCCGCTTCTGATTCAGGTTTTCTTTTTGTATTTTGCGTTCCCGAGAATGGGAATAAAGCTTTCGTCTGTGCAGTGCGCGGTTATCGGCCTCACGTTTCTTGGCGGAAGCTACATGGCGGAGACTTTCCGCTCCGCGATTGAGGGCGTCTCGAAGATTCAGATTGAAAGCGCGGAGAGCCTCGGCCTAAAGAACTGGCAGATTATGCTTTACGTTGTCTTGCCGCAGGCTGTTAGCGTCTCTGTTCCGGGATTCTGCGCGAACGTTATGTTTATGATAAAGGAGACTTCGGTTTTCAGCGCGATTGCGCTTGCCGAGCTTATGTATGTGGCAAAGGACTTGATCGGGCTTTACTACAAGACTAGCGAGAGCCTTCTTCTGCTTTCTCTTTCTTATCTTTTGATTCTTCTGCCGGTTTCATTTGCGGCCAATTTTGCCGAGAGGAGGCTCCGCTATGCCGAGTTCGGAAATGCTTGACGCGGTCTCAAAGTCGTTCAGCGTGCTTTTTATGGGCACGAATTTTCTGCGTCTTCTCGGCGGTCTTTGGGTTACGGTCTGGATTTCGCTTGTCTCCGTCGTTTTCTCTTTGATTTTGGGATTTCTCTTCGGAATTCTGATGACAAAGAAAAGCCGTTTTGTGAGAATCGCGAGCAAAATCTATCTCGAGGCGATGAGAATTCTTCCGCAAATGGTTTTGCTTTTCATCTTCTTTTACGGAGTTTCGCGCGCGTTCAGCGTGAACTTGAGCGGCGAGGCGGCTTCTGTGATTGTCTTCACGCTCTGGGGAACGGCTGAGATGGGCGACCTTGTGCGCGGCTCAATCGAGGCGGTTCCGCGCCATCAGTACGACTCGGGGCGCGCGCTCGGGCTTACGGAAAGGCAGATTTTCCGGTTCGTCATAATTCCGCAGACTTTCAGGCGGCTTATTCCGCTCTCGATGAATCTCATCACAAGAATGATAAAGACGACTTCTCTTGTTGTCTTCGTGAACGTGATTGAGGTTATAAAAGTGGGGCAGCAAATTATAGAAGCGAACAGAATGAAGAATCCGACCGCGGCGATTGCGGTCTACTTCACGATTTTTATGATGTACTTTTTCGTCTGCTGGATTTTGTCGGTTGCGGCCAGGCAGATTGAGAAAAGGCAGAGGATTTAAGAGATGGCTCTTCTTGAAATAAAAAATATCAGAAAAACATTTTCGGACAGCGTTACGATTCTGAACGGAACTTCGGTCTCGGTGGAGAAAGGCGAGGTTGTCGTGATTCTCGGGCCGAGCGGCTGCGGAAAGTCAACCTTGCTCCGCTGCATAAACGGGCTTGAGACGATTCAGGGCGGCGAGATTCTTCTTGACGGCGAGGTGATTTCAAACCGCAAAAAGGACATGAATCTCGTGCGGCAGAAAATCGGAATGGTTTTCCAGAGCTACGACCTTTTTCCGCATTTGAGCGTTATGAAGAACATTCTGCTTGCGCCGATGAAGGTTCAGCATCGGGAAAAGGCTGAGGTCGAGGCTGAGGCGGAGAAATGGCTTTCGCGCGTCGGGCTTCTCGAGAAAAAGGATGCTTACCCGAGGCAGCTTTCAGGCGGGCAGAAGCAGCGCGTGGCGATTGTGCGCGCGCTTTGCATGCACCCGGAGATTATGCTTTTTGACGAGGTTACGGCGGCACTCGACCCGGAGATGGTGCGCGAGGTTCTAGACGTGATGATGGGGCTTGCGAAGGACGGAATGACTATGCTGATTGTGACCCACCAGATGAATTTCGCGCGGGCGATTGCCGACAGGATTCTCTTCTTCGGCGAGGGCGGCGAGATTGTGGAGGAGGCGTCTCCGAAAGAATTCTTCGAGAATCCGAAGACGGAAAGGGCGAGAAAGTTCCTTGAAAGCTTCGAGTTCGAGTCGCGGCACTAGATTTTTTGGAAAGCAAATGCGTTAGGCAATGGAGCGGCGCCGCAGGCGTTCTTGCTCCATTTTTTTTGCGGTTTTAGATTTTTTTCCGACGCTTTTTTATATAGAAGATTTTGATTTTTTTGTTTTTCGGGGAAATGAGCAAGAATGGAGCGGAGCGGAACTGCGCAACTGCCGACCCGAGCGGACGCGAGGGGAACGCCCTGAAAAAGAAAAAAGAGATTAAAGAGATTATCTAAATATTAAAACCTATTGACTAAGTAGGTAAAATGGGTTAGAACATTTCCATAGATTGAATTTTGATTCTGGAGGATTTTATGAAGAGACTTATAAAGATTGTTGCGGTTGCGGCCGCTGTTTTGGCTGGAGCTTCGGCGTTTGCGAAGCCTAAATTCAGGGACGCGGAGCAGATTAAGAAGAGCAAGGTTCTGAAGGTGGCTGTTTTCAGCGACAAGAAGCCGTTCGGGTATGTTGACGAGTATGGAAAGTATCAGGGATACGATGTCTACTTTGCGGAGCGGATTGCGAAAGACTTGGGCGTGAAGATTAAGTATGTTCCTGTCGAGCCTGCGCAGCGCGTTGAGGTTCTTGCGACTGGAAAGGTTGACATTGTCCTTGCGAACTTCACGGTGACAAAGGAGCGCGCGGAAAAAGTGGATTTCGCTCTTCCTTATATGAAGGTCGCGCTCGGTGTCGTCTCCAACGAGAAAGACCCGGTTGAGAAAGTTGAGGACTTGTTCGGAAAGACTCTGATAATCGCTAAGGGAACGACGGCGGAGACATTCTTCGCGGAGAATTATCCCCAGATAAATCTTCTGAAGTTCGACCAGTACGCAGACGCTTACAACGCTCTTCTTGACGGACGCGGAACGGGACTTTCGACAGACAACACGGAGGTTCTCGCATGGGCCTTGGAGAACAAGGGATTTTTTGTCGGCCAGGGCGTGACGTCTCTCGGAAATCTCGACACAATCGCGCCTGCGGTCGCAAAAGGGAACTCGGGCTTGCTCTCTTGGCTGAACGGCGAGATAGAGAAGCTCGGAAAGGAGAATTTCTTCCATGCGGACTACGAGGCAACTCTGCGCCCTGTCTACGGAAAAGACAGCGACGCTGACAGCCTGGTTGTCGAGGGCGGAAAGCTGTAGGAGACGGAAATGATTGGAAGGCGCGTGCTGGCGAGGCACGCGCTTTTTTTATGCTTGCGGACGTGCATTCGCGATATTTCTTCTTTGGAAGGCTTCTGGTCTAAGAAATCCTTTTAGGCAACTGAAAAGGAAATGACGCAATTTCTTGAAAGCTTGTGATTTTTCAGGCGGAAGAAAAGATTCTTAAAAAAATCCGAAAAAACTGAAAAAAAGCCAGAAATTCCCACGAAGAACAAAAAAAGATAAACATTCCTGAAAAAATCCTGAAAGAGAGGCTTGAAAAGCGGGAAGAATACGGAAAATTCCGGGGAAAATCCTGAAAAAAGGCGAAAAAAACAGGAATCTCCTGAAAAGACAAAAAATTCCTGCAAAAAAACGAAATTTTCCGAAAAAATTATGGTTGGGGTATAGACAGGGAGGTGGGAATGTGGTAGATTATTTCTCACCCGCCAACGAGAGGCGGCGGGAAAGCTCTTTGAGCGCTGAACCAGTGGCGGGAAGGAAAGACAG
>JAXDVS010000078.1:0-28426 GCA_034088785.1 Treponema sp.
CTTTTGTTTATTTCGCTTTTCTTTTTGTTTTTGCCGCTCGTTTTTTCAGAAATTGTTGACTGGACTGGCAAGAATTTTGGAAAAGAGCCGTCTCCTGAATGGCTGATGAATTTTGTTCAGAAAAAAAACGACAGAGAACTCAGAAAACGCTTCGGACTGAAAAAAGGCGACATTGTTTATTTTGGATTTGGAGAGAACGGTTCTGAGGAATTCTCAAAAATTCAGGCGGAAATCGATGCTGCCTCAAAACTGAAAAATATTGTTGGCGAGAAAATCGGCTTGAAAGAAAATTCTTCTGACGCAGTTACTGTTTTGGGAATGTCGCAGCTTTATCATTACTGGGAAGAGGACGAGAACGGAATTTTCAGAACTTACGTCTTATATTCTGTTTCAAAGGAAAATTTCAGCCGGCTGGTCGATTTCAACAGAAAAAAGTTGAAATCATAAAATTGTTTTTATGCGCGCTTTTTTGCTGGCTTTCTTTTTTTTCTTTCTGAATTTTTCTTGTTTTTCGCAAAATTCTGAATCTTGCGATTCTAAATCTGGCGATTTGTCTTTTGCTTCAAAATCTGACGATTTAAAATCAAAAAAAATAAATTCTTCGATTGCCGAAATTCCTGCGGGAGAAAATTCGCTTTTCACTTGTGTTTATTATTTTGACTCGATGGAAGACGGCGCGAAAATTGCGGAAGAAAAGTTCGGAATAAAAAATTTTTCACGCTTTGAAAAAATCTCTTTTACAAAATTACGGCGGATTGCTCCTGGCGACAAAATTTCTGCTTATGAGTTTGGAATGTTCAAAAGCGAGAATGAATTCTGGATTCTAAAAAACATGGGCGACGGCTGGCTTTGGGGCAAAGGATTTTTCCTGCCGAAATGACAAAAATAATGCCGATGTGGTATAATCCTAAAAAATGAATCCTCGTCGTTTTCTTTTTGCGATTATTCTTTTTTCAATTTTTGTAAATTTGTTCTCTTCTTGTTCCCAGACTAAAAAAAATGGCGTTTTCGATTTGGGTGATTCTTTTTACTGGGCTTACGCTTCCGAAGATGAAAAAGTTATCGACACGGAAAAGCGTCTGACCGCGTTCAGCAAATTTGAAAATCATAATGGAAGAAATATCGCGCGGATTGCCGGAACTCGTGGAATGTACGTTTGGCTTCGTTCTGTTTTTACGATTCCGGAGGAGCTTAAAGGAAAATCGCTCGGGCTTGTGATTCCTCATCTTCATTTTGCGGCGGAAATTTATATAAATGGAAACTACGCCGGAAGCATGGGAAAAATGCCGCCTCACGAGAAAACTCAAATGCATTCGGCTGGATATTTTACTTTTCCTGTCGGCGTTTTGTATCAGGACGGCGGCAACGAGCTTATGATAAAAGTCTTGAGCCGGGGACGAAGTTCGATTTCTGAGCATATTTATTTGACTGATATGGATTCCGCGAAAAATCTTGCGAACCAGTACAGCGCGTTTAACTCGAGAATTTATCTGAACTTTGAGGGCGGAATGTGCGCTGTTGTGATTCTGTTCTTTTTGATTTTTATTCAGCAGAAAAAAAAGCGCGAATATCTTTATTTTGCGATTATAAATTTCACGAGCATGATTTTTCTTCAGCCGTTTTATTCGTGGGAAATGCCGTGGGCTTTGAGCTTGAATATTCCGTACATTTGGTATTTTAAGCTTTTCGTCTGTATTCCTTGTTGTGTTGTCAGTTATTTTGTTACTTCGTTTTTGCTCAGCTACATCAAGATGGACGAGCCGAAAATCATATTCCGAATCAGAATTTCATTTTTGATTTTGACTGTTTTAAGCTGCGCCTGCGCTCCGACTTACGATTCTCTGATGAAGATTTCTCCTTTCGTTCTTTTTGTGCTTGTGATCCAGGTTTGCTTCGGTTTTGCGGCGGCAATAATTCAGATTTACAGAAAAACGAACGTGAGGCAGAATATTTTGCTTCTTTGCGACTTTTTGCCGTTCGCAATTTCAATCTGCCTTGATTTTATCTTGAAGGACGGACTTTGGCTTTTTGACCAGCCTTATTACACGGTTTTCGGCTGGCAGGGAACAATTGTTGCTTTTCTTTTGGCTTTGACAATAAAATTCACGAAAATTACCGTGCGGAGCGAATATCTTAATCAGAATCTTATGCGCGAAGTTGACATTCAGATGCGGCATTTGTCTGTCGCGATGGAAAAACTTGAGCATGAAAAAAAACGTTCCGACATGGATATGGAAATGGCTGCGATTGTTCAGCAGAAATTTTTCCCTTATCCGAGCAAGAAATTCCGAGGCTGGGATATTGCGACGAGCTACAGCCCGGTTTCAAAAGTCTCCGGCGATTTGTACGATTATTATCACGGTTTTGAAGACGACGGCACGGATATGCAGGGATTTTCTCTTTTTGATGTCTCTGGACACGGAATTTCGTCAGGACTCATCACGATGCTTTCAAAAGATATTATTTTCCGCGCGTTCCAGAAATGCGTTTTGAGAAATTCCTCGCTGAGCCAGGCTCTTTACGAGATTAACGACCAGATTATAGATGCGAAAGGCGATATTGAGAATTATCTTACCGGAATTATGTTCAAGATTGGCGATTTTGACCAGAACGATGAGTGCAAAATTGAATTTGCCAACGCCGGACATCCGAATCCGATTCTTTTTTCGGCGAAAAGCAAGATAATTGCAGATATTAGCCAAGACCAGCAGCATTACGGCGCAATTGGAATCAAGGATATTGCGATAAATTTTCCGCAGCTCGATTTTACGATGGGCAATGATGATATTCTCGTTTGCTACACCGACGGACTTACCGAGGCGATGAATTCAAAGCGCGAGCAGTTTGGAGTAGAGCGTGTTAAGCAGATTGTCCGTGAGAATTATGCGAAAAGCGCGCAGTCGATTCTTGAGGAGCTGATTGACGGACTTTACGATTTTATCGGCGAAACTCCGCGCGAGGACGATATGACGATAATGGTCTTGAAACGCGAGGACAGCAGAAATTTTATCGAGGAACTCTAGGACAGAATGTCCTTGGACATCCTGTCCAGACGAGATTCTAAAACAAAAATTACCTCCTTGTAATTTTTGTTTTTACGAGAAAATGAAATTTTCTCTTTTCTAATGCTGGATGCCTCCTTGCATCCGTGATGTGGAAAAAATGCTGTCCGTGGCAGCTTGGCTTTTTAATTGGAGTTTCTAAGACCTCCTGGCTCAACGTTTTTTTAGTTCGCTGATTGAAACTTTTTTTTATAAAAATTGTCTAAAATAAAAGGATAGAATATAAACTTTGCTTGATAATCGGCGAAGTGTTTATAAGAGGAAAAAAAATGACTGAATACAAAGTTTATCGTGATGAAGAGAACAAATTTAATTTTGAGTCGATGGTTTATTTTTGCGAGGCGAATGATTCAAAAAATCTGTCGCTTTACAATTTGCTTCAAATCACGTCTGACATTGCCGTTGAGGATTACAATCAGCAGGGAATGGGACGCGATATGCTCACAGCTAATAATTATGCGATTCTTGTTAGCCGGCAGGGATTCCGTTTTCATAGAATGCCGCGCGAGAACGAGCATTTTGTCTTGCGTACTTGGGAGGAAAAGCCCGAGCCGCTCCAGCTTGTGCGTGCTTACGAGTTTGAAAGCATGGACGAAAAATCAAAAGGCGAAAAGCTTATCAGCGGGCTTAGCTCTTGGATAATCGTGAATCCTGAAAGCAGAAGAATCGTTCCGACAAAAAATTTCACTTTGCGTAAGCCGACTGACTTGCAGACTGAGCACGACTGCCTTAAATACGGAAAAATCCAGCAGCCAGAAAATCTTGAGCTTTTGGACGAGCGCGTAATAAAATATTCTGACATTGACGGAAACGGACACACAAACAATGCAAGATACGGAGCTTTTATTGCAGACGCGTTGCCTGCGCAGCTTCGGCACGCTTTGTTCACTGATTTTAGATTGAACTATGCAAAGGAAGCGAAACTCGGCCAGAAAATGGAAGTTTTTGGAAATCTTAACAATGACGAGAAAAAGCTCGTTATGATTGGAAAAACTGAAGAAGGCGTTTCTTTTGAAGCGGAGCTTTTCTGGAAATAAAAACTGGCGGATTGCGATTTTGATTTTTTTGCAGATTTCTGCATCGAGATTGCAGTCCGTTTTTTTTTATCAAAAAAAACTTAACGAAGTTCTTTTTGATAAAAAAAATTGCGCTGGCAAGCAGGACAAAAAATCTGCTGCCAGCGCATTTTCGTTTGTCTTAGGAAAATTAAGACAAATTAGTTCTTTGCGCGCTCTACGAATGAGCCATCGCGTGTGTCGATTACGATTTTGTCGTCTGTGTTGCAGAACAAAGGAACTTTTACTTCAATTCCTGTATCCAAAGTCGCTGGTTTTGTTGATTTTCCAGAAGTGTCGCCCTTGATTCCTGGCTCGCAGTATGTGATTGTGCGTGTTACCTGAATTGGAAGGCGAACTCCAACTGGTTTTCCTTCGTAATATGTAACTTTTACATCGTAGTCATCATCTGGAGAAATGTAGCCAGCGTTGTCGCCAAGATAGTCCTTGCTCAAAGAAATATCATCATAAGTTTCCTGATCGAGGAAGTGATATTCGTCGCCGTCAATGTAAGAAAGTTTTACTGTCTTTTCAACAAGGTCAACTTCATCAAATTTTTCTCCTGCGTCAAGACCCAAGTCCATTGTGCTTCCTGTAACAATATTTGCAACGCGGAGTTTTGTAACCATTCCCTGGCGGCCAGATTTCTGTCCAAGCATCTTCTGTACGATAAGAGGTGAACCTTCGTACATGAAGGCTGTTCCAACTTTAATTTCGTTTGTCATCAACATAGAAATTACCTCAAAAAAAATTAAGCTTTTATCTATATATGATATTGTTTTTTGGTGAAGATTTCAATATCGGGCATAACAGGACAGAAATAGGGCGGTTTTTGTTGGAAATCGAAAGTTATGTTATATTATATAAAAGGCGGTGTTTGATATGATGTACAATTTTATGACATTGAATGACGGAACTGGAATTGCCCATTCTGAGGCGATGCAAAAAGATGGCAAGGAGCAGGTTAAAGTCTATTTTGAACAGCCTGTTGAAAACGGATTTAATTCCGCAGAATGTTGGCTGCCTTCTTATACATGGACAAAAAGGGAAGGCTTTTCTGATAAGCAAATGGAGTATTTTCAGGAATTTTTAGAAAGCACTGCCCATATTATTATTGAATTGGCTCGTTCAGGAGGCTTTGATAATGCCGCAGGTTTTTAAAATTGGAGGGTATATTGTATTTATCTGGTTTTCAGAGTCAAATCCGCTCGAACCAATTCATGTTCACGTCTGTGAAGGTGTGCCTTCTGAAAATGCAACGAAAATTTGGATAACAAAAGATTTAAGGACTTTAATTGCTCATAACAAATCGAACATTCCAAATCATAAGTTGAATATTATCCGAAAAACAATAGAGGCTCGTGCATTTGAAATCATTTCAAAATGGAAAGAATATTTTGGAGAAATAAGTTTTTATTGTTAGCTTTTCATTTTCGGTTCAAAAACTAAAGGAAGCATACTTTCGCCCTGAAGGAAGTATTCCTTCAGTCCTTAGGAAGTATTACTTCGGGGGTTAGGAAGTATACCTTAGCCTCTTAGGAAGTATTCCTTTAGTCTGAAGTTGGGGCTTCTCTAAAAATTTATCGTTTTGATATATTCCAGAAGATGTTCCGCGAGATTTCCGTTTGATTTTAAATTTTTTGAATAGGATAAAAATGAATTTTTGAAAGCTTCGCTATTTGCTGTCTGTGCCAGGAGATTTTTCAAAAACGATTTCTGCTCTTTTAGGATTTCTGCGGAAGCAAGTTTTTTCTGATTGTAGTTTTTCCAGCTTTTTTTAAGCAGTTCAAAGTCGTCATTTTGGAAAAATGGCTTCATTCTCTCGATAAGCGCGCCGACTTTTACAAGCTGGTAGTCGTCGTCTTGAATATAGGCGTTCCAGATGTACGGAATTCCAGAAAGCGCGGCACGCGAAAGCGAGTCCTCGCCGCGAACAAAGTTGAAATCCATTTTCGTCAAAAGAAAATCCCATTCTTCCTGCTGCAAAAAAGGCAGCTCAACAATTTTGAACGGCTTTCCGGCTTTTTCGTACGCGCTCATAAAAGGCGAAAAACTTTTTCCTGCCGCAACGAAAACGCAGACAGAAAAGTTTTTTTCACGCTGCTTTTCTGCCTGAAATTCTGAAATTGCGTTCACAATCGGCGTGCAGTCGCACTCATAAGCAAAAAAAGAAATCTTGAAGTCTGAATTTGAGCCGCTTAATTTTTCAGAAAGTTTTGTGTCAGTCAGCTTTTTTTCTTCGCTGAAAATCAGTCCGCCAGTTTTTTTTGTGAATCCTGGCATAAAGAAAATTTTTTTTATGCAGGTTTTTCTCGTTCCGCTTCTTAAAAGATGAAAATCGTCGGCATATTCTTCGGCTGTCAGATAATCGATGTTTATGATTTGAACATTCTGATTAAAATCGTTGCCAAAAAGAATATTCTCGAGCCATTCCGGTCGGCCGCATTGAAAACATTCAAGAATAATCTGGTTTTCGCGTGCGATTTTTTCGGCTTCGTCTTTTTCTTTATCGTTTGAAAGGTCGAGATTCCAGTCAACGATTTTCCAAGCTGAGATTTCGCCGTTTTTATTTTTGTAGTCAAAATTCTGTATTTTTTTTGATTTGTCAACGGATTTTGCCATCGCCGAGAAACTTTCAAGATTGCTGACCGCCAAAGTCAGATTAAGTTCAGGCCGCAAGTCGCATAAAGCCTTTGCAAGCCTGTAGACAACGCCGATGTCGCCAAAATTATCAACAACCTTGCATAAAATCAAAATATTTTGCTTGTTCAAAGTTTCACTCCAAAGCAGATTGTCGGGACGATTTTGAGCGGGCCGCCGAGATTTATTTTTCCGATTTTGTTTTTCTGGATTTCGCTTTTGAAATATCCGTCGTTAAAGCCGTCAATGCTGAAATCGAAAACGCCCGCCGCAAAAATTTCAAAATGATGGAACGGCTGGAACGAGACTGAAAATCTCGCTTCTGGAACAAAGCTGAATTTTTCGCCGCCGTTTCTCTGTTTTTCGTCAAAAATCCAGACGCAGCGTCCGAAAATTTCCGAATTGAACATAATATTTCCGTAAAGATAATTTTGGTGTCCGATTCCCGGAGCAATGCTGAGTGCGTCTCCGAAATATCCGCACTTTTCAGAGAGCAGCGCGCTTCCGTAAATCATTTTTGTGCCGAAACTTGCCCCGAAATTCAAATCTTTGTCTATGTCCATGCTGAATTCCGGCTTGAATCTGAAAATATCTTCCTGCCTTAGCTCGCCGCGTTCAACTTTTTCTTTTAGATTTTTTCCCTTGATTTTTGAAATTTCAAGCTCGTAATTTGTGTTTAAGATTTTTCCAGCCTTGAAAGTCAGAGCGAGTCCGCTTCTCGGATAAAAATTCTGCTTTTCCTCGGTGAAAATCAGATGGCCTTGCGCGTCATAATCCTCAATTTTTGCGGAAATTTTTGTTGGAACAAGGCTCGGCTTGTAAATCACAACCTCAAAATCTTCGTTCAGAGGAAATCCGACCGCCGTTTTTTTTGCTGGAAGCGGCATTGCCGCAATCGGAACTTTTATGTCTTTGTACTGCGGAATTCCGTCGATAATCCGGGCAAGAAGATTTCCTTCCATATCGAAAACCGCACATTCGTAATATCCGTTTAGAACAAGCTGAATGCTTCCAAGATTCGAGAAAACTTCGCTTTCGTCAAGAGAAAGAAGCCACGAAAGATAAGTTTCGCTCGCGTGCATATCGACAAACGCGTTTTTCACGTAGTCAACGAGGCCTTCCGTCTGATTGTTGATTTTATTGCTGATATTTTTGAAAAGGCTTTGCTTTTGATTTTGAACCTGCTCGTTTATTTCTTCAGATGACGGCGGAAAAACTTTCCACATTATTTTTTCTGCCGTGCTTCTTAGCTTGAATTTTCCGTTGTAGTAAGAAGTCACGTCAGGATAAACTCCTGTTAGAACGCGCGAAATCTGCGAAGGAACGAAAGTTCCATTTTTGAAAGGGCAATAGTCGCGAAGAAGAAATTTTGAGTAAATTTCGTTCATCTTGGGATAATAATCTTCATAGTAAAGATTTTTGTCGCAAGTCCAGCGGTTCACGAGAGTTAAAGTTTTTCCATATTTTCCGAATTTCCAGCTGTTTCTGTTTGGCGGAAGGGTTGGCACAATGTCCTCGCCGTTTACGATGTTCCAGATGAAATTGTATTTCGGCGCGGAAATGTCGTCTTCCTGGCTAACGTTTGGAGCGGCGAAAGTGTAGGTGAAGATTTTTGAAGTGTTGAAAATTTTCTCGTTTGAAAGAGTCGCGCCCAAAAGATTTGCGACTGCGGCTCCCCGGCTGTGTCCAGTGATTAAAAAACTTGTCTCGTCCGGGTCGATTTTCTGCTTTAAAAGATAGTAAATCAGCGCATTATGAACTTGCTGCATCGTTTTGTAGAAGCCTTCGTGGATTATCGAATTCTGCTTTGTTGAGTCGCTGATTGCAAGGTTTGAAATCCATTCGTTCGCGTTTAAGGGAGTTCCGCGAATCACGATGAAAACTAGATTTTTGATTCCGCTTCTAGAATTAGAAGCCGATTTTAATTTTTTTGACGCGAAACTGAACGCCGCCTGATTGTCGCCGAGCGTCGGAACGGAATAATCCAAGTCATAATGGAATTCCATCTCGCTTTCTTTGATTCCGAGCGTTTTGTAGCTTTCGAGCATTAAATTTGTGTCAGGAAAATCTTCAACGTCGGTGTAGGAGACTGTCGCCAAGATTGCCGCAATCCGCGCGATTTTGTGGTTGTATGAAAATGCTGAGCTGCCGGAAAACCAGTCGTCTTTCCATTCTGCTTCGATTTTTACAGGATTTTCAGATTCTGTAACGAGACCTTTCACAGAAAATTCAAGATTTTCACAGAAAGCGGAAACTCCGCAAAAAAACAGAGCGGCAAAAATAAAATTCTTCTTCATTTTTTCACAAAATTTTATAAAGTCGAGCTTTTTCCGCTGGTCGCGCTGTCGCTTGGCTGAATCGTTCTGTTCGCGTTTCTTTCGGTGATTCTGCTGCTTCCGCTTGTGTCATCAGTTCCGTCAAGAATTGTCTTCAGTTTTTTGAATTCTCCGTTTCTGTAGACTGTGATTGTGACAGCGTCGCCCGGACGTTTTGCTTCAAGCGCGCTCGTGTAGTCTGCGTAAGTTCTAACGGAAATATTGTCAATCTGCGTGATTATGTCGCCGCCGAGATAAATAGTTGTTGGATTGAAGCGGCTTCCGTACTGAACTTGCTCCGTTCCGCCCAAAATTCCAGCCGAATCTGCGCCTGAGCCTCTTTCAACTTGGCTCACGAGAATTCCGTAGTTGATTTTTAGTCCTGCGTATCTTGCGATTGAAGATGTCATCTGAACCGGCTTGATTTTCAGAACGCCGCGCCGTACTTTCTTGTATTTTATCAAATCCTCAACAACGCGCCGCGCCGTGCTTACAGGAACTGCGAAGCCGACTCCAGCCGAGCTTCCTGAGTTTGAGATTATCATCGTGTTGATTCCGACCATTTTTCCGCGCGTGTCCAAAAGCGGTCCGCCGGAGTTTCCCGGGTTGATTGCCGCGTCTGTCTGAATCATATTTCTGATGATGACATTTGTGCTTTCCTGAATCGGCCTGCCAAGCCCCGAAATTATTCCTGTTGTCATTGTGCGCTCGAGCGCGAACGGATTTCCAATCGCGATTACTTTCTGCCCGACTTTAAGCTTTTCGCTGTCGCCAAAATCGATTGTCTTTAGCTGAATGTTGTCCGGCGGGTCAAATTTTATGACCGCAATGTCGCTTTCAACGTCTTTTCCGATTACAGTTCCCTCGTAGCTCGAGCCGTCCGCAAGCGAGATGTTGATTTTGCTTGCGTTTGAAATCACGTGCACGTTTGTTACAACGTAGCCGCGCTTGTCGATTATCGAGCCTGAGCCAGAGCCGCCGTCCTGCACGACAGGCTCCAAAAACCAGTTCACGCCCATAACCTGAGTCGTGATGTTCACAACAGCCTCGTTGCATTTTTCGTAGACAGAAATATTTTGCTGCTCGTCCTGCGTGTAAAACGAATCAAAGCTCTGATTTTGGCCTTTTGAAGCGACCGTGTAAGCGTTTTCCTCAAAAACTCTGTCGTCAATTTTCTTTGTGCCGGAGGTTGTTCCTGAATTTATTCCATATTTTTCTGAAACTGCCTGCGAAGCGTTTTCAGATGCGATTCCAGAATTTTTCGCTGGATTGTCGTTTTCAGCATTTCCGCCAGATTTTCCGGCAAGCTCAATCTGAGTGTCATGCTTAACTTCTTTCTCCGATTTTGCCAGAAAAACAAAAGCCACCGCTGCAAGCGCAATTCCCGCCGCAAGTCCCAAAAAAGCGGATTTAATAACCTGTAATCTCGAATAAAGTTTCATACGCCAATTATAAAGAATTTTTTCCGCCGTATAAAGATTCGCTGAAAAGTCAGCTGAAAAGTCATAAAAACTTAAAAAAGAGCTTTGCGAACGAAAATTTCAGGATTTCTGCACGGAGATTTTCTCGAGCATTTTATGTTTTTCTTCCGCGCTCAATGAATGCAAATGCAGGCATTTGCTAAAACAAGCCCGCCGTTTCGCGGTTCCGCAATTCGGCTTCATGGCTTTTTACAGCGCGTTTTTAACTTGCAATTTTGCACAAAATGGTTTTCTTTGCTTTTTTCAGAAAATCGTAAAAAGCCACGCTCCGCGCCTCTACACGTCGGCGTGGCATTTTCTCACCGCGTTTCGATTTTTATCTCGCTTGTCTCCCAAAATTATTGCCATGCTTGCTTTGCTTTTTGTTTTGCGTCATTCTTCATTCGCTTTTTTTCATCTCAATATAAAAAGTCTGGCTTAAAGATTTTTTCACTTCGATTTCAAAAAACTGCGTCTTAAATCCTTTTTTTTCAAGTTTCAGATTGTAAATTCCTTCCCGCAGATTCCTGATTTTCAGTTCGGTTTTTCCTTGAAGCTCGCCGTTCAAAAAAACGTAAACGCCCGGAACGCTGCATCTTATTGAGATTTCAGTTTTGTTTTCTTTAATCTGCGAAGTTTGCTCGCTCAAAAGTTCCTCGCAAAAAGCCGTCTGAACCGCAAAAAACAGGAAAAGAATCATAAAAAATTTGAAAAACGTTTTCGCTTTCATACAGAAAAATTATCTTGAATTCATTTCGCTGTCAAATTTCTCAAACCATCTGTGCTCAAGAAAACTGTAGTAAGCGTTCCGAGTTATGATTATGTGGTCCAAAAGCGCGATTCCCAAAATTTGCGCCGCCGCGTAAAGTTTTTTTGTTGTCTCAACATCTTCGTCTGACGGATTCGGATTTCCGCCCGGATGATTGTGGCTCAAAATTACAGCCGACGCGCGTTCCTTTACCGCTTCCGCAAAAACTTCGCTTGTCCGCATAACCGCCATGTTTCCGCTTCCTGAGCAAATCACTCTGATTGAAAGAATTTCCCTCGCGCCGTTCAGCGTGACGCAAATAAAATGCTCGGTGGGCTGAATCGCGTAGTTTTGAATGTACGGAATCACGTCCTTCGGCTCTGAAAGCGCTCCCTGCGGATTCCTGTTTTGCCTTCGCCCAAGCTCCAGTGCCGCCGCAATCGCCAGTGCCTTTGTTTTTCCAACTCCGTTGATTTTTGTGAGATTTTCAATCAGATTGTCATAATTCGACCTCATAAGAACTTCAAGAGCCTTTACCGAAAGCTGCTCGACCGGCGTTTTGCTCGTTCCATGCCCCAAAATCAGCATTATAAGCTCCTCGTCGCTCGGATACGACAAGCCGTGCTCAAGAGTAAGCTCCCTTATTTCGATTTTTTGTTTGTACATAAAATTCCTCAAAAATTCCCTGATATATATGTGCAAAAAAAATTCATTTTGGGCAGATTTTTTGATGAAATTTCAAAAAAAATCGATTTTTTCCGATAATCTATTATGAACAAAAATTTTTCCACAGATTTTCAGCCGATTTTGAAAAGCCAAGACAACATTGAAAGATTCGAGAAACTTGAGAGTTTCAAGATTGAAAAACGGATTTCAAATTTCCTGATTTTTTTGATTACGGCGATTTTTTTCGCTTTTTTGCTTTTTGAATTTTCTTCCTGCGTTTCAACCCGCGCCGAAAAAAACTGCTCGCGCGAGCTTTTAGGAAACGGAATTAAAAACGAGAACCAGCTTGCCGCTTTTTTCCTTTCGCACAATCCGAATTTTGACAAGAAAAAAATAACTGAGATGGCTGCGATTTACATTTCTGAAAGCGAGATGGAAAATATCAATTCTGACGCGGCGTTTGTCCAGATGTGCCTTGAAACTGGATTCTTGAAATTTGGAAATCTCGTCACGCCTGAAATGAACAATTTTTGCGGTCTCGGCGCAATCGGTCCTGAAAATCCCGGGGAAGTTTTTCCAGACGTTAAGACAGGAATCCGCGCGCATATTCAGCATTTGCAGGCTTACGCGACTCCTGCCGATGTGAGCCTGAACAATCCGCTTGTTGATCCGCGCTACAGCTGGCCGCACAAGGCTAAAAACGCGAAAACTGTATTCGACTTGGCTGGAAACTGGGCGGCAGACAAGGAATATGGCGCAAAGCTCGACAATTTGCTTTCCGAGCTGGAAAAGTTTTAGAAAAAGAAAATTTGTCGCCTGAAAAGGGCAATGTCTGGCTGGCAAACTTTTTTGTCTGCCAGCCGCATTTTATTTTTTGGACGATTTTAAGAATGCGCGGCAGACAAGAAATTTTATCTGCCGCGCATTTTTCTTCTATTTAATTGAAAATCGTTGTTCCGATGTAATTTTTGCCCTCGAGAATCGCTTTAATGTTCTCGAGATTTTTTCCGCCGGCGCAAATTACTTTCAGTCCCATTTCCTGAGCTTTTTTTGAGGCAATCGGGTCAAACGGGCAGTTTTTTCCCGGAGTCCATTCGTCTCCGACAATTTTTCTGAAATCTGCCCATGAAATCTCGTCGATTGGCTTTGCGTCAGGATTTTTTCTCGGGTCGTCTGTGTAGACTTTTTCGATGTTGCTCAGATTCACAACCGTGTCCGCGCCGAATTTTTCTGCCAAAAGAACTGCGTCGTTGTCTGTTGAGAATCCCGGCTTCCAGCCTGCCGCGAGAAGAATTTTTCCTGTGAAATCTTTTGCCGCGGTCGGGTCTGTAACAACGGCTTCCTTGCACAAGTCTCCGAAACTCGCCTTCACAAACTGCGCGTTGAGCCGTGTCGCCATGATTCCAATCCAGTCGGCTGCGTCAGTTCCTGAGTCCGGCGAAATGCCTGCCACATCTCTGAACGCTTTCTGGTAAATTCTTGCAGGTCCGCCGCCGCCCACAACGAAAATCAGCTTTTCATCAGGATTTTTTGAAAGATAATCGCAAATCATCGAGACGAATTTTTTCACAAATTCAACATCCGGACCTTCTGGAGCTACAATCGAGCCTCCAACCGAAAGAACTTTTACAGACATTTTTTCCTCCTGTTTTTATTCATCTTATTCAGCAAAAATTTTTTGCTTTTGTTTTTTTGAATATGCCGCACAATTCTCAATTTTGCGTTTTTAATTTCAAATCATAGATTTAGAATCAAAGATTCAGAATCGCGGATTTTACATTGCAAAATTCAGAATCTCTAGTAGATTCCAAGAACGACAGGATTGTTCCAAAGCGAGCTGTAGTTCACTTTTCCCTCGCTTGACTCTTCCCAAATCGACTGGAGCGCGTATGTTTTCGGCCGGTAAACGATTTTGCTGTTGTCGGAAATAGTTCTTTTAAGCTCGTTCCAGCCGCGCGAGAACGCGATGTGTTGTCCGTCAAGATTTCCAAAGTAAAATTCTTTCGCGTTCTGCACCGACCTGAAAGATTTGTAGCTCATTCCCATTGCAAGCGCAACGTCAGCAGGAATCCAGCCGAATCCTTCAAGATAAAATTCAGTCCACCAATGATTTTTCGCCTGCAAGTCAAAATCAACGAGAATTCCGCTCATCGTAACCGCGGGAATTTCAGCCGCGCGCAAAAGTGTAGTGTAGAAAACCGCAAAGTCGTAAGCGTCGCCTTTTCTGTCTTTCAATAAGTCGAGCGCGGAAGCGTCGGATTTCCGCAGATTTTCAAGCAGTTTGTAATTCTCAAGAAGATAATCGAAAATCATTCTCGCCTTTAAAAGCGGATTTTTTTCTTTTCCAGTGATTTTTTGCGCAAGCGAGATTACGTCTTCATTTTTGCATTGAATCAGCGTGTCTTGCGAAGTGAAAGTTTTATAAAGCGTTCTTTCTTTGTCGTAGGATTTCACCGATTTTGGCTCGATGTTTGTGTTCACCGCGTAAGACGAGATTATGTAATTCTGCTTGTAACGCCGTTTGCTTTGCGAATTTCTGCCGGACGACTTGTTAAGCTCGAATCTGTAGACAACCGTTTTTTTGAAATCTTCAAGAACTGGAGAAGGCGAACATTCCGTCATTTCCGCCAAAGGCTGAAACGCGCTTGTTTCAGGGCGCGGCATTCTAAGCGTTATGTTTGTGCTGTTTTTTGAGTCCGCGTTTTCAATGTCTGCGTAGACTTCAACGAGATAAGTTTTTCTTCCGCTGAATTTTTTCTGCTCTGGCGAAACTGAAAGCTTTATTTCGCTGCCGTTGCTGTTTCCGTTTCCTGTTTTGATGAAGACTTGCCCTGAAGCCGCACCGTCTGGAACTCTCACACGGATTTCTGAATCGCTCCAGTATTCATAGTCAAAATCGGCTGGATTTGCCGCGATGAATTCCGTTTCAAGCTCGCCAGTTTTGTCGCCTGCCGACTGCTGCTTGAATTTCGCGTCGTCTCTGTTTGCCGAAAAAACAACTTGGCTTTTTCCTCTCGTGCTTCCAAAATTCGCGCCTTTTATTGAAACGAGTGTTCCGTATCCGCAAGTTGAAGGTTCAATCGAAGAGATTACAGTCTGAATCGAATTCGGCTTTTCTTTTACTGTAACAGGAATTTCCGTCTCGTTCGCAAAAAAGCTCGGTTTTGATTTTCCCGCCGGCGTTTTTACGATTAAAAGACCGTCCTGAACATTTGACGGAATCACAAGCCGGATTTCGCTGTCGCTCCACGAAAGGTAGCCCGAAGCTGTGACTCTGCTTCCGCCGATTTCAACGAAACTCGTTCCGCGTCTGTCTCCGAAATTGCTTCCTTTTATTATCATTGTGTCGCCCGGAGAGCCGACCGCAGGAACTGCAATCTGAATGAATGGCGTTTTGTGGGCTTTTACTGTGGCAAAAGAGATTATAAAAAGCGCGGCCGCAATCAGGACAACTAAAATTGCAAACCGCACAGAAGAATATTTTCTAAAGAGAATTGAAATTGATTTTTTGAGATTCAAAACCGACTTCCAGCAAAAATAATTTAGATGAACATTTCAAGGCAATTTTGATAAAATCGCTTGGTTTTAGCGTTCCTCTAAATTATTGCCGATTTCTCCGAATTTTGGAACAGATATTCTGATTTGAGATGAAGAAAAATTCGGCATAAACGGGTCAACCGACGGAAGATTGAAGCTCCGCACGCTGTTTCCGCCAGAAACCAAAGCCGAAGCCCGCACCGTTTTTTGTTCGATTTGCTGGGACTGAAGATTTTGAATTTGCTCTTTTGAATTCAACGAATCTAATGAATCCAAAATCGATTTTTTATCTGCAGTTTCGTTCTCGCTGCCGCTTGCTGCAATTTTCGCTGAGGCAACCGCCTTGCTTTGTGATGTCAGAGCAAGTTTTGAAGAAAGGTTTTGCGTCTTAAAATTGCCGTCAACAACAACCTGCTTTTCTGAAATCGGCGTGATTTCATTTGAATTTTTGATTTCAATCGCCGCAAGCTCGCTCGTTTTTGCAAGCGAAATATCCCGGTTGTAGACTGGAATAAAGACAAATGCGAAAACTGCCGCCGCTGCCGCAAAACTTGCCGTGTATTTTGCAATCGGCGTGATAAAAGAAGGCTTTTTTTCTGCAAATTTGAGCGTTTTGCTGTAGCTCATCTTCGTTTTTAGACGCTCAAAGCTCTGGTCCGCAAAAATTTTATCAACATATTTTGATTTTGCGTCTTCCTGAAACAAATTATGGAGAGAACGCATTTTTTCAAGCTCTGCTTTCGCTTTTTCATCGCGTGAAATTTCATCTTCATAACGCGAAACAAAATTTTCAGGCATTTCGCCGTCAATGTAAACAGAATGTAAATCTTTTTCAGGAGATGTAGACATCATCGGCCTCCAGTAGTTTTTCAAGCTGTTCACGCGCCCGGAACATGCGGATTTTCACGTTTCCTTCTGTGATTCCGAGCACTTTTCCAATCTCTTTGTAGTTTAAGTCGCCGTATTCGCGCAGAATAAGCACTTCGCGGAGACTTTTCGGAAGTTTATTCAGTGCTTCAAGCGCGATTCGCTTCGCATCTTCTTTTAAAAGATTTGTGTCCGCGCTTTCAGAAGTTTTTTTGCTTTCGTAAAGCGCCTTGTGATAAGCCTTTGCCTCGCGTGTTTTTCGCTTCGCGTAGTTCAGGCTTGCATTTTTCACGACGCGTATGAGCCAGAATTTCGCATCTTCCAGACTAGGAAAGACCATCTGCTTTTCGCTGGCTTTTATATACGAATCGTGAACAAGGTCTTCAGCAGCTTCCTCGTCATTTATGACGCGCCACGCAACTCTGTAAAGAAGCGTAAATGTTGTGTCATAAATCGTCCTGAAGTCAGCCGGATTTGCTGCATTATAATTTTTGTCATTAACTACCGGCATAAATATCCTTCCTCATACATATAAAGTTTTCAGATAACAAAAAGTTACAAGAATAAAAAATCCGTCCTGGATTTTTTATTCTAACGAGAATTTTTAAGCAGAGCAGAGAAACCGAATGAAAAATTCTCTCTTTGCTTTTCTGCCGCGTCCGTGCGGCAATTTTGTAACAAAAATTTTTATTCACCTAAAGGCAAACAGAATTTTCTCTCTTCGCTTTTTTCGCGTTCGCGCCTCAAAAACGTTTTTTTAGTTTCTTTTCCAGATTGCTCCGTTCGGCGTGTCGATGATTGTGATTCCGCGCGCGGAAAGGTCGTTTCTTATTTTGTCGGCTTTTGCGAAGTCTTTCGCTTTTTTTGCCGCCGTGCGTTCCTCAACAAGAGCTGTGATTTCCGTCGCTTCCGGGTCGCCTGCGTGGTCGTCAGTCTTTGAAGAAATTTCCGTCTGCTTTTCAAGCTCGGCAAATGCGTTTTCAATCACTTTGAGCGAGAGAACTTTGTCCATCTTGAAAATGCTGCTGAGCGCGTCTGAAGCCTTTCTTCCTTTTCCGTTTGATTCTTTTTGAAGTGCAGAAAGCGCGATTGGAGTCGCCAAGTCGTTTTCAAGCCCTTCCTCAAATCTCGTAATATTGTCTTTCGCGTCAGAATCGATTTTTGAAAGTTTTTCAGCGAAGTTTTCTTTTGTAAGCCCGAGATTTTCTTCGCTGTTCGCTTTTTGAATCAGCTTTGCGGCTCTCGCGTTCAATGCCGCGCGTCCGTTTTTCGCAGAGTCCATCGCGTCCCAAGAAAAATAAATCTGCTTGCGGTAATGTCCGCCCAAAAGAAAAAATCTGTAGTCAAGCGCGTCGTAGCCTTTGTCAAGAAGCGACTGCAATCGCAAGAAATTTCCCGAAGACTTCGACATCTTGTTTCCGCCCTCGATTACCAGAAATTCATTGTGAAGCCAGTATTTTACCCACGGACCTTCCGCCCTTTCTTCCGGCGTGAAACTTCCTTCCGACTGCGCAATCTCGTTTGTGTGATGAACTGGAATGTGGTCAACGCCGCCAGTGTGAATGTCGATGTGCTTTCCAAGATATTTCATGCTCATTGCCGAGCACTCGATGTGCCAGCCCGGATAGCCGCGTCCCCACGGAGAATCCCATGTCATCGCCTGATTCTCAAATTTTGATTTTGTGAACCAAAGCACGAAGTCGCCCGGATTCCGCTTGTTCTCGTCGATAATCGAGAGCTTTCTTCTTCCGGCTCCGGCTTTCAGCTCGTCAAGATTCAAATTCGCAAGTTTTCCATAGTCAGGGAAAGTCGAAATGTCAAAATAAAGATTTCCGCCCGCAGTGTAAGTGTGTCCGTTCGCCTCGATTTTCTTGATAAGCTCAATCATATCGGAAATATGCTCGGTCGCCTTGCATATAACGTCCGGGTGGCGGATATTAAGCGCGTCGATGTCCGCCATAAAAGCGTCGGTGTAGAATTTCGCAACGTCAAGAACGCTCTGGTGCCGCTCCTCCGCGGTCTTCACCATTTTGTCCTCGCCGTCGTCAGCGTCTCCAGTCAAATGTCCAACATCGGTGATGTTCATAACGTGCTTGATGTCGTAGCCAAGATAAGTCAAAGTTTTGTCGAGAATGTCAAGAAAAACATATGCGCGCAAGTTTCCGATGTGCGCGTAATTGTAAACCGTCGGTCCGCAGCCGTAAAATCCCACATATTTTTTATCCGGGTCAACTGGAACAAATTCTTCAATTTTTTTTCCCATCGTGTTGAAAAGTTTAAGCGCCATATTTTTTCTCCATTTTCTATGATTTTTCGGGAGTTCCGGCGCGCTGCGCCGTCGGGCTTTTCGTGGTTCCGCTGCCGCTTCATTGTTTTGGGAAGCGATTTTTGCAAGCCCTGCCAGCCCCAAAACAACGCTTCGCGCCACTACAATCCCTAACTCGATTTCATTATAATTTTCATATGATTTTAAGCCAATTTTCTCTTCTTTTCAATGATACGCAAAATTTCCGCGGAGAAGTAAAGCAAAACGAAAGCCTTGCAAAGCACTGCACAATGCGCGTCGGCGGCGAGGCGAAACTTTACATCGAGCCTTTTGACACGGAAAGCCTGATTTTCGCATTGAAAAGCGCGGAAAAAGCCGGACTTGATTTTTATCTGCTCGGCGGCGGAAGCAACACGATTTTTCCTGACGAAGGCTTGAATCTTGTAATCTGCACAAAAAAAATCGGATTTGGCGAGCCGGCTCAGCCGGTTAGGTTGCTGGAAAACAGCGGAAAAAACGAATCGAATTTTGCAAACGGCGCAAATAATGAAAAGCACATTCTTTGCTCGGCAGGCGCAAGCTGGGGCAGCGTTCTTGGATTCTGCAAGAAAAACAATCTCGGCGGATTTGAGCCTTTTACAGCGTTGAGCGGAACTGTGGGCGGCGCGGTTTTTATGAACGCAAGCTGCTTCGGCCTTTCGTTAAGCGACAATCTCGTGCGCGTGGAATATTTGGATTTAAATCCAGATTCAAATCCGGCTTCTAAGCAGCTAGAAATTAAGAATTATGAATTTAATGCTGATGACTGGGGATATAAGCGTTCGCCTTTTCAGAACTCTGGAGTTCGGAATCGTGAAGAAAAGCGGAAAGGGGGCGTTACGGGGGATTTGCCCCCGTTAAAGGGGGTAGCGGAAAACGCGCAAGCGGTTGGAGCGAGGGGGACTTTTCCCCCGCGTGATAAAAATGAGAAAAAAATAATTCTTTCGGCTGAATTCAAGGTCAGAGACGGTTTTGACGGCGAAATTTCGGAAAATGTGCGGCAAAAACGGGTTGCGATGGGGCATTTTAGGGCGGCGAGCGCGGGTTCGGCTTTTAAGAACGAGCCTGAAAAGGGAATTGTCGCCGGAAAACTGATTGATGAGTGCGCTCTGAAAGGATTTTCGCTTGGCGGCGCGCAGATTGCTCCGTGGCACGCGAATTTCATCATAAATCCTGACGGAAAGGCGACTGCGGCGGACATTCGCGCTTTGGTCGAGACCGTGCAGAAAAAAGTTTTTGAGGAAAAGGGCGTTTTGCTGGAGCCGGAAATTATCTTTGCGTGAAATCGCATTCAGGGCGGCGGAATGGTTTAGGGGGCGGCGATAAACGAAGAAAGCTGGCTGGCGGTTTTCGTTGATTAAGTTTGCAGAGCCGAAGAAAGCTGGCTGAGATTTTGCGGAAAAAGTTCACACGGATTGGATTTTGCTACGCAAAATCTTTTGGGAAACTGTTTGGGCGCGAATCTTATTTTAAGGAAACTGGAAAAAGTATTTGGACTGCAATCCTTATTTTGATAAAACTTGAAAAGCACTTTTGCGGCAAAACTTATTTTAAGGAAGTTGGAAAAAGTATTTGGACGGCGAGCCTTGTTTTAAGGAAGTTTGGAAAAGCATTTTGGCGAAAATCCTTATTTTGAGAAAATTGGAAAAATCATAAAAACAGCGTTCCTCATCGTGACGAAGCTCGAAAAGCTGCTTGAACAGCAATCCTTATTTTGACGAAAATCAAAAAATCATTAAAACAGAGTTCGTCACCGTGACGAATCGAGAAAAACTGTTTGAACGGCAATCCTTATTTTGACGAAAGGCAAAAAATCATTAAAACAATGTTCGTCATCATAACGAAGTGCAAAAAAACGTTTGAACAGCAATCGTCATCGTGACGAAGTTCGAAAAATTATTTTGTCCACGTTTGTCATTTTTGACGCGCCCCGAAATGTCATTTTAGCCGCTTTCGTCATCTAAAAATTCTGCATTGTTCATTATGAATTGTGAATTGCAAATTAAAGACATTTTCAAGAATCTGCATTAAAATAAGTTAAGTTGCGGCGCGGAAGGCGGCCGTCGGGAAAAATAAAGTGCTTCAATTATCATTTGCAAATTTCAGAAAAGGAACTTACATTCTCGTTGAAGGAAAAGAGGACACCGACCGTTTTTTTATCATTCAGAGCGGACACGTCAAGATTATCCATCAGAACGAGATTCCGGGAACTCCGCAGGAGATTTTAGGGCCGGGAGACTTTGTCGGCGTAATTTCGAGCATGTCGCTGCACTCGCAGATTGAGACTGTCGTGGCTCTTTCCGATGTTGTCTGCATTTCTGTCCGTCGCGACCAGTATTCTGAGCTTATCGAGAAAAACACGCCTGTCGCGCTTAAAATCATCAGGACTTTTGCGCACAGAATGAGAATGTTGAACGAGATTTTGATGAAGCAGACTTTGAGCCGTTCCGCAATCGACCAGCCAGACCAGATTTTCAATGTTGCCGAGTATTATTATTTTCAGAAGCAGTACGACATTGCCTGCTACGCTTACTATCAGTATGTTAAGACCGTAAAGACCGGACCGAAAGCCGAGCGCGCGCTGAAAATGTTCAGAAATCTAAAACAGGCGACAAAAGCCGTTTATTTTGAGTCGAATCAGGATTTGCTCCGCATTTATCCGAAAGGAACGATGGTTTTTTCAGAGTCTCAAAGCGGAGCCGATATGTTCATAATTCAGGAAGGCTCGATAAAGATTTCAAAAATCGTTGACGGAACGGAAGTCACGCTCGCGATGCTCAAAAAAGGCGATATGTTCGGCGAGATGGCGTTGCTTGAAAACAAGCCGCGTTCCGCTTCCGCAATCGCGAATGACGACTGCCGGCTTATGACAATCAACAAGTCGAATTTCAACCAGATGGTTTCGACTCAGCCTCAGCTGATTTCTCGCCTTACGACAATGCTTGCCGACCGCCTCTGGTCAATGCACCGCCAGCTTGCAAATTCGCTTTTGAATTCAAATCCTGTTGCAAAAATGACCGATATGCTCGCTCTTCAGGTTGAAAAAATGAAAATCGAGTTCAGAAAAGGAACTCAGTATCAGACGAATCTTACTGTTGAGGACATTGCGACGATGTGCGGCCTTAAAAAGAACGAGCAGATGAGATACATTTACGCGTTCCAGAATTCGAGCCTTTTCAGTCTGCACGGCGGAAAAATCTTTATTCCTGACTGCCTGGAGCTTGTTAAGCAGGCTGCGTTCTACAGAAAGCAGGGGGCGAAGGCTGCGGCGGCAAATGCAAGTTCGGGCATCTGAAAATGAATTTTTCGGCTTGCATTTTTGCGTTTAATCGATTTGCGGCTGGAACATCGAATCGTTTTGAATCTGAATCGCTTTTTGCCGGTTCTTAGTTGATTTGCAAGCCGCTGTTATTGAGTCGCTTCACCGTTGCGTCTGCCGAATCATTTTGAATCTGAATCGTCGAATTCCTTGCGTTGATTCGCTTCACCGTTGTGTTTGCCGAATCATTTCATTTAGTCGCTTCACCGTTGCGTCTGCCGAATCATTTTGAATCTGAATCGTCGAATTCCTTGCGTTGATTCGCTAAACCGCTGAAAAACGAAAACCGTTAAAGTCCGGGCGGCTTTTTTTCGATTTATTATAAGATGAAAAAATTTCTTTTTGCTTTTTTGCTGTTTGTTTCGCTTTTGCCCGCTTTTTCGCTTCCGAACGGCTTTTCAAAAATCCAGCTTGGAATGAGCGTTGACGAGCTGAAAGACGCGCTTAAAAAAGACCATCAGTTTGGCTACCGCGGCGACCGCGATGTTTCCCTGTCTCCTCAGAGCGGGCAGACTTTGATTGAAACCGACGCGACTTACGAGCCGTTTTCTTTTCTTGACCGCTGCTATTTTCAGTTCAACAACGAGAAACTTTACATAATCACGATAAATCTCAAAGAGACAAAAATCGACCATTACTCGATTCTCTCAAAACTGATTGAAAAATACGGAAATCCGGACGAAATCAATCCGAACAAGTCAACTTGGAAAGACGATTCTGTGATTATGAGCCTTGAGCGGCCGCTTACGCTGAAATATGTTGACGCGAAGGCTTTCAATGAGAATCTTGACAAGTCGAATGTGCGCGAGACTGCCGGTGAAAAGGCGAGGGAGGATTTTTTGAATGAGCTTTGATAAACTTTTCCGGGGAAAAATCGACTTTAATTCTTTTTTGAATGGACTTCTTGCGGATTTTCGGGGCGGCGTTTCCCGGAGATTCTTTTCGCACGCTTCTTTTTTGATTCTTTTTTCAGTTTTGATTTTATCTTCATGCTCGGCGAAATCTCTTCCTGTGAAAAATCTTAGGATTGAAAAATCTGACGGAACTTTTGTTGAGGTCAAGGCGGAAATCGCGGAAAAAGAGGAAGAGCGGAGCCGCGGATTTATGTTCAGAAAAAACATTCCGGACGGAACCGGGATGCTGTTTGTTTTTGAGAACGACCAGATTTTGAGCTTCTGGATGAAAAACACGCCGCATCCGCTTTCAATCGCATATATCGACTACAAAGGCAAAATCCGAGACATTTTTGACATGACACCGTATTCAGAGGCGACAATCGTAAGCACCGTAAGCGTGAGATACGCGCTCGAAGTGCCGCAGGGCTGGTTTGAAAAATCCGGAATCAAGAAAGGCGATTTTTTGGAACTGGATTTGTGAAACTTTGTTTCTGAAAATAAAAATCTGATTTAATAAAAAAACGGCGGCCAAAAACTTGAGCCGCCGTTTTTTATGCAATTTTGTTTAATCTTTAGACATCTAGCTTTTTGAGTTCCGCCGCCGCGATTTTGTCGCTCGGGTCAATTTCAAGAACTGTTTGGAAATAGCTTGCGGCTTCCGCTGGATTTCCTTCCTTCAACGCCAAATACCCAAGATTTGAGATTATTTTTGTGTTGTCGCTGTCTTTTGAAAGAGCTTTTTGAAGAAGTTTTTTCGCTTCGCCAAGATTGCCTGTCTCAAGCATGCAGATTGCAAGCTCGTTGTAAGTGTCGCTTGTCTCGCCGCCTTCAAGCGTGAGCGTCTTGTTGAACGCTGTTTTTGCGTCTTCGTATCGGCCGAGTTTTCTAAGTCCCCAGCCGAGCATAAACCACGCGTTCCATACTGACGGATTTTTTTCAATGAACAGACGGATTTCATCGAGACCTTTTTCTTCCTCTCCGTTGTTGATGAAATCGTAAGCGGCTTTGAAATGGTCATCTTCCATATTTCTGTTTGCAATGTTGTCCAAAATTTCCTGAGCGCGGTTTTTCTTGTAAATTCCGTTCTCGCCCATCTCTTCGTCTTTGATGTCGCAGGTTAAGGCAAGATAAGTTTCAAACGCGTCTTTTGCGTCTCCGTAGTTGTGCTTTTTAAGATAATAAAATCCCGCGTTGAAAAATGCGTCAGGAAGTGGCGGCTCTGCGTCCATCGCTTCTTTGTAATAGTTCAGAGCGTCCTCGTCGTATGCGTTTGCGTCGTCAATCAGGCCGGAGCGTCTGTAGGAATCTGCGCGCTGGTCAAAGAAAAGCGCCGTGTTCAGGACTGTAACCATATCTTCCGGGTCGAACCCGCGCAAAGCCTGAAAAAGCTCTTCCGCCAAGTCCCAGTCTTCGTTTTTTGCCTTTAAGATTGCGGCTTCTGTCATCTCTTTTTTGAGATTCGGACGCGCCTGCTTTAAAATCGAGCGGTAATAAAGAATGTCCTTGTTGTGCGGGTCGTAAGCCATAATCGTGACGAGACCAGCAAGAATCTGCTCGCTTGTGATTTCTTTCATATTGAAAGTTCCAGGCGAATCCTTGTCTTTTTTTTGCGCCGGAAGCGGAATTGTCGGGTCAATTTGAAGTGCCGCCGATGAAAGCTTAAAGCCTTCCGGCAAATTTATGAAATATATCGAGTCCAATGGTGATGAAGGGTTCATTTTTGTTCCTTTTTGATTTATTGCTGTTGCGTCGGTGCGGAAGCCTGCTGCTGGTTCTGCGCGGCTTGTGCCTGAGCCTTAGCTTCCTTTGCCATTGCCGCCTGCTGAGCCGCTCTTTGCTGCGCAATCTGGTCAGAAGCTGAAAGCTGAGTTTTTCTGACCTGAGTAAGATAATTGTTCAGATGAAGCTTGTAAGAAAGCGGAACTTGCGACTCATCGAATTTTATGCTCGCCGCGCAAATGTCTTTTCTTCCTTGAATAAGGTCAGCGGAGACAATCGTTCCTCTTATCTGCAAAACTTCCGAAGGCTCGTCGAATTCAAGCTTTAAAATCGCCTCTTTGTTTGCAAGAAACTGTGAAAGCCCGATAAGCAGAATTTTCGCTCCGAGAAACGAGACATCGCGCAAAACGCAATGGCGCGGAACTCCCTGAATCACAACGATACATTCCTCGCGGACAAGGTCGAGCTTCCTCTTGCTGTCATCGTTTATCACAATCCGCTCTTCGCGTCTTCTTACTGCGTTCGCGTTTGCTTCCAGAAGTCTTCCGACAATTTCAATCAAGTCGTCCGGCGGCCGCTGCGTAAACTGAATCGTCACGACAACAAGCTCTTTTGAATTCATGTAAGGCTGAATTTTTGCGACTTTTCCTGAAACCAAGAACGTTATTGTCTCATTTTCTATTTCTGTAAAGCAAAAACGGATGTTCACAGCTGGATTGTCTTTTGCGAGCGCGGAAAAAGCTCCGCCTTTAGTTCCGACTATGATTCTTGCCAGCTGAAAAGAAGTTGAATTTATAATACAAGGCCATTGACCGCCGTTGCACTTTATATAAATCTGCCGAGGATCAAGTCCAAGCGCGCGGATAATATCTTTTGTAAAAGTGATTTCTGTGTCGCGATACTGGTCATAATATCTCGTAAGCTGTTGGCTTGTAGCAATACCCATAGCTTTAATAATATCCTAATAAGAGCCTATCGTCAAACGGCGGGAAAAATTGAGGATTTTTTTTATAAAAATTAAGATTCAGATGATTTTGATGAAAGAACCAGCTCCTTTTCCAAGTCTTTTTCCTGTTTTTTGCAGTTTCTTTCCATTACAAAGCTGATAAAGTGATCTTCAAGCGTTTTCTGCGGACCGGGAATATTCAGTCTTTTTCTTGCGCGTGCGTTGTCGCGGCGGAGCGTGTACTGCTGGTAAAAATCGCGGTAATCCTCGCTCATGTTCGTTTTGACATTTTCTCCGAGAAATGCCGAGACTTCATCGCGTCCGATTGCAGAAATTCCGCGCTCGCGAAGCATATTTTTCAATTTTGAGATTTGCTCGTAGGAAATTCCGAACAGAAATTCTTCCATCGCCATGTTCACGTCTGGAGTTCCAAGTTTTGTCTTGATGAATTCGCTCCATTGCTCGTCAAGCTGGAAAGAAATCATTATAAGCTCGCTTGTTCCCATCATTGTGCCGAAAGCCGGAGCAAGCCTTGTGCGCGCCATCCACACGGACTGCAAAACCGGCGAAATGTCGGAAATGTTCTGGTCCGCGCGGTGCTCCCAAAGAAGAAGCAGCGAAAGCGCGAGCTGCCGCCGTGAATCCATTGTGAGTGACGTGTCGTGAATCAGGTTTATGTAGACATCCTCTGCGAGAAGAAGAAACATCATCGAGACAGTTTCCGTGTGAAGGTCTTTTGTGAGTTTCGCGTCGCAGTTTGCAAGTTTTGAGAGCTTTTCAAAAGAAGCGAAAGTATGAAGCTTTGAAACTAAAAATCCTTTTCCCAAAGTCGCTTTTGAAGGCAGCTGAAGCATTGTGTCGCCCTCGCGCGAGCTGTTTATAAGAGACTCAATCAGCGACTGCGGCGTTCTTGAGCCTACAGTGAGGTCTGAGCGTTCGAGAAGCGAAGGAAAATTCGCGATTGCCGCGTTGAGTTCCTTTAGTCGTTTTACCTGCTTGTTCAGAAGAGCGAAATGCTCCGGGTCGTTTTCTTCGAGTTTTGCGCGCAGCTCCTGCACGAGAGAAAGCTGCTTTTCTGTGAACACAACAATTCCAGTGTCAAAATCGTCGTTAGAGCTTTGTTCTGATTTGTCAAAAAATTCGCTGATGTCTACCGTTGTGAAATCCTCGTTGCTCATTTTGTGTTCCATTTTTATATTTTAGTTTTCTAAATTTTTCCTAAAAATTATATCACAGTTCGATGTAAAATCAATTAACTTATAAATTTAAATTTTTAAGCCGATTTTAAAGCTATGAAAAAATATCTTGTTTCTATTTTTTTCGCATTTTTTTGTTTTAACGCGCTTTTTTCTCAAAATCCTCAGATTTCAGGGCGGTTTGAACAAAAAAAAGGACTTTTGATTCTTTCTGATGACGTTCGGATTGTTCAGGACAAGACAGATAAATATTCCTCGCTCGGCGGCTATCATCTTTTTATCAGGAAAAAGCCCGGAATTGAGTCTGTAATGCTCACCGAAACGACAAAAGACCCGGAAGGCAAGGCCGACAGCTACGCTTACCGCGCGGAAGAATACAACCCGATAAACGGCGACGAGATAAGATATTTAAATGGAAAAATTCTTGATTCAAAATATTCAAGATTCAGCCTGATTGACTCGACTCCAGAATCTGACGAGATTTTTGGAACGGCTTTTCACATTTTTATTCCGAGCCAGCTTGCTTACGGCTATCCGTGGACCCGGAACGGAACTGTAAAAATCGGCAAGGGAACTTTTATAAATATCCGAGCGTTTGAAAAAAAATACGGCGACTACACAGGCGATTACGCGGACAATCCTTTTATGTTTGATTTTAGAAAGCCTGTTGTAAAGGAAAATGTCCAGAAAACGAAAACTGCTTTGGAAAGCGAAAAAACGCAAGAAAACGAGATTAAAAAAAATGAGCCGGTTTCAGAGCCGAAAGTTCTTGAATCTCCTGAAAACGAAAAAAAATCAAATCTTTCAGAAATCAAAAAAGAGGCGGAATCTCCAAAAAATCCGGAAGTGAAAGAAGAATCAAAAAAAGAAAATCCTAAAGATGAGAATTCCGATTCTGATGAAGAAAAAGAAGTTATTTTGACAGATGAATACAATTCCGTTGCCGCGGAAAAATTCAAGGAAATTTCAGAATTCGGCGGCGGAAAAATGATTTTTTCAAAAGGACCAAAATCGCTTCCTGACGATATTATGAAGTCTCTTGATGAAATTTCTCCGAAAGACAAAGTTGACGTTGTTTTTGCAATCGACACGACCGGCTCGATGAAAGACGATATGCAGCAGCTGAAAACTGTCTGGCTTCCGGCTTTGCGCGAGAAAATCAAGTCGTTCGGGGAGCTGCGGCTTGGGCTTCTTTTGTACCGCGACTACGGAGATTCTTACAATTATATGAATCTTCCGGTGAAGCGTTTTGATTTTACAGATGATTTTGATTCGTTCAGCAAAAATCTTTTGGGCGTGAAAATTATCGGAAAAGAGGGCGGAGACATTCCTGAGGCGGTTTACGAAGCTCTTTACGCGTCGATGTATTATTACAAATGGCGGCAGGATGCCCAAAGAAAAATCATTCTGATTGGAGATGCAGAGCCTCATCCGCGTCCGAGGGGCTTCGGAAAAATCTCGAAAGACCTTGTTTCAGGAATGGCGCAAAAAAGAAATATCACAATTGACGCGATTATCGTGCCGGACAAAACAACGGCGACGGCGAAAAAATAGATTCGTTAGGCTGAACTTGTTTCAACGGCTGTAAAAATGTAGATTCCGAAATAAATTCGGAATGACTGGCTTTCTGCTTGAATGTCATGCTGAACTCGAACTCGGCATGAGTTCGCTTTGTTTCAGCGTTTGTGAAAAAAA
>JAXDVS010000079.1:0-9924 GCA_034088785.1 Treponema sp.
AAATATACAGTTGTAATTCCGCCGCCGAACGTTACCGGCGTTCTTCATATGGGACACGGCTTGAACAACACTTTGCAGGACGTTGTTGTTCGCTATCACAGAATGAGAGGAGATGACACTCTTTGGATTCCTGGAACTGACCATGCCGGAATTGCGACTCAGAACGTTGTTGAAAAGCAGCTCAAAAAAGAAGGCAAGACGCGAAATGACTTGGGACGCGAGGCTTTCACGGAGCGCACTTGGGAAGTTACACACAAGCACCACGACATTATCGTAAAGCAGCAGAAAAAGCTTGGAAATTCTGTTGACTGGAGCCGCGAGCGTTTCACTTATGATGAAGGACTTTCAAAGGCTGTCCGCGATGTTTTCGTTACTTTGTACGAGCGTGGCTTGATGTATAAGGGACAGTATCTCGTGAACTGGTGTCCTCGCTGTGGAACGGCTCTTGCAGATGACGAAGTTGAACATGAAGACACAGCGGGCGCAATGTATCACATTTACTACAACTACGCTGACGGCTCTGGAAGAATCGAGGTTGCCACAACTCGCCCTGAAACTTTCTTTGGAGATGCGGCTGTCGCGGTAAATCCAAGCGATGAGCGTTACAAGAATCTCGTTGGAAAAAAAGTTCTTCTTCCTTTAATCAACAAGGAAATTCCGATTATCGCCGACGCTTACGTTGACAAGGAATTCGGAACTGGAATGGTGAAAATCACTCCTGCGCACGACCCTAACGATTGGGAAGTCGGAAAACGCCACAATCTTGAAATCATAAATCTTTTGAATCCTGACGGAACTCTCAACAATAATGTTCCTGAAAAATACCGCGGACTGAAGCCTGAAGCGGCGCGAAAACTTGTGATTGCGGACTTGACTGAAAGCGGAAACTTCAAGGGCGAGGAGAAGATGACTCACTCTGTCGGACACTGCTACCGCTGCCATACCGTCGTTGAGCCTTATCTTTCTTACCAGTGGTTCGTAAAGATGAAGCCTCTCGCTGAAAAAGCTTTGAAAGCATGGAAAGACGGCGAAATCGTTTTCTTCCCGAAAAAATGGGAGAACACTTACACTCATTGGCTTGAAAATATCCGTGACTGGTGCGTGAGCCGACAAATCTGGTGGGGACACAGAATTCCTGTCTGGTACTGCGACTGCGGCGAGACAATTGTTAGCCGCGAAGACCCGAAAAAATGCCCGAAATGCGGCGCGGATTCTTCTCATTTAAAGCAAGACCCTGATGTTCTCGACACTTGGTTTTCTTCTTGGCTTTGGCCGTTCTCAACTTTGGGCTGGCCTGAAAGCACTGAGGACTTGAAGAAATTCTATCCGACAACTGCACTCGTTACAGCCTACGATATTATTTTCTTCTGGGTCAGCCGAATGATTATGGCAGGTCTTGAATTCACTGGAAAAGCTCCGTTCCACGACATCTACATTCACGGTCTCGTGCGCGACAAGCAGGGAAGAAAAATGTCGAAGTCGCTTGGAAACGGAATCGACCCGCTTGAAATCATCGACCAGTACGGCGCGGACGCTCTCAAATTCACTTTGACTTATCTTGCGGCGCAGGGGCAGGATATTTTAATCGACAACGACTCGTTCAAATTCGGCTCAAAATTCTGCAATAAAGTCTGGAACGCAAGCCGCTACATTCTCGGAAATCTTGAGGGAAGAAATCTCGTTCCTGTAAAAGATGAAGAATTGACCGAACTTGACAAATGGATTTACACAGAGTTGAACGAAGCTGCGAAAAATGTGCGCACTGCTCTTGATTCTTACCGCTACAACGATGCGGCAAGCTCTGTTTATGAATATTTTTGGAACAATTTCTGCGACTGGTACGTTGAAGCGACAAAGCTCGTGTTCTGGCACGGAACAGAAGCTGAAAAAGACAGACAGGTTTCTGTCTTGCTGAATGTTCTTGAAGAATCTTTGCGGCTTTTGCATCCGTTCATTCCGTTTGTCACGGAAGAAATTTACTCAAAGCTTCCGCGAAAGGAAATCAACGAGAACCGCGAAAAAACAGAAAGCAACAAAATTCTTTCGTCTGAAACTTACGACGGACTTCTGGTTTCAGCTCCTTATCCTGAATTCAAGTCTGAACGGAACGACGAGAAAATCACTGCGCGTTTCAATGCTCTTAAAGACGTAATCAGAAGCGTTCGCGGCCTTAGAAACGAGTGCGGCGTAAATCCTGCGGACAAAATCAATCTTGCCTTGCTTGTTGTAAAAGGAAGCGCGGCTGAAGTCTGCAAAGAAAAATCTGATATGATTCAGCTTCTTGCTGGCCTTTCAAAAATCGAATTTGTCGAGGAAAAGCCTGCTAAGTCAATCGGAACTGTAGGAACTGGATTTGAGGCGTTCATTCTTCTTGACGACAACATCAACAAGGAACAGCTTTTGAAGCATTTCAACAAGGACTTGGAAACTGGCAAGAAAGACGCTGAAAGAATCGAGTTCAAGCTCAACGGAAAATTCGGTCAGCACGCTCCGGCGGAAGTTGTTCAGGCTGAGCGCGACAAGCTCGCTGAAATCAAGCGGCGCGTGGAAAAACTTGAATCTTACGTTGCTGCGCTGAATTAGTTTGACGGATTGGCTTTGTTGCCGGATAATACTCAGCACGAAATTGTCAGAAAGAACAGTAGGCGAGACATGGGAATTAAATATGAGATGAAAATTGAGAAGCCTGAAAAAATGGGCAACAAGGAAGCTCAGGAGCTTAAAAACATTGTCTTGGCTCCTTATATGCAGCTTGCCACGGGGCTTATCGGAAAGGCGCGGCACGCGGGCGGAAATATGTTCCGTCATCAGATGGACACGCTTGCGATTCTTATTGACTATGGCTACATCGACTCTGTTCTTTTAAAGGCGAGCGTTGTTCACGACACTGTTGAGGATATAAAAGATTTTGACAAAAGCCTGATTGCAAATGCTGATTCAGAAGGCGAGGAAGTTCTGAAGCTCGTTCTTGAAGTTACAAGGCGCGAGGACGAAAGCAAGAAGCAGTTCTTGCAGCGGATTCTCGACAGCGGAAGCCAAAAAGCGAAAATCTTGAAGTGCGCGGACAGAATTTCCAATATGATTTCGCTCGGCTACGTTACCGACCCGCATTTTATCGAGCGTTACTGCGACGAGACCGAGTTCTTCCTTCTTCCGATGGCTCTTGAAATTGACTTCAATATGTACCACGAGCTTATAAATCTGATAATGACGCGCAGACGTTATCTTGAGGACGGAGGATATTTCGACAACCGCCACAAAGACACGAACAGCGACGACAGCACAAAATGATATTTATATAGAAGAAACGGCAGAATTTTATAAATCCCTTTCAAAGAGATGATTTGTTCTACTGTTTTTTTTATTTTTTTCGCGGTTTTTCGGAAATCATTTTTTTATAGACGGTTTTTAGAAAAATCATTATATTTATTTTGTTATTTAAATTGAAATTCAATTTATAGGAGAATAAAAATGGCAGTAAAAGTTGCTATTAACGGTTTTGGCCGTATCGGACGCTTGGCATTCCGCCAGATGTTTGCAGCAGATGGTTACGAAGTTGTAGCTATCAATGATCTTACAAGCCCAAAAATGCTTGCTCACCTTTTGAAATACGACACAGCACAGGGCGGATACGCAGGAAGAATCGGCGAGAACAAGCACACAGTTTCTTACATTGACGATGTTCTTGCAGAAGACGGAAAAACAGTAACAAAGCCGGGCGCAATCGTTGTAGACGGAAAAACAATCACAATCTACAAGGAAGCTAACGCTGCTAACCTTCCATGGGGAAAACTTGGTGTAGACGTTGTTCTTGAATGCACTGGATTCTATGTTTCAAAGGCTAAATCACAGGCTCACATCGATGCTGGTGCAAAGAAAGTTGTAATTTCAGCTCCTGCTGGAAACGACCTTCCAACAATCGTTTACAATGTAAACCACAAATCTCTTACAAAGAACGACAACATCATTTCTGCAGCTTCTTGCACAACAAACTGCTTGGCTCCAATGGCAAAAGCTCTTAACGACTTCGCTCCAATCCAGAGCGGAATCATGTCTACAATCCACGCTTACACTGGCGACCAGATGATTCTTGACGGCCCACAGCGCAAAGGTGACCTCCGCCGCTCACGCGCAGGTGCTGCAAACATCGTTCCTAACTCAACAGGAGCTGCAAAGGCTATCGGTCTTGTAATTCCTGAATTGAACGGAAAATTGATTGGTTCAGCTCAGCGTGTTCCAGTTCCAACAGGATCTACAACAATCTTGACTGCTGTTATCAAGACAAACAAAGAAGTTACAAAAGAAGCTATCAACGCTGCAATGAAAGCGGAAGCTACTGAGTCTTTCGGATACAACGAGGATCAGATTGTTTCTTCTGATGTAATCGGAATGAGATTCGGTTCTTTGTTCGATGCAACACAGACAATGGTTTCTAAGATTTCTGACGACACATATCAGGTACAGGTTGTTTCTTGGTATGACAACGAGAACTCTTACACATCACAGATGGTTAGAACAATCAAATACTTCGCAGAGAACTGCTAAGTTTAGATAGAATCTGAACACAAAGGGGATTCCGAAAATGGAATCCCTTTTTTTATCAAAACGGCTGTTTTTTATGGCTGAGTTTTTTAGAAGGACGCACGCATAAGTCAATTCTCTGTTATTTTATGTCACCATGCTTGCATAAAAAATCGCAGAATGTGCAGATGTCGGCAGTGCGACCTTTTGCTGGAAATTTCTCGCCTGATTTTTCAAGTTCTTTTGCGTGTTTTAAAAGTCCGCTGAAAAAGCAGGCTTGAATCATTTTGTTTTTTTTTGCATTTTCCATGATTTTTTCAAAACTGTCGGTGATTTTTCCGATGAAAAGCTCCTTGTTTTCATTCGCAAAGCCGCAGCACGGAGCAATGTCGCCTGTCGGGTGTACAAAAAGAATCTGTCCCGGGCCTTCGCAGAAATCTTTGTTGAACCATTTTTTGCTTTGCCAGCCGCGCTCATCGTCGCCTTGAAAAGTCTGCGGAAGAATAAAAATATCCGCCGCAAAATCTTCTGAAAGCGCATTCAGCTCAGCTTCAAGTTTTTTTGAATCTTTCTCGTCTAAAAGCGGATCTGCCACCGCCTGAATTATCAGATTTTCTTCTCCGAAAATCTCGTTCACAGTTTTGCAGAAAGTTCTGATTCTTTCGTAATTTTGCGCGTGGAAATTGTCGTAGCTCACGCCGATTTTTCCGTCGTAGCCCGCGTCGCAGATTTTTTGCAAGGTTTCACGCAGGTCGCTTTCATTTTTCCACCAGTCGCCGTTTGTCATAATCTGGTCGAACATAAAGTCGTTTTCTCGCGCGAATTTTATCGTTTCGAACATAAAATCAAGCGCGAGAAAAGGCTCGCCGCCCGAAAATCCGATTTTGTCTATTTGCGATTCAGGATTGTTTTTGCAGGAAAGAATCAGCTTTTTTGCGTCCTCTGCGTTGAGTTTTGTTGTGAGGCGGTTTACAAAGCAGTGCGCGCAGCGGAGATTGCACAAAGTTGTGCAGGCGAAAATTATTTCTGTCGGATTGAAGCCGTTTGGACTGAAGTTTTTTTTCATATCGGAGAAAATTATATCATAAACAGATGAAAAAGTTTTTTGGCTCAAACTTTTAGAAAATTATGATTCCTGCAATTTTTTCGTCTGACAAGGAATTGTTTTGCGGGGCGTTACGGGGCGACGGCTCCCTACGTAGAAGGGGTAGCGGAAAAACGCAGTTTTGGAGCGCAGGGGAAGGCTTTCCCCTCTTTATGTATTCAGAATAGAATTTGTTGAATTTTCAGCCTGAAATTATTATATTTAAAACGATATTTCTATTCGTTTAAAAGGAGAAATAAGATGATTAAGACAGTAAAAGACGTTGATTTGAAAGGCAAACGCATTATCATGCGCGTCGATTTTAACGTTCCGATGAAAGACGGCGTTGTTCAGGACGACACTCGCATTATGGCGGCTCTTCCTACAATTAAATATATTCTTGAGCAGAATCCGCGCTCGCTCGTTTTGATGAGCCACCTCGGAGACCCAAAAAAAGACGTTAAGAAGGCTCAGGAAAAAGCTGAGAAAGCCGGAAAGACTTGGACAGAAGCTGACTCAGAAAAATTCATCAACGGAAAGAACAGAATGAAGCCGGTTGTTGAATATTTTGCTTCAAAACTTGGAAAGTCAGTAACTTTCTTGCCTGACGCACTAGGACAGAAAGCTGCAATTGACGCTCTTCCAGACGGAGCTGTTGCAATGCTTGAAAACGTGCGCTTCCACAAGGAAGAGACTTCAAAAGATACAGCTGAGCGCGAGACAATGGCTAAAGAGCTTGCGACTTACGGAGATATTTTCGTAAACGACGCTTTTGGAACTGCTCACCGCGATCAGGCTTCTACAGCGACAATTGCTAAATTTATGAAAGAGCAGCCGGTCGGCGGATTCTTGATGGAAAAAGAAGTTAAATATATCCAGCCGATGGTTACAAATCCTCCAAAACCGCAGGTCGCAATTATCGGCGGCGCAAAAGTCTCTTCAAAAATCGCTGTTCTGGAAAGCCTCTTGAAGAACGCTTCCGCTTTGATTATCGGCGGCGGAATGGCTTACACATTCTTGAAAGCTCAGGGACACAAGGTCGGAATCTCTTTGGTTGAGGATGACTTTATCGACACAGCTAAAAAACTTTTGAAAGACGCAGAAGAAAAAGGCGTTAAGATTGTTCTTCCTGTTGACCATGTTGCTGCTGACAAATTTGACGCAAACGCTACTCCTGTTGCAGTTGACGGCGTTGATATTCCGGACAATCTTATGGCAATGGACGTTGGTCCAAAGACAATCGCGCTTTACAAGGATGTTCTTTCAACAGCAAAATCTGTTGTATGGAACGGACCGGTTGGCGTATTTGAGTTTGACGCATTCGCAAAGGGAACAGAAGCTGTTGCGAACCTTGTTGCAGAGGCAACTGGACGCGGCGCAATGACTGTTGTTGGCGGCGGAGATTCTGTTGCGGCTGTGAACAAGTTCCACCTTGCAGACAAAATGAGCCACGTTTCAACAGGCGGCGGTGCTTCGCTTGAATTCTTGGAAGGAAAGACTTTGCCAGGAATTGCAATTTTGGCGACAAAGTAGATAAGATTGCGTGTGAGTTTTGCTTGTCGAAACTCGGTAAGTAAATCGTTTGTCGGTTTACGGTTAATTTTTGGCGACAAAATAATTTTGTTTGCAGACTGTTAAAAAAAGGAAACAATTCGTGACGTTTTTTTTTACAGCGAAATAAACAAAAAATGATTTAATTTGCCGGGCTTGCCCCGGCATTTTTTTTTGTATCGAATGACGTATTTTGTCTTGTCTCTTTTTTTTTATAAAGCCGCGTTTTTTTGTTGAACAACGCGTTTTCTTAACGTTTCGTTTTTTTGTTTGAAAACGCTTTCTTGCCATTTTTCTTTTTTTTATTCCTTTTTTATCTTTCGTTTCGTTTAATTTTAAAAATTGTTTTTATCGCAATCTGACGAATTTGTCTCCATTGTTTTTTTTTACACTGCCCCAAATTTTTTCAAACAGACTTTTTCCCATCTGTCTCCGAAACTTTATCTCCAAAATCCGCTCTAAAATCGGAAATCATCTGCTTTTTGACATATAGAAAAATAGAAGTTAGAATGAGATAATACTAAGGTACGAAAACAATAAATTTATTGGAGAATAAAATGCGTTCAAAGTATGTAGCAGGTAACTGGAAGATGAACATGGACAGGGCTGGGGCTGTTGCTTTGGCTAAAGAGCTGGTTGAGGAATTGAAAGGCTTAGACGGCAAGTTCATGATTGCGCCTCCATTTGTCTATCTTGATGCGGTTCACGAAGTAATAAAAGATTCAAATATTCTTCTTGGCGCGCAGGATATGGCTGCAACAGACAACGGAGCACACACTGGAGCTGTTTCCGGGGCGATGCTAAAGGATATTGGAGTTCAGACTGTGATTCTTGGCCATTCTGAACGCCGCTATGAATTTTATGAAAGCAACCGCCTTATCGGGAAAAAAGTTCGAAAGGCTTTGGACAATGGTCTTGATGTTGTCCTTTGCATTGGCGAGCTTGGCTCCCAGAAAATTGCCGGAGTTACAGACAATGTCTGCGAGCTTCAGATTAACAGCGGTCTTGAGAATGTTTCTCCTGCGGAACTTTCGAGAATCACAATCGCTTATGAGCCGATTTGGGCGATTGGAACAGGAAACACCGCAACTCCAGAGGAAGCGCAGCGTGTTCACAAGTCGGTGCGTTCTGTAATTGCCGACATTTTTGGAAAAAAGGCTGCCGAGGAGATTAGAATCCTTTACGGCGGCTCGATGAACGCAAAAAACGCGGACGCTCTTTTGAGCCAGCCTGATATTGACGGCGGCTTGATTGGCGGAGCTTCCCTCAAATCCGAGACATTTATTCCAATCTGCAAGAGCGCGCTTGGTAAATAATTGACTATAACTATTTATTTCTATATTATATATAGCACTAATTTTAACAAGTTTTTGAATGTTTTGGAGTAAATATGAACTCGGTTGTTTTGACAATTCTTATGGTTGCTTTTGTGATTATTTCTGTTTTGCTTGTTCTTTTGGTTCTTGTTCAGGATCAGGAAAGCAGCGGAATGGGCGGACTTCTTGGCGGCGGTAACTCGCAGGCTTTCGGCTCTCATTCGGCTTCGGTTTTAACAAAAGCGACAATTGTATTTGTTGTTTTGTTTTTTGTTGCGACTTTTGTGATTGCAAAAGCATATTCAACAAAAACTTCTGATGATGCAAAAGCGATGAGTGAAACAGCAGCCGAGCTTCAGGCAGAACAGTCAAAAGCAGAAAATTCTGAATCGGAAGCAACTTCTGAAACAAACGAAAAATGGTGGAAAAAAGCAGAAGACACAAGCGAGCCGACCGAGCCAGTTGAATCGGCAGAAACTGTTGATTCTGTGGAAGCACCGGCAACTGAGGCTGGTAACTAATAAAACTGCGAAAAGCCGGATGTAAAAATCTGGCTTTTTTTATTTGTGCGGCTGATTAAAATGTTGGTCTGCTAAAAAGTTGCCGTGATGAATTTAAGTCGCTGTTATTATTGTTTTGCGGCAGAAATTCAAAACAAGTTTGAAACGGCAATCAATCTGAAAATCGATAATTTTTGAAGGAGATTTTGTAAAATGCTTTTAGGCGAATTTTTCCCGAAAGAAACTGTTTGCGTGAATCTTGAAAGCACGGAAAAGGACGAGCTTTTTGAAGAACTCGTTGAAAAAGTTCATTCATATTGTCCGTCGCTTGACAGAAACGAGGCTCTTTCCGCATTGAACGAGCGCGAGTCAAAAATGTCTACAGGAATTATGCACAGCGTCGCGATTCCACACGCGCAAATCTCTTCAATGAAAAAAACTGTCGGCGCAATCGGAATCAGCAAAGAGGGAATTGATTATGATTCTCTCGACAAAGCTCCGGTTCATGTTGTCTTTATGATTCTTGGCTCTGAAGGCGAGGCTGAGCGTCATATCCAGATTTTAAAATCGCTTGCGTCGGTCCTTCAAATTCCGAATTTTGTTGACAATCTCGTGAAATGTTCTTCGGCTTCTGAAGTCTACAAATTCCTTTGCGAATCAGAAGAAAGTTTGCTACAATAGATTTTGACTAATATATTAGAAGAGGCGGAAAATGGCTGAACAGGAAGTTAATGCAATCAATCATCTTTTGGAAGTAGAACAGAATGCCAAAGCCATGACAATTTCAGCTCAGGAGAAGGCTGATAAAAAAATCTCTCAGGCGAAGGCAGAGGCAGACAGCGAATTCAAGGCCGAATTTGACAAAATCATCGAGCAGGACGAAAAAAAATACGAAGAAAAAAAACGCGCTGCTATTGAAGAAAACAAAATTCATTTAAAAGAATACAAAGAA
>JAXDVS010000080.1:0-6694 GCA_034088785.1 Treponema sp.
ATCAGGAATTTTTGAAAGTTCCTTTAAGATTTTGAAAGAATTGATTTTCTCGTGCAACATTCCTGTTCGCTGGCAAATGTCTTTTATCTTTCTTGAAATCTTGTTTTCCGTTGAGTTTGAAAGGCTCATTGATTTATAAACTTTGACTTCTTCATTTGTCTTTGAAAGAATCAAGTCAAGTTCGGATTTATAAAGTTTATCTTCCTCTGATTGAACTTCTATTTTATTGATTTCTTTCGTAAGTTCAGAAAGTTCATTTTCAATTTCAGAAATATTTTCAGGAATTTTCTTTGAAAGAACATCGACATCGCCATTATCACAGGCAAAAATTATGTCATGAGGAATATTCATTCTATCAAGTGTATGCTCAATCGCACCGATTCCGCTAAAAACAGTTGCGAGGTGAAGTTTTTCCTGCTCATTTAAACGAGCGTTTTTTGGGACAACTTTTGTTGTATTTTCTTCGTTTATATTTTGTTCAATGGACATTTTTGTTCCTATAAAATCTGATACATAAAAATGCAGTCAGCGTCATATTTTGGTTTTATATGGGAATGAACGTATTTTTCTTTTTCCGCAGAAAGCCGAGAAAATCCCATTTCTTGATAATGTTCTATCAGTTTATCTTCCGGAAGTGCAAAGATATGTAGAGATTTTGCACCAAGAAAAGTCTGAATGAACCTAGCAAGAGGAAGGATAAATTCCCTAAAAGTTGTTTTTCCTATTTCAGAGATTTCAGGATGTTGCTTTCGGTACGATGAATTTACAGCAAAATTTGAAAGTTCTATTGAAGGCACGGCATAAAATTGACTTTCAGAAATCTCAAGTGTGAAAAGTCCTGATTTTAAAGTAAAATAAGAAGCAATTTCATGGGTTTCGTTGTCTTTAACTAAATATGTTCTGGCAAAATTTTCATCTTCTTCTGCCATCGCCATGATTTTTAAATATTCTTCCAGCCCTCTGCCTGTCTTTTGATGCACACTAAAATTCTTGATGGCATTTTCATTATTTTCTGAGTCAAATAAATGCTGGTAGTAAAATGTTTCTGTTTTTATAGGCAAATAGTTCATTTATTTTTTGCTGCCTTTGACTTTCGTTCGTCTGAACGCTTTTTTTCGTAAGCCGCCACATCTTTGTCTAATTGGGTAAAATCGGGGCGAGGTGTTGATAAAATTTCTTCAAGAATACGTTTTCCAGGAGTATTAGGAAAATCTCGCCATGAAATAGGTTTTCCGTATGTCATTTTATCACCTCCATTTATTTTTTAGTATAGCATAAATTCTATTTTCCGTCAAAAACTCAAGGAATTTCTGCTCTAAATAACGCTCGTTAAAAAGGACAACTTTTCAATTCCCAATAGATAAAATCACCGCCTCATAAGCTATATTCTCCTCACCCTCACCGCCCCAGAAAGAGCCTCCACACATTCTGCGCGCTCGCGGCTGTTCGGGTTCAAGCTTGTTACAACCGCAATGCAGAAAAGCGGCTCCTCCTCGCCCGGCTCTCCGTCGTAGCCAAGATTGAAATCGTCCGGCATATAAAGCTCCAGTTTTTTGGGAGTGTTTGTGTACGGATTCGGGAGCGGAATCCATTCAGAACGTGGGGCATACACATTATGCTCGCGACACGGAACAAGAAAAACTCCGCAGACCTCGCCGCCGACTTTCAGCCCGTTTCCCTTTATGCAAAGCGGCCTGTTCAGGTAAATCGTGTTTTCTTCCGCGCTTTCCGCCGCAAGGCTTTTCACTTCTGAAATATAAATTCTTGAATTCTGCAGAACAATGCGCGACGGCAGAATATTTTTCAACGCCTTTTCAGCCATCTTTGACGGTGTAAACGCGAGCCTAAAATGCTCCGCAATTTCAAGCGAGGTCATAAACTGGTCAACGCTGCCCTCAACAGAAAATCCCAAAGTTCCAAGCCCCAAAAGGTCAACCGCAAGCCCTTCCGAAAGCGCATCACGCGCCGCCTTGGAAAGAATCTGCGCCGCATACAGAAGGGTTTCCGCAGACATTACAATTCCGCCCTTTTTTGCGCGCGAAACAAGCTGCTCCACACTCGCCACATTCTTCTTGACCTTTCCGACGCATTTTCCAATCCTGTTGCCGTCCTTGTCCTTCAAGTTCGACGGATAAACAGAAACAAAAACTTTTCCCTTCGCATTTTCAAATTCATCGCCCATGCTAATTTCTCCGCAATTTTATTTATTCGGGTGGCTTTTTGCTTCACTTCCCTTCGCTCAGTTCCGCAAAAACCGGGCTTTTCGGGGTTCCGGCCTTCGCCTTCATTGCTTCGTTCGCTCCGCTCACTTAGCAACGCTCTGCGCCCCTACAATCCCTGCCACAGCAGCAGCAAAATATTTTTTGCCGTTATTTTTTATTCAATTTTTAGGTATTATCAGTATAGCACTGATTAGATAATCAATACAGCGTTTATCAGTTAATCATCATAATAATGACCAACTAATCATAAGCAAGATGATAAAGTTAATCATTATCTGGCTTATTAACTTTATCATCAGTCAGCTTACCAACTTAATAAGCATATCACTGATTAAGTTAATCAGCACTCTTTACCATGGAGATGTTATACACGCTCGCACGGAAATGTTTAAAACTATCAGGCGGAACAAACAAAAAGCAATTCACAGAACTATATCAGACTCATTCTATTGGCTATAAGAGTCAAAACTATCAGTTAAACGAAACGAAAATCCACGGAAAGATGCTTATTCAAGTTCAGCATGATAAAAAAACATCAACTTTCAATGTTCAGCATAGCGGCAGTTTCTAGCATTTCCTTCTGACTGCCTTAATTTTTCCGAGCGGATAAAGCATTGCGTTGTGAAAAGGACTTTGCGTGCCTGAAGAAAGCGTGCACTCAAAAAAGCCGAGCCTGCACAGCATAAGCAAAAGATTATTGAACGCGGGAATAGATACGAAATTATACAAAAAGTCTCCGCCTGAAAGCTCAAGTCTTTTTCCAAAGCAGGCAGAAGTTTTTGCGGACTTGGCAGAAGAAGCCATTTTTGAAGCCTTTTCGGACTCAAGCCGAACAAAATAGCCGTTTCCTTCCGCTGGAATATAAAACTTTGGAACTTTGCTTGTTATATCGTCATAAAAAGAGTTCTCGATTTTCTCAAAGCTCACAGGATTTTCAAAAAGCGGGCTTTCAAGAAAGCCATACAAAGATTCAACTTGCCGGATTTTTTTCTGAGTTGTCTTTGGCGAAAGCCAGTAGCGCGCGTTCAAATTAAGATGAGGAACAAGAAAAGCGGCATCAAAACTGTTAGGGGCGTCCGCAATAATTTCAATAGCTTCGCGGATTGTAGCAGCGGATTTCAATTTTTCTTCTATTATATTATCCGTTTTCTGAAAAAGAGCTGGACTTTCTTTTAGAATCTCGCCGGCAGGAACTGGAAAAAAATCACCTTCGGCACAGACAGAAATATCAGACAAGTTTTTGTATTTATCGAGCGCGGAAAGGTGCGTGGCAATGTAGCGGCGAAAAACAGCCGGGCAAAACACAAATCCGTTTTTATAGATTGCGATGTTCTCAAGAATATACTTCTGCTTTTTCTGAATGTCGCCTAGGATTTCTGTTTTCGCAAAACTCTCAAAATCAGAATCGCTAAAGTTTCCGTCAAGAATCCCGGCCATTCTATAAGCGCGGTCAACAGAAAGAACAGGATTCTTCACCAGAAGAACAAGCAGATTCTTATGGCTTTGCGGCAATTTTTCAAACCACAGAAGAAACGCCTCCTGCATTGACAAAAGCCTGCTTGCATACCTGCAGACTTCCGCATCAGGAAGCACAAGATGGTCGTTTTCCTTTGAAGTATGAAAAACAAGCCGCCTGAGCCTTCGCGCATCGAACCAGTCAGAACGGCTCCTGTAAAAATCAAGAATCTCCTGCGAATAAAGGGAGCTGTGCAGAAGCGATGAAAGATTGCTGTTAGCGTGTACCGGCATGGGGATATTATAGCATGAAATTAACTAATAACCTTGACATCCGTCGCCCGACCGTTTTTATTTTCAAAATTACCAGTTTTTGGAATATCTACAACTTGGAAATCAACCTTTGCGCCTTTATCAAGTTTATTACCTTTGAACTGAAGATTTATCTCGCCCATATAGAAGAAATAATCTCCACTTTTATCGTCTGATGAAATAATTCGATAGTTTTTTATTCTTCGCTTTACTACTCCAGTTTTTCGGATTTCATTTTCTTTGAAATCTGTTTTTTCTACAAAAAATGTTCTTTGCGGCTTGCCGTCATCTGTCAATTTGAATTTTGAATTCAGTTTTAAAATTAATTCTCTTGGGGATTTTACTCCGTAATCTTTTACATTAAAATCAGATTTTTGACGGTAAACCGTTTCCCAAATTTGCGAAAGCAGCTTTGTGTTTGTTCCATTATAAAATGGAGTGGAATCAAACGCAGTCTCAATAAATTTTTCCAGTGAAAAATCCTTTAAATTTATATCCTCATCATTTTCGTTTTTCTCATTCAAAAGAATATCTTCATCCTTTTCATCCAAGTCCTCTAAATATGAGAATTCATTGCAAGATTTTATCCAGATTGAATTGCATTTCGCTTTTTCACCGATTCCAATAACGCGTTTTCCTAGCTCACGCAATCTTAATGCCAATGAATGATAACCGTTGTCGGAAGCAATAATCGCAAACAAATTTATATCTTCATGTTTTATCGCCATTTCAATCGCATCCATCATTATAAGTTTATCAACAGCCTGTTTTTCATTGTGATGGAATTGCTGAATAGCTGTAATCGGCGTTTTATTCAGCTGGTCTTTCCATGACTTTGTGTTAGAAACAGACCAATCCGCATAAGCACGCTGAAAAAGAATATCACCTTTTCCAGAAAGATAATCAATTATCAAGGGAACTTTATCGGCCGGAACATTTTCAGAATCAAAAAACACTGCTATTTTAAATATCTCTTCCATAAGTTTCTTCTCCTGCCAAACGATTTATCTGCAACATTTGCAAATCTTTGAAACATACCAGTCTAAATATAATGGGATAAATTTTTCGGAATATTCCAAAGATTTTCTTATTTCGTTTTCGATAGGTTCATTATCTTCGAATTCAAGCTGTACATATTCATTGATTTCTGGATGACCATAATATTCTGTAATTGTGACATCAGGCTTATTCAACCGCCATTCAATAAACCGATTGAAACTTCTGATTGTATCCGGACAAAGACAATTCAGATTTTGCAGCAGCAAATCAGAAGGCAAATCTTTTTCCAAAACAGACAATTTTTTAAATGGCTCAAAATCAAGGCTTACAGGCATACCAGGACATAAAATTGCAAACAGATAGAAAACCAACAGAGAATGACTGTCCTTTATTTTTTTATGCTGAATGCACATCAATAAAGTAATCAAGTCTGTTTTATGAATTGGAGTGGGCTTGCTGTTAGTCATGGAATCATTTCCAAGAATATTATTGCAAGTAGATTTTGAGACACTTAAAATATTCATCAAATCTATTGCACGCCAGTCACATAATTGCATAATTTCGTTTAAGTGTTCCTGAAACTGCCGAGATGGATTCAAGAATATGTAGTCATCGTCTGTAAAATGATCATCTTCATAAACTATATCATCAAATCTGTTCATATTATAAATATACAAGCTAAATTATATATTGTCAATTATATTTTAATAATTATCACTATATTTTAATTTTTTTATATAAAAGCATTTTTAAGCATCTACTTGCCGTACATAATCACCCAGTTTTTTCAATTCACTCATCTATTTCTTCTCTCCGGCTTTTGCCTCTTTTTCCAAAACCTTTATTGTTTCCAAATATGCCTTTTCAACTGGGGAAAGATTTTTCTGAATGTATTTTTGATATTCTCTTTCAGCTTTTTCAAGAGCCTGTTTATGGCTTACTGAGCCTGCGCCTTCCAAAATTTCTTTTCCTGTGCCGGAAAGGATTCTGTCCAGCTGCTCAACATAATCACTCATATGCATTGTCTTATGTTCTATGGCGTTGATTTCCGCCAAGTCGAAATATGCGGAAACAAGATTGTTCAGGACTTTTAGTTCAGTTTCTGAAAGATAATTCTTTGCAACTGCAATATCTTTTTTAGTTGGAAAATCACCTGTAAAAGCTGTTAATCCCATAAACTCTTTTTCTGAATCCGCACGGTTATAAATCACTTCCGCCGCAGTGTTTCCATGAGCCGCATAGTGAAGTTTGTTTTGAACCATTTTGAAGAACGCAATGCTTTCCGCACTTTTTGGATTGTAGTCCGCACTGGTAGCATATAAATCAAGAACCTGACGGTACATCACTTTTTCGCTTGAACGGATGTCACGGATTCTTTCCAAAAGCTCTTTCCAGTAATTTCCGCCGCCAAGTTCCTTCAAGCGTTTGTCATCAAGCGCATATCCTTTTTTTAAATATTCTTTTAACAGTTCAGTTGCCCACCGTCTGAACTGAGTTGCTACCAAAGATTTTACACGGTAGCCAAGGGAGATTATCATGTCGAGATTGTAGCAAATCTGTTCACGGCTGACTTTTCGGTCACCTTCGATTTGAACTGTTCGGAAATTCCGAACAGTTGAGGATTCTTCCAGTTCACCTTCTTCAAAAATGTGCTTTATATGTTCACTAATATTTGCTTTACTTGAGTGATACAATTCAACAAGTTG
>JAXDVS010000081.1:0-8733 GCA_034088785.1 Treponema sp.
TGCTTTGTTGTTCTGTTCCATCGTTTTTCTGAATAAACATTGTCGTTGAATTCTTTTATAAGCGAATAATCTGCTTTTCGTTTTACTAAAATTGTTCTTATTTGGGAAAGAAAGTTGTCAAAATCGTCTCCAAAATATGACTCCATTTTTTCCCATTCTATAGCCCAAACTTGCTGTTTTGTTTCATTTTCGACGGCTTTCAGGTTATCAGCTTTTAAAATATCGCTGTTTGTAAGTTTCAAGCCTGTATTGTTCATTACTGTAAAAAGCTGAAAAGCATCATCTAAATCTTCTGTGGCGATGTAAACAAGAAGAACATTGTTAAGAAGATATTTGAAAATATCGCCAAGAATTGAAATATTTTCTGTAAAAAAACTTCTTGCAACTAAAACGGTGTTTGAAATATGTCTGATTGATGTGTTTACGGATTTATTTTGTGCGGTTGTTTTGAACTCTTCTTCATTTTCTGTTGTGCTTCCGTTTTCTTTTATATGAGAATCTACAAAGTCTTTTACATCTTTGCGGATTTCGAAAATTATTCGTTGTAATTCTGGAATTCCTTTAAAAGGATTTGCTTTTTGATAGATTAGCTCTTCACAAGTCGAGAGAATATTTTCATAAGCGGTCGGTTCGAATTTGTCTTTGTTTTGAATTACAATGTCTCTTATTGAAGCGATGATTAAAAATATCGTTGTAATTCGCTGCTGTCCGTCGAGCAGTTCACATTCCTGATATGAAACGCCGTCTATTTCTTTTTCTGATTTCCGATAAACAATTGAACCTAAAAAATATTGCTCTTCTTTTCGCTCATAAGCATTTTTTATGCAGTCCAAAAGTACTTCTATCTGTTCTGTTTCCCAAACATAAGGCCGCTGATAGTTTGGAATATTGTACCAGTTCTCAAAAATCTTCTTTATTAAGGCTTTGTCGCAGTCAATTTTTGTTTTCATAAATGTTTTTCCTGTTTATAGAGACATCTTTGATTTTTTTATTTTATATTTTTAATTGTCAATTTTCTAGTAACAGCAAAAAACTCAATATTTTGAATGTTTGTTTTAAATGACGTTTTTTAGATGAAGTCCAGTTTCCCTGTTTATAAAAAGTTTATCTTCTGTTTATCGCCGCTTTAATTTTCCCGCGTATATTTTCTGAATATGAAGGATTTTAAAATCGGTCTTGCGACCGGCGGAAAATATCTTGCGGCTCTGGTTTTTGCGCTGTCTTTTAATTTCCAGTTTTTATTTGCCCAAGTTTTCCGAATTGAAAAAGTTGAATACGAGATTTCCGGGCAGACGCAGGAAAAATTTTTGCGGAACGAAGTTCTGATTGACACGAAAAAAGTTTTTTCTTCAAAAGAGGACTTGGACTCGTACATTTCTGACTGCAAGACGCGACTTTTGAATCTGCGCATTTTTTCTGACGTGAATATTGAAGTTTCAGAAAACCTTCCGCAGCCGCTCCAGTTGGATTATTTAACATCGACTTTTGGAAAAAACGGAACATCTAACAATTCGGCTTCGAATAACGGCATGCTTTCTGCAATCACGGCTTCTGATTTTGTGCCGGATTCAAACTCGGCTGATTCAATTGATTCTGCGGAAATTATTCCAATTTGCCTAAAAATCCGCGCGGAAGATTCAAAGCATTTTCTGCTTTTGCCTTATCCAAAGTACAGTTCGAACGACGGCGCGGTCTTAAAACTCAAAATGCGCGATGACAATTTCCGCGGCACAATCACGCGCTTTGAAGGCGAAGTTTTTGGCGGAATATCGGACTTTTCTTCGCTCACGCCGGAAAATTTCAACGCGGGATTTGCGCTCAATTTCAATTATCCTATTTTTTACAAGTCGTTTTGGATTTTTGCGAACACGGACAGTTCCGTAAAGTTCACTTTTGATTCTCCGCTTCCTTCTTACGACATAAACGCGGGGCTTTCGTTTGTTTTTCCTCTTGAAAAAAACAATTTGCGCCAGCTCGTCCTGGATTTTTCGCAAGTTTTTGTGCGTGGCGATGAGGAGCACGCGCTTTTTGGAAACGACCTTTTTTATTCAGAATATGCGAAAATCTCGTTGCCGATAAAAATGGATTTTGCGGATTCAACGCTCGCTCCGTACACGGATTTTTTTTACTGCTGGAGCGACCGCGAGCTTAATTTTGACGATTCGGAGATTTCCTCTCCGCTTGCAAAAGCCGGACTTTCTTTTGATTTTGGCAGAGTTGACTGGCTTGGAAATTTCCGGCAGGGAATAACGGCTGATTTTGACGGCGGACTAGGATTTGATTTTATAAAAAATGATATTGTTCCGTATTTTTCGGCGCAGGTCAAAGCGTTCAAGGCTTGGGAAAAATTCGGAATCGCTTCGCAGCTGAACTTTTTTCAGGATGAGAACACAAGACCGATTGGAACTTTTTTGCGCGGAATTAGAGACACGCCAGAAATCTCCTCAAAAAATCTTGCTGACCGTTTTCTTTACGTTCCGGCCGCGCTTTGCCTGAACTTGGATTTTCCGTTTCATCTTTTTTCAGTCCGCCCGAAAGAAACTTCGCGCATAAAAGATTTTGGATTTGAAGTTCAACTTGCGCCGTTTGTGGATTTAGCTTTGACAAAAAACAGCATGACCGAAAGATTTTTCAGTCCGAAAGACGGCTGGTATTCCGGAGGCTTTGAAGTTCTGGTTTACCCAGAAAAATGGAAAAGCATCGTCGTGCGCGCAAGTTTAGGCTTGGATTTTGGCAACCTGATTTTCTCAAAAATCCCCGGAAGCACTTATGACACAAGCTGGAGAAGCAATCTTTCAGCCTACGAGATTTTCATCGGAATCGGCTGGCAGTATTAGAAGGAAGAAAGATGAGAATGAAAGGTTGCATTATTTACATTGCAAAAGTTACATTCCGAATAAATCCGCGTGGCTTCCTGTGTCTACAAGCTCAAGAATCAAAATGTCATTGAAAATCCTGTAGATTAAAAGCAAATCCGGCAGAATATGACATTCACGGCTGCCTTTAAGATTTCCTGCAAGCTCATGGTCGCGGAACCGTTCTGGAAGTTTTTCGCCTTTTTGAAGCAAATCGACCGTTTCCGCAATCTTCCTGATTGAAGATTTGTTTCGTTTTGCAATTAATTTAAGGTGCTTCTTGAATCGGTTTGTCTGCCGGAGACTGTATTTGTTTTCTTTTTTGCTCATGCATCGATTCCTAGCTCGTCAAGAATTTCCTGAAAATTATTGTACGTTTTCGCGTTCGGGTCGTTCATAAGCTGGTCGGCTTCCTCAGATGCAAGCTCAATCTCGCTCTTTCGCCTCGTCCGCTGCGGCTTGAACGGCAGTCCATTTTCCCTCACCGACTGCCGCAAAAACATATTGATTGCACTCGAAAGCGAAAGCCCCAAATCGTTGTAAAGCTCCGTCGCCTGTTCCTTGAGATTTTTGTCAACTCTAACATTCATTGCTACTGTGTTCATATCTACAATATATGTTAAAAGATTGCATTTGTAAAGAAAAATGCTTTTTTAGGAAAAAAAAAGGGGCTTCCCTGCCTTGCGGCAGGTCGGGCTATCCGTGGTTTCATTCCTACGCTCCGTTTCACTGCGCTTCGGAACACGCCTGATGCGTGCCACTACTATCCCTAAGCCGTTAGGCTTAGGCGTTTTCATCTTGACCGCTCCAGATTTCTCTTGTATTTTAAAGCTCAAGGAGATGAAAATTATGGCATTGACGGCAACTGCAACATTCAGGACAACGCCTGAATTAAAAAAACGGATAAATTTTCTTGCAAAAGAAACTCACAAGCCAACAAGTTTTTACTACAATCTGCTTCTTGAAGACTATCTTGACGATTTGGAAGACATTTATTTATCAAAAAAAGTTCTTGAAGACATCAGAAGCGGAAAGGAAAAAACATATTCTGCAGAAGACGTTTTTGCCGAGGCAGGCTTATGAGAGTTGAATTCTCTGCGAAAGCGAAAAAAGAATTCTTAAAACTCGATAAACCTGTTCAAAAGCAAATCCAGACTTTTATTATAAAACTTCAAAGCGTGCAAGACCCGCGTTCAAGCGGCAAAGCTCTTGTCGGAAATTTTGCGGGTTGCTGGCGTTACCGTGTGGGGGATTATCGCCTTGTCTGCTATATTGAAGAAGAAAAAATCCTTATAACTGTTTTGCGTATCGCCCACCGAAAAGAAGTCTATAAATAATCTCACTTCAAAAATCCATATTCATACACTTTTTCTGCAATTTTTGCACCGAGCGTTTTCATCTTTTCGCGCAGGGCGGCGATTAGCTCTGTGTAGCGAGCGTCGTCGGAAGACGCGTTCATCTTGCCGCTTGCGTTTGTGCCTTGAAAATACTTTCGAATGTCGTAAAACGAAGCGTCCGCCGCCGCGTCTGGCATGGAGTGGTAGTATTTCCAGAGTGCAAGTCCTGCATCGTAAACGGACTGAGCTTCAGCGGAAAGATTTTCGAGAGGAACATAAGAAGATTGCGAGCTTTCTCGCTGATTTTGTCCTGTTTCATCGAGATTGCTATCTGCTCTTGTATTTGCAAATAAATCGTTTCCGTTGCCGCCCCTCGTGCCGTGTCCTGTTTCCCGCTTTCCATTCAGAAAATCCGACATAAACTTTGAGCGGAATGTTTTCTTGCAGCCCACCTGCTCGCGCGTGAACGGAATCCAGTGGTTAATGGAGAGGGAAGAGGTGGCATTTGCTGCGGCTGCTGAGCCTGTCGAAGCAGAAGCTGCCTGTGAAGAAATGCGGTTTTGTCCGTGGAAAAGCGTGTAGATTAGGCAGTCTGTCTGAAACTGAGCGTCTGACTTCCAGCCGTCATTAGGATAAAGGAACTGGTCGCGGTCGTTGAGCCAAGTTTGCGGAATGCACTGACGCACGGCTAGATAAATGCTCATCGGAATCAAATTTTCTTTTGTAATCGGAGTTGTGTGGTCGTGATTATCGGCTGTTGTAATGCAAACTTGATTGTTGTGCTGAAAATCATTTTTATTGTTGTGCATTATTCCAATCGTTTCTGATTTTTTGTCAAAATAGTTTCTTAGCCAATCATTTATAAGTCTTGAATCAGAATCGTAAACACAAAATTCTTTTTCAAGAAGAAATTCTCCATTTGAATCAAAAACATCGCATTTTATAGAATCTTTTATATTTTCTTTTTTAGACAAGTTCCAGATAAAAAATCCGATTGGAAAATTGCCTTTAACATTGTCAAAAGTATTTCCCGGAACAACAAATGACTTTTCATGTTTCGCCGAAAACACTTTTCTAAATTCTGTGAAATTTGGAGACTGAATCATTTTTAGTTTGGAAAATTCTCCGAGAATGCAATCAGGAATTTCTTCAAAGATTCTGATGAAGAATTGCGCGTAAATCTCGTTGCTTGCTTTTCCCAAGAGATTTTTGTATTTGTCATAAGTCTTATTTTTGATGGCAACGTCGGCTTTCGTTTTGCCCATTCCGCTTCCTGCTTCCGCATACGGCGGATTGATGTAAATCACGAGCTTCTTCCGCTTTTCCTCGTCGTGTAAAATCTCCGCAAGCTCCGCTGGAATCTTTCCGCTGCTTCCATCGCGTTCCGTGTCCCTTGTCCCGCTTCCCGCAAAATCATCATTCAAAAAATCAAACTGGAAAACGTGGTTCTCAGGCATATTCCAGCCGCCGGCGATTCTGTCCATCATCACGTCCACGTCCTGCTTGTCGAGCGTGCTTGCCCAGACGTTGTCGTAGTTCGTAAGTCCGTTCAAAAGGTTTCCTGTTCCGGCGCAGCAGTCCCAAATGTAATAGTCGTCCTGCCATGTCTCGCCCAAGACTTCCGCCAGATATTCCTGCGACTTTTGCACCCAGATTTGCGGAGTAAAGAAGCTGCCCTTGCGCTCGCGAATGTCCTGCGGAACAAGAAGGTCGCGCCTGGCGATGATGTAGTCCCAGTATTCCTCTTTTGGCGGACGCGCGTAGATGCTCCAGAATTCCTTGTAAGCTTTCTGCCGGTCGGAAAATCCCACGCTCATCGAAGTCTCAAATCCCAGCTCGTCGATTTGCTTGGCAAGCTCGTATTTCGTGTTTTTCAGCACGACGTAAAGAGAATCCTTGAGACTCTCGCCGTTTTCGGAAAGAAGGTCGGCAAGGAAAAAGTCCGCGCTGATGATTCCTGCCTTTTTCGCGCGCTCCCAGTCCACTTTGATTGTGGGCTTTACGCTCTCGCTCCATTTCTGGAAAACGAACGTGAAGTTGTTCTTGGTGACGGAGATTTTCTCTGAGGCTTCCTTGTCGGTCTTGAAGTTCAGACGGATAAATTCTTTTAGCTCCGCGCTTTGCGTTCCGTAGCGGAAGAGAATCGAATTTTCTTTTAGAAGATTTTCGCACAGCGAGTGAAGCTGCTTGAATTCCTTTGTGTCGTGGTTGGACGGCGTTACGTTCCAGTTGAAGTCGTTCTGGTAAAAAACGGACTGGATGTCGTGGTAGTTGATGAACGCGAATTTTTCCGCGTCGAACGCTCCGATGAACTTTGGCGGAAGGTATTTTTCAAAAGTTTTTTCCTTTCCAATCGTGAGAATGAGCTGCACGAAGCTTTCGTAGATGTCGTGGCTCGTTCCCTGCTTGGCTTCCGCCCACAAAAGCGACTTTAGGTCGTCGTTCTCGAATTCCTCGAAAAGCGAGACCGAGCCTTTTTCGGTAATATGCTTGGCAATCACAAAGTCGATGTTCCCAAGCTGCGTGTACTTGTACTTCTGAAAAAAATCCTCGCGGATTTTCGATTTTAAAGGTTCTTCCCTGAGTTTTGCGTAGTCCATAAAGTCTCCAGCGGACATTATAGCATAATTTTTAAGGGAAAGTTTGTTGGGGGGCGTTGGGGGAGGAGTGTGTGGGGCGGACGGTGCGATTTTGGGCGTGTGGAGCGGGCTGTGCGATTTTTGTCGCGGGAAAATCCCGCAAGGCAAAACCGAGAGGAAACATAAAAAGGGATAAAAAAACGGCTCATTTCCGGCTGGAAAAAGCAAAAAATAATTTCCCGCAACGCATTTCCAGCAGGAAACGGAAAACGGGAAATAAAAATTGGGCATTTCCGAGCGGAAACGGCTTGCGGGAAAGTTTTCTGGGGGCGTTGTGTGGAAATTTTGCTTTTCTACGCGACAACCACATCTTTTGTGTTGTACTCAAAGCTATTTTCGTACATATAATCCGGCGAGCAGTCGATTTGCCCGTTGTCCCAAGTTACAATTCCGTATTCAAGCGAAGGATTTTCGTAAATTTCAGGATTTTTAAGCGGCTCGAAAACTTCGCCTTTGAGAATTGTTGTGTCAAAAAGCCGAGTCTCTCCGTTTGAAAATTTTAAAAGATAAACTCCGCTGTAAAGATGGCGGACTTCAAGAACTGTGAGCATTTTTTCCGGATTGTCTGAATATACGATTCCGTTTTCCTCGTGCATTTTTGTCTCCGATTTTTTCAATATCTTCTATTAAAATAACATTTGTTGTAGGTTTTTGCCACAGAGAGTTCTTGCCGTGGAAAAATTCCATAGGCTGAACTGACGAGATTTTTACAAACGGAATAATTTCGCAAGGCGACTTTGAACGATTTTTCGCTGCGAAATAATTTCACGGCTCGCCAAGCTTGTTTCCTGCTTATGAAATTTCTGCATTGCCCGGCAAAATGTGTTTTCTTGTTATGAAATGATTTCATTTGTTCCCCAACGCAATTTCTGCTCGTGCGAAAAATTTCACGGCTCGCCCAGCGCGTTTTCTGCTTATGAAATTTCTGCGTTGCCAGGCAAAACGTGATTTCTTGTTATGAAATGATTTCATTCGTTCCCCAACGCGTTTTCTGCTCATGCGGAAAATTTCACGATTTGCCCAGCGCGTTTCCTGCTTATGAAATTTTTGCGTTGCCCTGCAAAACGTGTTTTCTTGTTATGAAATTATTTCATTTGTTCCTCAACGCGTTTTCTTTGAATGAAACAATTTTGCAGTGGCGGAAGAGATGGTTTTTGAGAGAAAAAATTGTTTTGCTTGAAAATCTAAAAATTCCTTGACGTTAAAATGCTTTTACCGTATATTATGTATAGATGATAAGGACGCAGAGCGTGTCCTTGTAAAAATAAAAAAGCTCAGTCGATGATGAGGACATAGATTGTGTCCTGGCTAAATAAAGAAAATCAGCAGATGAGGCTCTGTAGCAATACAGAGCCTTTTTTGTAGGGAGAAGAATGGAATTTTGCTTTCTGTCAAAAACATTTTATGAAGAATATAAAGACTGCAAAGAAATTCTTTCGAAAGAGGGAAGACCTTATACAGTTCTCATCATTGAAACTGTAAACCGAAAATTTGCGATTCCGTTCAGAAGCCATATAAATCCGAACAACAGGGATTGTTTTATAACAGATAAAGCCAATAATGCGGGCTTGGATTTTCAGAAATCAGTTGTGATTGTAAAAGATTCTTATATTAGCACCGCCGCCCGCCCGGAAATACGGAACATCGATTATAAGTCAATTCATTTTAAGGATTACGAGATAAAACGAAAATTTGAAATTTTTTTGAAATTTTTCATTAGCGAATACAAGCGTCATCGCGATAATCCTAAACTGAAATCAAATGCGCGGATACAATTTTGCTCATTGCAGTATTTTACAAAAGAACTCGGCTTAGAATAAATAATTTCTCTTTTTGTATTTTCAATTCTTTTATTCCAATTCTGCATATCTTGAAATAAGAAATAAATATTAGACATATTGT
>JAXDVS010000082.1:0-3251 GCA_034088785.1 Treponema sp.
CCTGAACAAGCGCAATCGGGCCGCCGACCGCAGCTTCAGGCGAGCAGTGTCCAAGAGAAGCACCTCGTGTCGCGCCGGAAAATCTTCCGTCTGTGATAAGGGCAACCTGCTTGTCCAAGCCCTGCCCCGCAAGCGCAGCAGTTACAGCGAGCATTTCTCTCATTCCAGGGCCGCCTTTCGGGCCTTCGTAGCGGATTACAACGACATCGCCCGGCTTAATCTGCGATTTCTGAACGGCTTCCATCGCCTCTTCCTCGCCGTTGAAAACACGCGCAGGACCAGTGTGATACATAAGCTCTTTTGCGCAGGCTGAACGCTTTACAACAGTTCCGTTCGGAGCAAGATTTCCGAAGAGAATTGCGATTCCGCCGTTGTCGCTGAACGGATTTTCAATAGGACGCAAGATTTCAGGATTTCTGTTTTTCGCAAATCTTATATTCTCCGCGATTGTTTTTCCTGTCGCCGTAATCAGATTTGTGTTGATGAGATTTTTCTTTGCAAGCTCGGCAAGAACTGCCTGAACTCCTCCAGCGTCGTCAAGCTCGCACATAAAAGTGTGTCCGGCAGGAGCCAAGTGGCAAAGGTTCGGAGTTCTTTCAGAAATTTTATTCACCTCGTGCAAGTCGATTGTGATTCCAGCCTCGTGCGCGATTGCAGGAACGTGAAGCATTGTGTTGCTGGAGCAGCCAAGAGCCATGTCAGCAGTGAGAGCGTTTCTGAAATTTTCCGCAGTCATCATCTGCCGCGCAGTGATTCCTCGCTTGTACATTTCCATGACCTGCATTCCGGCGTGCTTTGCAAGCGCGATTCTTCTTCCAGTAACGGCAGGAATTGTTCCGTTTCCCGGAAGACCAAGCCCCAAAACTTCGGTAAGGCAGTTCATTGAGTTTGCAGTGAACATTCCAGAGCAAGCTCCGCAGCCCGGACAAGCGTAATGCTCCATTTCCTCAAGCTGGGTCTCGTTGATTTTTCCGACAGCAAGACCGCCGACAGCCTCAAACATATCAGTCAAGGAAAGATTTTTATCAGAATAAGGATTTGAAGAATCGTGTCCCGGAAGATGTCCCGGCATCATAGGTCCGCCGGAGCAGAAAACAGTCGGCAAATCAAGGCGGGCAGCCGCCATCAACATGCCCGGAACGATTTTGTCACAGTTCGGAATCATAACGAGAGCGTCAAGCTGATGAGCCTTTGCAATGCACTCAACGCTGTCTGCGATAAGCTCGCGTGTTACAAGCGAATATTTCATTCCCTCGTGTCCCATCGCGATTCCGTCGCAAACGCCGATTGCAGGAAATTCAACTGGAGTTCCGCCTGCATAGCGGATTCCAGCCTTTACAGCCTCCGCGATTCGGTCAAGCTCGATGTGTCCCGGAATAAGCTCGTTTTTTGCGCAGATAACGCCGACGAGCGGCTGGTTCAGTTCTTCCTCAGTATAGCCAGAAGCGTAAAAAAGCGAGCGGTGCGGAGCGCGCGCAGTTCCCTTGCAGGCATTGTCAGATTTTTTTGCCATTTATGTACCTCATAAAAATTATTTTCAAAAGCGATAAAAGTATAACGCCGCCAGAGTGTTGCGTAAAGTGAAAGATTAGAAAGAAGATATTGCATAAAACGCAAGAAAAAAAAGAATCTCAAATTGAACGATGACTTTCCGCACAAAAAAAAAGCAAAAGCGATAAAGATTCAGATTTTATTATTTATATAGAAGAGTTTTTAAAACAAAAATTCAAAACTGCTTCAGTTCCTGTCCAAAATCATCTGGATTTCAGATTTTAGCTTTTTGTACTTCTGGAAAAATTCATCATCGCCTGCCCCGACAAGAAATTCGACAGTCGTTCCCAAAGATTTCGCGATTTTTACGGCTTCTCCTGCGCGCGGCTCAGTCCCAGCCTTTCTCATGCTGGAAACAGTCGTCTCCGAAACGCCCATCTGCCCCGCAATCCATCGGTATGACGTGTTTTGTTCTTTCCGCAAAATCTCAACTTTTTCCCAAAAGCCCATGATTTGATTTTACAAAGTTTAACTACTTACATTCATAGTTTTTCACTTGAACACTTCATATTCTCGTAGTAATATTGTTCATAACTCCGAACATTCGTAGTTTTTATTTATTTTTATGAGGTCGCTTTGAAATACTACGCTCTTCTTCTCGGCTCTGCCCCGGAAGGATTCAGACAAAAAAAGCTCAATGAAATTCTCGACTTTCTCGCTTCTGAAAAAAAATTGTGGGCAAAAAGCGGAATAATCAGTTTTCCGAACGGCGCAAGCGAAAAAACACTGAAAACTGTGATTGAAAACATAAAAAACGAAATCGAAAACGCAAAGCGTGAAAAAGAAGCTTACTGCAATCTCTCCAATGCGCTTCAAATCCAAAAGAACGAATCTTTGCAAAACGGACTTAAAGAAAACGCGAAATTCAAAATTCTTCTATATACCTGCACTTTGTCGCCGGTTGCAGAAAGCGAAAAGTCAATCTGGCTTGGCGGAGAAGAAATCAGGAAAAGCGTGATTGAAGAATTCTATGAATTTTGCAAGCGTTCAGGCTGCAACATTCAAGTGATTTATGACTGCGACAGAAATTTTTCAGGCGATGAGGAAACATCTGATGAAGCGGAACTTTTTTCAGAGGCTGCAAAATGACCGCGAAAAAACTTTCTGCAAGCATTGTTTTGTTCAATACTCCGCGTGCGCAGATTGAAGCCGTTCTGAAATCTGTTTTTGATTCTGTCTGCGTGGAAACGCTTTATATTATCGACAATTCTCCGAACGACAAATGGCGGATTCTGGAAAATCGTTCACAAGAAAATGGCATTACAAAAATCCGCTACATTCACAATGAAAACTTTGGCTACGGTGCAAGCCACAATCTTGCAATGCACGAGGCAATTGAAAACGGTAGCGAATATCACGTTGTGCTGAATCCTGACATTCGTTTTGGCTCGGAAGTCTTACCGGCTCTTATGGATTTTATGGATAAAAATTCTGATGCCTCGTATGTTCTTCCAAAAGTTGTATATCCGACTGGCGAAATCCAGTATCTGTGCAAATTGCTTCCAACTCCGGGAGATTTGATTTTCAGACGCTTTATGCCAAAGACAAACTGGAGCGAAAAGAAGAACGACCGCTACTGCCTTAAAAACTTTGGCTACGACAAGGTGATAAATCCGCCTTGCCTTTCGGGTTGTTTTATGTTCATGCGCCTTAGCGTTCTTTCTGAAAACAATATTTTCTTTGATGACAGATTTTTTATG
>JAXDVS010000083.1:0-39931 GCA_034088785.1 Treponema sp.
CCATTTTGTTCTCCTATAAAAAGTCAAGATTAAAACTTCAGTTTTATGATTGACTTGTTAAGCACATTCGCAATGAAAATGAGAATGTGCAGTTGATAAAAAGTTTGCAACGCAAACTTGTGAATAAAAACTTTGACGCTGTTTCAGGCAAAGTTTTTATTGTTCTCCTTATTTTTTGCGATTTTTCAAAATCAATTTATTTATTTTTCCGATTAAAGGCAAAGTAAAGATAAAAACTGTTATCCTACTTTGTCAATAGGAATAAGACTTTATTTTTTCGCCTTCTTTGCCGCGTTAGAGCCAATCATCTGGATAATCTGAACGAATACAATCAGAATAATCACGGTGAAAGTCATAAGCGGAAAGTTGAAACGCTGGTAGCCGTAAGTCAAAGCCAAGTCGCCAACTCCGCCGCCGCCCACGGCTCCAGCCATTGCGGTTGCGCCAAGCAAGCCGACCGTTCCAGTCGTGATTCCAAGCACAATTGAGCCAAGAGACTCAGGCAAGACAAAGCGGAAAATCGTCTGCAAGGTTGTAGCTCCCATCGCCTGCGCCGCCTCGATAATTCCGTTGTCAACGTCAAGAAGCGCGTTTTCAATCAGGCGGGCAAGATACGGCGCGGTGTAGGCCACAAGCGGAACGAGAGCCGCAGTTGAACCGACGCGAGTTCCAACAATTATTTTTGTTACCGGCATAATGTAGACAATCAAGATTATGAACGGAACGCTCCGAATCACGTTGATTACAGTTCCGACCACATTGTACACAACGAGATTTTGCTTAATTCCGCCCTTTCTCGTGACAAAAAGCAGAACCGCAAGCGGCAGCCCGATAATCAGGCCGAACAAAAGCGAAAGCCCGACCATATAAAGCGTCTGGAAAATTCCCGTGTAGATTTTCGCCGCGCTGATTCCAAAAATCAGATTCTGAGACATAATTTTCTCCTTTTTATATGAAACGTTCAGCAGGCAAAAACGCCGCCTAATGTCAATTTTCAAAGCTGCCTACATTTTCCAAAGCGTCCCGAAAAGTCAGTCATTAAAGATACAGACCTTGAATCAAGTTCAAGGTGACAACACAAATGTTATGCAACACGTCATTCCGAATTTAATTCGGAATCCACAAAAAGATGACGAACTCGTTTCCTATGACAGCGGACGTCCTTTCACAGCAAAAACGTCATGCCACCCAGAACCGGCAGAACAACCGTAAAAAGCTAAAACTTCACTTCAAACTTCGGGACTTTGTTCTCGTCAAAGAAACGTTCAGCAGCTTCAATCTGCTCCTCGCTTCCTGTAATCTGAACGGTCTGGAATCCGACAACTTTTCCTTCAAGCTGCGTCACAACGCCGAACAAAATCGAAATGTTCACGCCGCATTTCTGGATTGCAAGCGACATCAAAGGCTTGTCCGCATTCTCGCCGTCAAAACGAAGACGCAAAACCCGCTTCGGCTTCTCGTAGTTTTTCAGGAAGTCAACGGTCTCTTTCGGAAGCCTGTCGTTTATGACAGTCCGGATAAATCCTTTTGTGGTCTCGGACTGAGGATTTCCGAAAACATCGATTACCGAGCCGCTTTCAATCAGATTTCCTTTTTCAAGAACCGCGACCTTGTTGCAAATCGACGAAATCACGTTCATCTGGTGCGTAATCATCAGAATTGTGATTTCAAGCTCGCGGTTAATTTTCTGCAGAAGCTCGAGAATCGAGTCAGTTGTGCGCGGATCAAGCGCGCTCGTAGCCTCGTCGCAAAGCAAAATCGAAGGATTCAGCGCAAGCGCGCGGGCAATTCCGACACGCTGCTTTTGACCGCCTGAAAGCTCGTTCGGAAAACTTTCCGCCTTGTCCTCAAGCTCCACAAAACGCAAAAGCTCAGACACGCGATTTTTTATCTCGTCCTTCGGCTTGTGCGCAAGTTTCAGCGGAAGCGCGATGTTCTGAAAAACAGTCTTGCTCGAAAGAAGATTGAAATGCTGGAAAATCATTCCGATGTCTTTTCTGAAATTTCTGAGAGACGCGCCGCGCAAAGCTGAAACATCAAGACCTTTCACAACGATTTTTCCAGAAGTCGGCTTTTCAAGTCCGTTCACCATTCTGATTAAAGTTGACTTTCCCGCGCCGGAAAAACCAATCACGCCGAAAATGTCGCCTTTCTCAACGGAAAGCGAAATGTCGTTCAGCGCATTGACCGTATTTTTCTTTGTCTTGAAAGTCTTAAAAACGTGCTCGAACTCAATCATCATCTTCCTCTAATTCTCAAATCTTCTCGTTAAAAAAATCCGTCATTCTGAATTTATTTCAGAATCCGCTTTTTTAGCAATTTTTCCGTCATTCTGAACTCGTTTCGGAATCCGCTTTTTATCAATTTTTCCGTCATTCTGAACTAGTTTCAGAATCTATCAAAAATCTCGTCATTCTGAATTTATTTCAGAATCTGCAAAAATAAGCCTGTCATTCTGAACTTGATTCAGAATCTATAAATCGCGGCAATTTTCAAACAGATTTCTAATCCTCAAAAGCGTAGTCTTCAGGAATCCAGAAAAGTCCGTTCTCAAAATTCGTCTTTTCAAGATAATCCTTGAATTCCTTTGAATGGTAAGCCGCGACAAGGTCTTTCGCCCAGGCAGAATCCTTGTTCTTTTCCTTCACGACAACCTGCAAAATCAGATGCGGAAGAACGCTTTCCTTTGCAAGAGCCGTTGAAGCATCGATTCCAGCGTTGTAGACAATCGAGCCTGTAATCACAACGTAGTCAAAATCTTCCTCAACCGCAGGAATGTTAAGAGATTTCATCTCCGTAAATTCAATGTTGTAAGGATTCGACGAAATGTCCTCGCTTGTTACTGTCGAAGGATTCGCGCCGTCTTTAAGCGTAATCCAGCCGATTTTCGCAAGAAGAACGTAAGCGCGCGCTGTGTTTGCCGGGTCGTTCGGAACTGCGACTTTAGGATTTGAAAGCGACTTTATCTCGTCGAGAGACTTATGATTTTTTGAGAAAAGGCTTGCCGGGACTGTCGGAATCGGAGTGATTGCCACCAAGTCGCCGTTGTTTCCCTTGTTGAAGCTTTCCGCGTAGGCTGTGTGCTGCTCAACGTTAAAGTCAACGTCTCCGCTGTTCAAAGCGTCGTCGGCAAGCGCAAGCTCGGAATAGTCAATGCCTTTGAGAGAATATCCTTTTGACTCGAGAATCGGCGCGACAGCGTTTTCAAAAAGGACTGTGTAAGGCCCCTGCGAGCGGCTGTAAGTCAGAGTTTTCTTCTCTCCGCCTTTAGATTCAGATTTTTCATTGCATCCAGCGGCAACAAGGACAGAGAAAACTGCAAATGCGGAAGCCGCAATTCTTAATAATTTACTGATTTTTTTCATTTTTGCCTCTTTCCTAGTAGCACACTAGGTTTTTATTTGATAATATGTTTATAAAATTTAATTCCTACTTGGTCAATAGGTTTAGAAAAAATAATTTTAGTTTTTGGAGGATTTTTATGAACGCTTTAGATGAGGCAAAATCGCTTGGAAATTACATGGCGGAACTCAGGGAATATTTTCATTCCCGCCCGGAACTCGGCCTTAAAGAATACAACACTTGCAAGAAAATTCAGGAGGAGCTTGATAAATACAAAATCAAGAATTATAGAATAAAAGAGACAAACGTGATTGCGGAAATCGATTCGGGCAAAACAGACAAGCAGGACAAGCCGGGAAAAACGATTTTCCTGCGAGCGGACATTGACGCTCTTCCGATTCAGGAAGCGAACGAAGTTCCGTATAAAAGCCAGAACGCTGGAATTATGCACGCCTGCGGACACGACGGACATGCGGCTTATATGCTTGGCGCGGCGCGTCTAATCAAAAATCATCAGGCGGATTTTTATGGAAAAGTGATTATCGCTTTTCAGGCTGCGGAGGAAATCGGAAAAGGCGCGCGGGACATTATCGCGGCAGGAGTTCTCGACAATGTTGACCGCACATTCGGAATTCATTTTCAGTCGGGAATGGAGCTTGGAAAAATCGGAGTGAAAGCCGGAGCTGACATGGCAAGCTGCGACCGCTTTCTGATTAAAATCACGGGAAAGGCTGGCCACATCACCGTTCCTCAAAACTGTGTTGACCCTATTTTTATCGCGTCCCAGATTTCAGCGCAGCTCCAGACCGTTGTCTCGCGTCTTATTTCGCCTGTGGAAGGCGCGCTGATTGGAGTCGGAAGAATCCAGTCTGGAACAACCTACAACATAATTCCCGGAACTGCGGAAATCGAAGGCACAATTCGGGCTTTCACAAAAGAATCACGGAAAAAGCTTCAGGACGCAATCACAAAAATCTCGGAAAATGTGGCGTCTGAGTACGGCGGCAAAGCGGAAATCCAAATCGAAGACATCTGCGATGCCTGCTTCAACGACGAGCAAGCCGCAAAGGAAGTTGAAGAATCTTCTATTAAATTGGTCGGAAAGGAAAACACACTCACAAATCTTGAAAAACGCTTCGGCTCTGACAACTTTGCGGACTACTTTAGAAAAGCTCCGGGCTGCTACATTCACGTCGGCTCGTCAAATTCAGAATCGACAAGATGGGCGCACCACAACGAACATTTTGATCTTGCGCGCGAAAGCGTTGTCTACGCGGCAGGTCTCGCTCTCCAGTACACTTTGGACTTTCTCAAAAATCCTGAAAACGGAGGAAAATCATGTTAAAGATTTCGACACGCGGCCAGTACGCGCTTTTGCTGATGACAGACTTGGCTGAGCAAGATCCGCAAAAATTCGTTCCGCTAAAGCTGCTCGCCCACAGGCACAATCTTTCGCCGAAATACGCGGAGCAGATTCTTATGCAGCTCAGCAAGACAGGGCTTGTGCTCGGACTTCGCGGCAACAACGGCGGCTACAAGCTTGCAAAGCAGCCTGAAAAATACAAAGCCGGCGATATTTTGCGCGCGATGGAAGGAGATTTAAGCCCGCGCGGAACAACCGAAGGAAACACAGTCTCGAATGTGGGAAACGACGCTTTCTGGAACGATTTTGACAAAGCCGTGAACACATACGTTGACAGCGTGACTCTCGACCAAATCGCAGGAAAAAACCGCGAATTCAACGGCTACGACTATGTAATCTAAAAAAAGAAAACCCCTGAAATGCTTTGGCTATTGCGCACTTCAGGGGAAGGAGGAGTTTTTTAGAAAAAACTTAAAAATTGACAATTCCTAGTTTTTTACGATTATGAAGAAAGCTTTCAAGCTTGCTTTGCCTGATTTATTTTGCGGAGAACATTCCGCATTTCGTTTCTAAAAGTTTTGATTTTATTTTTCAAAATTATTTTGCGTTCGCATTGTCAACTGGAAGAGACTCGCGAACTTTCGCAAAAACTGATTCCGCGTTCAAGGATTTTGTCTCAGACTTGAATAGCGAAACCAGAACCCAAGAGCCGCTTCTAATCTCTGAAATATCATCGATTTTCGGCATTTTTCCCTTTTCATTCGGATTTGTCATTTCGCCCGATTTTGGAAGCTCGGCAGGCTCTTTCGGCGGAAGACGCTTAAAATTCTGGTCTGTGATTTCAACATTGACTTTTGTAAATGGGCTGATTTTCACAACGACATCTTTTCCGTCGCTGTTCGTTACTGTAATCTCGTTCGATTTAAGATTCACGCTCTTCACTTTTCCGATAAGGACTTCGTCCTCGGTCTTTGCGCAAATCTTCTGCCCTGCAAATTTCTTGAAATTCTTGTGTCCTTCAATTCCGTTCGGAACTGAAACGTCAGGTCTCATTGGATTTTCAGATGATTTCAATGCCGACTGAGAGAATCCAGCCGAAGCAAGAGCCGCAACAAGCGCAAATGTAACTGTTGTTTTAACTGTCTTTTTCATTTTTATCTCCTAAAGCTCCTTGTGATTTTAGCGTGCCGAGCATTTCAAATGCGTTTGCATTTAGCGTCCGCCGCATTTCCCAGCCGCTTTACATAAACATAAATAAACGCCCAAGAGAAAAGTTTCTAAAAACCGCATTAAAATTTTGTTATCTGATTTTCAGCATTGTTTTTAAATTTTTTAGATTTGTGACGGATTTCAAAAAATCACCCGAAAACGGCGCACATTCTTCTTACAGTTTCTGAAATGTCTTCTTTTTTTAGCCCCGAATAATTTATAACAAATACAGGCGGACTTTCCAATTTCGATTTTTCTGATTTTGAACTTTCCGACTTTTTAAAATCTTTTGGATTTTCAGTTTTTTCGCTGTAATAAAAATCGCTCAGAAGCGCAGTCTTGATTCCGCGGCGCAAAAGAGACTTCTTGATTTCATCTCCTGACATTTCTAATTTTATCTTCAAGAGAAAATGAAGCCCCGCCTCCTCTTCCTGAATCTCGCACAGGCTCATCAAGCCGCTTTTTTTCATCTCGCAAATCAGGCTGTTTCTAAGATTTCTATAATAATTTCGCATGCGGTTGATATGCTTCTCGTAAAATCCCTCGCCGATAAAGCGCGCCAAAGTGAACTGCTCAAATGCGGAAACCGGGCAGGAATAGCAGCTCATCTTTTCCTCAAAATCGCGGAGAATCGACTTTGGCAAAACCATAAATCCGATTCTAAAAGACGGGGAAAGAGTCTTTGAAAAAGTGTTCATGTAAATTATCCGGCTTTCAGGCGAAAGGCTCTGGAGCGTAGGAAGCGGCTTTCCGTTGAAGCGGAATTCGCTGTCGTAATCATCTTCGATTATAAAGTGATTTTTGCTCTCGCCAGCCCACGAGAGAAGCTCCATTCTGCGGCGAACCGGCATTACAATTCCCGTGGGAAAATGATGATTCGGCGAAAGATGGGCAATCTGCGCGCCTGACCCGCGGAGCTTTTCAGGACTAAGCCCGAAAGAATCGATTTCAAGAGGAACGCATTTCGCGCCGTTAAGCTCGAAAATCTCTTTTGTCCTTTTGAACCCGGGATTTTCAACCGCAAAAAGCTTTTCGCGCCCCAAAAACTGCACGAGAATCGAATAAAGATTTTCCGCGCCGGCTCCAATCACAATCTGCTCGGGCGAAACGCTCATATTCCGAAAATCTTTTAGATAATCGGAAATCGTCAGGCGAAGCTCCAGAACGCCTTTCACATCGCTTTTTTGAAGCAGCTTCGGGTCGTCGGAAGACAAAATCTGCCGCATTTTGTGCGACCAGAGCGTGAACGGAAATTTTTCCGCGCTTGTAACATTGCTCGTAAAATCCGCAAAAATTTCGTTGTCGTGTGTGCGGCGCGCATCGAGAATTTGTCCGTCATTATTTTCATTCTGTGAAAAATCAAGATTTTCAATTTTTTGTGTTTCAGAAATCTCGTTTTCCGCAGGTGATTTTTCTTTAATCGGATTTTCGGAAAGCTTTTTTGTCTGAACCGCCTTTTCAAAATCATCTTTTTTAAAATTCTTGGATTCAGAATCAGGAGATTTTTTGTTCCGTGATTTTTCATTTTCTCCAAGAAGAATGTCCGTCACAAAAAAGCCTTTTTTTTCGATTGAATAGATGAAGCCTTCGGAAATCAGCTGGGCGTAAGCGTTCTGAACCGTAATCACGCTAACCCCGAGATTAAGCGCGAGCGCGCGTTTTGAAGGCAGTTTTGAGTCTGGCAAAAGCGCGCCGCCAAGAATCTGATTTTTTATCGATATATAGATAAATTCGCAAAAACCGAGCTTTCCGCGCTTAGAAAAATCAATTGTAATCATTTCCAAGGAATTATGAACGAAGAACAAAAAATTTGAAAGAAGAGAGGAAATTCAAGAAGAAGGGAAGAAAGCGCGGGCAGAAAAAATTTGCTGTTGAAAAGTTGTAAAAGTCACGTTCTGAATTTTGAGCGAGAAATCGGAAGAGAAATTGAAGAAAAGCCTAAAAGCGATTTCAGAATTAATAGAGTGTCCTCATTTTGGATTCACTTTGTTTCGGAAGCTGCAAAATAAACTTTATGCGGATACTGAATCAAAACGACTGCAAAAATGCACTTGAGCTCAACATGACGAAGAGGAAGTTGTCATTCTGAATTTAATTCAGAATCCGTAAATCAAAACATGTCATTCTGAACTTGATTCAGAATCCATAAGTCGAAGCACGACATTCTGGATTCAACGCGAACAGGAAATATTTTTGTTATGGATTGCTTCGCTCGGACTCTGTCCGTGACTCACAATGACGAGCTTTTTGTGCAATTACGAGAATTACTTTTTTACAAATTGTCTCGCCCAAACTCTGTACGCACCTCGCAATGACGAGCTTTTTATGCAATTACGGAAACGACTTTTTAATAACTTGTCTCGCCCGAAATCTGTCCGCACCTCGCACTCACGGGCTTTTTATGCAATTACGAAACATAATTCATTTAAAACAAAAAAACGCAGGCGAAATAAAAATCGTCTGCGTTTTTCTGCACCGCGGGCATTTAGAGAAATCAAAATGACCGCACGCTGTTTTCAGTTTTTTCTAACAGAAAGCGAATCTTTTATACCGCCGCAAATCCTCTTTCAAGGTCGGCGATGATGTCGTCGATATGCTCTGTTCCGATTGAAAGGCGGATTGTGCTCTGCGTGATTCCCTGGTCGGCAAGCTCCGCGTCGTTAAGCTCGGAATGTGTTGTTGAAGCCGGATGAATCACAAGCGACTTAACGTCGGCGACGTTCGCAAGAAGCGAGAAAATCTGCAGGTTGTCGATGAATTTCCATGCCGCCTCGCGTCCGCCCTTGATTTCAAAAGTGAAGATTGAAGCTCCGCCGTTCGGGAAATATTTCTCGTAAAGCGCGTGGTCAGGGTGGCTTGCAAGCGACGGATGGTTTACTTTCGCGACTTTCGGATTTTTCGCAAGATACTCAACGACTTTCTTTGTGTTTTCAACGTGCCGCTCGATTCTAAGAGACAAAGTCTCTGTTCCCTGAATCAAAGCCCAAGCCGCAAACGGAGAAATTGTCGCGCCGGTGTCGCGGAGCAAAATCGCGCGGATATAAGTCACAAAAGCTGCGTTCGGAACTGCGTCCGCAAAGCTGATTCCATGGTAGCTTTCGTTCGGAGTCGCAATCGCAGGGAATTTTCCGCTCTTCCAGTTTGTCTTTCCAGACTCGATGATGATTCCGCCGAGAGTTGTTCCGTGTCCGCCGATGAATTTTGTCGCCGAATGAACAACAACGTCCGCTCCGTGCTCAATCGGTCTGATTAAGTACGGAGTTCCAAAAGTGTTGTCAACGATGACCGCAAGTCCATATTTGTGTCCGAGAGCGATAAGAGCGTCAAGGTCAGGAATGTCAGCGTTAGGATTTCCCAAAGTCTCAAGATAAAGGATTTTTGTGTTTTCCTTGATTGCGCCCTCAACCTCGGCCAAGTTGTGAGCGTCAACAAAAGTCGTCTCCACTCCGAAAGGCTTCAAAGTGTGCTTCAAGAGGTTGTAAGTTCCGCCGTAGATTGTCTTCTGGGCAACAACATGGTCGCCAGCCTGAGCCAGAGCCTCAATCGCGTAAGTGATTGCCGCCGCGCCCGAAGCGACAGCCAAAGCAGCCGAGCCGCCTTCCAAAGCCGCAATTCTCTTCTCGAAAACGTCCTGAGTTGAATTCGTCAGGCGGCCGTAGATGTTTCCAGCGTCAGCCAAGCCAAAACGGTCAGCCGCGTGCTTTGCGTTGTGGAAAACGTAGGAAGTTGTCTGATAAATCGGAACTGCGCGCGAGTCCGAAGCCGGGTCTGCCGCCTCCTGTCCAACGTGAAGCTGTTTTGTCTCGAAATGTGTATTTGAAAAATCTGCCATAATATTCTCCTAAAAAAAATCACAAAAATAAATTTTATCAAAAGGGGGAAGTCTCCCCCTCGCTTCAAAGCCAAACGTTACGCGAAGCGGTTTCTAAAAGTAAAGCAGTCCTCTCCACTTCTTGGCTTTTCCGCTACTCCCTCTGCGGGCTTCAAACGCCAGCCCGCAACGCCCGGCTAAAATTTTACTGTCTAAAATCAACAGGCGCGCATGACTCCGTTTCTAAAGTTTTCACGGACAAGTTTCTCAAAATAAAACTTCATATGCGCCTCCAAAAATGTTATTTCTTAATAAGTTAGAACAAAAGCATTTTAGCGTACAAAACCTACCTTGTCAATAGGTTTTAATTATGATTGCCAGACAGTTTGTTTTCTGCTTTCCGACAAAAATCAAATCTTCAAACGCGACAAAGCAGCAAAAAACGACAAAAATGACTTTTAGACAAAAAAACGATAAAAACGATTTTCAGACAAAAAAATGAAAATATATAGAAGAAAAAAAATGGAAGCCGAATTTTCATCAGCTTCCGTGGAAAGATTCATCTTGCTAAATTGAATTTAAATTTTTTCAGCAAGAAATGAAATCCTACAGGCCTTTTATCTCTCTTGCCTTTGCCCTGATTGTGTCCTGAAGGATTTTCACGTCGCCGTTCGCGGCGTCTATAAGGCGGACAAAAACCGAACCTGCAACAACTCCGTCAACGTAAGGCGCGATTGCGTCAGCCTGCTCTCTTCCGTGGATTCCAAAGCCGCCGTAAACCATCGGAACTTTTCCGCTTTTGTTCGGGCGGCGGAATTTTTTGAGGAATTCAATCGTCTTGTCATCGACTTTTGTGTCCATTCCTGTGATTCCGGCGCGCAAAGCCGCGTAAACAGTCGTAAAGCCCGAGTCAAGCATTTTTTGAAGCCGCTCGTCTTTCATGCTCGGAGCCGCAACGGGAATATTTTCCATTCCGTATTTACGGCAGGCAGTTGTAAGACCCTCGTCGCAGTCAAAAGGCAAGTCTGGAATAATCATCGCGTTTACTCCGGCCTCGCTCGCGCGGCGGCAGAAATTGTCAACTCCGGGAGTGAAAACAAGCGAGCCGTAAGACATTATCCCAATCTGGACTTTCGGGAAATTTTCTCTGAGCTTCGCGATAAATTCCAGACCGTCCTGAGTTGTAGCTCCTCTTGAAAGAACCGTGGCGCACGCGTTCTGAATAACAGCGCCGTCCGCGCTCGGGTCAGTGAACGGAAGCTGAATCTCCAGAAAATCCGCTCCGCCGTCAACAAGAGCCTCGGCAGCCGCAAAAGAAAGCTCCGGGGTCGGATAATTCGCAACCAAATGTGACATCAATTTTCTCATAAATTTTTCCTCATCAAAACTTTTTTGAACTGTTCAGACTTTCAGATTCCGCTAACGCGTTAGGGATTGCTGCAAGCCGCTGGCTTGCTTTACGAGTTTTCTTACGAAAACTCTTTATTCACAAGTGCGCAAAATGCGCACGTCCTAACGCTAACGCGTTAGGGATTGAAAGGGCTGCGGAGCAGTTGCTAGGCGAGAGTGCCGAACGGCACGAGCAACGACGCAATGAAGCGCGCCTGCGCGGAACCCTGAAAAGCCCGACCGGCGAACGCCGGGAACGCCCAAATCTTAATATTTCTCGTGAACGTTCTTGTTTTCTTCAAGACGCTTCAGCTCGCTTCGCAAAAAGTCCTTCCATTCTTCCGGGCGAAAAACCGGGCTTGTGATGAAAACGTCCTTGTCGCCGCGGCCCGACATATTTATGATAATCGCCTTGTCTTTCGGAACGGCGGGCGCAAGCTTCATCGCGTATGCGGCAGCGTGCGAGCTTTCGAGAGCCATCAGAATTCCCTCGTTTTTCGCGAAAAAGTTCACCGCCTCAAGAGCCTCGTTGTCGCGGATTGCGTCAAAAGTGATTCGCCCAGTTTTTCCGAGCATCGCAAGCTGAGGGCTGATTCCAAGATAGTCGAGACCTGCTGAAATCGAGCTTGTCTGCTGAGCCTGCCCGTCATCGTCAACGAGAAAGCGGCTCTTGAATCCCTGCAGAATATCGTCGCGGGCAGCGTTTCCGACCATTCTGCTCGCGTTTTTTCCAAGCTCCGGCCCGGTTCCGCCGCCTTCCGCTCCGTAAAGCTTGATTTTCTCGTCGTCAAAGAACGGAGCGAAAAATCCTGAGGCGTTAGAGCCGCCTCCGACGCAAGCGACAAGGGAATCAATCTCAATTCCGCGCTCGGCGCACTGCTTTTTTACTTCCTCGCCGATTACAGACTGGAAAGTGCGCACCATATCAGGGAAAGGCGCAGGACCTAAAGCCGAGCCCAAGCAGTAATGGGTCGTCTCAAAATTCGTCGCCCAGTCTCGCATCGCCTCGTTCACAGCGTCCTTTAAAGTGCGAGAGCCGTTTTTAACAGCGACAACTTTCGCGCCGTACAATTCCATTGCGGCAACATTCGGCTGCTGGCGGCGAACGTCAACCTCGCCCTGATAAACAACGCACTCCATTCCGAGCTTTGCGCAGGCAGCCGCAGTCGCAACTCCGTGCTGGCCAGCCCCGGTCTCCGCGATGATGCGCGTCTTTCCCATTTTTTTTGCAAGGAGAACCTGGCCAATCGCGTTGTTGATTTTGTGCGCTCCAGTGTTAGCCAAGCCTTCAAGCTTGATATAGATTTTTCCGCCGCCGAGAATCTTTGTGGCGCGCTCAGCGTACATCAGCGGAGTTTCGCGGCCGATATAGTCGCGACGGAGAACATTAAGCTCTGCCAGAAAATCTGGGTCTTTTATGTAATTATGAAAAGCCTCGTCAAGCTCATCAACCGCCGCCCTCAAAACCTCAGGCACATATTTTCCGCCGTACTCGCCAAAAAAGCCGTCAACAGATTCTTCGTACATATATTTCTCCATTTTTGCCGCAGGCAAGGTTGAAAACACTCAAAATGATTGTGTTTGCCGTGCAGCAGTTCTCTTTGTTTCTGTTTATAGAAACATAATAAAGAAACCGTCTTCTGATGTCAATTGATTGCAGGAAATCTCTTTCCCCCACTTTCGCCGTTTCTTGTGCTATAATCCTTTTATTCGAGGTACAAATTATGAACGAGAACATCGCAAAACGGAACGAGGCTTTGGCCCAGACTGTAATCAAGGGGCTTGAGTCGCGGAATATGGCCGGCTACTTTGCCGAAAGCAAGGAGGAAGCTCTCAAAACCGCTCTTTCCCTGATTCCAGAAAACAGCTCTGTCGCAATGGGCGGCTGCACAACCGCACACGAAATCGGACTTTTCGAGTCGCTTCAAGGCGAAAAATACAATTTCATCGACCGCGACAAGATGAATCCGCGTGACGCGCTAATGGCTTCATACGACGCGGACATTTTCATTTCAAGCGCGAACGCCGTAACAAGCGACGGAATTCTCGTGAACATCGACGGAAACGCGAACCGGGTCTCGTGCATCGCTCAAGGCCCGCGCAAAGTGATTTTCATCGTCGGAATCAACAAAATCTGCCCGGACTTGGACAGCGCAATGAAACGTGCAAGGAACATTGCGGCTCCGGCAAACGCCCAGCGTTTTAACATCGACACGCCGTGCAAAAAGGCCGGAAAATGCTTCGACTGCAAAAGCCCCGACACAATCTGCTGCCAGTTTTTAATCACGCGATTTTCAAAGCACGCCGGCAGAATCCACGTGATTCTCGTGAACGACATCTTGGGATTTTAAATTCAGGAGGGGAAAAGCCTTTCCCCTGCGCTGCACTCCGTTGCAGCGACCCCCCATTCTCCTAGGGGCTTCGCCCCTAAAACCCTAGTCCGCTTATCAAAACTCGCGTCATTCTGAATGCGTGTCATTATGAATGCATATCATTCAAAACTCGAGTTCTCTTGAATTCGCTTGGATTGGAATCTATAAATAAAAATTCGTGTCATTCCGAACTTGTTTCGGAATCCATAAATCAGAAGCTGCTGAAAACGAGCAGTTTGCTGCTCGCCTTAAATTCAGCATGGCACTTTCCGCCAATCAAACTTCCCCTAATAATCAAAACTTAATCAATTTTCTTGCCAGAACCGATTTTATTTTATTATCTTTTATGAATGACCTACGGATATATCCGCGTTTCAACCGACAAGCAGACCGTCGAGAACCAGCGTTTTGAAATCGAAAAATTCTGCCGCCGCGAAAATCTTAAAATCGACGGCTGGATAGAAGAAACAGCAAGCGGCACGCTCCGCCCCGAAAAAAGGGAGCTTGGCTCGCTTCTCTCAAAAATCAGGGAAAACGACCTGATAATCTGCTCCGAGCTTTCTCGTCTCGGCCGCTCGCTTTTTATGATTATGTCAATCTTGAATCTTATAATGGAAAAAAACGCAAAAGTCTGGACTGTAAAAGACAATTACCGCCTCGGAGACGACATTCAGTCAAAAGTCCTTGCGTTCGCGTTCGGCCTGAGCGCGGAAATCGAGCGGAATCTAATCAGCCAGCGCACGCGTGAGGCACTCGCCTTAAAACGCACGCAAAACGTAAGGCTCGGCCGTCCGAAAGGCTCGCCGAACAAAAAGCATTTTCTTGACGGCATTGAAAGCCAGATAAAAACGATGCACAGCTGGGGAATGAGCATGAACCACATCGCGCGCTTTGTCGGAGTCTCGCGCAACGCCGTCAGACGCTGCCTAAATTCTCAAAAAACTTTGTCATCTTAGCTTCGTCTTTCTCGCCTAGAATTTCGCCTTCGATTCCGCCTGAAACATCGACTAGCTCAGGCTTGTATTTTTTGCAGAGAGAGCGCACATTTTCCGCTGTAACGCCGCCGGCAAGCCAAAGATGTCCGTTCTCGTCAGTTGAATAAGAATGGGATTTCGAGTCCTGCAGGAATCTCGGCTCGCCCCGCGAAGTCAGATTCTCAGCATTTTTTGCAAAATCGCCCATTTTTTCTGTGAGCGCAAAATAATGCGGAACTTCCTTTAGATAATCCGGCACGTCTTCATAACGAACTCCGTGAATCTGGATAAAGTCCAAAACACCGATTTTCACAAATTCCGCAGCGGCAAAAGCCTCCTCGCTTTCAGGATTTGTAATCACGCCGACTTTAAAAGCCTTTACAGACGCAAGCGCGCGCCCGATTTCAGCGAATTTCTTTCCATATACATTCCGTCCGAATCCAGCGGCAAAAATAAATCCCACAAAATCCGCGCCAAAAGAATCCGCAAGAAGAATGTCTTTCACGCGCGTAAGCCCGCAGATTTTCACTAAAGGACGTTTTCCAGATTTTTCATTTTTCAGGGCAGAAGCGACCGCCGAAGAGATTTTTCCGCCGATTGCGCCTGCAATTCCGCCGCCCGCTCCAGCATTTTTCGCGTTCGCCGCGCCAAAATCAGAAGAACGCCGTTCGTAAACTTTTTCGGCAAGCGAAATCATTTTTCTTCCGTAAAGATTTTCTTTTGAAGACTCAAACGCGCGCACAAACTCGCCTGCTTTCTCAGGATTCCGCGCCGCAAATTCTCCGAGCAAAATTCCTGAAAATCCCATCGAGCCGATTTTTCCAGCCGCGTCAGGAGTCGTGATTCCGCTTTCAAAAATAACGTCGCCGCCAAGCCTTTTTTTCAGCTGGGCAGGAACAAGCAAGTCAATCGAAAAATCTTTGAGATTTCTTGAATTCACGCCGCAGACAATCGTGTCCGGATAACTTTTCTTGACCTGAAGAACTTTTTCAGCGTCATATTCCGTGCGGACTTCAACAAAAGCTCGGATTCCAAGCTCCGCGCATTTCGCCGTCATTGACTTCATCTTTTCAAGAGACAAAATCCCGGAAATCAGAAGAACCGCGTCCGCGCCGCAAAGATAAGCGATTTCAATCTCGCGCTCGTCAATCAAAAAATCCTTGCGCAGAACCGCAACGTCAGGAACCGCCGCACAGACAGCCATCAAGTCGGCAAGGCTTCCCTTGAAATAATTTTCTTCCGTTAAGCAGCTGATTGCCTTTGCGCCGTTCGCGCGGTATTTAAGCGCAATTTCAGCCGGATTCAAGTCAGGTGCGATGTCTCCCTTGCTCGGGCTTGCGCGCTTGACTTCAAGAATAACGCCGCGCTCCGCCATAAAAGGATTCACCGGCCGAGTCCGCTTTTTTGGAATCTCAAAGCCGAAATTATATCCGCGGGAAGCAATGTCCTTTTTCCGCTGCTCGACAATCTGTGCAATTACATTTTTCATAATTTCTATTTTACAGCCCGTTGCTCACATTCACAATCTCATTCAGCTTTGCAAGGGCTTTTCCGCTGTCAATCGCCTCAAGAGCCACGTCATATCCTTCCTTCAGATTTTTAGCCTTTCCGCAAAGATAAAGAACCGCTGCCGTGTTCAAGCCGACCGCATATCGGATTGTTTTCCGTCCTTTTCCGTTCAGAATTTCCATTCCCAATGCCGCGTTTTCCATTCCGCTTCCGCCCACAAGCTCATCTTCCAAAGCGTCCGTTATTCCGAACTTTGCCGGGTCAATCACAAATGCAGTCTCGTGTCCTTTCTCGTCGATTAAATACGCGCTTGTTTTCGCGCACGGAGAAATCTCGTCGTATCCGTCATCAGAAGAAACAACGAGAACGCGCTTCGCGCCAAGAGATTTAGCCGCCTTCGCATAGTCTTTCAGAAGAGACTTTGAATAAACTCCCAAAACCTCGTACTCAGCTCCAGCCGGATTTAAAAGCGGTCCCAAGATATTCATAATCGTCTTTACGCCCAGAACCTTGCGCACTGGAGCCGCAAAACGCATAGCCGCATGATAGACAGGCGCCATCAAAAAGCCGAATCCAGTTTTTTCAAGCAGAACCGCAGTTTTTTCAGGCTCCGCCATGATGTTGATTCCAAGATTCTCAAAGAAATCCGCCGCTCCAGACTTAGACGACACAGCACGGTTTCCATGCTTTGCCATCGGCTGACCGCAGCTTGCCGCAATCACCGCAGAAAGCGAAGAAATATTAAAGCTTCCCTTGCTGTCTCCGCCAGTTCCGACAATCTCCGCAAGCCCTTTTCTTGCGCACGGAAACAAAGTTTTTTTCTTCAAAAGCGCGCGGGCGCAGCCAATCATCTCGCTGACAGCAATTCCTTTAGCCTGCATCGCAATCAAAATCGCCGCCATCGCACGCTCGTCCATCGTTCCGTCCGTAACATTCTCCATAAAGAACGAAGCCTGCTCCTCCGACAAATCTTTCTTATCAAGAAGCTGGTTCAGATAAGAAGCGACCGGAAGATTCTCGCGTCTGTAGTTTATGAAATTCAGGAAAATATCCTTGCAGTGCTCGCTCGCAATCGACTCCGGGTGAAACTGAACGCCCTCAATCGGCAAAGTCTTATGGCGGATTCCCATGATGTCGCCGTCCTTAGCACGCGCCGTAATCTCAAAATCGCCGCTCAAAGTCGCCTCGTCAATCACAAGCGAATGATAGCGCGTGAACTTGCAGCTTTTTCCAATCGTACGGAAAAGCCCTTTTCCGTCCAAGTCAATATCCTGAATAATTCCGTGGCACACATTCTTCGCGTGGACAATTTTTGCCCCGAAAGCCTCGCCAATCGACTGATGTCCAAGACAAATTCCAAGAATCGGAATCTTTCCGGCAAAATATCTGATTGCCTCAACGCTGATTCCAGCCTGCGACGGATTTCCAGGTCCCGGAGAAACAACAAGATAGTCAGGCTTCATCGCCGCGACTTCCTCAACCGAGCACTCGTCGTTTCTCACAACCAGCACCTCTTCCGAAGTGTACATCTGCAGGCTCTGAACCACATTAAAAGTAAAGCTGTCGTAATTATCTATAACAAGAATCATTTTTTCCTCCAAAAAATCAATCGAAATTTCACTTAAAAACAAACACCAAACGGACAGAAAAATAAAGGAGGGGAAAGCCTTCCCCTGCGCGCCCACTTCGTTGGTCGCTCCCCTAGCGAGTGTATAAAAACAGTCCAGTGGACTGTTTTTAACGAGTCTCCGAGCAACTGTGTTGCGAAGGCTCCCGGGCTTCAAACGCCAGCCCGCAACGCCCGCTCAACTTTTGTTTCTACATACAGAAACATACAACCATAAAACGTTACTGTCAATAGTAACAAGGAAAATAGAATGGAATTTTGTTTTTTATGAAAGCTGAACTGATATAGATTATTATGTCTTTTTACTGATAATATTATTCCACAGCCAAAGCAATACGAACAGCTTCTTTCAACTCTTCAAGTTTTTGTTCAGAAAGATGTCCAATAAAATTCGTCAAGTCTGATTTTCTTATGCTTACAAGTTCATCGCAGCGTATGCAACTTTGATGTTTCAAGCCTTCTTCTATACCGACTGGCACTTGTGTGCTTATTCCCTCGGAAACAGAATATACAGGAGCACAAATAACTGTCGAGTAAGCAGAATCAATCAATGTCTGTCTGCTTACAACAACAAAAACACGTTGTTTTTTAGTATCTGTGCGGGTGGCTTTCTCAACTAAATAAAGGTCTCCCCTTCTCATTCGTCACCCCATAGATCTACTTGAAAATCAAGATTTTCCTCAGCCTGCTCATTCATTACAGACGCATTTTTATTGAGCAATTGAATATCACGCTCGTCGCGTTTTTTACGCTCATCAGCGATGTCTGGCTGTTGATATACAAACCGTATAAACTGAACAACAGTCTCAACCTTTTTTTCGCTCATCTGAGAAATCAAATTTACAGCTTCTTTTTTCAATGTAGTTATCTGCATAGAATAAATATAGCATACTTTCTAATGAAAAACAGATGAAAATAAACAAGAATCTATAATATCAAAGCTAACGCCAACGTAGACGGCAGAAAAAAATAGAATATAAATCAAACAAAAAAGGCGGAATTTTCAAAGATTCCGCCTTTTTTCTATTCCGTGAGCGTCGCAATAAGCGCGCCTAGCTTTTCCTGAGTCTCAGTGAACTCGCGCTCAGGGGTCGAGTCGTAGACGATTCCGCCGCCTGCCTGCAGGCTAAAAACGCCGTTCTTGCAGACCGCGGAGCGGATTGTAATGCAGAAGTCCAAGTCGCCGTTGTTCTGGATATAGCCGACCGCGCCCGCGTAAAACCTGCGCTTTGTCTTTTCAAGGCCGCTCAGAATCTGCATCGCGCTGATTTTAGGCGCGCCTGAAACCGTTCCAGCCGGAAATGAAGCGCGCAAAACCTGAATCGGCTTCACTCCGTCCTTAACAAGGCCTTCCGTGTTCGAAACAAGATGAATCACATGGCTGTAACGCTCGCACTCCATATACTGCAGCACTGTAACGCTTCCGCTCTTGCAAACGCGCCCCAAGTCGTTTCTCGCCAGATCAACAAGCATAAGATGCTCAGCCCGCTCTTTCGGATTCTCGCGCAAAGTCCGGCTAAGCTCCTCGTCCTCAGCCTCGTTTTTTCCGCGGTGAATCGTTCCCGCAATCGGATGAATCGACGCTTTTCCGTCGCGCACGCGAACAAGGCTCTCAGGCGAAGCCCCTGTCAGCTGAAAATCTCCAAAGTCAAGATAGAACATATAAGGCGACGGATTCACCTTGCGGAGCTTTCCGTAAACCTGAAGAGCTGTCGCCTTGCATTCAATCTGAACTCGCCGGCTCGGAACCGCCTGGATTATGTCTCCGTCAACAATATGCTTTTTAAGCTCCGCGACTTTCTGCGTGTACTCGTGCTTTGACTTCTCCAAGTCCGTCAGAATCTTATATTCGAATTTTCCGATGTCGTTCTCAACGTATGAAAAATCCATATCGTTGATTCTCTTCACCATTTTCTCGACCGCCGCGTTTATGTCGATTTTATGCTCGTTGTAGTTGAAGCCGAAAATGTGCATTGTCTCGGTAAAATGGTCAAAAACGATGTAGATATGCCCCGCAATAAAAAGGCTTTCAGGCACGCCAAGCTCGTCCTCCTGCTCAAAAAATCGGATATTGTCGCAACGGCGCGCAAATTCATAGCTCAAATAGCCCATTCCAGAAGCCGGAACTGGAATGTCAGCCGAATTCTCAAAATTCCTGTGCTGACCGGCAACATACAAAAGCGCGTCAAGAATATCGGCAGGCTTTTTCCGCCCGAGCGCGTCAAGAGAATCCTCCGTCGCAACAAAAGGAACACGCTTTCCGTCAATCAAGAAAGCGACTCCGTCATCGTCCTGAATAATCTTGAAAGCCTCCTCAGCCATCAAAATCGAGTAACGCTCGCGTCCCTTCGCAAAGCTCGCCGACTCCAGAATCGCCACCGCCCCAATTTTCCGCGCCAAAGAATAAGGCGTGTAACGCTCGCTCGAAATGCATTTATAAACTGAATCAAGTTCTGCCATATTTTTCTCCAATTCCATTTTTGTAAAATCGTCCGTTAAAAAAAGCAAAGCGAAAAAAATATAATTTTTTTCAGGCGTTCCAGCGCCGGAAAAGCAGGCAAATCAAGAAGCAAAACTTCCGCCGCTGTCGGGCCTTTCGCCATTCCGCTGTCCGCTCCAGCCGCTTCCCTCGCTTGCGCTCAGTCCAGTGGCCGCTAACGCGTGGCTGCACGCCCTAACGCATTTGTTACTATTTGAAGAAACAATACAATTATAAAGCGTTACTGTCAATAGAAACAAAGAAAAATAAAGCGAATCATACAAGCAAAAAATTTATAGACAATGGAAATTTGAAAAATATTCAGAAAAGAAAAAGGCAAAATTTGCAATCAAATATAACGCCGCGCTTTCCCAACAGAAAAATAACTTCTCTGCTGAATATAGCGGCGAAGTAATGAATTATTTTTTCACGCAGGCAACAATCTTAAAACTCTGGCTATTGTTTTCAATATGCTGACTTTTAAACATGCCTTTCGCTTCCAAAACGCTTTCCGCAGAATAAGTCTGATGAAGTCCGTGTGTCACACTTCCATTTATTTTATTTTTTCTGTCATAGGTAATTTCGTACCTTGCTTTCATTTTTTTATCTCCCGTAAAGTTATTTTTATTGAACATAGACTTTTCCACAAAAACGGCAAGTCACACAAATTTTCACTTTAATCGGCTGCAAATCCAGCAATAATAACAAGCAAAGTGAACAAGCCCCAAATGATTCCCATTATCAAAAGAAAATAAAAAAGGCAGCCGTGTTTTTTGTTTCTCTTTTCCGCGACTTTGCTTTTATTTTCAACTTGTTTCTTCACAAGCGGCGGCGCTTTCACGGCAGGAACAGTCTCTTCCGCTTCTTTTTTGTCCGTATTTTCTCCAGAATCAGACACACCCAAAATTTCATTTTTCTTTTTGTCGTAGTCATTTTGAGAAATCAGTCCGCTGTCTAGCAGTTTCTTCATTTTCAGCAGCTTTTCTTCAACAATGTCATAATTTGATTCAGAATCATTTTCAAAATCATCTAAAGCCGCATCATCTGAATTTGAGCTGTCCTCAATATAGTTATCTTTTGGGTGATTTTTCAATTTACGGATGACATTTTTATATTCTGACCAAAGTTTTTCGGAAACATTATCAAGAATCTTATCACCGTTATAATAAATGTCTGCCGCGCCATGAATTGTCTGATCCCTCTGATGGTCAAGAGCATCGATTGCATCAGACATCTCATCAGCAATAATTTCAACACTAGAACCTTTTGCAAAAATCACATTTTTATTTGTAACGACAAGAATTCCGCTGTTTCCAATCAGCTCGTTTCCAACAGACTTTACAATTTTCTTTCCAGCGTTAAACAAAGAGCTAACAAGATTCCCGGAAAAAAAGCTGCTTGCCAAATTTGTGACAGTTCCAGAGGCGTTATCAAAAAAACTTGCTGTATGCTCTTCCAAGATAAATTCTATGCTGCAATTTTCAGGAAGAACTCCATTTTCTAAAATCGTATTAAACAGTGCGTTATTTTCAAAAACAAGATGATAAAGATATTTGTTATATTTTCCATCAAAGAATATTCCGCTTTCCTCGCACAATACACGAAGATTTTCATACGGAGAAGATTCTGAACCGTCCTTGAATTCCATGCACAAGGATTTTAAGAATTCAGCCTCGCCGTTCGCTTTTTCACCGTCGCTCGTATCATATGAAATTTTTTTGTCATTAAGAACGGCAGTAATTTTTGTTCCAGATTTTTTCACTGCAATAGCTGCAAATTCATCATAATCAAGTTTTAGACTAGTCTGCTCTTTTGACAAAACAACATAAGTCGGGAAAAAATCAATATTTAAGCCAGCCGAAGATTTTACAGAACAGACATGCTCCGAGCTGCTGGATAAAGCCGCATAATTTGGACTGAATTTTCTGATTGCTTCAATAAACATTTTTTATTCTCCAATAGTTTTTGTTCTATTCGTAATCTTTGATAAAATATGCAATTCCGTAGCCGAATCAGAATTTGGTGTAGAACGTAAAAATAAAAGATATGTTGTATTTTTGCAGAGGGTAACTTTGCAGTCCTTTTCTGAAAGTTTTATTTCGATAAAATCTTTTTCTTTTGAAATTGAACGTTCTTGCGTTAACAAGAACCATCCATCACTATCTTTTCCAACTTTGAAATTAGTTTCAGACGGTCCTCGTAAGTCCAAACAAATGCTATCCGAATTCCACCTTCTTAAAACCGTATAATCAACATTAACTAAGTCTCCATCTTTTATTTCATTACTTCTAAGAAAATTATCAAAATCCATACAAACACCTCTTGCAGTAAAATTTATCAAAAATGACTTTTCTCACATATAAAATGAGAATTGTCATTTTATATTATTGATTATATAACAATTTTCTTTTTTTACAAGTTAAAAAATGAGTTTTGTCATATCTTGCAGATATGAATTTTTGGAAGAAAGTTGATGAAGAGCTTGATTATCTTGGAAAGAGCAGAAAAGAACTTGCTTCTGAAATCGGATTCGATGTTACAAACATCAGTTTCGGAATAAAACGAAACAGTATTCCAGCCGCAGACACGGCATTAAAAACCGCTCACTATCTCGGCGTGAGCCTTGAGTATCTTTTGGATTTTCCGCCTTCATCAAACGATTCCGCCGAAAACCCGCAAGTCAAGGAAATAGAAACTAAGCTTCGCCGTTTTTCCACAAGCGACTTAGATGTTGTCTACAATGTTGTAAATGCGCTCGATGAAAAATACAATAAATAGAAAGATTCCGAATGATAGACAACAAAAATTCAAAATCATAAGATTTAGAGAAAATTTTATCCTAAAAAAACTACCGACAAAATTGTATGAGGAAAATCCACATGAAAAAACTTCTTGCATTTTTTATATTCGCCGCGCTTTTGCAGTTCTTGACGGCGGAAAGATTCACCCTGCGCACAGGAGACAGATTCGCAAGCTCGATTACGGAATATTTTCTTCCAACCAACATTTCGATTTCAGGAACGGCAAGCGTTTCAAGCATAAAAAAAGCCGGACAGAACTTGTGGTGCGTGAGCGTCGCAGTCTCAAAGCCGCAGTCCGCGCCGGTTGTTTTTGAATATTATGTGAGCGAAGGCGAAAGCATAAATGCAAGAAAAATCGGCGGCGGTGCAAATCCGCTTGATGAAATCAGCCTGAAATTCGTCTCGCTCGACTGGAACAAAGCCGTTGTTGAATATTAGAAAAAGAAACATTCTTCCAGCCGTCGGATTTTTTATTAAATCCTAGCGTTCGGCAAAGCATTTTCAGTCTTTCAAAAACTTTAGAAAGGCTGAAAAGCAATATTCTATCTCGCAAATTTTCCCGCGATGTAAAAAATCAGGAACGCAGCCAAGTCAGCGGCGACAATCGTTGAGCCGACAGGCGTTCCTGCAAGAATCGAAATCAAAAGTCCAGAAACCGCGCACACAACGCTTATCACGGCGGAGCAGATTATGACGGACTTGAAGCTCTTGAAAACGCGCATTGCAGAAAGAGCCGGAAAAATCACGAGTGCGGAAATCAGAAGCGAGCCGACAAGATTCATCGCAAGAACGATAATCACCGCGATAATCACGGCAATCGCAAGATTGTAAGCCCCGGCGTGCGTTCCGACAGCCTGCGCAAAGTTCTCGTCAAAAGTAACGGCAAAAATCTTGTTGTAGAAAATAAAAAAGCACGCAATCACAACAACGGAAAGAACAACGCAAAGCCACACCTCGCTTTTTTTGAGCGTCAGAATCGAAGTCGAGCCAAAAAGCGTTGAGCAGACATCGCCTGCAAGATTCGAGCCGGACTTGAAAATGTTCATAATCAGATATCCGAGCGCAAGAGACGCAACAGAAATCACCGCAATCGCCGCATCTCCCTGAATTTTCGTGTTTTTTCCAGTGCGCAAAAGCAAAACCGCGGACACAACCGTGAACGGCAAAACGAGATACATATTGTTCGAAAGATTCAAGACCGCGGCAACCGACATCGCGCCGAACGCAACATGGCTAAGGCCGTCGCCGATAAAGCTGAACCGCTTCAAGACAAGCGTAACGCCGAGAAGCGAAGAGCAGAGCGCAATCAAGACTCCGACGACAAACGCGTACTGAACAAAAGGAAAATGAAAATATTGAATCAAAGTTGACATAATTTACTCCAAAAAAACGCCGTAAAATCTGCAAAAATCGCGATGACATCAAGTTTGCGAACTTGCAAAAACTGCCGATGACATTAAGTTTTCCGAACTCGCCGAACTTTCAACAACTAGTTTTTAAAAGCGGTTTTTAAGTTTTTTGCAAGCTCTGAATCGATTTTTTACATCACACAAAAAGCAGAACGAAATTTCACAGTCTTCTTCCAAAAATCTTTTGGATTTGCCCTTTGCAGTCCGGGCAAGTTGACTTGTGGACAAATTCCGCCTTTGTTCCAAAGAAAACTTCCTCGCCGATATGAAGAACGTGCGTCGCGTATTTCAAGGCGGCTTCAATGTCGTGGCTAATCATTATGATTGTGATTCCCTCGCTTTTGAGCTTTTCAATCAGCGAATACATCTCGTCCTGCGCCGCCGGGTCAAGCGCGCTTACGGGCTCGTCAAGCAAAAGCATTTTCTGGGTGGCGCACAGCGCGCGGGCAAGCAAGACTCTCTGCTGCTGTCCGCCCGAAAGCTCTCGGTAGCATTTTTTGGCAAGATGAGAGATTCCCATCTTCTCCATGTTTTCCTTTGCAATCTGCTTTTCAGCCTTGCTGTACCACGGCCGCCTTCCGCACCGGCTCTGGTTTCCGCTCAGGACAATTTCCGTCACGCTCGCGGGAAAATCCTTCTGGACAAAAGTCTGCTGGGGCAAATATCCGATTTCGTCCGGCAAAAGTCCGTCTCCAGTCTCAATCTTGCCTGAAATCGGCTTTAAAAGACGCAGAATCGTCTTCATCAAAGTCGTTTTTCCAGAGCCGTTCTCGCCCACAATGCAAAGATAGTCTCCGGCGTTCACCGAAAAATTCAATCCGCGCAAAATTATTTTTGAGTCGTATCCAACCGTCAAATTTCTGCAAGTCAACTGAGCCATTTTTCTTTCGGGCGTTTCCCGGCAGTTCTCGTTTCAAGATTTCTTTCCCCCGCCCGGCTCACGCCGGAAACAAATCACGCGAAAAGAAAAATTCCCTTGAAAAAATGCCGGACCGGGCTATGTACAAAATCAAAAAGTAGGCACTTTTTGATTTTGTACCACTTCATCCGCTTCGCGGACGCCTACGGCGGTGCTGCTATCCCTAACGCGTTTGCTCCTTAATAATAAAATTTTCTGTCTTTATCAAAAGTCGTTTTCAAAGCTATTTTTGCGAAGTTATTCCGCAAAATTTATTTTGCAAATCCATTTGAGAAATTTATTTAGCGAATCCATTCGCAAATCCCAACTTTCTGTAGTTTTCTTTCATAACATAAATGTAATTCTTGCCTTTTTCAGCCTCGTCAAGCGTTGTTGACTGCATCGAGTCCAGAACTGAAATTCCGCATTTTCCTTCAAGGCCGGCGTTTTTTATCACCGTCTCTGCAATTTTCTTGTCCGAGCTTTCCGTCACAAAAACCTCGCCGCAGTCAAGCTCCCTGATTTTCCTTGAAAGAAAAGCGATTGTCTCAAAGCTCGCCTCGCTTTCCGCCGAGCAGCCTGCAAAAGCCGCGTAATATTTTACTCCAAGCTCGTCAGTCATATATCTGAACGGAAAACGGTCGCAAACAACGATTGTCTGCCGTTTTTCAGTGCTTTCCGCCTTTTCATAGTCAATCACAATTTCCATCTCGCCGAGTTTTTCAAGATAAGATTTCTTGTTCGCCTCAAAAAGAGACTTTTCGCCAGCGTCCTTTTCTTCCAGAACCGCCGCGATTTTCTCAACAGAAGATTTCGCGTTCTCAACAGAAAGCCAGATATGCTCATCGTATTCAAGACCGTTTTTCTGATTCTCCGCGAAATTTTCAAGCTCAAGCATTTTTTCCGCTTTCTTCTCGCTTTCCGACATTCCCTCAACGATTTCCTCTTCCTTCACAGATTCAGAAAGCTCTTTCATCAAATTTATCACAGCCTGATTCTTGTTCACAGAATTTTTCAGCGCATCGCCAAGCCAGCTGTCGCTTTCTCCGCCCACATAAATCAGAACGTCCGCCGTCGAGATTTTCACGATGTCCTGCGTCGAAGGCTGGAACGAATGTAAATCCGAGCCGTTCTTCACGAGAAGCTCAAGCTCCACATTCTCGCTTCCAGAAATGATATTTTTTGCCCAGTCGTAAAGCGGAAAAATCGTCGCCACAACTTTCATTTTCTGATTCTGACTTTTCGGAAAAGATTCTTGATTCTGACCTTTCTTGCATCCAAAAAGCAAAACCGAAACCACAAGCAAAAGTCCGCAAACTGTAAAAATTTTATTCTGTCTTCTCATTTTTTTCTCCACAAGACCTGCAAATTCCAACCAAAGTGCTTTCTCCCAAGCTCACTTCAAATCCGGCGTTTTTTTCAAGCGACGAAACTAAATTTTCCGCTGCGGAATCATCAAGATGAAAAATTTTTCCGCATTTTCGGCACGAAAGATGAATGTGCGTTCGGCAGGAATTGCAGTCAAAAAACTGGTAAAAAGATTCCCGCGAGCCGCTTTTGCTGTTTCTCTTGATTTTTCCCTCGGACTCAAGCTCGGCAAGATTCCTGTAAATTGCGCTTTTGCTGATTTCCTTTCCGCAAAGCGCCTCCTCTATTTGCCTCGCAGAAAACATTTTGTCAGGATTTTCGCTCAGAAATAAAAGAAGAGAATTTCGCTGTTCGGTAGAATAATTCATTTTCGCCATGCTAATTTGCGAATCAGTCGCAAATTGATTAAAGCACAATAAAAAATAATTTTCAAGAAAAAAATAAAAGTTAAAAATAAAATCGAAAAAGTAAAAATGTTGTAACAAACTTATTGACAATAACGATGTAGTAAATTATATTTCAATCATCAATAAAACGTTGTAAACAAATATTTTACAACTTAAAGAGCGGAAAGTTCCGCAAGGAGAAAATTATGAAAAAAATTGCAGTTGTGGCGGCTAACGGAAGAGCGGCAGGAAAAATCATTGACGAGGCTGTTGCTCGCGGATTTGAGGTTACAGCTTTCGGCCGCAGGGAAAACAACACAAAAGCGCAAAAATACGTCAAGAAAGACTTGTTCGAGCTGACTTCTGACGAGCTTAAAGGCTTTGACGCGGTTGTGGATGCGGCTGGAGCGTGGACTCTTGAAACTTTGTACGTTGTTCCAAAGGCTGCGGCTTTTCTTGCAAGCTTGCTAAAAGGAAGCAAGACGCGGCTGGTTGTTGTTGGCGGAGCAGGCTCTCTTTTTGTGAACAAGGAGCATACTTCAACAGTGGAGCTTCAGCCGAATTTTCCTGATTCCTACAAGGGAGTAAGCGCGGCGCACGGACTTGCGCTTGCAACTTTGCGCGCGGAAAAAGACGTGAAATGGACTTACATTTCTCCGGCGGGAGATTTTCAGGCAGACGGCGAGCGCACAGGAAAATACATTCTCGGCGGCGAGGAACTTGTCCTGAGCAGCAAAGGCGAAAGCGTGATTTCATACGCGGACTACGCAATTGCGCTTGTTGACGAGATTGAAAAAGGAAAACACATTCAGCAGAGAATTTCGGTTGTTCAGGAATAAACTTTCTAAAGAATAAAGATTTTTGGAAATGAAGATTTCTGAAAACAACTTTCCAAAAATGAAGATTTTTGGAAATAAAATTTCCGAAAATGATTTTCTAAAAATTATTCATAAATCAGCCTTTGAAGTGTTTTTGCTTCAAGGGTTGATTTTTACCGCTTCTAAAAAACTTGCAACAGAAAAATGTAATCCTTATAATTACAACAGTTTCAAAAAAAACAAAACGGAAAAATTATGCAAGTTTCAACAAAATTCACGATTTCGCTTCATATTCTCGTCGCTGTGGAATTTTTCTCAGAAAGCAACAAAATCACAAGCGATTTTTTGGCTGGCAGCATCGGCGCAAACCCGGTGATTATCAGAAATCTTCTTGGAGACTTGAAAAAAGGCGGAATTCTTGAAGTAAAGCGCGGAACAGGCGGAATCACGCTCAAACGGCCGCTTTCAGAAATCAGTTTTCTTGACATTTATCGCGCGGTGGAAACAACCGGCGTTGAGAACCTTTTTCATTTCCACGAAAAGCCGAACCAAAAATGCCCGGTCGGCAGGAACATCAAAAAAAGCCTCGACGACGATTTAAAGGAAATCCAGCAGAAATTTGAGGAAGAGCTTTCAAAGCACAAAGTCGCAGACATCTACGAGAAAAATTTGAGCGAAATAAAATCAGAAAGCTAGAAAAACGATTTTATTTTCCTGATTTACTACAATTTTTTTCGTTAAAAGGCGAAAACATTTTCTAGCCTTAAACAAAAAAACTGCTGCCGTAAAAAAATCAGGCAGCAGCGTTAAAAACTGTCAAAATCTTTAGTCAAAAAATATTAAATTGCTAAAACTTTTTTTCTATTCTTACGGCTTGCATACTTTGCAAGGCTCATAGCCTAGTTTTACAGCTTCATCTTTTGCCAGCATTGTTACTGCTGAGTTTTTGATTGTCCGGCAGGATATTGTGTGATACTTCTTGCCCTTTTCGGTCACACAAACTTTTTCACTGCTTTGGGAAAACACAAGCGCGGTGAAAAACATCAGAGCAACGCAAAGCGCGGCTTTATTTCTTTTCATCTGGAAGAATCTCTTTGAAACAATTTTTCTTTAATCAGAAATCTTTATCTCAAAAATTTTTTATCAAAATTCATCGATTAAAATAAAAATAAAATAAAAATTTTTTCAGATTTTCCGCTAGTTTTCGTTCACCCATTTTCTGATGCCTTCAACCACGTCCTTGTCAATCTGGTGCTCAACGCGGCAGGCGTTTTCCTCGCACTGGTCTTCCGGCAAGCCTGTAATCTTCACAAGGAATTTTGTCAAAAGCTTGTGCCGTCCGTAAACGTCCTCGGCTTTTTCCTTGCCTTTCGGAGTGAGCTTTATCATGTTGCCCATTCCAAATTCAATATATCCGTCTTTTTCAAGAACGCCCATCGCACGGCTTACACTTGGGCGGGAAACAGCGAGCTTATTCGCAACGTCCACAGAACGGACAAAGCCGTTTTCAAGCTGCAAACGCAAAATCGCCTCAAGATAGTCTTCTCCTGATTCGTACATTTTCATTTTCCCCTTTCTTGACTGTTTTCATTTTCGCTTTTCAGTTTAGATGAATTCTATTCTATCTCAGATCTTCTGCCACGTCAAAACAGCGGTCGCCGATTTTCTCAATCTGACGGATAATGTCGATGTAATAAAGCTCCGCGCGCACATTCTCGCCGCCTTCAAGACGCTGCTTCGCGATTTTCCGCATCGCGTATCTTTCGTCGTCAATCTGCTGCTCAAGGTCGCTCGCGAACTTGAATTCCTCTGGAGTAAGATGCTGGATTTTCGCGACATTCTTGTGGATAAAGTAAAGAAGCTGGCGTCCAAGCTCAAAATAAGGAATCAGGCGGTCAAAATCCTCCTGCTTGAACTCGACATTCTTTTCAAGGGCTTTTTTTATCTGGATTGAAATTGAAAGGCAGCTGTCGGACATGCTTTCCATCTCGCCGACAAGCCGCATCATCAGCTGAACGTTGTCTTTCGCCTCGTCAGAAAGATGAAGATGGAAACATTTTACAAGGTAAGAAGTGATTTGCTCCTGCATCTGGTCGCAGTAATCTTCAAGGAACTGGATTTTCGGATGCTTTTCCGTGATAAAAGTCTGGTCAAAAGACTGAAGCCCGGACTGAAGCGTGTCGTACATCTCAACGACGGTCTCGGAAAAAGTCTTGATTTCGGTCTGGGCGCGGTAAACGCAAGTCTCAGGCGACTTTTCAGCAAGCTCGTTGTTGAATTCCAGTTTGTAGGATGTGGAATTTTTTTCTATTTTGTCATTCTTGACTATTTTTCTAAGGATTGCAGCAATTTGATTTGTAAAAGGAATGAAAACGATTGTCTCAAAAACTTTGAACGCTGTGTTCAGCATGGCGATATGATAGATAAGATTCTCGCCGTTTGCGGCATCGCCAGGAATCATAAAATCGACAAGTGAAAGGAACGGCTTGAAGAAAGCAAGCAGAATCAGGACTGTCGCGGAATTGCAAAGAACATGGACAAGCGCGGTTCGCTTTCCGTTCGCGTTGGAGCCGGCCGCAGCCATAACCGCGTCAACCGTCGAGCCAACCGCAGTTCCCATCACAACAGCCGCGCCGAATTCCCAGCTGACCATCTTGTTGTAAGCCATTGTGATTACGATTGCGGACATCGCCGAAGAAGAATGAATCAGAGCGGTAAAGAAAATTCCGACCATAACGGCAAGAACAATCGAAAACGCTCCGTGGCCCTGAATCCGCTGCATAAACTCGACGAATTTTCCGCCTTCCTCAAACTGGAAAGCCGCCGAAAGCCAGCCAAGCCCGATGAACAAAAGGCCGAAGCCCATTATCGCCTGGCCAAGCCCCTCGTTCTTTATTTTTTTTATGATTGTCAAAAGATAGCCGAATCCGAAAACTGGAATCGCAAAAGTCTCGATGTTAAAGTTAAATCCGAAAAGCGCGACAATCCACGCCGTGATTGTAGTTCCGATGTTCGCGCCGAAAACAACGCCGATTGACTGCTCAAGCGTTACAAGCCCCGCGTTCACAAAGCTTACAAGCATTACCGTTGTCGCGCCCGACGACTGAATAATCATCGTGATGACGCAGCCTGTAAGCAAGCCGACAAAACGGTTGCCCGTCATAAACGCCAGCGCCTTCTGCAGTTTCTGCCCCGCGCACTTTTGAACTCCGTTGCTCATCAGCTTCATTCCGTAGAGCAAGAAACATAGACTGCCAGCAAAATTAATCAGATTTAAAATCATTTTTATTCAACCGTTTTTCTAACCGTTTTCTTTCCGGCAACGCTCAAGACAAGCTCATTGCCTCTTTCAGCAAAATAAGGAATTGTGACTTTTCCGCCGTTGTGCTTCATGCTCACGACAGTCTCTGTGATTCCGTCCGAGCCGACATTTTCAAGAGTCATATCAACCGCGTAAGGATAATTCGGGAGATTCGCCGTAAAAAGACCGTAGACTTTTCCGCTGAAATTTCCTCTCGGAAGCGCGATTTCAGCCTTTACGTGAGTGTAATTCGGAACATATTCCTTTTCAGAGGATTCTTGAGAAACGACAACACTAACAGAATCATCTTTAGAATTATAGACAGCCTTGTCAGCGTCGGTTTCTATAAATTCAAAGACAACCTTGCTTGTAGACAAAAATTTCAAAAGAGATGAGAAATTCATTCCGACGATATTCGGAATTCGCGTGTTAGAGAAATTGTCTCCGCTGCTCACAACCAGCTTTACCGTAACAGGATTTGAAATCGGGGTTTCAGCCGCCGGAGTCTGCGCGATTACAGTTCCGGCCGCGCTCGTGTCAGGCTTGTAGACAGGCTCTGCAAGCACAATCAAAGGCTTTGTCGAGCCGGTGAACATCGTCTGCAGGTTGATTTTAACGTCGTCAAAATTCTGTCCGACATAATCGCCGACATGATCAACAATAACGCCGCGGCTGACTGTCAAATTTATTCTTCTTCCGGCTTTTACAATCGCGCCCGCGTCAGGATTCTGAACGAGAATTTTTCCCGCGTCATCAGGATTGTCTGTATACCTAAGCTGAATTTTCGGATAAAGCTCTTTCGCCTGCATTTCAAGAAGCGCGCTTGCAAGCTCTTTTCCGACGACATTCGGAACCATAACCTGCTCCGGCCGCCTTACAGTCGCAAAAAAAACAGTCCAGCAGACGGCGAACATCAAAATCAATGCCAAGACAACAGTCCCAAAAAGAACTTTTCCGTTTGCCTGAAGAGCGTCAACTGTGTCTCTGCAGCCTGCCTTGAATTTTTCCTTGTCAAAATGCCTGATTTTATTGAAGACCGCGGAAGGAAAACGCGCTATTTTCTTTGCGATATTTTTCTCCGCTTTTTTTTCGTTTAAATTTTCAGTTTCCATTTTTCTCTATTTTTCCGCTAAAATGTAGGCAAAAGAATAGCATAGATTTCAATTCAAAAACAGTGATTTTACAAATAATTTTCCTAATCCAAAAAATTTCTTAAAGATGATTTCACTCGCCCAAAACCGTTCCAGAGAAATTTCTCGCGCCGTTCATAAACGACTTGTAATCCATCGCCTTTTTTCCCTGCCACTGAAGCTCTTTAACGCAAAGAACCGAGCCGTCTCCGCAGGCAATCTCGATTCCAAGAGATTTTTGATAAGGAAGGACAGTTCCGCATTTTTCAGGCGATTTTTTCTCGGAGATTTCGGCTTTCAAAATCAAAAGCTTAACGCCGCCAGAAACCGTCGAGCAGAGAGGCCACGGAGTGAACGCCCGGATTTTTCTTCCGATTTTTTCCGCGCTTTCGCTCCAGTCGATGATTCCGTCGTCTTTCTTGATGAATTCTGTGTAAGGAAAATTTTCACCCGATTTTGCAAGCTCCGTTTCTGCCTGAGGAACGCCCTCGGCTTTTCCGCTTTTGCAAATTTTCTCCAAAACTTCTATTAAAAGGCGCGTTCCAAGCGAAGTTATCTTGCTGGAATTTCCGTCTCCGTCCATCAGACTTTTTGTCGTCTCTGTTCCGTCAAGAGAAATAAAATCCTGAGCAAGAATGTCGCCCTCGTCGGTTTTCAGCGCGAGCTTCTGGACTGTAACGCCAAGCTCCGAGTCTCCGTTTAGGATTGCGGCAGGAACTGGCGTGCAGCCGCGGTATTTTGGAAGCGCGCTCGGGTGGAGATTTATTCCGCCGAGAGGAAAAAGCGACAAAAATTTCGGCCCGAAAATTCTTCCGTAGTCAAAAGAAACGAGCAAATCCACATTCAAAGGCGAAACAGCCTCGCGAGCCTCGGATTTAAGATGGTCAAATTCGAAGATTTTTATTCCGTGGGACACCGCGCATTTTGCGACTTCTGTCGGAATCAAGTCGGAATGTCGGCCGCGAGTTGAAGGCGGATTCGTCAGGACTCCGGCAATCTCAAACCCGTTTTTTTGAGAATTTTGAATCAGATTTTCAAGGACAATCGCCGAAGCCAAAGGCGAGCCAGCATAAAGAATTTTCAGTTTATCCATAATCGTCTTGCCAAATTAAAAAAATAAAATTAAAGGCGACAAAAATGCCGCCCCGAAACGAAAAAAATGCCTGAAAGACACAAACTAAACAAAGATGCTGAAAACAAGTTCAGCATGACAATGCTTTTACAGCCACAGAAAAAACACAGCGTCATTCCGAACCCCGATTCGGAATCTGCATTTAAAAGCGAGATGCTGAAAACAAGTTCAGCATGACAAGTTTTATTTCTTGCCAGCTTTTTTCGCTTCTTTTGCGGCGATTTTCGCAGCGATTGACTTTGCTTTTCTTGCTTTCTCGGCTTCCTTTTTCGCCGCGCGCTCAAGACGCTTTTTCATTCTCTCGTTCACTTCAGCCGCAAAAACCGGGTCTCCGCGGTCAATGTAGAGGATTCCGTCAAGATGGTCGTTCTCGTGCTGGATAATCCGCGCCAAAAGACCTTCCGCCTGCAAAGTGAAAGGCTTTCCGTTCTCGTCGAGAGCCTGAACCGTCACTTTTGAAGGCCGCTTTATGTTCTCGTTGAAGCCGGGAAGCGAAAGGCAGCCTTCCTCGTAATCTGTCAAATCACTGCTCGTGGCAACAATCTGCGGATTCACAAAAACGCGGCGCACATCGTCATCTGAAATCACAACGAAGAATCTCTCTGAAATTCCAACCTGAGGTGCCGCAAGTCCAACGCCTTCCGCCTGAATCATCGTCTCGAACATCTCGTTGAAAGTCTCGCGCATTGAATCGGTGACTTCTTTGACCGGCTTGCACTTTTTTCTTAAAACATCTTCGCCAAGCTTATAAATTTTCATAAATTGTTTTCCTTTTAATTTTTTTCACAGCGGAAATCATTTTGATTTTTCCGCAACGTCTTTTCTCTTTTATCTGCCAAAATCCGATTTTATGCAAATATTTTTTGCAAATTATTTTTCAGCAATTTTCAGATTCAGATTCAGAACCAAAAAAACTATTTTTTCGCCTTTCCAGTCTGCAAAAAACTCTGCGTAAAATAGCTGTCTGAAATCGGCTCGTCAAACTTGAAATTCGCCACGCGGATTCTCGTTTTTCTTCCCGATGAAAGATTTGTCAGCATATTCTCGCGGCGGAGCGGATATTTTATTCCAGTCTCGCCCGTAACCCATTCAACCTCGGTGATTTCATAGAGTTTAACCATCTTGCTTGAATCTTTCTTGTCATAATACTCGATTCTGACCGGAAGATAAGTCTCCTTGTCAAAATAGCTTATTCTGTAGCCGTACTCGACTTCCGACTTTTTGATTGGCTCTGATTCAAGTTTCCAGCAGCTGTAAGTTTTTCCGTTCACTGTCGCGGCCGCGTTGTGGTCAAGAATCTTGTTCACGTCCTCGTGAGGCTCGCGCACCGTCATATCGTTGTAAGTGTATTCTCCGGCAAAAACCTTGTAACGCTCAGACATCGGAATCCGGCGAACGCTTTTGAGAGCTGGCATATAAACCCAGCGGTCGTCCTGCTTTTTTACTTTCTGCGACTGGAGAACGCGCATATTCTTGACTTTCGCAGGCGACTTGAACTCCACAACGAGATTTTTCAAGTCGTTTCCCAAGCCACTTCCGTACTCGTTCACAACCATATGGTCAGAAACCTCGCCGTCCGGAAGAATATTGTCAATGTAAAGCAAAGCGTAGCTGAAATCAGGAACTCTGTCGTTGTCCGCGAAAATTTCAGCAAGCCGCTGGGCTGTCATCTCCTCAGCAAAAGCCGAAATTTCCGCAAAAATCAAAATCAGCGGCAGCAAAAAACTTTTTTTCATACTTTCTCTCCTAGTCTTATTCTCGCGGCTCTCGCGTGTCCTGCAAGGCCTTCCGCGTCTCCAAGATGACCGGCAGCCTCGGCAGAAGCGACCGCGCCTTTTGTTCCTGGAATTGCGCGCAAAGTCGTGACTGTCTTCAAGAAAACGCGCACGCTAAGCCCGCCTGTAAAGCGCGCGCTTCCAGAAGTCGGCAAAGTGTGGTTCAGGCCGGCGGCATAGTCGCCGAAAACTTCCGCGCTTCCGTGTCCGATAAAAAGCGAGCCGTAGTTGTGGCAAAGCGACGCGATTTTGTCCCGCGCCTCGCCGTCGTCCATCGCAAGCTCCAAATGCTCCGGCGCTTTTCTGTTCGCGGCCTCGGCAGCCTGCTCCAGATTGTCGCAAAGAATGATTTTTCCGCAGTTCTCAACAGATTTTTCAGCGACGGCTTTTGTCGGAAGGGTTTTCAGCTGCCTCTCAACTTCCTTTGCAACCGCAGCCGCAAGATTCTCGTCGTCTGTCGCCATAATCGGCTGGGCAACAACATCATGCTCCGCCTGAGCGAGCAAGTCCGCCGCAACCCATTCAGGATTCGCGCTTTTGTCCGCGATTATGAAAACCTCGGTAGGCCCCGCAACCATGTCGATTCCGACTGTTCCATAAACGAGCTTTTTCGCCTCTGCGACGAATTTGTTTCCAGGGCCGACAATCACGTCAACTTTTGGAATCGAAGCCGTTCCGAACGCAAGCGCGCCAATCGCCTGCGCGCCGCCGCAGGCAAAAGCCTTTGTAACGCCGCAAATGTACGCCGCCGCCATGATATTTTCATCGGCATAAGGCTTTCCGCCAACAAATGGATTTCCCGGAACTCCGCTTCCGTTTTTTTCAGCCGCAGCCTTGTCATCAGGATGAACGCGCGGCGGAGTGCAAAGAACAATCTCCTTTACGCCGGCCGCAGCCGCAGGAGTCACAGTCATAACAACCGTAGAGACAAGCGGAAATCTTCCTGCAGGAACATAAACTCCAGCGCGCTCAACAGGAATATTCTTCTGGCCTGTGAACATTCCGCTCTCAAGCTCCACTTCAAAATCATCAAAACTTTCTTTCTGCTTTTTTGCGAAACGCAACGCAAGGTCATGGCTATAGCAGAGCGACTTGTAAAGCTCCGGATTTTCACGCTGCATTTTCTCGGCGGCAGCCTTAAGCTCTGCCATCGGAATTTCAAGCGAGGCAGGCGCGCTCACGTCAAATTTTTCGCCGTATTCAGCCAAAGCCTTGTCGCCCCGGCCTTTCACATCAACAAGAATATCTTTTACAACATCAATCGAGCCGCCAAAATCACGCCCCGAAAAAAAAGAATCGTCAACTTCAGAATATTTCTGGATTTTTATCATAGTAAGACAATTTTAATGATTTTTTTAGTTAAGGAAAATAGGAAGACACAATTCACGGAACGCAAAAATAAGAAAAAAATTATCGATTTAAGCCGCGTTAAATCGCAGATTTTAAGCCGAAGATTTTTAACCGCAGGTTTAATTTTTTCAGAACGGACATTTTCTCCAGCAGTCAATGCTAAAAAACAGCGCCTAAAGCTCTAAAAAATGCCCCGCTTTCCGCTGTTCCATCGCTGCGCGACGGCTCCGCCGCAGCTCCAATCGGGCGTAGGCTCTTCTTCAGCGCAAAAAAAATCGCGGCCGCTTTTAAAAACTTCACGACCGCAATTTTTCTACAGTTCAGCATAACGGCAAAAGCACGTAATTCCGAATTTAAGGCGAGCAGGAAACTGCTCTATTTCGGAATCCGCAAACTGTCTCGAAACATTCTTCGCAATGAGCAGCAAGGCTGCTCGTTCTGCAAGAAAATTTATCTAAAACAGCAGTATTTGCTATCTCAAATCCTTTTTAGCGATCCAGTCCTGATCTGTGTAAGTGCGGTTCTCGCCGCCCATTGACCAGATGAAAGTGTAGTTTCTTGTTCCAACGCCTGAGTGGATTGACCAAGAAGGGTTGATTACAGCTTCCTCGTTGTGCATTACAAGGTGTCTTGTCTCCTGCGGCTCGCCCATGAAGTGGAAAACAACATCGTCCTCAGGGAAGTCGAAATAGAAGTAAACCTCCATTCTGCGCTCGTGAGTGTGGGCAGGCATTGTGTTCCAAGCCGAGCCTGTCTCCAAGTGGGTCATTCCCATTGAAAGCTGGCAAGTCTCGAGAATATCCGGGTGAATGTACTGGTTGATTGTTCTGTCGTTGATTTCATCGGCTGTTCCCATGTGAACGTGGTTCGCCTGCTCGTAAGTGATTACGCGCGAAGGATAAGTGCAGTGCGCAGGAGTAGAGTTCATATAGAATTTCGCAGGATTCTTTGAATCTTTTGACTCAAGAACAACATCTTTTGTTCCGGCTCCAAGATAAAGCGCGTCGTAATGCTTTACCTCGTAAGTTTTTCCGTCAGCGACAACAACTCCGTCTCCGCCGATGTTAATCATTCCAAGCTCGCGTCTCTGCAGGAAGAAGTCAACGCCGAAGTCTTTCATCGCGTCGATGTTCTTGTCGAGCCTTACTTTCTCGTCAACCGGCATCGCGCCCAAAGTCACGATTCTGTCGATGTGGCTGTAAACCGCGCTCACGTCGTTTTTGATGAAGATGTTTGAAATCAGGAACTCTTTTCTAAGCTCCTCAGTTGTCATTCTTTTGAACGGCTCTTTTCCAGTTGAATAACGGATGTCCATTTCTTTACCTCTAGTTTGAAAATTTATAAGCAATTCTATCTTTAAAAACTTTTCTTTTCTACAATCCAAAATTTGTAATTTATGAAAACGTTGGACAATTTCTTTAGATGAAAAAAATTTCTTTAACCGCAAAAAAAACGCAGGCGCGCAAACAAAATCCTATACCGCTATGGAGCGCTTGGGGCTGCTTTTTTTTTCCGCCTGCTTTGCGCCCCAATCTTTAGATGAGCGTGAGCGAAGCGCGGAACAGCGGGCGTGTTTTCAAGACTGAGGCGCATTTTTCCAAGTTTTTTCTGCTCTACAAAAGCATTGTCCGAAAAATAAAACTTTTACAAAAAACGCAAAATGAGATTTTGTTTATTAAAAAAATGGTTCACGGAAAATTAAAAAGATTTTCTTGAAATCGAAAAATTTCTTCAAAATAGGCGAAAATTTTCCGGCGGAGTTTCTTAATTGTTAATTCTCGGAAAAATCATTAAAATCAGTGCGTTATGAGATTAGGATTTGACAACGAAAAGTATTTGAAGATTCAGTCGGAGCACATTAAAGAGCGCATTTCAAAATTTGGCGACAAGCTTTACCTTGAATTCGGGGGAAAGCTTTTTGATGACTTTCACGCATCGCGCGTTCTTCCGGGATTTCAGCCGGACTCAAAGCTCAAAATGCTTATGCAGCTTGCCGACTACGCGGAAATCATAATTGTAATCAGCGCGGTTGACATCGAAAAAAACAAAATCCGCGGCGACTTGGGAATCACTTACGACAAGGACGTTCTCCGCCTGCGCGATGAATTCCAGAAACGCGGGCTTATGGTCGGAAGCGTTGTAATCACGCACTACACAGGACAGGCAACGGCGAAAGCGTTCCGCGCGAAGCTCAAGAAGCTCGGAATAAAGGCTTATTACCACTACACGATTCCGGGCTACCCTTCAAACGTGAATTTAATCGTAAGCGATGAAGGATTCGGAAAGAACGACTATGTTGAGACTTCCCGCCCGCTCGTCGTTGTGACGGCTCCAGGCCCTGGCTCCGGAAAAATGGCGACTTGCCTAAGCCAGCTTTACCACGAGAACAAGCGCGGAGTAAAAGCCGGATACGCAAAATTCGAGACTTTTCCAATCTGGAATCTTCCGCTGAAGCACCCTGTGAACATAGCATATGAAGCCGCGACCGCAGACTTGAACGACGTGAATATGATTGACCCGTGGCACTTGGAAGCGTACGGAAAAACGACCGTGAACTACAACCGCGACATCGAGATTTATCCTGTGATGGACGCGATTTTCAAGGGAATTTACGGCTCGGACCCTTACAAGTCTCCAACAGACATGGGCGTGAACATGGCAGGATTCTGCATTTACGACGACGAGGCCTGCCGCGAGGCTTCAAAGCAGGAGATTATCCGGAGATACTACAAGGCTTTGAACCAGCTTGCCGAAGGCAACGGGAATGAAAGCGAAGTGGGCAAAATCGAGCTTCTGATGCAGCAGGCGCAGATTTCCACCGCGGACAGAAAAGTTACAGTCGCGGCAAAAGAGCGCGGAGCAAAATCAGGGCTTCCTTGCGCGGCAATCGAGCTTGAGGACGGAAAAATCATAACGTCGGAGACTTCCGATTTGCTTGGGACAAGCGCGGCATTGATTCTGAACGCGACAAAGCACCTTGCGGGAATCGCGCACGACGTGAAGCTGATTCCGGCAGAAATGATTGAGCCGATTCAGAAAATGAAAGTTGAATATTTAGCAGGAAAAAATCCGCGTCTCCACACTGACGAAGTTCTTGTCGCGCTTTCAATGCTCAGCAACACGGACGAGAACTGCAAGAAAGCTCTCGAGCAGCTTCCAAAGCTTAAAGGCTGCCAAGTCCACACGACTGTAATGCTCAGCGAGGTTGACAAGAAAATATTCAAGAAGCTCGGCGTGGATTTCACAAGCGAGCCTGTAAGCAAAGAAAAGAAAACTCTTAAAATGTAGCCTTCCATTCCGCTGGAAACGCGCAGAAAAGCGGTTTCAAAACGCAGTTCGCTTTCTTCCAGCGGATTTTTTTCCCCATCTCCTATTGACTAGACAAAACCGACCAGTTTTTAGAAAAATCTATTTTTCCTTTTTTTTACATTGACACTTGCCGATGATAAATCTATAGTTATTTCAATATCAAAAAAAACGCTATATCT
>JAXDVS010000084.1:0-91054 GCA_034088785.1 Treponema sp.
ATTCAGAAAAACGATGGAACAGAACAACAAAGCAATGGGAATCTTGCACAGCTCTCTTAAAACGCGGAGAAAATACTTTTGAATTTATAAAAGATTATTTTCTTCAATATCAGTCAGTTTTTGATAAAACGCACTATGAAGAAACGGAATCCTATGAAATTTACAATTACCTTACTCTGATGAACAAGGGATTTGAAACAGATTATTGGAAAGCTCCAGTTTTAATGTACTTCAAGAAATTTAAATATGAAGGATTTTTTGACTTTCTAAAAAAACTCGACAACAAACTTTCTGTCGATTGGATTACAGGAATGGTTCCGTCAATGCGTATTGCAAATATGAATGAAATTCAAAAATGCATTGATGAAAAAACAGAGTATCAAGACATTTTAAATTCAAATTCGTTCGACATTGATAAAGCCACTTTTGAAGCCGTTATAAGCGGAAATATTTACGGTCGAAAATATGCACGATATTTGTTGATAAAAACAGATGTTTTAATGAATAGTCCTGACACGCAATACAATCCACCAGAGACAATTTCAATAGAACACATTCTTCCTCAAAATCCTACTGAAAATAGCCAATGGAAAAAAGATTTTACTGACGAGCAAAGAGAAGAATGGACAGACAAAATCGGAAATCTCACTTTAATTTCAAGAAGGAAAAATTCATCTCAAGGAAATCTTGATTATGAGCAAAAATATGAAAAATATTTTAAGAAAAATATAGAAACATTTCCTAGCATGATAAAACTTTTCCAAGAAAACAAAGAATGGAAAATTGACAATCTAAAAAAACGTCAAGAAAACATCGTTAATTTGCTGCTTGGAAACTTATAAAAAGAAAATCAGGACTTTCCGATTATGCCGAAAAAAAAATCGCCTTATGAGCTTGATTTTGAAGAATATATCCGAAACTCAGAGCCTGCTCAAAAAGAAAAAAGTTATCTTTGGGCAACTGCAATCGGCTTACAGCAGGTAGACGGACTCACACCATCAAAATATCTTTTTGAAACTGCGAAACGGAATATCAACGGCGAAATTTCGATAAAAGAAGCAACTTCAATAATCGACAGCTATTATGAATCAAAATCTGTTCGAAGAGATGATGACGACGAACGCACAGAAGAAGCCGACAAAGTTTCCTCGAGAATCGCGCAAATTCTAAGCGAAAAATCGTTCAACTTTTCTCCGTCGTACCTGATTGCGCTTCACGGAAGGCTTTTTGACGGAATATTTAAATTCGCAGGAAAAATCCGGGACTACGACATTTCAAAAAAGGAATGGGTTCTAGACGGCGACTCAGTTATGTACGGAGCTGCATTTGAACTGAAAGCTGCGCTTGACTACGATTTTGAGCAGGAAAGGCTTTTCAGCTATAAAAATCTAAGCATGGAAGAAATTGTAAAGCACATAACCTTTTTTGTCTCGCGGCTTTGGCAGATTCACGCTTTTGGAGAAGGCAACACAAGGACAACCGCTGTTTTCACGATAAAATATCTGCGCTCACTTGGATTCAATGCGGACAACGACCTTTTTGCGGAAAATTCATGGTATTTTCGAAATGCTCTCGTCCGCGCAAACTACACCAATCTTCAAAAAGGAATCCATGAAAATCCAGAATTTCTTGAAAAATTCTTCCGAAACCTTTTGCTCAAAGAACACAATGAACTCAAAAACAGATTTCTCCACATAAGGGCAAAAGATTTCCTAGAAATCAAAGAAAATAACAAAAACGTTTCAGTAAACTACAGAAAAGTCACAGCAAACGGTAAAACAGTCACTCAAAGAAACGGAAACGTCACTGAAAATGGTAAAACCGTCACTCGAAACAACGAAAACGTCACTGTAAAAGGTAAAAATGTCACTCAAAACAATGGAAACATCACTGTAAAAAGTGAAAATGTCGCTAAAAATGCAAAAAAAGTCACTCGAAATATCACTGTAAATAATGAGAACGTCACTGTAAAAATCACTCAAACGCAGGAAAAAATATTGAATCTAATAAAAGAAAATCCACGCATAACACAAAATGAAATCGCTTCAAATCTGAAAATCGTGCGTGAAACCGTAAACCGCAACATGAAAAAACTTCAAGAGAAAAAAATCATTCAGCGGCTCGGCGCGGACAAAAACGGCAACTGGAAAATTTTATAAATGCATCCTAAAAATTCATAAAAAAACGCTCGACAAAATCGAATTTTAAGAGCCTTTAGATTTGACGATTTTATTTGAATCTGTACCCTGCGCCCCAGACGGTTTCGATTTTGTTTGTTGAATTGGAAAGTTTTTCGCGCAGGCGGTTTATGTGGACGGCAACGGTCGCAATGTCGCCGCAGGATTCGTCGCTCCAAAGCCGCTCGTAAAGTTCTTCTTGCTAAAAACGCGGTCAGGATTCTGCATGAAAAGCTGAAGCAGGTCGAATTCCTTTTTTGCAAGAATGATTTCCTTTTCTGAGACAAAAACGCGCCGTGATTTTTGAACGAGCCGCAAGTTTCCAAAAGCGATTTCCGGGGATTCTGATTCGGTGATTCGGGCGTTTCCGTGCGAAGTTCCGTTTGAAATTCTTTCATAGGCTGCGATGTGAGAGCGCACTCTTGCAACAAGCTCGCCGGGCGAAAACGGCTTTACAACGTAGTCGTCTGCGCCAAGCCCCAGTCCGCGGATTTTGTCGATGTCGTCTTTTCGGGCAGTAACCATGATGATTGGAATGTCCAGTTTTTCGCGGAGCGTGCGGCACAAGGAAAATCCGTCGATTTCGGGAAGCATTACGTCAAGAATTATCAGGCTGAAAGAGCGGTTTTGCGCAAGTTCAAGCCCGGCTTTTCCATCAGAAGCGATTTCCACCGCAAAGCCCTGAATCAAGAGATAGTCGCGCTCGATTCCTGCGATTGCCTCGTCGTCTTCAACAATCAAGATTTTTTTCATATTCACCTCTTATGCCAGCGGCAAGCACATTGTGATTTTCAGCCCGGAAAGTTCGTCTTTTTCCGTTGCGTTTTCCGCCAAAATGCTGGCAGACTTTTGCGGTGATTGCAAGCCCTAAGCCGCTTCCTTTTTTTTGCGGGCTTCTTGCAGAATCTGTCCGATAGAAAACATCAAAAAGTTTTTCAAGCGCGCCCTCTGGAGCTCCCGGTCCGTTGTCAAGAACTGAAATTTCAGCAAATCCGCCGCGCCGACCGCAAGAAATCTTCACAGCGCATTTTTCCTTTCCGCAATATTTTAAGCTGTTTTCAACGATGTTCGCCAAAGCGTTTCTGAACTGAATCTTGTCAAAAATGATTTCCGCGCTTTCAGTTCCGTTTTTGCTTCCATTCTTATCAAGAGCAGAAAAATCAGTTTTAATAGAAAGTTTTTCGCCGTAATCGTCCGAAAACGACTGCGCAATCTTTTTGATTTCCGCCGCCGCATCAAATTTTTCCGCGCTGAACGGATATTCGTCCAAGTCGAGCTTTGAAAACATAAAAAGCCGCTCGGTCATCGTGATAATCTCGTCGGTCTTTGAAAGAATTGTCGCCATATATTTTTCGCGCTTCTCGTCCGTGTCCGTAATTCCGTCGTGCAAGCCTTCAACATACGCCTTAATCGAAGTGAGCGGAGTTCGCAAATCGTGCGAGATTCCGGCAATCAGCTCGCGCCGGTTTTTCTCGTCCTTTTTCTGAGTCGCAGAAAGCTCCGCAAGCCGTGCCGCCATCGAGTTGAACGCATCGCAAATCGGAAGAAACTCGTCGTTGCCGCCGTAATTTATTCTATAGGAAAGATTTCCGTCGCTGATATTTTTTACGCCGACTTCAAGGATTTCCAGAGGCGACTGAACTTTTTTCACGATAAAGCGCGTAAGAAAACTGTTTGTGGCAAAAACCGCAGCAAAAACAAGAAGAACAACCGCCGCCAAAATCAGCTTGAAAACCGCCTCGTTGCCTTCGTCCTCGTTCCAGTCGAAAGAGCCAAAAATCAAGAGAGAATAATTTTCACCGCGGACTGAGAGCGGTTCTTTCACGAAAAACATTCCGTTTATATTCAGGGAAAAAGCTCCGTTTTCAGTATTTACAGTTGAATCAGGCATCAAGTCAGAAACAATCGAATCCACAGAAGATGAAGAATCGCTTGAATCTTCAAAAACAGAAGAAGTCTCAAAAAGCCCTGAAAACTTATTTTCAATCCGGCGGAAATCATCAGTTTCATTTCCTGCCGAAAACAAAAGCTCGACGTCTGCCTTATTCACCCTTATAAAAATTCCGTGGCTTTCCGCAAAATCCGAAAGCGAAACAGACGCCTTGCCCTGCGCGTCTCCGCTTTCAAGATACGCCTCAACCTGCTTTGAAATCATCTTGTAAACAAGCGGCAGCCGCCCGTCCTCCAGCGACTCGTCCATATACTGAACATAAACAACGCGCCAAAATGCCACCGCCGCACCAAGCGCAACCAAAGCCGCCACCGCCGCCGGAACAAGAATCATCACGATATTAGAAATAAAAAGCCTGCGTTTTATGGTCATAGGCGAATTATAGCAGAATTTTTTATAAACTGCGGATTTTTTCATAGCGGATTTATTCCGTTTGGTGAAAGCAAGCAAATTCTCCTCGCGGAATTTTTCCACTTGGCGAAAGCACGTGATTTCTCCTCGCGGAATTTTGCCGCTTGGCAAAACTTCCATAGTGATTTGCGTTAGGGATTGCAGGGGCGGCGAAGCCGTTCCGAAGCGTAGCGTAGGAATGGAGCGACAGCGTAACCCGCGAGAACGGTTTTCCGTTCTCGTAACGAGTTTTCTCCGAAAACTCGCAGAAAGCCCGACCCGAGCGGAGTGCCTGCACGGAGCGAGGGGAACGCCCAAATAAAAATCTCACTTTTCTGCTTTTTCTTCCGCGTTCAGTTTTGCAAGATACATCACGACAATCACGGTAACGCCGACGGCAAACGCGACTAAATTAAACGTGTCGAGCGAAAGCGGCGGCTGAGGCTCAGACAGAGTTGCAGGACCTTTGTAAATCGCGTAGAGCGAGCCGGTCATCAGACCGAGCACAAGATAGATAATCGGGGCGCGATGCTTTTCAAGAAGATTTTTTAAGAGGCGAGCAGTTCCGGCAAGTCCAACCAGAACGCCAAGACCGAAAAACGCGACCGCAGGCAGAAATGCAAAATGCAGGTGAATCAGCTCCTTGACCGCGTTTATCACCGGCAGATAAAGCCCCATAATCAGAAGAAGAGTTGAACCGGAAATTCCGGGAAGAATCATCGCGCTGATTGCGATAAATCCAGCGGCAAAAAGAATCAGCCAAGTGGAAATGCTAGGCACTGCAAGATTGAGAGACGAGAAAGCCGCAACTGAATTAAAGCGCGAGGCAAGCACAACGAGCAAAAGCCCCGGAACAAAAAACGGCGCGGCACGGAACTTTTTCACGCAGGAAAGCTCTTCCGCCACGACAACTGGAATTGCCGCAGCCGTGAAACCCAAAAACAGTGACGACATTATGTAGATATTCTCGCTGAACATTTTGGAAATCAGAACCGCGCAAACGCCAAAACCAATAGCCCAGCCCGCACCGAGGCGCAAAAGATACAGAAGCGCAGGCAACTTTTCTTGACGAGTGCCGAACACAAGAGAATTGATTGCGCCGACGAAACGCTCGTAAAATCCCATCAAAAAAGCGACTGTTCCTCCCGAAACGCCCGGCACGCTGTCCGCGCACGCCATGCAAAGCCCGTGGAATCCATCTTTCAAAAAGTTCAAAACACGCTTAATTTTTATGTTCATTTTCGTCTCCTAAAAAATCCGGCAAATATCGGCAATCGAAATAAAAATCAAAATCGCCAGCAAGACCGCTCGTTTTTCGCGAACGTTTTTCTGAATGTTTTCGCGAATACGTCAAAATATATAGAAGAAACTTAAATCGAACGTAAATAGAAGTTAAATTTTTTATAAACTAAATGCGCGGCGAGAGACACAAAATGAGGGAAGCTGGAAACGGTGGAACAACGTTTTCTGAAAGCACAAAGTTTTTTGGAATGTTACGATGACGTTTTTAGAAAGCGTTTGCGGACGAACAGACGTTATTTTTAAGCTCCGATTCTTAAATTTTCTTTACACAAAAATCCTGCAATTCTCAAAAAGCAAAAAAATCTGTCCATCGCAAAATTTTCATTTGCAACAGACAGATTTGACAGATTTTCATCAGAAAAACGAAATCTTCGCTTTACTTCCAGACTTCTTCTGTAATTTCGCGAACAAGCGCGATTTTCGCCCACTGCTCTTCCTCGGTGAGCTTGTTTCCAATCTCGCATGAGGCAAATCCGCACTGAGGGCTGAGGTAAAGTCTTTCAAGCGGAATATATTTTTCGGCTTCTCTTATGCGCGCAATCACAGCGTTTTTGTCTTCAAGCACAGGAGATTTTGTTGTGATAAGACCAAGAACGACTTTCTTGTCCGGGCTGACTTTCGCAAGCGGAGCAAATCCGCCTGAGCGCGCGTCATCATATTCAAGATAAAGCCGGCTCACGTTCTCTTTCGCAAAAACGTAATCCGCAACTGTGTCGTAAGGTCCGCTTGTAAAATAAGTTGAATGATAGTTTCCGCGGCAGATGTGCGTGTTGATTGTCATGTCTGCTGGCTTTTCTGAAAGTGCAAGATTGTTCACTTTTAAAAGCTGCTCTTTGACTTCCTTTAGGCTTCCGAGTTTTTCGTATCTCTGGGCAGCCGCGTTTCCAACAACCGCGCCCCAAGTGCAGTCGTCAAGCTGAAGAGTTCGGCAGCCTGCATCGTAAAGCAACTTAATCACATCGCGGTAAGCCTTCGCAATGTCCTCGATAAGCTCATCGTTTGTCGGATAGATTTTTCTTGTCGCCTCGAAATTTTTCGGAACGTTAAGCTGCTGCAAGAACTGCGCCGGAGCTGGAATCGTCTGCTTTGCCTCGAATCCATCGCTTTCAAGGCTTTTCACGAATTTAAAGTCTTCAACAAACGGATGCGCCTTTGCAGAAATCTTTCCAGTGATAAAAGTGTCCTCAAGGTCCGCAATCTCGCCGTTAAAAGGAACTCCGCCGCCCTCTTTTTTATGCTCCACGCCGTTGAATCCCCAGAAAAAGTCAAGATGCCAGAACTTGCGGTTGTACTCGCCGTCAGTAATGTACGGAAGCCCCGCTTTTTTCTGCTTTTCAACGAGCTTTTTAATCTCTTCCTTTTTGATTGCGTAAAAATCCGCCGCTGAAATTTCGCCTTTCTCAAACGAAGCGCGCGCCTTTTTCAAATTTTCCGGGCGAAGAAAACTGCCCACAACGTCAAATCTTTTTTCTGCCATATTTCCTCCAGAATCTGCTTTTTGTTTTTCTTGATGAAAATATATCTGATTAAGGAAAACGTGAAAAATACTAAATTTATGCGGTTTGATATAGATTTAAACTATAATGAAAGATTAGAATAAACCGAAATGACATTACAGCAGCTAAAATACGCGGTTACGGTCGCCGAGTGCAGGACAATCTCAAAAGCGGCGGAAAAAGTCTTTATCTCGCAGCCGAGCCTGACAGCCGCAATCAGGCAGCTTGAAGACGAAATGAACGTGAAAATCTTCTCGCGCACAAACAAGGGAATTGAAATCACAAAAGATGGCGAAATTTTTTTGTCTTACGCGCGGCAGGTTCTTGAACAGGCGGACTTGCTCGAGGAAAAATTCACAGGAAAGCGAAGCGCGAATCCGTTTTTCAGCGTTTCTTGCCAGCACTACTCGTTCGCGGTGAATGCTTTTGTTGACGTAATCAAAGAGTTCGGCGGAGAAAAATACAACTTTACGCTCAGGGAGACGCAGACTTTTGAAATTATCGATGACGTTTCGCGCTTGAAAAGCGAAGTGGGAATTCTCTACACAGACTCAAAAAACGAGGAGATAATCGGAAAGCTCCTGAAAAAAAACGAGCTTGAATTCTCCGAGCTTTTTACGGCAGAGCCGCACGTTTTCATAAGCGACAAAAATCCTCTCTGCAAAAAAAGCCGAATCACCGTAAAAGACCTTGCTCCGTTTCCATATCTCGTGTTTGAGCAGGGCGAGCACAGCTCCTTTTATTTTTCCGAAGAGCCTTATCCTGCGATTGACCACGAAAAAACAATCATGGTGCGAGACCGGGCGACACTCTTTAATCTTCTGATTGGACTTGACGGATTCACAGTAAGCTCGGGCGTAATCGACGAGGAGCTGAACGGCGAGCATATTGTGGCGCGACCGCTAGAGCTAAACGAGAAAATGCGGATTGGAATTATTACGAAAAAAAACGTGATTCTTTCAAGATACGCGGCGAAATACATTGAGGCGGTAAAAAAGTATATTTAAACGGGACGAGGGACATGGAATAAGGGAAGCGGGATTCGGAGAATTAACGTTTTCTGAAAGCACAAAGTTTTTTAGAATGTTACGATGACGTTTTGGAGAAAGCAAGTGCAGACAAATAACGCTTTGGCTTAGGGATTCACAAACCTGCGGTTTGCTGCGAGATTTTTCTGGCGCAAAACTCGGTTATTTTACGTGTGCGCTCTCGAGCACGTCCTAAGCTAACGGCTTAGGGATAGTAGTGGCGGCGAAGCCGTTGCGGAACGGAGCATTGCGAAGTGAAGCAATGCAACCACGGATAGCCCGACCTGCCGCAAGGCAGGGAAGCCCCTAAAAATTAAAAGATTTTATTCCACACGCTCAATCCGAATTTTTCCGCCGCGGGAGATTGCGTTCAGTTTTGGAATATCGCTGCTGTCAATCTGCCCGACTTTTACGAATCTTGAAGACTGTCCGGCTGGCTGGTCTTCGGTCAAAATTATCAGGTAGCCGTAGGTGCAGTACGTGATGTCGCCTTTTTTGAGGCCGCCGCGGAAGCCTTTCACACCCGAAACGTCGATTGCGCGGTCGCCGTAAATCAGGAACGAGTAAAGTTTTGTCATGTCGAGCTCGAGCGGAAGGCGGTCAAGCATTTGAGCGGAAAGCTCCGTGCGTTCAATTTTCGCGTTAAAAGTCTGTCCGCCGCCAGTGATTTTTACACGCTCAGCAAAAATCGAGCCGCACAACGCGCACGACAAAGCAAGCGAAAGAAGAAGTTTTTTCATTTTAATTTTCCTCGCAAAAAATTGATTTCAAAAAGAATATAATCCTGCAAAGTCTCTATGTCTAATATTTATTTCTCATTTCAAGATATGCAAAAAGTGAATAAAACTTGCGGGGCGAGAAAAAGCGTGTTTTGGCAGGTTGCGGAATCATTTCAAGAGAAGAAATTGCTTGCAGTCAGCAAAAAGAACAGTTTCGTTTGGCAAAAACACATAAACTCATGTTGCGGATTTTTTTATAAGAAAAATTTAAACAAACTCGAAATATTAAGTTTTTCGGATAAATAAAAGGTGGTGTCTGAATCTTTTCGACGACTACAAATCCTCGCAGATTGCGTCAATCAACGCGCCGACATTTTTTCTGTCGCGGGAAGACATGGACTCAAGTTTATCCGCCATTTTGCGGATTTCCGGAGAATATTTTTTTTCGCTTTCGGCATGGGATTTTCCGTTCACAAGATACTCAACGGAGACATTCAGGGCGGTCGCAAGTTTTACGGCGACATCAGCGGACGGAATTGAACTGTTTTCCTTAAGATAATTGCTCACCGAACCGGCGTTAAGTCCGGCGCGCGCGGCAAGCTCCTTTATCATCAGCCCCTGATAAGAAATCTCGTCCCGTAAATTTTCCTTGAATCCCATGTACAAAATTGTACGTTAATTTACTGATTTCACGTTGGCTTACAGTAAATTTACGAATATAATCCAAGTCAAGTAAATTTACGTGTAAACAAAACCACGCGTAGAAATACGAAACAATAACAAGATATTGGAGGCAGCGATTATGAAAATTGAGCTTATTCCTGAAAATCCACAAAAAGATTTATTGATTGTTCGGATTGAAATTGTAAGAATTTTTAAAAATGATGAAGAGTACTACGATGACGATTCTGCTAGCTTCAATTTTTCTTATAATCAAGATGATCCAGAATCTTACGATATGATGATTAATCAAATTTCAGAAAAATATAATATCCCAGAAGATTTTATTTCTGTAAATTTTGATTAAATTTTCTGAAAACTAAATAACTCCAATACTATCTTGAAAAGAAGCATTTTTCTTCTACTATATTTGTTCGCTTCTTCTCCCTTTTTTTCAGAAGATTATCTTGGAAGTCCAGATTTTATAGCGCAGCGCGGATTCGGAAAATCGGAGGCAGAAGCTCAACAGAACGCGCTCGCCTCTTTGTCAAGATTTTTCAAAATGAGCATTTCCGTAAATTCAACTGAAAGAACAACGGTTACAGACGCAAATTCCAGCAGCACGGTTTCAGAGGAAGTTTTTGTGAATTCAAAAACTGAACTTTTTGCAGTTCATTTTACGAAAGCCCGGTTTGACAGAAAACAGAAAATCTACGAGACAACGGCATTTATCAACCGCGAGGAAGCATGGAAAATCTACCGACAAAAAATTGAAAGCGACATAAAAACTTTTGAAGATTTCTGGTCAAATGCGGAAAACAAAAAAGAATTGCTCCTGAAAATAACAGAATTTTCAAAAGCCGGAAAATTTGCGGAAGAAAACAGGCTGGAAGACAAACTTGATTTTGCGCTGATTATTTATCCCGAAAGCGAATCACTTTTAGCAAACGCACGGAATCATATTTCGGAATTGAAGCCTCTCATAAAACGGCTCTGCGGAACATTTTCTGTTCAGGTTGAATGTGAAAACGACTTTGAGAATTCTGCCGCCCAAGCCGCAAAATCATCATTCGCAAAAATCGGAATCGTCACGACGGAAAGCAATGCCGAATATATATGCCGCATAAAAATCAGCCTGAACGGAAAAATCCTTCCTGCAGGATATTTCTACACGCAGTCGGTCACAATCGAAATCTCAAACGGAGACCGAACAATTTTATCACTGTCAGAACAACTGGCAAAAACAGGAGCGAAAAATGAGCAAATTGCAGAGCGGCGCGCATATTCCGCAATAGCAGAATGTGTCTCGAATTTGTTGAACAGGGAATTCATGTCTTTTTAGACATAACAAACAGACTTTTTATAGGAGAACTTATGAAGAAAATCATTTTTGGAACGGTCATTGCGGCGGCTCTTTTTGCGACAGGATGCGCAACCACAGGAAATTCGGCAACAATTCCAACGACAGAAAGGAAATCAGATTCGGGTGTGAAAATCGCCGGCATCAAAACAACCGTAGTTGACTGGGATGGAAGAACATTCGGAACGGAAGCGGTTCCTTCCTGGCTTTCCGCGGCGGCACGCGGAGACTATTCTGCATACATAAGCACATTTAAAAAGAAGGAGAGCGACATTTTCAGAAATTCAACAGGATACGGAGCTGACGTCCGCTCGGCGACAATGCGTGCGGACATGGCTTACTCACGGAAAATTGCACGTGAACTTCAGCAGAGCATAAATGTCTATGCGGCGGAACAGGCAAGAAGCGGAAATCTAAACGATGAGACACGTCAGGCGATTGAGGAAGTCACAAAGACACAGAGTGGCGCTCAAATCACCGGACATCAGAAGGCGACTGAATTTTGGCAGCGCGTAATCACGGAAGATCCGATAAGCGGCGAAAAGACAAGCCAGTACATCGTCTACCAAATTTATCAGATTTCGGCGGCAACATGGACGCAGACAACCGCAAAATACGTGAAGAATGTTCTCGGTGAACTTCCTGAAAACTTGACGCCAGAGCAGGATTTCGTGAAGAACATGGTGAGTGAAATGATTCACGACGCACGTTTTCCGACCGTCATGAGTCAGGAAGAGGCAAAACAGAGCGCGGAAATCAACAAAAAAATTGCCGACGCGCAGATTGCGCTCATGCCAGAAGAACAGAAAGCAGCAGCAAATCAGGCGCTCGCACAGATTATGCAGAACGGAAACACTGAACGGACAAAAATTCTTGCGAACGCAAAAACGGAGCAGACAAAGGCGGCGGCCGATGCCACAAAAATGGCCTACGCCTCGGGAAACAAAATCTATCAGTCCGCGGCGACAATCTCAGCGGCGGATAAAGAGTGGGCTGATACAGAGGCGATTGCGGCTTCCATTCTGTTTTAAAAGAACACTTAAAGGCAAAATTTTCCAATCCGATTTTTTGTCACCAGATTCCCGCTTCAAGTGCGGGAATTACAATAGAATTTCAGTTCACAAATAAGGAAAACCAATGAAAAAAAATCTTCCGACAATCATCTTGGCAGCGACCGTCATTCTAGCGTCATGTGCATCAAATCCGGTTTCCGAAGTCTCTTCGGAATCAAAGAATTCCGGGCAGACGGTATTTTCTGAAAATATCTCATCCGAAACTTCTCAAAAGAACTTGTACAAAGGAAAAGGAATCGCCATCGCAGTATGTCAGCCGGAAATCAGCGGAACTGCAAAAAACGAAGAATGGATTTCGCAGTATTTTCAGGATTCTCTCACGACAAAATTCTCAAGATTCTCAAAAATGACGGTTCTTGACAGAAAAAATGAGTCGCTGATAAAAGCCGAGCAGGAACTTTCCGAAAGCGGATACTACAGCGATGCAAATGCGCTCAAATCGGACAGCTGACAAACGCACAGATTGTTGTAATCGGAAGCATTCGGAAAATCGCAGGCAGTTACGAGGTTAATTTCCGTGCGAATGATGTCGCCACAAATGAAATTCACGCAAGCACAGACGGACGTTATTCCGTTTCAGAAATTCAGAGCGGAAAAGCCGTAAACAAAACCGCAGAATCGCTTCTTGAAGGACTTGGAATAGAATTCACCGACAAAGAAAAGACGTCTTTTGCGGAATCGGACAAAACTGAAAACAGCTCAATAATGAATCTTGCGAAGGGCAATTCCGCAAAGGAAAACGACAGTCTGATTGAAGCTCTCGCTGCATACAGTCAGGTCAAAGGAAAAATGAACTGGCAATACGAAGCTATATCGAATAGCAGTCAGATAATTTCAGGTTCATTCAATGCAGACGGAATTCTTGCAAAAATCGACAGCTATAGTACAAAAATAGAACACTGGAATAAAATTTTCTCGCAACTTGAAGCATACATGAACGAAAATTCAATGTTCATCGTCTATGACTTTTCTAACGTCAACGACAACATAAACATGCAAAAAAGGATTGCAGATTTTGAAATTCATCCGGGCATAAAATGCGTTCCGAACGCTGTCGCGATGAAGGTCTGGGCAACAGTCATAAACGAATGGAAAAAGTTGATTGAAGACAGAAACAACAATGCATGGACAAAAAACGTCTCAAAACCTGTGTTCGGAGCATACGAGGGCGGACGGCACTCAGCAGAAATATGGGTTCCTTACAGCTTAAGATATATTTTCTCCGTAAATGTCGGACTGTTCGACGATGACGGCTATCTCATCAAAAAAATCAAGGTAAACACAGATTCTGATGAAGGCTTTATAGCACGCGACGGTGGATTCATCGTAGACGAAATCGTCCCGAAACCGCAGAGAAATTATTTCAGCAGCGGAAAATGGAAAACAGTTTATTTTGAGGGAATAACCGTTGATGACTTAAAGCACGGCATGAATTTCCAGGTGATTGACGCAAAGACCGAAATATTCAGCCGGAAGGGACGCGTTTACAAAAATCCAGTCGCGATTCTGAGCGCGGAAGAATTCATGCAGGAATATCCATAAAAATCATTACAATCGCAAATCTAAAAAATATGCTATAATTCAAGCAATGAAACTTTATCATGGAAGCAATATTGCAGTTTTCAATCCTCAGATTTTTGAATCAGACAGAAAATTAGATTTTGGAACTGGCTTTTATCTCACTTCAAGTCTTGTGCAGGCTGAACGCTGGGCAAAACTTACACAGGCACGGCGCGTGAATGGAATTGCGACGGTTTCAGTTTTTGAAGCTGATGAAAAAATCTTGAGCACGCTTAATGTTCTGCATTTTCAAAAAGCGGACAATTTATGGCTGAAATTTGTAACAAAGAACCGCAAAAATTCATCCCCCGAAAATGTCAATTATGATGTCGTTATCGGTCCGGTTGCAAACGACAGGACAATGCCTGTAATCAGCCTGTACTTTTCAGGGATTTATGATGCGAACGAAACAGTAAAAAGGCTTCTTCCGCAAAAACTGAACGACCAATATACATTCAAGACGGAAAAATCGCTAACCGCACTGAAATTTATCGAGGCAAAAACCTATGACAAATGAGCTGCCTTTTATTCTCGATTTTTATGACAAAGAAGTTTCCCTAAAAATAAGCCGGAAGTACGGATTTTCAATCATTGATTCTTACAGAAAATTCCTGAATTCCAAAACCTACAGAATGCTTTCAAATCCGAAACTTGAGATGTGGGATTTCAGTCCGGACGGAATTTTTGATATGTGGGAAAATGAACAGGTTACGGGCAGCCCGCAAAGTTCGCTTTATCTCCGCAGGGATTAGGAGGCGACAGAATGACAAAGGAAATGGAATTTTTCTCTTTTCTACTTGAACAGTACGCATTTTACAAAAAAACGACCGCCGATAAAGTCCTAAACAAACTGGACGAGCTGAATCTTACGGAACGCGTCTTTAATATGTACGAAATGTATCACTCAGAAGCAATTGAAAACGCATTCACCGACATTGACAGAATGATTGCTTCTGCAAATTGGTGAAAAAGCCCAAGGCTTAGGGATAGTAGTGGCGGCGAAGCCGTTGCGGAACGAGCAGCGCGAAGTGAAGCAATGAAACCACGGAACGCCCGACCTGCCACAAGGCAGGGAAGCCCCTGAAATCTATCAGAACAAATATTTATTTCTCATTTCAAGATATGCAGAAAGTGAATAAAACTTGCGGGGCGGGAAAAAGCGTTGTATATTTGAAAAATGGAACTTAGAATCTTGCGGTATTTTTTGGCGGTTGCGAGGGAGGAAAATTTTACTAAGGCGGCGATGTCGCTGAATGTTAGCCAGCCTGCTCTTTCAAGACAGATTGCGCAACTTGAGGACGAGCTTGGGCAGTCGCTTTTTGTGCGGTCGAGCCACTGCATTGTTCTTACGGACGCGGGACTTCTTTTAAAGCGTAGGGCGGAGGAAATGCTTTCGCTGGAAGACAAAATCCGGCGGGAATTTTCCGAAGGCGGCGACGAGATTTCGGGCGAGCTGGCGTTCGGTTGCGGCGAAAATATGGGAATGAGGGAGCTTGCCGAAAAACTTGCGGAATTCAAAAGGCTGAATCCGAAAGTCACCTTCAGAATCTACAGCGCGATTGCAGATGACATAAAATTCCGCCTTGACCAAGGAATTCTGGACTTTGGGCTGATGAGCGAGCCGGTCGAAATTCTTCACTACGATTTTGTACGTATAAAAACGGTTGAACACTGGGGAATTCTTGTGCGGAACGACAATCCTCTTGCCGCAAAAAGTTCTGTAACGCCGCAAGATTTGACAACGATTCCGCTTTATCTTCCGTGGCGAACAACAATGCGAAGCGAAGTTTCCGCATGGCTTTCAGACTGCGCCGAAAAAATCACTGTCGCCGGAACTTACAACCTGCCGGGAAACATAACGCACCTTGTAAAGCTCCAGAACGCAGGGGCAATCACCGTTGAAAAAATCTACAATCACGATGGTTTGACTTTCGTTCCGTTTGAAAAAGCAAACCCGATGACTTCAGTCCTCGCATGGAAAAAATCCGCAAACCTAAGTCCGACAGCAAAAGCGTTCGTGGAGTTTTTTCGGAAGTGAAAAGGAAAGCTCATTTTTGACAACAAAACTGACTGAGATTTTTTTAACAGCTGCCCCGCCCTATTCGGCGCCTAGCTTTTCAATCTCCTGCTCCACAAGCGTTTTTGCGCTTTGCAGAAGCTGTCTGCTTTCTGCCCTGCAAGAGAACGACGACTGAACCAGCGAAGCGATTTTTGACTGGATTTCTGTCGAGAGAACCGGGATTCTGATTTTTAAAAATTCTTCTTTTGAGATATTTGTTAAAATCGTTCCAGAACAGCCTTTTTTCAATAAAAGCTGAATGTTTTCTGACTTTAGCAGAATCAGCAAAGTTTCCGCGTTCATTGTCTCTGGCTCAATTACATAAAAGCCGGTTGAGCACAATGCACCGTCAAATTCTGATGGAACAATCGCGCAGCTTTGCAAAGAGCCTTCTATCGAAGAAACCAAAACATCGCCTTTATGCACAATTCTTCTTGCCCTTGTCGGCAGCTCAGAGCCTTTTGCAAGCGTGCAGCTGGAAATTTCACCTTGACTTCCTATGTCCGCAAGCTCAATGTATTTGTATTCAGCATTTTCTTCTGGAGAAAAATTTTTGTCATTAAGTTTTCCGATTTCAGATATTTGCAGAGTTTCAAGATGAGAAATTTTTTCTTCTATTAAATCATATTTTTTCTGGTAATACTCAGAGTCCAGCCTGCCGCTTTGGAAGACATCGGAAAAGCGTTTTATTGAGACGTTCGCACCACCGCACGAATCGGAATTTTCTGACGGATTTTTGCGCGACATTCCAAGCTCAGAACGCAGGAGATTCTCCGCCTGAGCGTAAAGCGACTTTGACTCTTCAAGTCTTGCGTGCGCGGATTTTACAAGAGTTTCAATTTTTGACTGGAAATCTTTTGAGAAAGCCGGTATCAGCAATTCTTTCAGCTTGTAAATAAAAAGATTCAACTGAACGTTGCCAGTGCTTTCCCGCATTGTCTGCAATCTTCCATATTTTGAAAGCAAAAAAGTTGAAAGAACATGAGGAGAATAATCTTTATTGATTTTTATTATTCCGACATGGCGGTCACAATTCGCAGGAAGAATAGACTCGTCCACAACCGCGCAGTTTCCGATTGTTCCTACGGTTGATATAATCACATCGTCTTTCCGCAAGGCAGTTCTCGGATTTTCTTTATGCGCTTTTTCCGAAATAAAAACATTTCTTGACAAATCAAAAACATTTTCTTTTGGCGAACCGGCAGAAATCAAATTGATACGGCTGTTTTCATCATAATCAATTGAAGTATGGATTCCGTCTGTTACTTCCGCAATATCGCTTATTTTTATTGTTCCAAAATCAGAAAGCCGTTTTATTCCTGAAATATTCTGCTTTGAAAAATATTCCGCATCAATTCTTAATTCTTCATTGAGCATTGAGAATTTTATCTCGCTCACTTCCAGCCCTTTCAGCAAAGCGTTGTACTTTTCCTTGTTGAAAGGGCTGTTTAGAAAAAACTCAGTTCCTCTTTTTTGGCAAATTCAGCGAAAGCCTCGGCGATTCCGTCCTGCGTAAGCCCCTCGTGGTTAAAAAGGTCGTGGTCAACAATCAGGTGTCCGTGGCTGTCTAGCTTGTAGCGGTTTTCAACAACTGGCATTCTCAAATTCACATATTTTTTCTGCTCTTCGCTTGTAAGCTCGTTGTATTCAAAGCCGTCGATTATTCCGTTTTCTGTATGATTCTTAAACTCGCTTGAAAGCTGATAAACTGCGGCAGCTTCAACGGAGCCGTATTTCTTTATGAAATCTTCCTTGCTGCGAACAACAACTTTTCCGTCCTCAATCATTTTGCAGACGGTTTCTTTTACATAAATCTTGTCGCCAGAATTGTCCTTGCTTGGCTTTTGCATTGTGGCAAAGAAAATGTTGTAGTCGTCTTTTTTAGGGCAAAGATTTTCGTCCCATTTTTGCACAAAAAGAACACTTGTCTTTGTTCCTGTGTGCGGCTTAAAAACGTTCGGATGCAGGCCCACAACCGCAAGAATTCTGCAACGCTGTGCAATGTAGTCGCGGATATATTTGTCGCTTGAATTGTTGAATCTGCCCTGCGGAAGCACAATCGCCATTCTTCCGCCCGGCTTTAGGAAATTCAGATTGCGCTCGATAAAAAGAATGTCTCTGCCGACCTTGTTCTGATATTTTCCTTTTTCATTTTTGCCAAGCTCATATTTTGTGATTATGCGGCTTTCTTTTATGTCTCCTGCAAAAGGCGGATTTGCCATAAGAACGTCAAAATTAAAGTCCTGATTGCTTTTTTCTGTCTTGCGGAGTTTTCTGAGTTTTTTGAAGCCATCAAAATATGTGTCCTGCCAGTTCTCGTCTTCCGTAAACTCGTCCCAACGCTCATAGTCAAGATTATTCAGATGAAGAACGTTTGTCTGTCCGTCGCCTGCAATCAGATTCAGCGTTCTTGCCACGCGAACTGCCTTTTCATCAAAGTCAATTGCAAAGACTTTCTCGCGCACATAGTCTGTGCATTCTTCGGGCTTTTTTTCCAAAGTAAAAAGATGGCTTCGTGAAAGTCCTTTTTTCTCCAGAATTTTCTGCCAGACATAAAAAATCGTGTGGACAGGAAAACCGCAGCTTCCGGCGGCTGTGTCTATCATTGTCTCTTTTTCGGTAGGATTCAGCATCCGAACGCACATATCAATAACATAGCGCGGAGTGAAATATTGACCTTTCTCGCCTTTTGAGCTTTTGTTTATGAGATATTCAAAAGCCTCGTCCACAACCTCAAGATTCGAATTAAAAAGCTTAACGTCCTGCAGGCTTGAAACGCAAACAGAAAGATGCGACGGTGTAAGCACGATTTTATCAGAATCCTTGAAAACTCCAGACCATTTTTTCTTTGCGCTGTCAAAAAGCGACTGGATTTTTTCTTTCAGTTCGGTTTCAGTGTAGCCGTAATTTCTGAATTCAAGCGTTCTGTCCTTTTTGCGGCCGCTTTCCATCTCGTCAAAAAGCTTTGTGAAAATCAGCTTGAAAACTTCCTCAAAGACATCAACTCCAGCATTTGCAAGAACCTCGTCCTCCATTTCAAGAATCAAACCTTTAAGGCTTTTGCGCTCATTTAAAAGCTTGTCTTTTTCAACAAGGTCTTGAATCGTCCATCTTTTTGTGAGAATTTCAGAAAGTTTTTGGCTTGCCTTTGGAATGTTCGGAATATCCTCAAAATAATTCGGGTCTTTTCTGTTGTAATAGGAAATTTGGCTTCCGTTTGTCCAAACTCCGATTGGCGCGCCGGTCGCGTTGCAGTAGCTTTTAAGCTGCTCCTTTCCGTCTTTTAGCTTGGGCTTTTTCAGTTCGACGATTATGTAAGGAACTGTCGGGCGGTCTTTGTCAAAAATTACGATGTCGGCCCGCTTTTCCTCGCGTCCGAATTTTACAGGATATTCAAGCTGGATTCTGTCTGTTCTGTAATCGTATTCTTTTTTTAAAGTGTCAAGATAAAGCTGGCGCACACATTCTTCCGGCGTGAGCTTTATTTCCTTTTCGCGCACAAGGCACTGCGCATAATAATTTTCCTTGCCGTTTTTGTCCGTCCTGACCGAAATTGAATTTTCCAACGCTTCGATTTGCTCTGCCTTGAACTGGTCAAATTTATATTCTGTATCTTTTAAGATTCTTGAGATTGAAACTGCCATTTTTTGCTCCAAGTGATTCGGAGATTGTATCATAATTCAGCGGATTTTTCTTTAAGAAACAGGCGCAAAAGGATTTTATAGGATTTTGGCTTAGAATTTTTTGAAAAGATTTGCCGTGCTTTGAAATTACATTCAAGGATTTTGATTTGGGTTTTCGATTTTAATTTTTGATTTTTTTGAGTTTTATCTCTGGATTTTTTAGATTTATCAGAATATTGATGATTTACTAGCCAGCGAAATGATTATCAGATTATCATTACATTGCTGACTAACTAATCATTGCAGTGATGCTGTGTTAGTCAACATACCGCTTACTAGTCTTATCAGCAGGCAAGTTATTATATTGGTCAGCATACCGCTGATTATGCTAATCAGCGGTGATTAACACGGAGACACTGTAAACAATTTCACAGGGATAAAAACAACATAACACGGGACAATTTTTAGCAAATGAACGGAAATTTTGCTTAGCAGTTGCAGCCATTAGACTAAATGAAAACAACCGCTAATTTTAGCAGATTCTGAGACAAGCTCAGAATGACAGTCTGCCATCATTCAAATTTTCGCCAGCCATTTAGAATTTAAAATTAAAAGAAGCGCCCGATTTCGGAATCTATTTGCAAAATTCCAAACCAATTGCAAACAACAAAGGCAATGTAAAAAACGGCATTGCCCTTGTCTTTTACTTCTTCACCTTGTACTTCAAAAGCACAGTGCCTTTTTCAAGCCGCTCAACGTCCAGCAACTCCAGCGCAACCGGATTTCTGTCCTGCGCCCTGCCGTCAAAACTTGCAGCCCAGCCTTCGCGTCCGTCAATTCCAGCTCCGAACATCATCTCAACTTCGTCAATCAAACCAGCGTCCAAGAACGAGCCGTTTATGTGTCCGCCGCCAGTAATCACCGCTTTTTTAACGCCGAATTCTTTTTCCAAAACCGCAACAGTTTTTTTCAAATCGATTTTTTCCGCGCCGCACGCAATGTAGGAAATCCCTTTAGACTTCAAATAATCCAAATATTCCGTGCTCGCCTTTTCGCTTGTCACGACAATCAGCGGCTTTCCGTCAACGCGGTTCGTGTTCCAAAGCAAAGTTCCTTTTGTGTCCATGCAGACCTGATAGCCGGCCGCATCTTCCGCCTTGAAAAAAGTTTCGCCGCACGCGCAATAATTTTTTGCCTCAAAAACGCCGCTTTCCGCGTAGTGCATCGCGTTTGTTGTCTTTCCGTTAATCTGCGTAAAATCCCCGAACGACTCAAGATGAGCGTAATACGATTTCGCCTCCGGGTCGATTTTTTCAGTCATCGCGCAGTCGATCCGCCCGTCAAGGCTCGCGTACATAAAACAGATGATTTTCATATTTTCTCCTAAAACCAAAAATTTCTTCTATATATTTATATTTTGGGCGTTTGACGCAACCTATGGTTGCTAACATCCTGTCGCACAAGAAGCTCCGCTTCTTGCAATTTTTTTGCCCTAGTCCGCCCTCCGTGGCGGAATCAATTTCCGCAAAAAAATCAGTTCCGGCGAGAAAAAGTCGGGTCGGGCTTTTCAGGGCTACGGCTTTCGCCTCCGACCAAACGCAAGCGTTTGTTTTCGTGCATTTTTTCAAAATGCGCTCACCATTCCAATCCCTAACGCAAGATTTCAATAAAACTGTTTTTCACATTCAAATCAGAAAATGTCCGCGTATCAAATAAAATTTCAATATTCCAGCAGTCTGCCGTAATCGTTCCAGTCGCCGAACATTTTTCCGTTCTGCGAGTTCAAAATCAGTTTTTCAAGCCGCATTTCAAAAACCTTGCGGTCTTTTTTCTTGTCGCGCTGAATTGAATCAATCCGCACGCGCTGATACAAAGCCGGAAATCCGCAGAAATTTCGCCAAGCGGCGGGATTTTCCGAAAAAGCCTTTGCAATTTCAGAATCAATCACAAATCCGCTCTCGCTCATGTCAGGCAAAACCGCACGCCCGAAATCCGTCATAAGCCCAAGTTTTTCAAGCCGCCGGCAACGCTCCTTGTTCAGCTCAGACCACGGACTTTTCGAGCTTCGCGGCGTGAACCGCTGCATATCAACGCCGCCGATATTCTTGTGGGTCGTGTCAATCCAGCCAAAGCAAAGAGCCTCCTCAACTGCATCCAGATACCAGACGCAGTCCGCCGGAAGATTTTTCCCCTTTTTCGCGACAATCCAACATTCCTTTTCCGTGCCGTGATTTTCCGAAAGCCATTTTCGGAATTCAGCACGAGTTCTGATGTCTAAAATATTCTTTGCTTCCATTTGATTTTTTATTTTGTGATTTTCGATGCTGATATTTCAAAACAAACATCGCCCCCAATCGCTTAAAATCACGGATTTATTTTTTTACAATATATTCCATCTCAACATCGGCTTTTTCTGAATGCCAGACATCTTTTCTATACGGAATCTCAACAAATCCGATTTTTTTGTAAAGATGAATCGCAGGTTTCAGCCCGGAAATTGTAATCAGGCACAGCTTTTTTGCACCGTGAGCAATCGCGTAATTAATGCAGGCTTTCAGCACAGCAGAACTGGCTCCAGTTCCCGTATATTGACCAAGCCGCCGCCAGCTTGCGGACTTCCCAGACATCATCTCCGAGCGGCTCAATCATGCAGGTAGCAAGGACTTTTTCATTCTCAACAGCAAAATAAACCATCGAGCCTTTTTCGATAAGCTCTTCAACATGATCCATCGCATACTGGTCGTAAGATTCAATGTAGTAAAGTTTTTCAAGCCATTCAGTGTTCAGCCGCACAAATTCGCTTTTATATTTCGGGTCGTATTCAACAATCTGCATTTTTACTCCCATAAAAATTAAAATCGGTTAATTTATGGCTCACAAAACGCAAATTGTCAATTGATTTTATTCCCCAAGTTTTCTGTATTCATCGTCGCTCACAGGCTCAAGCCATTCGTTGGAAGTCCCCTCGCCTGCCGGCTCAAAAGTGATGTGGCTGAACCAGCTGTCTTTTTTTGCGCCGTGCCAGTGCTTAACGTTCGCAGGAATAACAACAACGCTTCCAGCTTCCATTGAGACAGGCTCCTTTCCCCATTCCTGATACCAGCCGCTTCCCGCCGTGCAGATTAAAACCTGGCCGCCGCCCTTAACCGCATGATGAACGTGCCAATTGTTGCGGCAGCCCGGCTCAAACGTAACGTTAAAAATCGGAATCTCGCCCTTCTTCGCGTCCGTGAGCGGCTTCAAAAACGACTGCCCGATAAAATACTTTGCAAACGCGTCATTCGGCGCACCAACTCCAAATTTGTCGATTTTAGAAAATTCTTCTTTTGTCATAGTTTATTACACGCTCCTGTAGAAGTTTTATATCTCAAAGAAAATTAGTTACATAACGTAACTAATAAAGAATATAATAAACTTAGCTTCAACTGTCAAGACAAAATAAAAGAGGGAAAAAAGAGCTCATTTGTATTTTTGAGCATTTAAGACAATTTCACATTATGAAAATGAAGCAACTGAAAAAAATAACTTTATGTTCAGGACTTTATTTTGCATAATAATTTATGGACAAATAGAAAAAACTGTGTTTATTTGAAATTCTAATTTTCCTTGATGCAAGATAAAATTATCCATTTTTGTAAAATCTCTAAATAAAACAACCGCCGCTGAAATCGCTTTGTTTCAGCAACGGTTTTGTTTTGCGCGTTTTCCATTTTGCTTGCAAAAATCGTTTTTTTTGAATTGCAACTGTTCGACAACTTTCGTTTTTTGAGGGGAGAGAGAAATCGTTACCGTTTGAAAGATTTTCTTTTTTAGAAATCGCTTTCTCTCGAAAACTTTCCTTTTCGGCTCCGCTGCAAAGAATTTGTTTTAGATTTTGAACAAATTCCTTAAACTTTGTTCAGAACGACAATATTTTTTAGGCTTTTTTTCCAAGCTCGCTTTTAATTTTCGCGTGTGTTTCGTCCACATTTTTATCTTGCAAAAATCGCCTGCGTCACAAAATCTGCTTGCGCTTCTCGCTTTCGCCGCCGCAAATCACGCTTTTTCTTCTAGAACCAGGTCTACGGCTTCTGCGCCGGCGGCTTTTATCAGGTCTTCCGGGCTTAGGGCGATTTGCTCGCCTCTCATTCCTGCGCTTACGTAGATTTTTTCGTGGTCGAGCGCGGTTTTATCGATGAATGTCGGAAATTTTCGCTTCATTCCAAGCGGGGAGCAGCCGCCGCGAACGTAGCCGGTCAGCGCGAGAAGCTCGTCTGGCTTTACCGGCGAGATTTCTTTTGCGCCGGCGGCTTGGCGCGCTTTTTTCAGGTTGATTTCGTGCAGCGCGCTTTGGCAGAAAACGAAAATCTGCTTATCGTTTGAGCGCATTACAATTGTCTTGAAGCACGCCGCCGGGTCGATTCCAAGTTTTTCCGCTGTTTTTTCTGCGGCTCCGCGGCTAAGCTCATGCTCGCCGTCATCGTCATATGAAAGTGTCTCGTATTTTATTTTGAGTCCGTCAAGGATTCGCATTGCATTAGTTTTTTTCATGCGGACAATTATAATGAATTTATTTTAAGCTGCAATGCGGAAAATGCAGGCAACACGGACGTTGCCAAATTGTTTCCAGCTTTTGCTAGAATATGCGAAGCAGATTCTAGTCAGCGTCAGGAGGACGCAGAAATTCGCATTGCATTTGTTTTTTTCATAAGCGACATTATAATGTTTTTAGATTTTGTGGAAAAGGAAGAAAAATGAGCAGCTACATTTCAGAGGCGTTCAGTAAATTTTCAGAAAAGCTAAAGAGATTCAATGATGCGGATTTAGGCAGCAGGCGGATTATAAAAAAGAATTCAAATGATTTTGCAGGCGAAAACTTGAAAGAACGTTCCGAGCGGCTGAAAAACAACGTTGTTTCAACTTACAAGATTTACAAGTCACCGTTTGAGGCTTTGGGAACAGACTCTGTGCGCGCAGCGAACATCGATTCTGACGAGAATTTGCTTTTCAAGGCATACAATCTTTACAAAAGCGCGATGGACTTGAATCTTTTGAATCAGGACGAGATTGGCGCGACTTACATAAAAGACGTTGAGATTTTTTCTCCGCTTGCGCAAAAGCCGGTTTACACTTCGGGCGGACAGTTCGTTTATCTTTTTGCGTGGCTTTATTTTGAGAAAAACTGCCGGGATTATTTTCCGTTTTTTGACGGCGAAGGAAATTCTGCAAAACTGAAATTTTCACGAGATGATAAAAAATTGTTTGATATTCACGAAAAAGAAATTTTAAGGATTATCGAGGACGAATTTTACAGATGAAAAAAAATTCTACGCCAGATTGGAACGGCGGCGAAGCCGTTGCCGGACAATTTTAATAGAAGAAAACTGCGATTAGATTTTGTTTACAGAAAATTATGAAAAACCGAAGCTGAAAATGGCCGGCAATGAAGCCGAATGGCGGAACCGCGGAAAGCTGGGCACTGTATAAAATTAAAAATGCGGAGCTTTTTTCAGCGGAAAACTGCTTGAGAAAAGTTCCGTTCTGAAAATAAAAAAATCTGTCATGCTGAATTTATTTCAGCATCTGCCAGCGTTTTTTTATGGATTCCGAATCGAAGCGAGCAGCAAAACTGCTCGAGTTCGGAATGACGTGCTTTTTGTCTGAACGGCGTGCTTGCTGCCTAAAGCCGCACATCTTGAAAATTGCTTTGAAGTTGTATTTAATAGAAGAATTGATTTTGATTTGGAGGAAATTATGACTAAACTGGTTTTGATTCGCCACGGTGAAAGTGAATGGAACAAACTTAACCTTTTTACAGGCTGGATGGACGTTGAGCTTAGCGAAAAGGGCGTTGAAGAGGCGAAAAATGCCGGACAGCTTCTCAAAAAAGAAGGATATGATTTTGATGTCTGCTACACTTCATATTTGAAGCGCGCAATCCACACTTTGAACGGTGTTTTGAAAGAGATGGACAGAGAATGGCTGCCTGTAATCAAGACTTGGAAGCTTAACGAGCGTCACTACGGCGACTTGCAGGGAAAAAACAAGAGCGAGGCTGCTGAAAAATTCGGCGAGGACCAGGTAAAAATCTGGAGACGCTCTTTTGACGTTAAACCGCCGGTTCTTTCTGATGATGACGAGCGTTCTGCGAAAAAGCAGGCGATGTACCGCGATGTTGACCCGTCATTCTTGCCGCAGAACGAGTCTCTTGAGACAACAATCGCGCGCGTAGTTCCTTACTTCCTTGAGGAAATCAAGCCTCAGATGAAAGCCGGAAAACGCGTTGTAATCGCTGCGCACGGAAACTCTCTCCGCGCTCTTGTTTACTATCTCGACAAGATGACTCCAGAGGAGATTTTGGGAGTGAACATTCCGACTGCGACTCCGCTTGTTTACGAGTTCGATGACAACTTCAACGTTGTAAAGCATTATTATCTTGGAGACCAGGCTGCAATCGCCGCGAAAATGCAGGCAGTTGCAAACCAGGGAAAAAAGCAGTAATTCAAGCCGTTTCTTGTAATTTTTAGATTTCAGGCGATTTGAAGAAAAGCCGGTTTCGTTTTGAAGCCGGCTTTTTTGTTTTTAGGCTGTTTTTTTTGTTTTTAGGCTGGTTTTTGAAACGCAAACAGATTTTTAAAAAGACATAAAAATTTGCTGCGGATGCTGAAATGAATTTAGAATGACGTGCTTTTTGATTTATTGTGAATTTTTTCACAATAAAACGCGATAAAATTTCAGTTTTCTTGAATGTTGTCTTAAAAAGTTCTAAACTCTTGAACGTTGATTCCGTGAAGAATTTCACAGAGTTCACGGAAAAAGCAAAGCGTTAGGGGCAGCAAGGGCGCGCGAAGCGCGTTCTAAAAAATGCGGAGGCTGAGTTTTTGCGAGGCCGAGCGTTTTTTAGAATGTAGGCGCGCTAGACGCCGGAACCCTGAATGACCCGACAGCAGGACGCGACCGAACGAAGTGACGGAGCGGCTTGCTGGAACGCCCGAAAAAAGAATCAAAAATCACGATGAGGTGGAGACGAATGTCAAGAGTTTACAATTTTAGTGCTGGTCCTTCTTGCTTGCCGGAAGAAGTTTTGAAAGAGTGTGCGGCAGAAATGCTCGATTACAATGGAAGCGGCCAGTCGGTCATGGAAATGAGCCACCGCTCAAAGGATTACGAGCCGATTATTGCAGACGCAGAGGCGATGGTCCGAAAGCTGATGAATGTTCCGGAAAATTACAAAGTTCTTTTTGTTCAGGGCGGAGGCTCGACACAGTTTGCGATGGTCGCTGAGAACTTGGGAATTCATCACAAGAAAGCGGCTTACATTGAGACTGGCGTTTGGGCAAAGAAAGCCGCGGCTGAGGCGAAAAAGCTCGGCGTTGAAGTTGACATTATCGCGTCTTCAAAAGACAAAAATTATTCTTATATTCCGCGCGTTGAAAAAGTTTCAGGCGATTACGACTACGTTTACATCTGCATGAACAACACGATTATGGGAACTCATTACGAATATCTTCCTGACACAGGCGATATTCCGCTTGTTGCCGATATTTCTTCTTGCGTTTTGTCTGAGCCGCTCGATGTCTCAAAATTCGGGCTTTTGTTCGCAGGCGCGCAGAAAAACCTTGCTCCAGCCGGAGTTACTCTCGTTATTGTCCGCGAGGATTTGATTACGGAAACTCCGCTTGCAGGAACTCCGACAATGCTCACTTACAAGACGCACGCTGACAACGATTCAATGTTCAACACTCCGCCTTGCTACACAATCTACGTTCTTGGAAAAGTTCTCCACTGGATTGAGAAAAACGGCGGCGCGGAAGGAATGTTGAAGCGCAACAAGGAAAAGGCTGATTATCTTTACGATTTCCTTGACAGTTCTGATTTCTACCATGCCACAACAGAAAAAGGTAGCCGCTCTCTTATGAACGTGCCGTTTCTCACAAAATACTCGACTGGCGCGACTGACGAGGCGAGCGTTGCAAAGGAAAAGGAAATCAACGACAAGTTTGTGAAAGAGGCGAAAGCCGCAGGTCTCGTGAACTTGAAAGGACACCGCTTGGTCGGCGGAATGAGAGCTTCAATTTACAATGCAATGTCGCTTGACGGCGTTAAAGCCCTTGTTGAGTTTATGAAGAAATTCGCAAAGGAAAACGCGTAAGAACGCGCAAAAATAGAAAATTAAGACTAAAAGATTTTGCGAAGCAAAGTTGAATCCGGGCGGCAATGTTTCGGATTTGCCTTTTTCAAATCGCAAAATCAAAATCTTGGAGAAATAAAATGTTCAAAATTCAGACTTTAAATAAAATCAGCGCGGTTGGACTTGACAATTTTCCGCGCGACAGTTACGAAGTTGCTTCCGAGCTTGGAAATCCAGACGCGATTCTCGTCCGCTCGGCTGATATGCACGAAATGGCTTTGTCTGCAAACACAAAGGCTGTTGCCCGCGCCGGAGCCGGAACAAACAATATTCCTTGCAAGGAGCTTGCAGAAAAAGGCGTTGTGGTTTTCAACACTCCGGGCGCAAACGCGAACGCTGTAAAAGAGCTTGTCATTCTCGCGATTCTGCTTTCAAGCCGCCCTGTAATCAACGCGAACAAATGGGTGAACACAGAGCTTAAAGGAAAAGGAGACGAGATTGCGACTTTGGCTGAAAAAGGCAAGTCGAAATTTGTCGGACCTGAGCTAAAAGGAAAGACTCTCGGCGTAATCGGACTTGGAGCAATCGGCGCGCAGGTTGCAAACACTGCAATCGCTTTGGGAATGAATGTTATCGGATACGACCCGTTCCTTTCTGTAAAGGCTGCGCTTTCACTCGACCACAATGTGAAAATCGTTGAGACTCTCGACGGAATCTACACAAAGGCTGACTACATCACAATCCATGTTCCTCAGACTGACGAGACAAAAGGAATGATTAACGCTTCTTCTTTGAAGATTATGAAGGACGGAGTCAGAATCATCAACCTTGCGCGCGGCGGACTTGTGAACAATGCAGATTTGCTCGCCGCTGTGAACTCTGGAAAAGTTGCCGCGCACGTTACAGACTTTGCAGATGAAAGCTTCCTGAACAATGACAAAATCGTCTGCTTGCCTCACTTGGGAGCTTCAACTCCAGAAGCTGAGGAAAACTGCGCGGTTATGGCTGTAAAAGAGCTTCGCGACTTCCTTGAGACTGGCGTTATCGTAAATTCTGTGAACTTCCCTCGCGTCACAAGCGAGTCTGCAATTCCTGCGAACGGAACTCGGCTTTGTATTCCGCACAAGAATGTTCCGGGAATGATTGCGAAATTCACGACAATCTTGGGAGACGCAAAACTCAACGTTGCCGGAATCGTTGACCAGAGCCGTGGCGACATTGCCTACGCGATGATTGATGTTGACGGAAAAGTCGGAGACGACACTCTCAAAGCGCTCGGAGACTGCGAGGCTGTAATCAGTGTCCGCCCGATTTACGCTTAACCGCAAGTCTTTTAGATTTTCGATTTTTAGAAAAATTTTTCGGCGGTTCATTCTTTCTGATGAATTGCCGAAACAGAAAAAAATCTGAAATCAAAAATCGAAATGTTTTTTAGCTTGCGTTGCTTAAATTGCGCAAATTTCTTAAATGCGGCGTGCAAGCTTTGAAACATTTTTGGAATAAAAAAACGGCGGCCGAACTTAATTTAGTTGACCGCCGTTTTTTATTTTAAGCTAGCAAATCTTCTGGCTTTTCAATCACAAAGTCAGCGTGATATTTTTCAAATTCTTTCATGTTGCCATAGCCCCAAAGACACGCGCAGCACGGAATTTTGTTTTTGTGCGCGCCTTCAATGTCGTTGTTTCGGTCTCCAATCATAAGAACGCGGCCTTTTTCAACTTCATCTTCAAGATTGCATTTTTCTACAACGTAAGAAATCACTTGGTCTTTCGCATCGCGCCCGATTTTCAAGTCTGCGCCGCCAGCAAATTCAAAAAATTCCGCGATTCCAAACTTTTCGATAATCGGATTCATATAAATTTCAGGCTTTGCCGTCGCGACAATCAAGTGCTTGCCTTTCGCTTTAAGCGCGGCGAGCGTTTCCTTGATTCCGTCAAAAAGCGAATTTTCCCAAATTCCTTTTTCCGTGTATCGTTCCTGATATTTTGCGACAAGCTCCAGCGATTTTTCCTTTGAAAATCCGTAAATTTTCTGGAACGATTCGGAAAGCGGCGGGCCGATAAAAAGATTCAGCTTTGCCATGTCTGTCTCGTCGATTCCAATTGAGCTTAGCGCGTATTTCACGCAGTTTATGATTCCCGGAGCGGAAGCTGTGAGCGTTCCGTCCAAATCCCAAAGAAGATAGTCAAAATCAGAAAGATTCGGCTTTTGCATAATTTCCTCTTTTTTGCAGTTTGCAATTTTGTTTTAGTTAAATTTCAATCAGGTTTCGTTTCGCAGACTTTATTTAGATTTTCCTTAAATCTCAATTCTGGCCAAAATCAGATTTTCCTTCAAAAAGTGTTTTCTTGAGCAGAAAATGTCCGACAGTGATTTTCATTGTCTCGCCGTCCCAAGTGAGCTGCCCGCTTTTCTTCTCGATAAAGCTGATGTCGGCAATCGAGCCAAGATATTTTGATTTTCCCTTTTCCGCGATGAAATTCACTTTCATTTTCAACGGTTTCTTTTTCAGATTTTCAAACGAGTTGTTCTTTTTTCCGCGCTTGAAGATTTCGTTTGCGGCTTTTTTCGCGACAACAACAACCGACTGCTCATTTTCGTTCTCGCCGATTGCAAGATAAAATCCCGGATACATCGGAAGATTGTCGATTCTCGAGAATGTCGAAATTTTGCTGACTTTCGGAGTTTCTCCCTGAATCGCCGCCGGAATGAAAACTTCATCAAAATATTCTGTGTATGAATTTTTAAGCCGGGCAGGAAGAACCGCGACTCCGTTGTTTTCCACTGATTTTGCGAGATTTTCATATTCTTTCAGGCGCAAGTCAACAAGCTGCATTATATGCGGAACTGTGAGCGAGCGGTATTCATAAAACGACTTGAAATTTTCCGCGTTCGACTTTAAAAGCCTTCCGCCAAAGCTCGTCATCGTCTTGATTTTCGGGAAATCGATTTGGTTCAGGAGCGTTATCGTCGTTATTAAATCCACGAAATTGTAGCTCCAGCGCGAAAGATTCGATTTTTTCATATATTTTTTGTAAGTTTTTAGCTCGCCGTTTATGAATCTTCTGTAGTTCGCATTGTTTTCGATTTTCTCGTTTATTTCAGAAAGATTTTCCTGAGTGTAAACTTCTTTTGGCGTGATAATCAGATTTTCGTCGTTGTTGGAATCTGAACTGTACTGCAAAAATGTCGTGAGTGCCTTGTAAGTGTCCGGGCTGACAAAATCCTTGTATTCAGAACCTGCGGCTTTTTCTTTTTTTGCAAGGAAGATTTTGAACTGGATTTTTTTTCCTGTCTGGCCGTTTCCGTAAAGCTCAAGATAATTTGTTGTTGCTGCCGCCGTGAAAACGAAAATTTTCTTGTCGCTTCCGTCAAAAATCGACTTTAAAAGCGATTTGAATTCATCGTGTTCAGTTTCAAAAAGCGACTCGTCAAAATCCGGCGTGATAAAATAATACATCGCAGTTCCGTCGTAGCCCGGCTCGATTCTCGTCGCGTAAGTCCACTGCGCAACATTGTGAAGTTTAAGCGTTTTTTCCTCGTTCCAGCCGTCTTTTTTCATCTTGAATTTCAGATTGAATTCGCCCTCGCTTGTGAGAGAAAAATCCTCGGTTGAAATTTCGATGCAGTCATTTTTGATTCCGTTTTGAGTCAGATAGCCTTCAAAAGACAAATCCGTTGAATTTCCGCGTTTTGCGTCTCCTGTAAGAAAGTCGCTTTCGGCAAAATCAAGCGGCGCGGGCTTGAAATTCCAGATTTCGTTTGCAATCTGCTTGTAATAATAGCCTTTTACGCCGTCCTTGTTTGTGCCGGCAACACGAAGCTCGCGCGCGGAATTTCCCTGTCCGTTTTGATGAATCGAAATGAAGCGTGAAAGACGCGCCTTTCCTTCAAGTTTTATCTGCGGCTCTTTTTTCCACGGCTCGGCAGGAAGCCCCCACGGAGCGTAGTTTGAAAGATATTCCGCGCCTGAATATTTTTGCGGTTCGTTTTTGTATGTGTACTTGAAAAACATCGGGTCGCATCCCATCGTGTCAAAATCGATTAGCCTTGTGTACATTGTGCCGTCGTCGCCAATCAGAAAAAGCGTTGACGCGGAATTTGAAATGCTTCTTGCGATAAATTTTCCATGCTCAGGATTTTCTATGCTTTTTGAAAAATCGTTTGGCAAGCCAGAGTCTGTGAACAGGATTCTCTGACCGTCTTTTGCAAGAAAATAGATTGTCTCAAGCCCCATTGTGCCGTAATGATGCTCGTTCCCAAAAATGTCCTCGTACCATAAGACATCGCGCCGCCTTGTTCCCATTGCCCATCCGCGGTTTTCCGCCACGAGTGCGTTTTGGACAAGCTGAGTTTTTTGAGGCCAGCCGAAATTTTCCACCCATTTGAAAGTTTTATCGACCGTCGTTTTTTCGGTGTAGAGTTTGTAGAGCTTTCCGGCATTGTCAAAAGCAAAAAGGCAGTCGCCGTCGCCGTAAATCTCGCAGATGCTTTCGGCGTTTTTCGGTTTTCCGTCTTTTGTGAAAAGTTTCCATTCAGATTCGCCGTCTTTTTTCGCGTAGATTCTGCCGTCTGAAATCACAAACTGCCAGCCTTTCATAAAAGTCTGCGTCAAAGTTTTAACGTAGACTTCTTTTGGAAATTTGTTTTCGACCGAAATTTTGTTCACATTTTCGGATTTTTCCTTGCTTGAAATGTAATTATAAGCCGGACTGTTGAAAGAATTGATTACGCTCTGGTAATAATCCGCGTCGGTTTCAAAAAGTTTTGTCGTCGCGCAGGAAAATGATGTGACTGAAACAATTCCCGCAAAAATCGCAGTGAGCGAAAGAGAAAATATTTTTCTGAAAATTTTCATAGAATATGATTTTAACGAAAATTCTTCTGATTGAAAATTGATTGCAAGAGATAAAAAAGCCAGTAGAAAGTGAAAAACACGTCGTTCAGAATTTTAGACGAACAAAAAAGCGCGTTATTTCGAACACAATGCAAACAAAAATCTCGTCATTCCGAACTCGTTTCGGAATCTGCAAAAAGATGCTGAAATAAATTCAGCATGACAGGCTCGACATTCAGAATCTTAGACGAACAAAAAAGCGCGTCATTCCGAACTCGTTTCGGAATCTATAAAAAAATCTTCCGCACATTGTACCGCACGCGACATCAGCAAATGTTGTGCCTCAAAATAAAAAAACGCCCTCAAAATGAAGTTCACTTCAAAATGAGAGCGTTCAAAAATCAAAATCGCTTATCTATTAGTGATGGAACAGTCTGATTCCGTTAAAGCACATAACCATGTTGTACTTGTCGCAAGTCTCGATTACCTGATCGTCGCGAACTGAACCGCCCGGCTCTGCAATCACTGTAACGCCGGATTTCTTTGCGCGCTCAATGTTGTCTCCGAACGGGAAGAACGCGTCGCTTCCAAGCGCGACATTTGTGTTTTTAGCGAGCCATTCCGCTTTTTCCGCGTCTGTGAAAACTTCCGGCTTCACCTTGAAAAGCGTCTGCCATTTTCCCTCGACGAGAACGTCGTCATGCTCAGGTCCGATGTAAACATCGATTGCGTTGTCTCTGTCCGCGCGCTTGATGTTGTCAACAAACTGAAGTCCGAGAACTTTCGGAGACTGGCGAAGCCACCAGTTGTCTGCCTTTTGTCCTGCAAGTCTCGTGCAGTGAACGCGGCTCTGCTGTCCGGCTCCGATTCCGATTGCCTGGCCGTCTTTCACGTAGCAAACCGAGTTCGACTGAGTGTATTTGAGCGTAATCAGCGCGATAATCAAGTTGTGCTTGTCGTCTTCTGTCAAAGTCTTGTTTTTTGTGACGATGTTTGAAAGGCAGCTCTCGTCGATTTTAAGGAAGTTGTGTCCCTGCTCAAATTTCACGCCGAAAACCTGCTTCACTTCAGTTGCAGGCGGAACGTAATTCGGGTCAATCTGGATTACGCAGTAATTTCCCTTTTTCTTCGCCTTCAAAATTTCCAATGCTTTTGGAGAATAAGACGGCGCGATAATTCCGTCAGAAACTTCTTTTTTGATTAAAAGCGCAGTCGCCTCGTCACATTCATCGCTCAAAGAGATAAAATCTCCGAAGCTCGACATTCTGTCAGCACCGCGCGCGCGCGCATAAGCGCAAGCCAACGGAGTAAGCTCAACGTCATCTGTAAAATAAATCTGTTTGAGAGTGTCGCTCAAAGGCTTTCCAACTGCCGCTCCAGCCGGAGAAACGTGCTTAAAGCTTGTCGCGGCAGGAAGTCCAGTCGCTTCTTTAAGCTCTTTTACAAGCTGCCAGCCGTTCAGCGCGTCAAGCAAGTTGATATAACCCGGTCTTCCGTTCAAAACTGTGATTGGAAGATCGCCTTCATCCATAAAAACCCGTGCAGGCTTCTGGTTTGGATTGCATCCGTATTTAAGTTCAAGTTCTTTCATTCATTAAAATTATCACAAAAAAGTCGTGTTTTCAATTGCAAGAAATTTTCAGGAACTTTAAAGGGGAAAAGCCTTCGCTCGCAGCTCAGCTGCTCACGAGACTCGCTAAAATTGCTTACGCAATTTTTTTACGCTCACTACCTGCGCCGCACTTTGTCGCTCCGCTCCGCCGTTGCGCCGACACCCCATTCTCCTAGGGGCTGCGCCCCTAAAACCCCGCAAGATTCATCTGTCGTATTGCTTTCGCTTCGCAGCGTTCATCAACTTTGCTTGCTTTTCATGCTAAACGCGCTAAAACGGAGCTTTGCTTTCAAGAATCATTTTTTCGCCTGTTTCCGGATGCGTAAATTCAATTTTGCTCGCGTGAAGAAGCAGCCGTTCGCCTTTCTCGCATTTTCCGTAAAGCGTGTCTCCGATTATCGGCGTTCCAAATCCGTGAATGTTAGAGCTTGCAAGGCGCAGCTGGTGCGTTCGCCCTGTGTGCGGAATAAACAAAACTCTTGTGGCGTTTCTCGTTGTGCCGTCCGGCGCGCGGTAACGCTCAACGTCCAGAATTTTCCATTGAGTTACCGCTTTTTTGCCGTTTTCCCTGTCCCAAATTTGATGCGGCCGGTTTTCAACATCAAGTCTAAAATAAAGCTCCATTTCGCCTTCGTTCGGAAAGCCTTTTTTTGCGAGAATTCCGTCCAGCAGAGCCGTGTATTCTTTTTTAACCTCGCGGTTCTCAAATTCCTGATTCATTTTTCGGTGCGCTTCTTTTGTGAGCGCGAGAATCATCAGCCCGGAAGTTTCCATGTCCAGCCGATGAACCGCCGGCTGCTTTATGCAGTTTGGAAAAAGCCTCCTGAGTCGCGTTTCAACCGAGTCGAATTTTTCAGGTCCGCGCCCTGGAACGCTCAAAAGCCCGCTCTGCTTGTTCACAACAACGATTTCGTCGTCGCGGTAAAGGATTTCAAGCCCCAAAATTTCAGGCAGAATAATTTTGCAGCGCGTGTCGCAAGGCGAGACAAGCTCGATTTTCTCGTCATTACATGCTGTCGAAAAGTCGTCATTGCGAACTGTCAAAACTTTTTCATCGCGAGTAAAAAATCCCCCGTCATTGCGAGCTTCGGACAGAGTCCGAGCGAAGCAATCCATTCCCCATGATTCTGTTTTCTTTGCTTCATTTTCCGAATTTTGAATCTGCGTTTCTTCTTTTTCGCCTTGAAGCTCATCGTTTCCGATTTTTCCGCAAGCTCTTTCAGTTTTGCCGTTTTGTCTAAAAATCGTTTCCGCAAGCGAAACCGGCGTAAGACCGTGCGAAAAAGCGTAATTCAAAAGTTTTGGAGCCGTGCAGTCGCCCGTTCCTGTCGGCGGAAATTTTCCGTTAAGACGCGCCCTGCAAATATCTTTCAAATTTCGGATTTTTCCGTCTGCGCAGGCAAAATCATAAAGCGACTCAACTTTTTCAAGCGACTCATTGCAAAGCCCGCGAAGTTTTTCATTGATTTCTTCTATATAATTCTGATTTTTTTTACTTTCATAAGCTCTGGCGACCGAAACTTCGTCATTGTAATCCGTAGAGTCTCTGTCACCGTGAGCATTTATTTTCTCTCCTTCATCGCAATCAGTTCCATTCTTGTCATTGCGAGCTACGGACAGAGTCTGTGCGAAGCAATCCATCATCTTTGCATTTTTTCTTAAACTCGTAAGCCTGTGAATCTCCGCGTCGTTTTTAGAAAGTGCCTCGCTCACTTTTTCCGCGCTCACAACCGGCGGCACAATCACAAAATCAAAATCTTCTGAATCGCCTTCATTTTTTTCAAAATCGCCGATTTCGTCATTTTCGGTTTCTTCAAATCTTTTTGAATTTTCGGAATCATCATTAAAATTCTCGTCATTACAAACTTTCAAAAATTCGTCATCACAATTAGTTCCAATCTCATCATTGCGAGCCGCGGACAGAGTCCGAGCGAAGCAATCCATGATTTTTGCTTTTTTTTCAAATCCAAATTGTTTTGCGGTTTCTGGACATTCAACAGCATTTTCATCTTTCGAGAATTTCAACTGCTTCGCGATTCCGGAATCTTCAATGGAAGTTTCAGTATTGATTTTTTTTTCAAACTTCAACTGCTTAGAGATTCCGGAATTCGCCACAAGATTTATCTCATTTCCATTTTCATCAGCGCAGACGAGCGCGCCTAGCATAACCGCGCTGTTTTTTCGCTCCTCGCTTTCCTTCGTGACCTGCGAGAGAAAAAGTTTTTCTTGTTCAAGAAGATTTAGGACTTTCGTGAGAATTTTTTTCGCTTTGCTTTCATCAAACGGCGGAAACATTGCTTTAAAATATGAATGATTCGTAATAAAATCAAGATATGACGGTTACAATCGATGACAAAAAAATTGTGAAAACGGCAAAAACTGCGGCGATTCTCCTTGTTGCCGCGTTTGTGGTCGTTTTTCTCGCGCTTTCGAGCAAAGTTTTTCATTTTAGCGAGAGCAATCCTTATCAATATCAGGCAAATTACGAGCGGCTTTCCGCGCCGGAAAAGGGAGTTGCGGCCTCAATGCGGAAAACGGGCGAGGTTCAGTCAAAAGTTCTCGGAACAAACCGCCGTGCAAACGGAAAAGGCAACGGATTCTTTGATGAGGTTGAGAAAATTCACAGAAATAAATAGAATTTTATCTTTTTTGCGCGGAGATTTTCTGGAGCAGCCAATGATTTTGTAAAGCTCCGCGTTTTTGCTGAAAGACAAAGCCCAGCTGCTTCGGCTTCGCTCGCGCTCATTGCCGGAAAAACCGCTTTTCAAGAAAACTTTTTTCAAAAAATCAAAAAACGGCTTTGAAAAAGTTTTTCTAAAAAAAAGAAAATTTTCCGGCAACTAAAGGCCTCCGCATCTGGCGCGGCATTTTTTATGCAGGCAAAGCTGAAAGACCGTGTTTTATCATTGCATAAATATACATTATTTAATTATAATATCTGCATATTTATACAAATAAATGAATAATTCTTGAAGCGTTAGCGCTGGTAAGGACGCGAAGCGTTGCAAAGTGAGCGCGTAGCGGCGAACGGCGCAATGAGCGTTAGCGAATCCTGGACATAGCGACCGGGTAATTTTACCCGGGAACGCCAAAAAGAAATGGAGAAAAATATGGAATATAAATTTATTGACGGCGGAGTTTGCGCTGCCGAAGGCTTTACCGCGAGCGGCGTTTTGAACAAAATCAAGGAAAGCCGCACAACTTATGACACCGCGCTAATTTTCAGCGATTCAGTTTGCAATGCGGCCGGAGTTTTCACGCAGAACCGCGTAAAAGCCGAGTGCGTAAAATTCACAAAATCGCAGATTGCGGACGGAAAAGCTCAGGCTGTTATTATGAACTCAGGAAACGCGAACGCCTGCACCGGGAAGCAAGGCTATGAAAACGCGGAAAAAGAGGCGTTGGCAGTCAGCGAAAAACTTAAAATTTCGAAAAACAACGTTCTTGTCTGCTCAACCGGTGTAATCGGCCAGCAGCTTCCTGTCGAAAAAATCCTGAACGGCTTGGACAAGTCTGTAAGCCTTTTGAGCAAAAACGGAAACGTCGAGGCTCGCCAGGCGATTATGACAACTGACACAAAATTCAAGGAAACCGCGCTTGAAACAAAAATCGGCGGAAAAACTGTAAAAATCGGAACAATGGCAAAAGGAAGCGGAATGATTCACATCAACTTGGGAACAATGCTTTCTGTAATCACAACCGACTGCGCAATAAGCCCAAAAATGCTCGAAAAAGCTTTGCGCTCGTCTGTCGCAGGAACTTACAACTGCGTTTCAATTGACGGCGACACTTCCACAAACGACACTCTTTTGATTCTCGCGAACGGAAAAGCCGGAAACGCTGAAATCGATTCTGAAAACGAAGATTTCAACGACTTTGTTGCGGCGTTGAACGTTTTGAACACTCAAATGGCAAAAAAAATCGCTGCGGACGGCGAAGGCGCGAGCAGGCTTGTAACTTGCAACGTTGTCGGAGCGGACACAGTTGAAAACGCGCGCGGCTTGGCAAAAGCCGTAATCTGCTCAAATCTCGTGAAAGCCGCTTTTTTCGGCGCGGACGCAAACTGGGGCAGAATTCTCGACGCGATGGGCTATTCAGGATTCAATTTTACGCCTGAGAAAACTTCCGTTTCATTTTTGAGCCGCGAAGGCGCGAAGCGTTATTTTGACGCAGGCTCGCAAAACGGCGGAAAAGAAAATCAAATCAAAGTCTTTGACCACGGAGTTCCGCTCAATTTTGACGAGGACTTGGCAAAAAAAATCCTCACGGAAGAGGCTGTCGAAATTCTCGTGGAGCTTGAAGACGGCAGCGCGAAAGGCACGGCTTGGGGCTGCGATTTGACTTACGACTACGTGAAAATCAACGGAGACTACCGAACGTAAAACCATCGCGAATCTGAAAAAAAGCGGAGAACAGAAAAGCAAATGTGAAAACAGGGCGTTCCGGCTTGCTGGCTTCGCCAACTTCGCCGTCGGCAGTTCCAGCCTTCGCTAACGCTCATTCTTCCGCTCCGCTTGTCTTCGCCCGCGCGCCGCTCCAGAACTTCGGGCTTCCATTGCCTAACGCAAAGCCGCGCAAGCAAGCGGCAGTCGCGCAGGCAGCCAATTTCCGTTCGGATTCGTTTTTGCTGCGAAAAATCTTAAAAATAAAAAATCATATTCATCCGTTGAATCCGCGTTGAATATCTGACTGGTTTGGGAGTTAATTTTTATGGAAGAAAATTTTGTGAAAAATCCGCGCCTTGACAATTCGTCTTGGAGCGACGTTCTTGTGCAGGCTTTGCCATATTTCAGGCATTGGGTCGGAAAAACCGTCGTTGTGAAATACGGCGGAAACGCGATGCTCAACGAAAACCTGAAATCTGCCGTAATGAAAGATTTGGTTTTGCTCAACACAATCGGCGTAAAAGTCGTGCTTGTCCACGGCGGCGGTCCTGAAATCAACCATATGCTCGAGCGAGTCGGAAAAGAGTCAAAATTCATAAACGGCCTGCGCTACACAGATTTTGAGACGATGGAAATTGTCCAGATGGTTCTGACTGGAAAACTCAACAAGGACATCTGCAAAATTATCGAGCAGGAAGGCGGAAAAGCAGTCGGACTTTCCGGCGTTGACTCAGGGCTTTTGCGCGCAAAAAAACTTGAAAAAGACGGCGTTGACTTGGGCTTTGTCGGCGAAGTCGAAGAAGTCCATCCTGAAATTATCGAGTCGCTTTTGAACGAAGGCTTTATTCCGGTCGTTTCAAGCGTCGCGATGGGCTTGCAGGGCGACTCAAACAGCTACAATATCAACGCTGACACTGCGGCGGCAAAAATCGCAATCGCTCTCAATGCGGAAAAATTCGTTCAGCTTACAAATGTCGCCGGCGTTTTGCGCGATGTCAACGAGCCAAGCTCGCTTATCCCGCGTATTCATATCGAAGATGTGCAGAAATTCATTGACGACGGAATTATCAGCGGCGGAATGATTCCAAAAATCGAGTGCTGCATGCTTGCACGCCGCGGCGGAGTTCCCCGCACTCACATTATCGACGGCCGCGTTCCACATTCGCTCCTGATTGAAATGTTCAGCGACCGCGGAATCGGAACTATGATTTATTGATTTTGTCTGAACTTTCACGCCGAACTTTTCAGCGTCTTTCAAAGCAAAAAACGCTGTTTGAATTTTTTCGGCAGTTTTATCCGGGCGTTCCGGCTTCGCCGTCGGGCTATCCGCGGCTCCGCTAACGCTCCGGTGCTTCGCACGCGCTTCGCGCCCGTTTCTATCCCTAACGCGTGAAAGCTCGCAGGCAGAAATCTTGCATTGAATCTTGGAGGAAAATATGGGTTCAAAAATTGTTGTGAATAATTACGGCTCGTTCGACGTAAAAATGGCTTACGGGCAAGGCTCAACTTGCTACGACGTTGACGGCAAAAAATATATCGATTTTCTCGCTGGAATCGCGGTGAATTCGCTCGGCCACAATTTCAAGCCGCTAGTTGACGCAATTTCAGCTCAGGCTGCGCGCCAAATCCACGTCTGCAATTATTTTTTAAGCGATGTCGGCGTTGAGTTTGCGGAAAAGCTTTTAAAAGCGACCGGCTTTTCAAGCGTCTATTTTGGAAATTCCGGCGCGGAAGGAAATGAGGCTGCGTTCAAGCTCGCCCGCAAATACGGATATTTGAACGGCGGCGAAAAACGGCGCACAATCTACACGCTTGAATCTTCTTTCCACGGAAGAACTTTGGCAACTTTGACTGCGACCGGTCAGGAAAAATTTCATCCGGCTTGCTTCGCGCCTTACGCCGAGCATTTTAAAACGATAAAGCCGAACGACTGGGAAGCAATCAAGACCGCTTTTGACGACACAACCGCAGCATTGATGATTGAGTGCGTTCAGGGCGAAGGCGGCGTAAATTTGATTGACGCGGACTGGGCAAAAGCCGCAGCAGCTGCCGCAAGAAAAGCCGGCGCGATTGTCATGGCGGACGAAGTCCAGACAGGATTCGGAAGAACAGGCGCGATTTTGGCGAGCGACGAGCTTGGCTTTGAGCCGGACGTTGTGAGCTTTGCGAAAGGCGTTGCGGGCGGCGTTCCGATGGGCGGAATCCTGATTCGCGGAAAAGCCGAGGGCGTTTTCAAGGCTGGCGACCACCAGTCAACTTTCGCGGGGAATCCTTTGGCTTGCGCGGCTGGTCTCGTTGTCTTGAACGAGCTTCAAAAACCGGAATTTCTTGAAAGCGTAAAGCAAAAAGGCGAAAAAATCCGAAACGAGATAAAATCTTGGAAAAATCAGAATGTTGGAGATGTCCGCGGAAAAGGCCTGATGATTGGCGCTGATATTATTGAAGAAAAAAGTGCGGTCGAACTTGAGAAAAAACTTCTTGCAAACGGACTTTTGACTTCCACAGCCGGAAAAAACACGCTAAGAATCGTTCCGCCGCTGAATATTTCAGATCCCGAAATCGATGAAGGTCTTGAAATCCTGAAAAAAACGCTCGAGGAATTTTAATCCGAAATGACGGCTGGCTAAAAACTTGCCGTCATGCAGAATTTAAGGCGAGCAGAAAACTGTGTGGTCAGAAAACTGCTCGATTTCAGCATCTGCACTGGATACAGCGGATAGATTCTGAAACCAAGTGAGAACAAATGTTCTCGATTTCAGGATGACACATTTTTTATCGAATCTTTATTCTGAAATCTCGAATTTGAAATCTTGATTTTTATAAATCATAAAAGCCGGACTTGAAATCAAAAACGGTTATCCGAAATTTCTTGTCCGGCTTTTTTTAGCAAAAAACAAAAAAGCGTGTTAAAATATTTTCAGTTTTATGAAAAGAAAAATTTACGTTTTTGGTCACAAAAATCCCGACACAGACGCGAGCGTCAGCGCGACGGCTTTCGCTTATCTGAAAAACGCGCTTGGTCAAAATGAATACGTTGCCGCGCGCGCAGGCCAGCTCAATCCTCAGTCGGACTACATTTTCAAAAAATTCGGCGTTGTGCCGCCAGTTCTTATTCCTGACTTGGAGCCGAAAGTCGCTTATTATATGCACGAGGGCGCAGTTACTGTAAATGAAAGCGACTCGCTTTGGAAAGCGGTTTCGGTTATGCGCGAGTCCAATTTTTACGCTCTTCCAGTCGTGGATTCTGAAAATCATTACAAGGCTCTTTTAAGCTACACTTCGTTTTCAAAAAATGTGCTTGAAAATCTAAATCCGAATCATCATATCTCGCTTTTTACGACCGCAAAACTTTTGTGTCAGACTTTGAACGGAAACTTTTATGTCGAGAATCAGATTTCAGAAATTCACCGCTTCAAGATAATTTCGGGCGCGACAGGTTTTGATTCATTTTCGGAGACTTTGAAGTCTCATATCTCGGAAAAACTCGTTGTTGTCACAGGAGACCGCGAGGACGTTCAGCTTTTGTGCGTTGAAAATTCAATTTGCGTGCTTGTTATTTCCGGCGGGCGAGTTCCGTCTGAAAAAGTGATTGAAAGCGCGAAAAAACACGGAACGACAATTATCGTGAGTCCTTTCGACACAGCCTCAACGACAATGCTTCTGACTTATTCTGTTCCGTCATCGGCGGCAGGCGACCATTCTGTAAAGCCGATTCATTCTAACGATTTGATTGCGGCAGTCAAAAAAGACATCGTCTCAAGCCAGGGCAGAATTCTTCCGGTTGTTGACGACGAAAACCGCGTGATTGGAATGATGAGCGAGCTTGACATTCACAAGGAGCCGAATATTGCAGTCGCGCTTGTTGACCACAATGAGCTTACGCAGGCTGTTGACGGAATTGAGAACTATGAGATTACAGAAATTGTTGACCACCACAGAATCGGCCCGGCTTCAACAAAGCTTCCGATTACATTTATAAATTTGCCGCTTGGCTCGACCTCAACAATTTTGGCGAAACTTTTTCACGACAACAAAGTCGAAATTCCGCCGAAAATCGCTGGGCTTCTCCTTTGCGGAATTTTAAGCGACACTTTGGTTCTAAAATCCGCAACGACAACAATCGTTGACATTGAAACCGCCGCCGAGCTTGCCGGAATCGCGGGCATGAACGTGAAATCGCTTGGCGAGGAAATCATAAAGGCCGGAAGCCGAATCTCCGGGCGGACAACCGAAGAAATCATAAATCAGGATATGAAAGAATACAAGGAAGGCAAGTTCTGCTTTACTGTAAGTCAAATTGAAGTTGACGGCACAGAAGAGATAATGCGCCGCAAAAACGAGATTCTCGAAGGACTTGAAAACGCGAGAAAAGGTCATTCGGCGGTTTTCAGCGCGCTTTTAGTCACGGACATAACAACTTTAAGCTCGCTTTTCCTCGTTTCAGGCGAAAAAACTTTCCTGCCAGTTCTCTCGTTCCCGAGCCAGGAGGAAAATGTTTATTTTCTGAAAGACGTTGTGAGCCGCAAAAAACAGCTTATTCCGATGATAACAGAAATCTTGGAATTGGCGGAAAATTAAATCGATTTTAGAATTGTCTGGACACGAATTCATTGAAAACGCGACCGCCATTCCAAACTCAAGACGAGCGGAAAAACTCCAAAAAGGAAGCTGAAATAATTCTTGCCGAATGTTGTCCTTTTGAACTAGCTTTGATTCAGAATCTACGAGCAGGTACTGAATCAAAATGGACAAAAAGTGAAAAAGCCATCGATGACCGCAAAGCGCGTCATTCAGCGTCCGTTTTCGGAATCTATGCTGAATCATACGTAAAAACTCAATTCCCCAAAAATCCGAAAAATCCGTGCGCGTCCGTGTTTCAAATTGCGGTCATTTCAATTTATCCAAATGACCACAAATTGCATCCCTTATTTTCGTTTCAAAGAAATCAGGATGAAAAAAGTTTGTCCAGCATTTTATAAATTTTAATCAACGTTGAATGTTCTTCAGAAGCATTAAAATTTAAATTAGGATTTTCTTTTTCTGATAGAAGCGTTGACGGATGCACTCCAAAAACATCGGCCATTTTTAAAAGCAAATCAAACGATGGTTTCGAGAGTCCACATTCAATATTTCCGATAGTACCAGTCGAGACATTGCAAAGCTCTGCAAATTCCGCTTGCGACATTTTCCTTTCATTTCTAAATCTTTTTATATTTGAAATAAATTCTTGCTGGTATTTGTTCATTTTTATCAGTATAAAATGAAGTTTTTTATCTTGAAATAATTATAAAATGGGTGTAAATTCCAACTATAAATGAGTAAACAATAAGGAGTTTTTATGACTGACAATCAAAAGAAAAAATGTAAAGCAATTATTCATTCGCATGCAGTTGCAGCCGGTGCAGGAAACGCAATTCCTGTTCTTGGATTAGGCATTGCTGCGGATTTAGGAACTATGACAACAATGGCAATGTCTCTTGCTGGCGTTTTTGGTGGAGATATTTCAAAAGAAGTTGCAAAAAATATTGCAGTTGCCGCTCTAAAAAGAACAGTTTTAAAGCAGCCAATCAAGACCGTTGCAAAGGAGCTTTCAAAATTGATTCCTGGGCTTGGTCAAATTGTAGCTCCGTCTGTGAGCGTTGTTATGCTCGAAACTGCTGGCTGGGCTATGGCTAAACTGCTTGAAGAAAGAATTGAACAATAAAAAGGAGATAAAAATGACAGAAAGAGAAGACAAACCAAGACGATTTAGAAATGCAAGAGAATACGCCCGCGTTGGAAATTTGAAAAAAGAACATGAAAATAAATAGTTTTAATGCTTAAAAATTAAAAAAAATTGCAGCTTCTCGACGTCTTTAAGAAATAAAGATTTTTGAGAAGCTATTTAAAAATCAGAGCCTTTATGAGCAATTTTAAAGTAAATATTATTTCTGCTTGTGTTTATATGTACGTTTGCAGAGATTGCGGAAGAAAATTCCTTTCGAGTCAATCTCCTCAAAAAATAATTCGCCTTAACAAATCAAAAATATCTAGGCATATTATAAAAGGTCATAAAATAAATATAAAATGTCCATATTGTAAAAACAAAAACGTAAATATTGTAAATTTGGAAATTGATTAATGCAGTCAGTTGTTTTGTAATTATGCTACTTTTCTATAAAAAACTTGATTCATCAAAAATCCGAAAAATCCGTGCGCGTCCGTGTTTCAAGCTGCGGTCATTTCAATTTATCTAAATGACCGTAGCTTGAAAAAATTCTGCAACATTATCCAAGCTTTTTTATCAGTCGGCTTCTGCACGCAAAGTACGCTGGAATAAGGAACGAGTCCGCGAGAATCCATGCGAGAGGGCTTGCAAAACACGCCGCGGAAAATCCGAAAAGCGGAACGAAAACGATTCCAATCGCGGCGCGGCCGACAAGCTCAAAAACGCCTGCAAAAATCGCCGTTCTTGAAAATCCCATTCCCTGAATCATGAAACGTACAGCGTTCACAAGCGTGAGCAAAAAGTAAAATCCGCTGTTCGCAAGCAAAAACATTCTCACGTTTTCCGCAATCTGCCCGATTACATCCGCCGTCTCGTTCTTGCTGATAAAAAGCAGCGCGAGATTCTTGCTAAAAAAGAACATGAACAAAAATCCGAGCGCGGAATAAATGAAGCCGACCAGACAGCCCCAAAAAAGCCCCGAGTTCAGACGCTCAAATTTCTTTGCGCCAACGTTCTGTCCGCCGTAAGTCGCCATTGTTGTGCCGAGAGCGTCAAAAGGCGTTGAAAAGAAAACTGTGATTTTCTGCGCCGCCGCAACCGAAGCCACGTACATCGAGCCGAGAATATTCACCGCCGACTGCAAAATAACGCTTCCTATCGCGGTAATTGAATACTGCAAGCCCATCGGAAGCCCGATTCCAAGCAGATTCAAAATCTTTTTGGAGCTTAAAACTTTGTCCTCATTTCTGAATCTCAAAATCTCGAATTTCGCCCTCATATAAAAAAAGCAGAGAACGCCCGAAACGCCCTGCGAAATCACCGTCGCATAAGCCGCACCCGGAATTCCCCACTTGAAAAGCGCGATAAAAACAAGGTCGAGCGCGATATTCAAAAGCGCGGAGACAATCAGAAAGTAAAGCGGAGTTTTCGAGTCGCCAACCGAGCGGATTACGCCGGCAAGAATATTGTAGAAAAGCGTTACAGGAATTCCAGCCAGAATAATCACAAAATAAGAAAAAGCCATGTCGAGAACGTCTTCCGGAGTTTTCAGCAGAACAAGAAGCCGCCTGCAAAACACGACCGACGGAATCGTCAGGACAAAACACGAGATTAAAATCAGAATCCACGAGTTGAAAATCAGCTGGCGCATTGAAGTGTAGTCTCCGCCGCCGAATTTCTGCGCGACAGGAATCGCAAATCCCGAACAAAGCCCCATGCAAAAACCGATAATCAGAAAATTCAGGCTTCCAGTTGAGCCGACCGCCGCAAGAGCCTTCACACCCAAAAACTGCCCGACGATAATCGTGTCAACGAGATTGTAAAACTGCTGAAAAAGATAGCCCAGAAAAACGGGCATGGCAAACGCAAAAATAATCTTCAGCGGATGCCCGACAGTCAAATCCTTAGTCATTTAAAAATTAACTCCGCAGGCGTTTTCGCCGCAATTTTCCGCCGAAAGCGGATTCTTCACAAATTCCTGCCACTTAAAAGTGAGCGAGCCGTCTTCCGTCATCAAAATCGGAATTCCAATCAGACCTTTCTGCTTCGCCTTATCAAATTTCGGATTCGAGTCGCGAAGAGCAAGAAAATTTTTAAGCTCACGCAAGTCAGAAGTAATATCGTGAAATTCGTAGGCGACTTTTTCCGCGTCAAAAGATTTTTTGCACGCGATGCAGTCCGGGCAAAGCGACGAGCCGTAAAGTTTGACCATGATTTCCTCCAAAAATTCAATTTTCATAAAGATAATAAAACCAAAAGGAAAAATCATCAGAAAATTTTCTTAGAATTTCGTTGTTTGCTCAAAAAAATTGCGAAAATGAGTGCGAAAAATATTCGCTTTGAAGCGGCATTTCGTGAAAAATGTTGTCTAAAAAATGTTGCGTTTTCTAAAAATCTCATTCTTAAAAAATCATCGCCCAAAATTTTTTTTATAATCATCTGGGGCTTCCCCTCGCTGCGCTCGGGTCGGGCTATCCGCGGTTGCATTGCTCCACTCCGCTTCGCTCTGTTCCGCAACGGCTCCGCCGCCGCTACTATCCCTAAGCCGTTAGCTTAGGCCGTGCACGTGAGCGCACACGTAAAATAACGAGTTTTGCGGAAGCAAAATCTCGCGCCAAACCGCAGGTTTGCGAATCCCTAAGCCGTTGGCTTACTTCCATTTCATTTGAAATTCCAAAGTGCAAAATCGCGTTTCTCACAAAATTGAAAAATAAAAGCAATTCAGTTTTTTGTTAAAAATCCTTGACAACCGATATTTAGTTTATTATATTTTTTATTAGTTACGTTATGTAACTTAAAATTTGCACAAAGAAGGTTGCTTTATGAAAAAACTTTTAATTTCACTTTTGGCAGGAGGAATTCTTATGTTTGGAGCAAATGCGCAGAGTTCACAGGAAACGCAAAATGCAAAAAAGACTGTTGTCTGCTATTTCAGCGCGACAGGAACAACACAGCGGCTCGCAAAAACAGCGGCTTCGGCTTTGGGCGCGGATTTGCACGAAATTGTTCCAGTTCACAAATACACGAGCGCGGACTTGAACTGGCACGACCGCAACTCGCTTTCTTCTGTTGAGTGCAACGACGAAAAAAGCCGGCCTGCAATCGCAAATTCAATTGATTTGAGCGGCTACGACAACGTGATTGTCGCTTATCCAATCTGGTGGGGACTCGCGCCGAAAATCGTCTACACATTCGTTGAACAGAACGACTTGAACGGCAAAAATCTTGTGACGCTCTGCACAAGCGGCGGAAGCGGACTTGGAAGAAGTGGCTCGGACTTGGCAAAGCATGCAAAAGGCGCAGTCTTGAAAGGCGGCCGTGAATTCAGAGGAAGCGCGTCCGGCGCAGATGTGAAAAAATACATCGACGGAATTTTGAAATAAAGCTTAGACTGCTTTGTAAGTTCCACGAGATTTGACGACGAAAATAATCTGTGCTATATTATGCAAACGGAAATGCCCGATTCAGTCGGTCGTCTCCACATTTTTGGGTTATAAAGCCGCTCAATGTGTCGAAAACGTATGGGCGGCTTTACTTTTTAACTCTTCTTATTTTTAAAGTAAGAAAGGGCTTCAAGAATCAGATTGGCTAAATTAATAGCCAACGAAATAATTTCGTAAATCGTCATCTTAGTAAGCCTCCCTTATTCAAATTCCAGCAAGCTGGTTGAGTTCGGGAGACGCCGCCTTTTGAATCAGGCACTTCCAAGCAATCTTAGCACATTTTATTTCTACTGTACATATATAAAGTTTCAATTTTAGGATAAAAACGTTTTTTACAACGCCAAAATTTTTACAGGAGAGAAATATGCCACAAAACGAAAATTCAAAAAATCAACATATGCAGGAAAAACCGCAGAAAATTGTTCAGACGGCTGGACGGGCGGCTCTTGGCGAGTTTGCGCCGGACTTCGCGCACTTCAACGACGATGTTCTTTTTGGCAAAACTGGAACAACCACGACATCGACCTCAAAACTCGCTGCATTATCACGGTGGTTTCGCTGATGTCGCAGGGAATCACGGACAGCTCGCTCAAATATCACCTTGAAAACGCAAAGAAAAACGGCGTCACAAAAAACGAGATTGCCGCGGTTGTCACTCACGTTGCGTTTTATGCTGGCTGGCCAAAAGCCTGGGCAGTTTTCAATCTGGCAAAGCAGGTCTGGACGGAGTAGATTCTTTAGGGGCTTCCGGCGGCGGTCTGCATTTCACTTCGTTTCATTCCGACCTCCGCCGTCGGGCTATCCGTGGTTGCATTGCTTCACTTCGCCTTGCTCCGTTCCGCAACGGCTACGCCGCCACTACTATCCCTAAGCCTTTTGCTTAGGCCGTGCGCGAGAGCGCACACGTAAAATAACGAGTTTTGCGTCAGAAAAATCTCGCGCCAAACCGCAGTTTTGCGAATCCCTAAGCCAATAGCCAATTTTGGAGAAAAATATGAAAAAAATATTTTCACTTTTGCTTGCGATTTTTGCCGGTGCTGGCATTTTTGCGCAATCACAAATCATAAACATTGAATTCGGCGGAAAATCCTACGAGCTGAATCTTTCTCAAAACAAAACAGCCGAAACTTTTGCAAAAACCGTGGACGGAAAAAGCCTTCCGATGACAAAATACGGCGGCTTCGAGTTCTACAGCTACACCGCGCTTGACTACGATAAAAGCGACGCGACAACTTCCGCTTACAAGGCAGGACGCGTTTATTACAACTTGGACTTCAAGGCGATTTCCATTGCCTACGATGACCACAGCATCGCTTCAGCAAAGGCGGTCGAAATCGGCGAATTTTCCGACAAAAGCGTTTGTGATGCTCTGAAAAATCTTTCAAACGGAAGCGTTTTTGTTTTCAAGAAATCTGAATCAGAGATGACTTCTGCAAAATCTCTTTCTGATTCAAAAAAACTCGTCGTCTACTACAGCCTTACCGAGACAACTGCGAAACTTGCAAAGCGGATTGCCGACGAGAGCGGCGCGGACTTGTTCCGGCTTGACTGCAAAGTTCCGTACTCAAAAAACATGAATGAGTGCGACCGCGAGTCAAAGGCGGACATAAAAAATGGCGTTCACCGCGAGCTTGCCTCCGTTCCGAATCTTTCTAGCTACGATGTAATTTTTGTGGGAACTCCTGTCTGGTCGGATGACATGGCAAATCCGGTTGAGACTTTTCTTTTGCAGGCTGACCTGCGCGGAAAAGCAGTCGCTCCGTTCTGCACTTACTGGTCGAGCGGACGCGATTCAACCTTGCGGCGGATTTCTGAGTTGAGCAAGAACGCAAAAACTCTTGACGGAATCGGGCAGGCGCACGCGCAGACAGCGGACGTTTCTTCCTGGCTCAAAAAAATCGGGCTGAAATAAGCTGAGAACCGGCGGAAAACCTTATGAAAAAATCACTTTTGTTTTTGGAAACTTTTTTGGCGTTGTCTGCGGCTCTTTCTGCGGAATCCAATGCGTCAATTGGTCAAGTCGAAAAAAGTGTAAAACTGAACAGCGGCTACGAAATGCCAGTCGCAGGGCTTGGAACTTGGACTTTGACGGGCGAGACCTGCGAGAATGTTGTTTATTCCGCGCTCAAAACTGGCGTGCGTCTGATTGACACGGCGAAATATTACGGAAACGAGGCGGAAGTTGGCAAGGCAATTCAGCGTGCAGTTGCGGAAAAAATCTGCACACGGGAAGAGATTTTCGTTACGACAAAAATTGTTCCGTGGTCGTCTGACCCGGCGGCGGATATTGAAGATTCGCTTGAAAAATTGAGACTTGATTATATCGACTTGTGCCTGCTTCATCAGCACGGAAGCGGCGACGACAAAGTTTACCGTGCGATGGAAAAAGCGTGCAAGGAAGGAAAAATCCGCTCGGTTGGAATCTCGAACTTTTATACGCCGGGCGAAGTCGAGCATTTTATTCGCGACTTTGAAATCAAGCCTGCCGTGATTCAGAATGAAAAACACATTTTTTATCAGGGAACGACACTTCGCGACTGGTGCGCAAAATACGGAATCCGGCTTGAAAGCTACTATCCGTTCGGCGGACGCGGCCACACAAAACAAAGCCTTGAAAATCCTGTGATTTTGAAAATCGCCGCCGCGCACAAAAAGACTTCCGCGCAGGTGATTGTCCGCTGGCACATTCAAAGCGGATTTACCGCGATTCCCGGAAGCTCAAACCCGAAACACATCGCAGAAAACTACGACGTTTGGGATTTTTCGTTGACTGACGGTGAAATGGCGCAGATTGCAAAACTGAACACCGGGAAAAGGTATGAAAATTGGTAGAAGCAACGAAAACGTTGCAAAACGAAATAAAATAACGAGCTTTATACTCCGCCACGAACGAAGAAAGCAAACAGAGTAAATTGACAGACGTCTTAATCACTCCAAATTCCATAAAAGATGGATTCGTCGCGAATAACGTAACCATCTAACTGGCAGATAACCTATTGAATTTTCCAGTAACTAAGTATAAACATTTCCACCTGCTCCAACATCATATAACGCAAAGGCAACAATAAAAAAATCAAAGTTATTAAAATTTTCCACAAAGTTCTTTTTTACTCTTTAGAAAAAAAATCTCCTGCAGACAAAAATTTTGTCCGCAGGAGATTCAAATTTTAATAATAATTTTGCATAAACCGGGGCATTCGGGCGACAAAAAGCTAATGAAAACTAATCTTCGCCTAAACACCGTTAGAACACATTCACCCTTACGCCGAATGAAACTTGCGGGACTAGGCTTTGAATGTTCTCGTCGCTTGAAACGTCGGTTGGAATGAACCAGATCTGACCTTCTGTATAGAACGAAACTGTGCTGAAAATCGTGCGTTTCTTGAAGTTCACGCGCGGGAATTCCAGCTGAACAAGTCCTGCCGAGAGAATCTGCGCGTCGCCTGAGCCGGTCTCGCTGAATCTTGAGAAATTCGCGCCTAAAGCGACGTTCAGACTGAGCCATTCCCAGTCAGGTCCGAAATAATATCTGAACGGCAGATAGTAGACGTTCGCCAAAAGCTTGATTCCCATTATATTTCCGCCGTAACGCAAATCTGTCTTTGAGAAAATATCGCGCTGAGCCTGAGTGAACTGCCCGAACTGCGCCTGAATCTTTACGTTGTCGTCAAAGAAAGTGAGTCCCGCGCCAACGCTGTACAAAGTCGCGCCCCAAACTTGGGTGTCAAGATACAATCCTTGAATAAATCCCGGAATCTCGTAGGCGGCCTTGTCGCCTTTTCTAAGAGAAATGCTCAAGCTTTTCAAGGCGACATCGTCACTTGCAAGTCCGCGGAAAACCATCGTCTGGTTGTAATGTCCGCCGACACCTGGGCTAATCAGCTTGATTGTCGGCTTTGTTCCGTCAACCTGAACGATACATCTCGTCACCGCGACTTCGCCGTTTTTCATAACCGCCCGAACGAGCAAGAAATGGTAGCCTTCCGCAATATCCTCATTTTCAATCCGATATTTCCATTTTCCGCTTGTTGAAACCGTCGTGAACGTTTTTCCGTTGTCAAGGCTGATGTCAACGTGGTCGAGTTTTTTAAGCGCGTGAAGGTCTTTAATCTCTTTTGAAGCGTCTTTCGCCTTTGCCGCAGCCTCCTCAACAACGCTCACTTCATATCCAGCGTTTCCGGCAACAAAAGGACGGTCAATCGCAAAGTCTCCGTAAGTGAAGCTGTCAATCGTAATCCACGGGCCATAAGAATCATAAATGATTGACTGCTCGTTTGACTCGATTTTCTGGCCGTTTTCAAGCCGCGCCTCAACGCGCATAACGTGATTGCCGTTTTCAAGAACCTGCCGGTTCAGGCCGAATCTGTAATATCCGGTCTCGGAAAGCGGAGTTTCCGTAAATTCGTTTCCGTCAACAAAAAGAACCAGCTTCTCGATTTTAACTTCGCTCACCGCTGTTCCGTAAATGTTGAAAGTTCCGTGGACATGCTCGCCGTTCAAAGGATAAAGCAAATCGACTTTCGCTTTCGGAGCGTCTTTTTCAAGCTGAATATTGCGGCTCACGCGCGTGATATTGTTTGCCGCATCCATTCCTGTGATTTCAACGTTGTAAGCTCCATTTGAAAGCGAGCTTAAATCAATCGCCTGCGTGATAATCTCGTCCGGGACCAAGTCTGTGCGCGCAAGATTTCCGCTCACACTTTTTCCGTCAAGACTTCTGATTGTGATGTAAAGGCTCGTAAGCTCGATATTGTCGGTTGTCTGCCCCGAAAAGAACAACATTCCAGTCGTTTTTGAGTCGTCAAGAGGAAGCTCCAGATTGATTTCAGGCTTTGTGTTGTCAATATTTATCAAAGATGAATACAAGCCCGTGATTCCGTACCAGTCCTCAATCAAGAGGAACACAACGTGAGTTCCGTCGTTCACAACGCGCGAGTCGAATTCGTAGCTCCAGTTGATTGAAGTTTTGTCGTGTCCGTAAGTTCCGACAGCGTTTCCGTAGGAATTTCCGTTGTCAAGCGAAATGTAAACCTGCTTGATTCCGTTTTTGTCGGAAGCGACGCCAGTTAGCCTGACCGTTCCTTTTACAGTCTCGTCAATCGGCGGAGTTTGAACCTCGCCTTTCGGCTCTTCAAGAGAAATTCTGAAATTCCGCGTGTATTCCGGACCGATTACGCCGTTGATGTCCTCAGCGTAAACCGTAACAGAATGTTCGTTGTCAGTAAAATCCGAAAGCTGCTTTTTTATCGAAAAACTTGTTCCAATCTGGTCGAGCGGCTGATATTTTCCGTCATCAAATTTGTACCAGATTTTCGGGCCTGCAATTACTTTTCCGCTCTCGTCTTTTTGGATTCCGTCGTCATCATAGATTACCCCGGAAATTTCAAAGTCGCGCGTGATAATCGCGTTCTCGTCAGGAAGATGGACTTCCGCAATCGGCAAATCGCTTTTATTGTCAATCGTGAACTGCCAGCTTCCGCCGAGCATTGTTGAATTTCCAATCGCGTCTGTGAATTTGAACTGCATCAAGTCGCTGATTGGCTTTTCCACAGTTCCGACGTGCGTCTGAATCATCGGGGCAAGCTCCAGCTCAATTCCGTTTGCAGAAGCAGATTTGTCCTTTCCCGGAGCAAAATATTCGGCTTTTGTAAGGCGGCCGTTGTCCTTTACGATAAACGCAATCAGATTGTCGCCGTTCACAATGTCTCCCTCGGCAGGAAGAATCGGCTGAACTTCCGGCGGCGTTGTGTCCTTGAAAATTGAAACCGATTTTTTTGTGATTTTTCCAGAAGAATCTTTCGCGCGCACATCGATTCCAATCAAGCCGTCGTCAAAATCTTTAAGATTCAGATTCGCAGAATAAGCTCCGCCGCTCATCAAGAGAGGCTGCCAATTTTCGCCGTTGTCAAGGCTGTACTCAACATTTTTGATTCCGTTCGCGTCGCTTGCATTGACAGAAAAAGAAGTTTCATTCTGAACCCAAAGCTGGTTTTTCGGAGAAGCGATTTCAACTTCAGGAGACGCGCTGTCCGAAAGAATATTGAACGGCTGAGACGAAAAAACTTTTCCGTCCGCGTCCGTCGCCGTAACAACCACGTCTTTATAAAAACCGTCTTTCAACGCTTTTATGCTGAAAGATTTTCCGTTTTCGCTTTTAAGAATTTCAAGATTTGTGGAACGAGTTCCAGAATTGCTTCCAGAACTTGCTCCGGCAGAAACGCTCAGCGAGACTGGAGCAAGCACATTCGCGTAGCCTGTGACTGCCGCGTTTTCACCAATCACAAAAGCGGAAGCGTCTGAATCCAAGGATTCGGAATCAAAAGCAGCGTTCTCATCCGGCAAAATATAGACTCCGCCAACTGCCCACGAGCTTTTCGCAAGCGGAACAGGCCGCACAACGCAAATTGTTCCGACGCAAGAGCCAGAAACGCCTTTTCCTGAATCCGCCTTAACAGAGATTTTCGTGATTCTTGACGGAAGATTTTGAAGCGGAATTTCAAAATGTCCGTCAACTAAAACCGCCTTTCCGCTTTGCAGAGCGTCTCCGCCAGCCGTTTTTTCATCGTCAACGCCTTCAATCGTGTACGAAACCGAAATGCTTTTCGCCAGCTTCTCGTCAAGGGCAGAAGAATCAACCGAAAGAACCGCCGACACAGGATTTTTTGAAGCCCCATAAGGAAGAATCACGTTCATTCCCGGAACATATTCCGCGCCCGCAACGCTAACGATTGAAACAGAAATTGGAGACTCGCCGTCTCTTGAATCGGCAATTTTTTCAGAAAGAGGAGAATCCAGCAAATCTTCATGGATATAAGTCAAATCCTTAATGTTTATAAGCCGTTTTTGCTCCGCCGTTCTTCCGTAAATGTCAGACGCGCTCAAAACAACGTTCACAAGTCCCCACGGCGCGTTTAAAAGCGGAATTTTCACCGCCGCGGATTTCTGCCCGTTTTTAAGCTCGATTTTTTCTTCCTTGTAGACTTCATCGTTTCCATAAAAAATTTTATATGAGAACGACTCAAGCGCGCTTTCAGAGCTCACGGAAGTCTCAAAAACAGGATTCGCTTCCGGGTGAACCATGATTCCGTTTGCCGCGTCCGCCCCGGAAATTTTTGGAGACGAGAATTTCGGCTCGCTTCCCCAAGAATAAAAAGGAACTGTGACTGTGTTTCCTTTCACGCCGTGAATGTCTGTCGCGTAAACTGAAATTGTGTGCTTTCCAACAGAAAAATCGCTTTCGCTTTGAATCATCTCGCAGAAAACGCCCTGACTTTCAACTTTGATTTCGCTTCCGCCGTCAACCGAATAAGAAACGCTCGCAACTCCGTCGTCATCGCTCACAAATCCGCGAAGAAACAAAGTGTTTTTCTCGCCAGAAAAATAAGATTCGGCAGCAGGAGACTGGACTGTAACAACCGGCTTGTCGTCTTCCTGATTCAAAAGAATAGATTTTTTGACTTCAACAACGTTTCCAGCCGTGTCCGTCGCCGTGATTATAAAATCAGCGGATTTTTTGTTCAGACCGATTGTGTCAACTTCCTTGAACCAGTACGGATTTCCCGGAATCAGCTCAAAGTCGCCCGACTCTCCGTTAAAAGACCATGAAAGTTTTTGAAGCCCCACTTTGTCTTTCGCATAGCCCGCAATCCCGAATTTTCCGTTCACAACCTCGTTTTCAGCAGGCGAGACAATTTTCACGTCAGGCTTTGTGTTGTCAATAAAATAAAGAAAAGAACTAGTTCCAGCCGAGCCAGTCTTGTCAATCGCCTTGAACCACAGAATCGCAGGGCCGTCCTCGGCTTTTTTCGTGTCGAGCGAAAGCTCAAAATGCGCGACTTCCTGATTTTTCTTGTCTTCTTTAATCGGAATCGCCTCAAAAGTTTTCGCGTTGTCGAGAGAATAATAAAGATTCCGGATTCCGTTCCCGTCAGAAGATTCGCCTTTTAAAGTGATTTTTCCTGAGACAAGCTCGCCCTGAGTATAATTTGTAACCGTCGTGATTGGCTGCCGCCTGTCAAGATTCCAGACAACGTGCGCATTTTTCTTTGGCTTTTCGCGCGAAGAAAGGCCGTTTATGTCAACGCCCCAGACATCAATCGTGTGCGGGCCTTCCGCAAGCTCCGTAGTGTCAAGATAATAAGACCAGAATTCCTTTCCCTCAGCCTTGATTGGCTCGCCGCCGTCAAGAACCAGCCAGACCTCGGCAACTCCATCGTCGTCAACGCAAGTTCCAACGATGTTAAGATTGCCCGGAACTCGCATATTGTTCGCAGGATTTGTTATTCCAGAAATCACGTAGTCAGAATCAGGGTCGATATAAAGATTGAACGGGCCGTTTATCGCCGTGTTTCCGCCCTTGTCCTTAGCTTCAACAAAAATATTGTACTTGCCGGCCTTTTTCTCATTGATGTCGAAAGTTTCCTGCCAACTTTCCATTTTTTCAACGCTGCGCTCCTCAACATCTTTTTTTCCGCGCGCAAAGGCAGAAAAAGACAGCGCAGCCACGCAAGCCGCAAAAAGAGCAGCTTTCAAACTTTTTTTCATAAATTTATCCTTGAACTTTTTTAATAACAAAATCTTAGCCCAACTTTTTTATAAAGGCAAATGCTTTTCAAAAAAGCAAAACTCAAACCATTTTTAAGAAATTTCGACACGAAACGCGGAATCTGTTAGCGAAAATTCCATATTAAATTCCAAGCGAAAAGAATATAATTTGCTCAGCGAAAAATGTGGACGCAGATGCTGAATCAAAGTTCAGCATGACGAAAGTGCTGTCATTCCGAAACAAGGAAAAGCCTGTCATTCCGAATTCAAGGCGAGCAAAAATTTGCTCGATTTCGGAATCTGTAAAAAATAAGACGCCACTGCTGAATCAAAGCGAACACGCCGCGTTCGAGTCCAGCATGAAGAAAGAGAATTCAAGGAGAAGAAAATTTTATGACAAACGAAGATGAAAAATCAGAGGTTTTACAAGAAAAAATCGCAAGATTTCAGAAATTAGTCGATGAATCGCACAAAATCGTGTTTTTTGGAGGAGCCGGAGTTTCAACCGAAAGCGGAATTCCAGATTTTAGAAGCCAGGACGGACTTTATCGCCAGGAATGGAAATATCCGCCGGAAACGATAATCTCGCGGAGCTTTTTTGACGCAAATCCGCGCGAATTCTACAGATTTTACCGTGCAAAGCTCATCGTAAAAGGCGCGAAGCCGAACATAACGCACAAAAAACTCGCCGAACTTGAAAACGCAGGCAAGCTCACGGCAGTTGTCACGCAAAACATCGACGGGCTGCACCAGCTTGCCGGAAGCAAAAAAGTCTACGAGCTGCACGGAAGCACGCTCAGAAACTACTGCATGAGATGCGGAAAATTTTACGGAATCGACTTTATCGCGCAAAGCGAAAATTCGCCGAACAAGCTTCCTCGCTGCGAGTGCGGCGGTCTCGTAAAGCCGGACGTTGTCCTTTATGAGGAAGGACTCGACGACAACGTTGTGAACGGCGCAATCGACGCGATTTCAAACGCCGACCTTCTGATAATCGGAGGAACGTCGCTAGTCGTCTATCCTGCGGCAGGCTTAATCCGCTATTTCAAAGGAAAAAATCTCGTCCTAATCAACAAAAGCGAAACGCAAGCCGACTCAATGGCAGACTTGGTGATTCACGCCGGACTCGGAAAAGTTTTTGAAAACCTAAAGATTTAGGAATTCAAGGATTATAATTTCTGAAAACTTTCAAAAAAACGAGATTCCCAAAAATGACATTTCAAAAATCGATATTTCAAAAACAGGTGTTTCAAAAACAGGTGTTTTGGGATTAAGAGAAAACGAAAAATAAAGCGGACAGAAATCAGAAAATCCGTTTCCGTCCGTTTTATTCCGTGCAATCCGTGTTATTTTACTTTCCGCGCGATTCACATTCCCTAAAAAGATTTTCGCAGAAAAATCGAATCCGTGTGACACTTTTTTTGCGTGCTTTCCAAAAATCCAAAAATTCTTAATCTTCCGCCTCAAGCAAATCTTTCAAAGTCTGCCTGATTCCAATTTTTTCAAGGATTCTCTCAGACTCGCCCGTCGGCTTCTGCGTCGCCAGCCTCGCCTGCACCGCAGAAACGCTTTCAGAACTTTTCTCTTCGCCGCCCGACTTTTTCGTCCGCATTTCCGCAGAATTTTTCGGCTTCGCATTTTTGTTTTTTACCGCCCGAATCATCGTGTTTTTCGGAGTCGCCGAGTCATCGATAAATTCCAGCATCTGGACTTTGTATCCGCATTTTTCGAGCAAGTCGCCACGGATTGCGTCGGTCAAAAGCGCGCTGAATTTTTCCTTCTATAAGACCGTAGCGCGTAAAAATCTCAAAGTCAGTTCCGGCCGCTTTTTTCGCCGTCAACGCAGAATTTATCTCGTGCTGGCAGCAAGGAACGCTCAAAATCGCCCTCGCGTTGTGCCGGACAGCGTAATTCAACGCAAAATCAGTCGCCGTGTCGCACGCGTGAAGCGTAATCACAATGTCAGGATTTTTTTCCTCGCCGTAATCCGCAATGTTTCCAACCGCAAATTTCAGATTTTCAAGACCAAGCTCCAAAGCAAGGCGCGAGCAATAATCGATAACGTCTTTTTTTAGGTCAAGACCGAAAATTTCGCAAGGAATTTTCCTGATTTCAGTCAGAAAATATTGAACCGCAAACGTCAGATAAGATTTTCCAGAGCCAAAATCCACAATGCTCAGCGGCTTTTCATCATTTTCAGGCTTGATTTCCGTCAAAATGTCATCGACAAATTCCAGAAAGCGGTTTATCTGCCGGAATTTGTCATATTTTGAATTTATAACTTTTCCTTCCGCAGTCATAAGTCCAAGCCGCACAAGGAACGGAACTGGCACGCCTTCCTCAAGAAGATAATTTTTTCTGCGGTTTTGTCCGCCCTGCAAAAATTTTATGTTTTTCAGATTCTGATTCTGGGCGTTTCCCTCGCTGCGCTCGGGCAGGGTCTTGCACGGTTCCGCTTTCGCTCCATTGTTGTCCAAAAAAGCAATATCGCCACGGACGGCGGCACTAACGTTATTCAATCCGCTAGAATCTTCTCCCCTATTCTGCAAATGTCCAACAACGCCTTGCGGCTCAGCTCCATTATTTCCAAAATAAGCAGTGCCGCCACGGACGGCGGCGTCAACGTTATTCAATCCGCTAGAATCTTCTCCCCTATTCTGCAAATGTCCAACAACGCCTTGCGGCGCCGTTACAGCCCCTAACGCACTTATATTCTTCACAAGCCGCGTTATTTTTCCTTTTCTGCTCGCCATTAGCGTGATTTCTTCGCTTTCAGTGCGCTCAACAACATTCTTGAAAGTCGTTCCGCCGTGAGTCTTTATAAAGTCATCAAGTTCCAATTGTGAAAATTTCTTATGGAAAACCTGCTTTTCAGTGTAAAATTCCGCAAAATAATTTTCGCTTTTCGCCACGGAAGAAGCAGTGAGCTTTATTTTCACACGCACAAAATCATTTCCTAAAATCTCGCTTATATTTTTTACAGGCTTTGAAAAAGTCACAGACAAAATCATAATCGCGTTCTCCATCGCTTGTGAAACAAAAAATGTTTCACAAAATCTATATATTTTATCTTTTTTATACGATAAAATAAATGTATGGGAAAAATATTTGTTTTTGTTAATCAGAAGGGCGGCGTCGGCAAGACAACTTCGGCAATAAACATCGGGGCATTTATGGCTCAGCTCGGAAAAAAAGTTTTGCTCGTTGACTTCGACTCCCAGGGAAATATGTCGAGCGGCGTTGGCGTTTCAAAAGACAAGCCGACAATCTACGAGCTTCTTGCAGAGCAGTCAACCGCAAAAGAGACAATCAAGCACACGCCTGTCGAGAATCTTGACGCAGTCAGCGCGTCTATCGACCTTTCCGGCCTTGCGATTGAGCTTGTCGAGCAGGAAAAACGCGAATATTTCCTAAAAAACGTTCTTGACCCGCTCCGCTCAGAATACGATTACATTTTGATTGACTGTCCTCCTTCCCTCGGACTTTTGACTTTGAACGGACTTACCGCGGCAGACGCAGTTTTAGTTCCGATGCAGTGCGAATATTTCGCGCTCGAAGGAATCACGCTTTTGCTTCAGACTGTAAAACTTGTTCAGGAGAGATTTAACCCTGAGCTTAAAATCGGCGGAATTTTCTTTACGATGTACGATTCAAGAACCCGCCTTGCGCAGGATGTTGTGCGCGAAGTCCAGAAATATTTTAAGGACCTCGTCTTCAACACGATAATTCCGCGCAACGTGCGCCTTTCAGAAGCTCCTTCTCACCGGCAGCCAATCTGTCTTTACGACCCTAGCTGCGTCGGCGCGAAAAGCTACAAAAAGCTTGCAGAAGAGGTGATTAGCCGTGGCTAAATTCGGACTTGGACTAGGGCTTGGAGCATTGATTCCTGAAAGCAACGAGGAAAACGGAATTCCGGCATTTTCCGAAAATGACTCAGACAAAAAAACGCTTTCAGAATCTGAAAAAATCGCAGCTCAGGCTGTGAGCAAGGCGATTGAAAAAGGAAACATTCCGCCGGAAGTCGCAAACGGAACGAGAAAACTTCCAGAGGGGCTTTCAGTTGATGAAAACGGCCAGCTTTGGCTCGATGTGAACAGGCTAACGCCAAATCCGTTCCAGCCGCGCCGTGAATTTGACGACGAAGCGCTGCACGAGCTTGCGGAATCAATCAAAGAGCATGGAATTTTGCAGCCAATCACGGTTGAAAGCGCGGAAAACGGCAATTTTTACATCATCATGGGCGAACGCCGAACAAGAGCCGCAAAAATCGCGGGACTTTCGGAAGTTCCTGTTCATCTTGGAAAATTCAGCGACCAGAAGAAACTTGAAATCGCGCTTATCGAAAATATTCAGCGCGAAAACCTGAATCCGATTGAAGAAGCCGAAGCGTATTACAAACTTATGGAAATTTCAGGATTGAGCCAGGAGCAAATTTCCGCACGCGTCGGGAAAAACCGCTCGACTGTTGCAAACGCAATTCGTCTTTTAAAGCTTCCTGAAGATATGCGGACTTCGCTTGCGCAGGGAAAAATCACTTCCGGACACGCGCGCGCGCTTCTCGCCGTAAAAGACAACGCCGACATGCGAATTCTTTACGCAAAAATCGTCGGAAATGACATGACTGTGCGGGACGCGGAAGAAATGGCAAAGACTCTGAACGAAGGAGCCGGAAAGCTCAGCCCGAAAAAGCCTTCAAAAAACGAGACAAAAGACCCAAATATCCGCGCGCTTGAACAGCAGTTCATTGAAAAGCTCGGAACAAAGGTTGAAATCAAAGGCTCAATGGAAAAAGGCCAGCTCGAAATCTCTTTTTACAACAAAGACGACTTGAACAGGCTTTACTACCTAATCTGCGGCGAAAACAGCTAAAATTTCTTGGCAATACGATAAATCAGAAAAATCAAAATTGAAAATCTCGAAAACGATTTTTCGATTAAAAACAAAACGCGGGAAAATCTTGCATAAAACAAAATTTTCCCGCAAAAAAATCACATAAAATCCTGCACAGACGCTGAAAATCAAAACTTTCTGTGCAACTTGCGCGAATTAAAAATCTCCGTGCTTGCCGTTCAAATCAAAAATTTCCGTGCAGTCCGAACGAATCTAAAAAGCTTTCGCAAACCGCACGGAACGGCTTTCTTTAGAAAAGTTTTCTTGCCTCAACGTAAAAACGCTTTTCGCTCGCCTCGCCCATCGAGAACGATTTTCTTGGAAGCGGGCCGCGTCCGTTGATTGTCGCAAAAAAGCTGTCTTTTGCAATCGGCGGAAGCAAAATCGAAACCGCGTTGTCTTTTTTCCCGAGAGAAACAACCTCGCTTGTTCCGTGAATGTAGTCGATGTCGTTTTTCTTGTCTTTTGAATTTGAATCAAGATAATCATCGAGAACAGGCTGCAAAGCCGCAATCGCCAAATCCGTGATTTTTGTGTCGAGAACGCAAAGTTTTCCTTTTGAAATAAATCCGTATCTTGCGCCGGAAGCATTTCTGTCTGAAACAAACTCTTCAAGTTCTTTTTCAGAGTCAAAATTTTTCAGTTCGCCGCCGAGCTTTTCCTGAACAAAAGCGATGAGCTTTTCAGAATTCTGATTGAAAATCACGCGGTGAATCGGCTCGAACGTCAAACCTTTGTCGTAAATATTCACGATTTCAACAAGCGCGAACCTTACAGGGCTTGTCTCTTTTTCTGAATCCGAGAGAGTTTTTTTATGCTCGTCCCAAACTGCTTTCGCAGTCGCAAGGGAATGATTTCCGTCGCCGACCGCAAACAAAAAAGTGTTTCCGTCAGAATCAGTTCCAGCCTTGAAAAGCGAAGAAAGCGCGTTTTCAAGAAGATTCTCCGCCTCATCGCCTTTCACGCTCCAGCCTGTGATGTGTCCCGCATTCTGCATCAAGTCGCCGTCGTAAACAGGCGCGCTTTTCTTTGAAAGTTTTTCAGCCCCGCCAACAAGCAAATCGTCTGGGTCGTTTGCAAGAAGCATAATGTGCGGAAGCTCGATTGCGGCTCCGTTTCTGATTTTCATTCTCGGCGGAATTCTTTCAGGGACTGTCGCTTCTGTTGCGCGGATTAAGGCTTTTGAGCGGGGCTTCCACTCGTATTTTTCAAGGTCAACGGCAAGAACAAGCCCGCGTCTCATTCTTCCATATTCAGTTTTTCTTTCTATATAAATGCACTCTTCGTTAGAATCAAAAATTCCTTCAGAAAGATAATCTTTCATCGTTTTTTGAATTTTCTGGATTCGCTCGTCTTTGTCAGAATCATTCAGATTCACTTCCGGAAAAATCAGATTCAGCGTTGAAGGCGCAGAACCGGCAATCTCCGCCGCGCGCTTCCAATAATCTTTGTCCTGCGTGTACTGGTCGCAGGCAATAACAGCCCAAGTTTTCAAGTCAAGTTTTTTAGGAAGGAGAATTTCAGGAATCTGAACTCCGAATTTAGAAAATGTTTTCATATGCGAAGATTTTAGCAAAAGTGACGAATCTCTGCTATAATCTTTAGTATGCCTGAAATTTCATTGTCTCCGTCTTTGAGGCTCGCGCAGAGAACTTCGCAAAATCAGAAAATGGCTCAGACGCAAAAAATGAGCCAGACGCAGATAATGTCTTTGAAACTTTTGAATATGTCATCAGGCGAATTAAGGAACGAAATTTACGAAAAAGCCGCAAAAAATCCCGCGCTTGTTGTGACGGAAGACAAATTTCAGGACGGAGACGCGGAAGCGTCGAATGAAAGGCAAAATTCAAACTTATCTAAAAATCATTTTTCCGACAGCACTTTTATTGGAAAAGCCACCGCCTCGGGAATTCAGGCGAGCGACAATTTTCAGGCCGCGCTTGAAAACAACGAGGATTTCAGAGAGCCGCTCGCAGACCATCTTGAGCATCAGCTGAATTCGATGAATCTTTCAAAAGGCGAGCAAAATCTCTGCAAAAAACTGATTTACAATCTCGACAAAAACGGCTTCAACATTCTTGCGCCGGAAGCCTTAATCGACAAAAACGCGCCGAAAAGCGAGCAAACGCCGGAATTTCTTTTAAAATGCAAAAATATCGTGCAGAATCTCGACCCGGTTGGAACTTGCACAAACAATTTTGAGGAAAGCCTTTTTGTTCAGGCGAAAATCAAGGGAAACGCGAGCGCGTGCACGCTTTTTCTCCTGAATCATTTTGAATATCTGAATCCGCCGCAGACTGCGAAAATCAAAAAAAAGATAGAAAATTATTTTAAAGAAAACGAAAAATTGCAGTTCAACACAAATTTCAGGAGATTTGAGCACGACGAGGAAGACATTGAAGAATCGCTCGATTTCATAAAAAAGCTCGACCCTTTTCCTGCACGGAATTTCGGAACAAGCCAGACGAATTTCGTGATTCCGGACGTTAAAATCGAAGAAATCAAAAATCCAGATGACGAGAACGAAAATCCAGAATTCAGAATTTCTCTTTCGCGTGAAAGCCGCCCGAAAATCGAAGTCGCAAAGGATTACGAAAATCTCGTGAACGAGACAAAAATCGCGGACGGAGATGTTTCAGAGCAGGCAGAACGCCAAAAAGCCGAAGTGAAATTCGCGCGGAACAGCATAAACGACGCGAAAATTTTCATTGAAAGCATTGAGTACCGGGAAAGCACAATCTTAAAATCATGCAAAGTGATTGCGGAAGTCCAAAAAAACTTTCTGATGAACGGCCCGAAATTTTTGGCTCCGCTCCGGCAAAAAGATGTGGCGGAAAAAATCGGCGTGCATGAAGCAACAATTTCAAGAATGGCGAACTCAAAATTTGTCCAATGCAAATGGGGAATTTTTCCGATAAGCTATTTTTTCACAAATGCGGTCGGAGATTTCGTGTCAAAAAAAACGAATTCAAAGATTTCAGATTCAAAAAAATCGTTAAATTCAAAAGTTTCAGATTCATCAGAATCAGATGAAAAATTTTTGAAATATGGAACGGAATCAAAAAAAGAAAATTCAAAAATCAAAAATTCTGGAAACGAAAAATCCGCTGAAAATCTTGGTGAAAGTTCAAACATTCAAAAAAAAGAAAACGAAACAACGAACGTCAAAAAAAATGCGGGCGAAAATCTTAATCAAAATCGAACCGAAGAAAAAGTTTCAAACGGAAATTCAGAAAAAAAATCTTCCGACAATTCTGAAAATAAAAATTCCGTCTCAAAATCTTCTCAAAATTTCAGAACAGCTCAAAATGCAGGCGCGATTTCAAAAGAAGCCGTAAAAGCGCAAATCGCAGAGCTTTTGGAAGAGCATAAAAACGACAAAAAAGCTCCAAGCGACCAGAAAATTTCCGATATGCTCGCCGAAAAAGGAATAAAAATCGCGCGGCGGACTGTCGCAAAGTACCGCGCAGAGCTGAACATTTCTTCAAGCTACGAACGCTGAGCCAAAACAGCCCATTCAGTTTTTTTCCAGTCGTAATCATCGCCGAGCTTTGGAAGAAGCTCCTCAAAATAAAATCTGTCCTCAATTTTTCTGTCGCCGCTCGTCCTTCCAAGATGACGGTCGGAACGAACTCCAAGACCGTGAAAATCGCTTCCGCCCGTGACAATCATTCCGAGCTTTTTTGCAAGCAATTCTAGCTTGTATCCTTCGTTGATTCTCGCGCCCGGATGCCAAGCCTCAAGCCCCGCAACTCCGCTGTCACGAATCTTCAAAATCGTCTCCTCCATTTTTCCCCAGCTCACATAAAGCGAAAGAGGATGCGCCAAGACAGGAACTCCCCCGGCAGATTTTATCGCCTGAACCGCAACGCTCAAATCGATTCCGTCGTGAGGAACATACCAAGGCCGCCCCTTGCCCAAAAAACGGTCGAACGCTTCCTGCCGCGTCCTCACAATTTTTTTTTCGGCCATATAAGACGCAAAATGAGGCCTTCCAATCTGGCTTTCAGAAAAAATAGACTCGATTTCTTCAAGAGAAACTTCATATCCGTCTTTTTTCATCTTCTCAACAATTTCAAGATTACGGCTTTTTCGCGACTCGTCAGCCTGTTCCACAACATCTTTCAAATCTTCCGAATATTCTTGAAGTCCAAGCCCTAAAAGATGAAATTCTCCTGTCGGCCAGCGGACGTTTATCTCAATTCCCGGAACAAAAATCATATTGCTTTCAAGGCAAACTTTCGCAGCGGCGCAAAGTCCGTTCACAGTGTCGTGGTCGGTCAAAGCCCAAGCTTTCAGATTTTTTTCGGCGGCGTAACGCGCAGAATCGGCAGGACTTAAAATTCCGTCAGAAGCAGAAGAGTGCGAGTGCAAATCAATCATAAGCAAATAATAGCATATTTCATTTTTTTGTGTTAGAATTCGCAAGATTGTGATGTAGGAGTTAAAAAATGCCTAAACCAGTGTCCTATTCAAAAGGTTCAATCATTTATTTTTCAGGCGATATTGACGACCGCGTTTTTATTCTGCAAAAAGGCAACGCGATTGCGACAAATGACGATGTTGAAACAAAACTTCCGGTGACAGAACAGATAAAAAACGGAGAATTTTTCGGAGTGAAATCCGCTCTCGGGCATTTTCCGCGAGAGGAAACAGTAACAACGCTCGAGGATTCCGTCTGCATTTCGATGACTGTTCAGGAATTCGAGAAAATTTTCAGCTCGAACAAGCAGATTATAATGAAAATGCTGCGAGTTTTTTCAAAGCAGCTAAGGCAAATCCACAGAAAAACCGAAGCGATTTTAAATAAAGGCGAGGAAATCAATCAGGTTTCAGGGCTTTTCTCTGTTGCGCAGGCTTTTTACAACGATGAAAAATGGCGGAGCTGCGCCGATGTCTGCCTCACATTCTTAAAGCATTATTCCACATCTTCACACGCGAAAGAAATAAGCGAAATGTACGCAAAGGCAAGCGCATACGTAAAAAAAGGAATTTCCTCGTCAGTTGCGGCGGCGGAAAACAATTCTTTCACATCGGATTCCGCGCTGAATGTTTTTGACTTGCCTGCTTTCCAGCGTTTTCAGAAAACTTACGAGGACGGACAGGTCATCATCACAGAATTTGAGAACGGCGAGACTTTCTATCTGATTCAAAGCGGAACTGTGCAGCTTTCGAAATGCGCGAACAACACAAACAAGAACATCGACATTTTAAAGCCGGGCGAATTTTTCGGCGAAATGGCGATTCTCGACAATTCTCCGCGCTCTGCAACCTGCGTCGCGATGGGGCAAGTAAAATGCCTTGAATTCAACAAGGCGAATTTTGAGCTTTTGGTCTCTGGAAATCCGCAGCTCGCGCTTATTCTCCTGAAACTTTTCTGCAAGCGAATCTACGACCAGAAAAGACGTTTCAAGATTCTCGTGATTTCGGACCCGCAGGCTCGTCTCGCTGACGTTTTCTGCATGCTCGACGAGATGAATCCGCTTCAGACGAGCGAACATTCAAGACGTTTCAACGTCACAACTTCGGACATGGCGCACTGGTCAGGACTTCCGCAAGAAATTGTAAAAGAAGAAATCAAAAAATTCGTAATCTCGCGGAAAATCGAGCTTTTTGACGACCACATAATTGTCGCGAACATCTCAGACATGAAGCGGATTGTAGACACAAGGACGAACGTCAGAAAATAAATCGAAAATCTGAACAAGTTTTTTAGACATCGGGCGTTTTTCTGCGAGTCTAAAAAAACTTGCAATTCTAAAAATCTTATTTATGGAGGAAAAAAATGAAAGTATTGGTGATTGGCGGAGCCGGATATATCGGCTCGCACGTTGTAAAGCAGCTTATGAAGGCTGGACACGAAGTTACAGTTTTTGACAATCTTTCTTCGGGGCTTCGGCAAAATCTCTTTAAAGAGAATAAATTTATCTACGGAAATATTCTGATTGAGCGCGACTTGGACGCGGCTTTTGAAAAAGGATTCGACGCGTTCATTCATCTTGCGGCTTTCAAGGCGGCTGGAGAATCGATGGTCGAGCCTGAAAAATACTCAATCAACAACTTGAACGGAACAATCAACATTCTGAATTCGGCAATGCGCCACAACTGCAAGAAAATGGTTTTCTCTTCAAGCGCGGCGGTTTTCGGCTCTCCAAAATATCTTCCAATCGACGAGAACCATCCGAAAAATCCTGAAAACTACTACGGATTCACAAAATTGAAAATCGAAGAGATTATGGCTTGGTACGACCAGCTTCGCGGCTTGAAATTTGCGGCTTTGAGATATTTCAATGCGGCGGGCTACGATGTTGACGGATTTCCTTGCGGTCTCGAGCAGAATCCGGCAAATCTTCTTCCTGTAATCATGGAGACAGCCTGCGGAATGAGAGAAAAAATGAAAGTTTTCGGAAGCGACTACGACACTCGCGACGGAACTTGCATCCGCGACTATGTTCACGTTACGGACTTGGCGGCGGCGCATGTAAAAGCTCTCGAATACATCACAAAAAACAACGAAAGCCTAATCTGCAATCTCGGAAGCGAGACCGGCGTAAGCGTAAAAGAAATGCTTGAGGAAGCAAGGAAAATCACCGGAAAAGAAATTCCTGCTGATTTTGTTGGAAGAAGAGCCGGCGACCCGGCGGAGCTTGTCGCAACATCTGCATACGCGCGTGAAAAACTCAGCTGGACTCCAAAATATTCCGATGTCCACACGCTTCTTGAGTCGACTTGGAAAGCGTATCAGAAAGCGATGAATTCATAATTTTAGATTTTCAACGAGGATTTTATGTCTGATTTTAATTTGCTTAGAAAAAATATCGAGTCGCCTGAATCAAAAAAAGGAATGATTGAGCTTGAAACTTTGCTCAGCTCAATTCCGGCAATCGCGCCAGAAAGCGGCGGCGAAGGCGAAATCAAAAAATGCGCTGCCCTGAAAAAATGGCTTTTGGACGCAGGCTTTGAGGAAAGCCAGTTCCAGCGGTTTGACGCACCTGACAGCAGAGTTCCGTCTGGAATCCGCCCGAATATGATTTTGACGATTCCGGGAAAATCCGACGATTATACAATCTGGATTATGGCTCATATGGACGTTGTTCCGCCGGGAGACTTGAAAACTTGGAAAACCGACCCGTGGAAAGTCGTTTACGATGAAAAATCCGGCAAGCTTTTTGGACGCGGCGTTGAAGACAACCAGCAAGGGCTTGTAAGCGCAGTTTATGCGGCTCTTGCGTTCCTGAAAGAAAAAATTGTTCCAGAGCACACAGTAAAGCTTCTTTTTATGGCAGATGAGGAATTCGGCTCTGAATTCGGCGTGAAATATCTTTTACGGGAACATCAGGATTTGTTCAGCAAGAAAGACCTGATTCTGATTCCTGACGGCGGAGACTCAAAAGGCGAGACGATTGAAATCGCTGAAAAAAACATTCTCTGGCTGAAACTTCACACAATCGGACTTCAAAGCCACGGCTCAATGCCTGAAAAAGGAAAAAACGCCCATCTTGCTGCGGCAGACTTGGCTTTGCGCCTGAACGACTTGGAAAATTTCTTCGGCGAGAAAGACGAGCTTTTCGAGCCGCCTTACTCAACTTTCCAGCCGACAAAATCCGAGGCGAACGTTGAGACTGTGAACATTATTCCGGGCGATGACGTTTTCTATATGGACTGCAGAATTCTGCCGAAATATTCGCTTGAAACTGTGCGGAAGGAAGTTCAGAACCGCGTTAAAGCCGTCGAGGAAAAATACAAAGTCAAGATTGAAGTTTCTGAGCCGCAGGCGAGCGAGTCTCCGGCAACAAAAGCTGATGCGCCGGTTGTGCAGAAACTTGCAAAAGCGATAAAAACCGCGCACGGATTCGACGCGAAACTGATTGGAATCGGCGGCGGAACTGTGGGCGCGGAATTCAGATGTCTTGGCTACAATGCCGCAATCTGGTCAACGCTTGATGAAGTCTGCCACCAGCCAAACGAATATTGCTACGTGAAAAACATTGCGGCAGACGCAGTAACTCTCGCCGCGCTGTTCCTGGAAAAATAATTTTTCGGATTAAAAAATCAGTATTGCGGGTGAAAGAAGAAAAACTTCTGTTGCCCGGCAATCTTCATTCTGAATAAAAACGGATAAAAAAATCCGCCGCTCAAGCTGAATTTAACTTCACTTGAAACGGCGGATTTTTTATTTTTCAGGTCTTTTATTTTCGGGAAATTTATTTTTCGAATCTTCTTGTTCGCTTTTTATGTCCCAAACTTTTCTGAAAGTTCCATAAAATCGCAAAACGCTTAACAAATGCAAAAATGCCCTCAATTTCATCAGAAAATCTCAGAAATTGAGGCTTTCACAAAATCAAAATCGCCTAGCGAACCTTGAAGAACAAGCCAAGCGTTGCAACCGTGATTAAAATCTGGATTATCAGGAATTTTATCAGAACCTGAGTCGGACTCCAGCCGTGGTTTTTCCGCATATGGTCATGAAGCGGAAATCTTACATTCTTGAAAATCGAAATGTGGCAAAATCTCAAAAGCGCGACTTTCACAAGCCCGAGTCCGCCGTTCACAAAAATCAAAGATGAAGTCGCGATAATCAAAAACGGATTCCGGGTAACCATAACGCAAAATCCGATGTAGAATCCAAGCGCGCGGCTTCCAGCATCGCCCATCAAAACGTGGCTCGGAAAAGCGTTGTGCCACAGGTAGCCCATCAGAACGCCTGCGAGCGCGAATGTCATAACAGCCCAGCCCGCGCCGTCCTCAATGTGCGGAACGAGCAGATAAGCCGCAATGTCCTTATGGCCGAGAATAAAATAGAAAATCACGCCGAGCGTAATCAAAGCAACGAGAACCAGAGTCGAGCTTAAACCGTCAACGCCGTCGGTGCAGTTTGTCGTGTTGATTGAAGCCCAAATCATCACGGTTGAAATCACAACAAAAAGAATCGGAGAAACGACAACCTCGCTCGTGACAAACGGAAGCCAGAACCGAATTTTTCCGTCGTCCGCCGTGTGAATCAGATAAAAGCAAAGCAGAACCGAAGCTAAAACCGCGCAGAACAAGTCGAGAAGAGCTTTTCTGTACTCGCCCCAGCTGCTCACGCTGTGGTCGTCCAAGTAGCCGGTAAGCATCATTATCCAAGTGAGAACGAGAATCGAGCATTTTAGCCAGTCAAGAGGAACAAAAATCAGACTGATAATCACAAATGCCGAAATCCAAACGACTCCAGCCCCGGTCGGCTTTCCTTTTGCAGCCTCAGAATTCTGCGCAAATTCGCGTCCTCTGTCGTGCGGAAGAAAATTGTAAAAATACGGAAGCGTGTAGCGAATCAGAAAAAAGCCTACGTAAAGCGCGAGCGAAATTAAAACCGTGTAAGACTGCAAAAGACGCGCAGGTCCGAAAAATCTTGAAAGTACACCGCCAAGATAGAAAATCATTTAAAACTCCAAGTTAGATAACGTTTGATGGAAGCTCAGCCTTGCTATCTTTTATATAAAGATATTTAAAAGGATGAATGTCGAGCGCGTTCACATACCAGCCGCCGATTTCGTCCAAGTTGATTGCATGGTAGCTAAGCGAATGTGAAATCGGAATCACCATTCCCTCGTCAAGAAGAAGCTGCTCCGCCTCCGCCAAAAGTTTGTAGTGTTCTGTATTATCCGTTGAAAGCGCGGATTCTTCAAGAAGCCTGTTGTATTTTTCGTTGTTCCAGTGAGTCGGATTTAAAGTCGAGCCGCCGCGAAAAAGCTCCAGAAAAGCAATCGGGTCGGCAAAGTCTCCAATCCAGGAATAAGAGAACAAATCCGCGTTCCAGCCAGAAATGCTGTCAACATAGCGGTTTTCAGGCGTTGTCTGAATTTTCAGCTCGACTCCAATCGGAGCGAACGCCTCTTTCAAGATTTCAGCAATTTTCTTTAGTCTGTCGGAATTTGAAGGAATTCCAAAAACCAGAGGAATTGTCTCGTTTTCAGCGTAGCCAGCGTTTTTTCGGGCGTCGTTCATCATTTCAAGCGCGTCGTCAACAGAAGTCTCAGAGTAGCCCTCCACCGCCGGATAGCCGGCAAGAGGATAGATGAATGTGCTTGCCGGAATCAGCGAAAGCGTTTTGAGCTTGCTCCACGGAACTGCCGTCAAAAGCGCGGTTCTAAATTCGGGATTGTCCCACGGCTTGTTTTTGCAGCCGAAGAAAAGATATTCCGTTCCGAAAATCGCAGTAAGACGGATTGAATTCTTGTTGATTAGCTTTGAGCCGTCAAACATTGAAGAAACCCAGTCAACTTTTCCAGTGTTGAAAGCGTAGGAATTTTCAGAAATGTCGCTTGAAGCCTGAATTGTAATCTGCGGAAGCCGGACATTTTTCGCGTCCCAATAATTCTCGTTTTTCACGAGAACAAGCTCGTTTTCCTTTTGAGAAGCGATTTTGAACGCTCCGCTGAATTCAAGCTCGCCGAAATTTGTCTTGCAAAGCGCGAACGCGTGATGGCACAAAATTCTTGCAAAATGCGCTGTCGGAGATTTAAGAGTCACAACCAAAGTCTGATTGTCGCGGACTTTTATTCCCAATTCATCGACCGAAGCCTTGTCATTTCTGAATTCTTCCGCGTTTTTTATGCAGTCAAGAAGCGCGGAATAAGGCGCGGCAGGATTTTTCAGAAGCTCAATCCAGTTGTTTCTGACAGAATATGCGGTGATTTCCTCGCCGTCAGAAAATTTCGCGTCCGCACGGATTTTGAAAGTCCAGCGTTTCTTGTCGCGTGAAATTTTATAGCTTTCCGCAATCGCCGGAACAGGCTCGAGAGTTTTAGGATTATACGCAAAAAGTCCTTCGTAAAGCCCCGAAAGAATCTGGGCCTCGGTAGCGTAAGTTGAAGTCTGCGGGTCAAGATTCCAGCTCCACTGCGACACAACAATATTCAGATTCCGCTGATTCTCAGACAAATTTTCAGGCAGCTTGTCTGAATCAAGTTCTGAATTCTGGGCTTCATTTTCAAGGCTTTCAATGTCAGCGTCATCGTTCGGAAAAACTTCAGAGAACGGCTCTTCCCGCTCCATAAAAGGCGAGTCAGAATCATCATCAAAATTCTGGGCAAAAAGAGAATTTCCGCCCGCAAGAATCAAAACACAAAAAAACGCAAAGAAAACTTTTTTCATTTTTATCACCATTTTATAAAGCAGCCAAAATCGCATTTTAGCAGCAAATTCTAGCCCGTGATTCCGAGCTTTCTCATCTGCTCTTCTTCTTCAATATAAGATGTGTATTCCGCGCGGTGCTGATTTGTCTTTATTATTGAATTTTTCAAAGTCGTCAAATCGATTTTCAAGCCCTTGATTTTCGCCTTGTCGTAAGGAGCCGCCGCAGACTTAAAGAATCCGTCAAGCGCGTTCAAGATAATCAGAAGCCGGTTGCACTCGGAAATTTGCGCCGAGACAAAGTCGAGAATTTTGTCTTCTGGAAGCGCGAGAACTTTTTTGTATCCAACAGAATTTTTCTGAGAGATTGCAGTGTATCGCCTTGCTTTTGTGGCAAGCTCTGTAATCACATTCTGATAATTTACTTTCTCGTGCCTTTTCGAGTCCGTTGACTGGTCCTCAATCGTAACAGTGTAAATCACCGGCTTTTCCTGAAGCCCGAACGCTTTTCTAAAAATCCGCTTCAATTTGTCGGCGAAAGAGTTATGCTCGCTTTCAAGGACATCATGATTTTCCTGAACTTTCTGCATAATCTGGATAAACTGCGAAGAAGTCGCGCCGAGAACAGCAATCGCAAGCATGAGCATCGCTTTTGTATCAACTTTTTTCTCTTTTTTGGTCTCGTTTTTTGTTTCGATGTTCAGCTTCTGGAGAGTTTTTGCCTGAAGCTGCTCCTTGTTCGGAGACTGGTCCTCAAGAGCGATTTCCTCGACAAGCTCATTGTAAAACGGAACTTTTCCTAGCGCGGAAAAATTCTTTCTTATCATCGAAATCTCCGCCGTTGTTGACTCCATCGCCTTTTGCTTTGAATATCCCGGAGCCGTCATAACAATATTTCTTACAGTCGCCTTGTAACGCTCTCGCTGAAAATCGGTGAATTCTTTCAATGTCTCCAGAATCGCGGACTGCGAGCCTGCGGCTTTTGCAAGGCTGTCGTTCACCATGCTGACTGAAAGACCGTCGCTGTTCTGCCGCGCCTCAAAAATCAGCGAAGCCAAAACGCGCGTATTGATTTTATTGTTGTTCACAGTGAAAGAATTCCAGAGAATCGCGTTCGCCAAGTCAACGAGTTTTTTTATGTTCGGAAGCGTAATGTGCGCGACTGAAAATTTGTAATAATTGCAGAGAAAATCGAGCGAGCTTTCGTAATCGGAAAAACGCTGGCCCATAATCACAGAACGCTCGCTTTCAATAAACTGCGAGCTGTCAGGAAGCTCAATGTCGGAAATTTTCTTGTCGAGCTTGTAAGGATCAGGCGTAATCAAAGATTTTTTCACGAGAAAATCAAAAAGATTTTTAACGCAAGTGTGCAGAAGCCTGAAATTTTCAAGAAGCCCCGGAAGCATCTCGCTGTCATACCATTCAGATTTTTGTTCAACTAGAGAAATCAGTTTCTGTGCAAAATCATTACCATTTTCCATATTGCTAGTATCGGCTTTTTTAAAGGAAAAAGAAAGAAAGATTTTTCTAGGCGAATGTTAGGCAAGGCTTTAGGAAAAAGTTTGAAAGAAATCAAGAGAAAGGCAGAGAAAAATTGCAAGGGAATCAAGGGAAACGCAGGATAAGCAAAATAAAAGGAAGAAAACTGCAAGGGAATCAAGAGAAAAATCGAGAGAAAATGCGAAAGACAAATTCACAAAAATCATATTTATAGAAAAAAATCCTAATCTCCAACGAGATTTTTCAAAAATAGTCCGAAAACAACAAAATCAAAAATCTTCCGCCACAAAAATTATACAAGAAATATTTCCACTATAAACATTTTTCTGATTCTTGAATCTAAATTTAAAACTCATTATCCTAAATGGAACTATAAAATAATGCGACCGCCCGTTGTGGCCGCAATCGAGGTATTTTTTATGGCTGAAAATGAAAAGCTACAGACAATCCGCCATTCCTGTGCTCATGTAATGGCAGAGGCAATCAAACATCTTTTTCCTGGAACAAAAATAGCCATCGGTCCTGCAATCGAAAACGGCTTCTATTATGATTTTGACTTTCCGACCGACCATAAAATAACCGAAGACGATTTTCCTGCGATTGAAAAGGAAATGAGAAAAATTCTCGCTTCTGACGCGAAATTTATCAGAAAGGAAGTTTCAAAGGAAGAAGCTCTCAAACTTTTTGCAGACGAGCCTTATAAAATCGAAATCATCAACGACTTGCCGCAGGACGCGACAATTTCAACTTACGAGCAGGACGGATATTTGGACTTGTGCCGCGGTCCGCACGTTGTGTCAACAAAAGAAATCAATGGACAGGCGTTCAAGCTGCACAAGCTCGCGGGAGCTTACTGGCGCGGAGATTCAGACCGCCCGATGCTCACTCGCGTTTACGCGCTCTGCTTTGAAAAACCAAACGACCTGAAAGACTATATTAATATGCTTGCCGAAGCTGAAAAACGCGACCACCGCAAACTCGGCGTTGAAATGGACTTGTTCCATCTTGAGCCAGAAGACCCGGGACAGATTTTCTGGCATCCGAACGGCTGGGCAATCTACACGACAATTCAGGACTATATGCGAAAAATGGTAAAGCGCGACGGCTATCAGGAAGTGAACACGCCTGCGATTATGCCGCGCACTTTGTGGGAACGCTCTGGCCACTGGGGACATTACCAGCGGAATATGTTCATCACCGAGTCTGAAAAACGCGTTTTCGCAATCAAGCCGATGAACTGCCCTGGTGCGCTCGAAATCTTCAAGTCAAAAATGCGCTCTTACAAGGATTTGCCGCTCCGCCTTGCAGAATTTGGCCACGATGTCAGAAACGAGCCTTCGGGAACTTTGCACGGAATTATGCGCGTTCGTGGCTTTGTTCAGGACGATGCGCACATTCTCTGCACAGAGGAGCAGATTGGCTCTGAAGTCACAAAATTCTGCTCGCTTTTGAAGAAAGTCTATCACGATTTCGGATTCAACGAGCTTGTCGTGAAATTCTCGACAATGCCAGAAGACCACGTTGGAGACTTGGAGACTTGGCAGAGAGCTGAAAAAGACTTGTCTGACGCTTGCCACGCTGCAGGACTTGAATACGAGATTCAGCCGGGCGAAGGCGCGTTCTACGGACCGAAACTTGAATTCAAGCTTTTCGACTGCCTCGGACGCGAATGGCAGTGCGGAACAATTCAGGTTGACTTCCAGCTTCCTTCTGCGGAGCGTCTCGACGCGACTTACATCGGCGCGGACAACCAGAAACATCACCCGGTAATGCTCCACCGCGCGATTCTCGGCTCAATCGAGCGTTTCTTGGGAATTCTGATTGAAAACTTCGCAGGAAATTTCCCGACTTGGCTTGCATTTGAGCAGGCGGCTGTTGTTCCTGTCAAAAATGAATTTGACGACTACGCAAGAGAAGTCAACGACGCGCTCATTGCCGCGGACATCCGCTCAAACGCTTATCTTTCCGATGAAAATATGCGCTCAAAAATCAAGATGATTACAAAGGAACATAAAACTCCTTACATTTTGGTTGTCGGCGAGAACGAGAAAAATGAAAAAACAGTTTCTGTAAGATTCCGCTCAGACAGCAAACTTGAGCAGAAAACAATGAAACTCGAAGATTTCATAAAATACGTTCAAGACAAGGTTGACACACATTTTATTGGAATATAAAATATACGAACATTTTTGCAGTGCTGATTTTTCGGCACTGCTTCTGCCAACTTAGCTCATCTGGTAGAGCAGCGCCCTCGTAACGCGCAGGTGGTTGGTTCAAGTCCGACAGTTGGCTAAAGAATAAAAGCTCCAGTTTTTACGCTGGAGTTTTTTTATTTTAAATCAGAAGAAATTCATAAAGCTCAAAATCTGATGTCATTCTAAAAAGAACTTTTGTATTCATTCCGCAATTTTTTCAAAGCATAATCGGACGATGAATCAAGAGAGAGAAAATCTTTGGAATGAAGCTGAATCAAAGCGAGCCAAAATCTTTCGATTTTTTGAAAAATCCAAATGCTATATCAATGCAGATGCTGAAATAAATTCAGCATGACGACACTTTAAAAATTCGAAAATGAAAACTTAATCAAAATCTTCCGATTTTTTTCAGAATCCATATGTTATACAAACACAGATGCTGAAATCGTGGTCTTCTGACCACGCAGTTTTCTGCTCGTCTTGAATTCAGCATGACGGTGGCAATTCTTTTCCTATCTCTTATCTGAAAAACTTTTCAGAAAACATAATTAAAAAAGATAAAGCCGATAAAAATTTTCTTTTCTGCCCTTTCTTGAAAAATCCGGGCTAATTCATATCATTTAAAATATGGAAAAATCTAACACAGTTTCAAAAATGACCACTGCGCCAGTCGGACCGCTAATCCTGAAAAACGCGATTCCGACAATCATAACAATGATGGTTACAGCGATTTACAACACCGCCGACACTTTTTTTGTCTCAAAGCTCGGAACTTCGGCTTCTGGAGCTGTCGGAATTATCTTTTCGCTTATGTCGCTTATTCAGGCCGTCGGATTCACAATCGGAATGGGCTCTGGAAGCATTACAAGCCGCGCCCTCGGCGCAAACGACTTGAAACGCGCAAGCAAATACTGCACAACCGCAATCTGCCTCGGATTTACAACAGGCATTGTCTTTTCAATTTTAGGAACGATTTTCAACCGGCAAATCGCGACTTCTCTCGGCGCAACGCCAACAATTCTCCCCTACGCGATGGACTACGCACGCTACATAATTTTCGCCTGCCCTTTCATGGTCACCTCGCTCGTTATGAACAACCAGCTCCGTTTTCAGGGAAAAGCGATTTTTTCAATGTGCGGAATGGCTGCCGGCGGAATCTTGAATATGTTCCTTGACCCGCTTTTTATTTTCGTGTTTGACATGGGAATTTCTGGAGCGGCAATCGCGACTTTTATAAGCCAGGTCGCAAGCTTTTTCATTTTGCTTTCGGTTTTTGTGCTCAAGAAAAGCACTGCGGAATTCGCGTTCAAGAATATCGCACGCGAAATAAAATCGTATTTGAACATTGTAACGACAGGGCTTCCATCGCTTTTCAGGCAGGGAACGGCTTCTGTCGCCTCGATTTTTATGAACATTCAGGCGGCAAAGTACGGCGCGCTTATCACAGTTTTTGCGATGACTCCGGCACAGCCTGCGGACGCGGCGGTTGCGGGAATGGCAATCACAAACCGAATTTTCCAGCTTCTGCTTTCGGTCGCGATTGGAATGGGGCAAGGATTCCAGCCTGTCTGCGGAATGAATCTCGGGGCAGAAAAATACGGCAGAGTCCGCGCCTCGTACAGTTTTCTTGTGAAAATCACAACCGTCATAATGGCCGTTTTTGGAATTCTCGTTTTCGTTTTCGCGCCTGAGATTGCGCACATTTTCCGAGACGACGAGGCTGTAATCTCAGTGGCGTCTCTTGCGATGAGATGTCAGGCGTGCGTTCTTCCGTTTCACTCGCTGATTTTCGGCACAAATATGCTTTTTCAAGTTGCAGGCGTAAAAAAACGCGCGATTGTCTTGTCTTCAATGCGGCAAGGCTGGCTTTTTGTTCCGCTGGTCTTCATTCTTCCGCACATTGTCAGGATTTTCGGCGCGCAGCCGATTTTCGGAGTCCAACTGACGCAGACTGTCAGCGACTTGATTTCCGCGGCGGTCGCAGTTCCTTTCATGATGAATTTCTTCAAGAAACTCGGGAAATAAAAGCAAAATTCTGATAATTTTTGCGAAGACGAATTTGATAAAGATAAAATAGAACGAAATCTTCCGTAGTTATTTTTACGGTTTTTGCAATTTTCAAGGAGCGGGATATGAAAAATTCTTTTGAGCGCGTAAAAATGGACTGCCTGAATCCAAAATGGAAAAACGCGATTTCGCGCGAAGTTCCAATCTACAACCGCGGAAACGGAATCCGCTCGGAATTTGAGCGCGACTACACGCGGCTTCTCCACAGTCAGGCTTATTCAAGGCTGAAGCACAAGACCCAAGTTTTTTACGCTCCGCACAACGACCACGTCTGCACAAGAATGGAGCACGTTCTGCACGTCGCCTCAGTCGCCTCAACAATCGCAAAATATCTCGGGCTTAATCAGGATTTGACGCAGGCAATCGCAATCGGACACGACATCGGACACGCGCCGTTCGGACATTCGGGCGAGGATATGCTGAACGAGCTTCTCGGAAAAAAAGAAGGCGCGAACGCTCCAAAAAAATTCTGGCACGAACGAAATTCCCTGTTTTTCTCTGACTTTATCGAAACTCTGGAAGACCCGACAGGAATAAAGCGGCTGCTTAATCTCACTTACGCGGTTCGCGACGGTCTCATCTGCCACTGCGGAGAAGTTGACCAGCAGGGAATGAAGCCAAGAAAACTTGAAGAGAACATAAATCTTTACGAAATCAAGCAGCCGGGAATTGTCCAGCCTTACACTTGGGAAGGCTGCGTTGTGAAAATCAGCGACAAAATCGCTTTTCTCGGGCGCGACATTCAAGACGCGAGGGCTTATCATCTTCTGGATATGGGAAGCTACAGGCAGCTCCGCGAAATCGTGATGGAGACTTTAGGACGAACAAAAAACGGAAAGCCGATTTCGCACAGAAGCGGGCGGGCTGTAAATCCGAGCGTCTTAATCAACGATATGATTGTTGACCTTTGCGAGAATTCAACGCCTGAGGAAGGTCTTTTCTTTTCGGAAAGCTATTTCAGATTCATCACCGAGCTAAAAAAATTCAGCTTCTCGAACATTTACAATCACTGGCGGCTTTTAGAATTCCAGAAATACGCGCGGAACGTTCTCGAGACGATTTTCAGCACTTTAATGCGCGCTCAGATTTTTGTCCAGAAAGGAACTGCGGAAAACCATCTAAAGCCTTATCCAAAGCTCGGCGAGGAATTTTCAAAATGGCTTTCACACTACTCAAATTTCACGAGCGTGATTTCAGGCGGAGCGCAGAAAAAAAGTCCTGTTCATTCTGTTCCCGAAGTTTTCGATGTCTACGAGAACGAAAGCTACAAAAAATGCGTCATTGAATTTATCTCAGGAATGACTGACGAATTCGCAATAAAATGCTTTGAAGAAATCATAACTTTCTAAAAAATAAAAAATTGTCTGAAAGCTGATTTTGAAAAGGCTTAGCTAATAAATTGTTATCTCCTTGAAGATTTTAGGTTTATTACAGGGTAATGCTAGAAAATTGACCCGCATTTCAAAAACTTTTCAAGGAGAAACAAGTATGAAAAAAACTGTTTCAAAATTCATTTTTGTGTTCGCGTTCAGCGCTCTTTTCGCTTTTTCAATGCTGGCGACGGACTTTTCAACTTTTCCGCAAGACGAGAACGGAACAATGCTTCCGCCGCCACCGCCGGGAATGAACCAATCTGACAAAACAGGAAAAATGATGCCGCCAGGAAAACCGGGGAATCCGGGCAGTAACCCGGGAGATGCGGAAAAGCAATTCAACGGAATCATAAAAGTCACAAGCGGCACAAAAACGATAGAAAACCAGACAATCGAATCTGATGAAGACGGAATGAACGCGATTTTCGTAAGCGGAAACAAAACCGTCGTGAACGTCTCAAACGTGAAAATAAGCACAAAGCAAAACGGCTCGCGCGGACTTTACGCGGCTTTCGGCGGAACAATAAACGCAAGCGATGTTGAAATCACAACAAAAGGCGAGCATTGCGCGGCTTTCGCAACCGACATGGGCGAAGGAAATGTTTCAGTTGAGAATGCAAAAGCGGAAACTTCCGGCCGCGGATCGCCAGTGATTTACTCAACAGGAAAAATCTCTGTGAAAAACATTGCAGGAAGCGCGAAAAATTCTGAGATTGCAGTAATCGAGGGGAAAAATTCGCTTTCAATCGAAAATTCTGTTTTGAGCGGCGGAGCCGGACTTGACGGCGAAGTTTCAGCAGGAATCATGGTTTATCAGAGCATGAGCGGAGACGCAGGAATCGGAACGGCGGTTCTCTCACTAAGGAATTCAAGCCTCACGAACATGGCGGACGGGCCATTTATCTACTGCACAAACACATCTGGAATCATAAATCTTTCAAGAACGAAAATCGAAAATAAGAGCGGAATTTTTCTTCAGGCGAGCGGCAACGAGTCAAGACGCGGCTGGGGAGAAAAAGGCGCGAACGGAGCTGAAATCGAGCTGAACGCTGAAAATCAGGAAATTTCAGGAGAAATCAAAGTTGACAAAATCTCGTTGCTGAAAATCAATCTAAAAGACGGCGCAAAATTCACAGGATTTGTTGACAGCGCAAAAAACGGAACTGCCGACATCGAAATCTCAAAAAATGCGTCTCTTGAATTCACAGAAGATTCTTATTTTAACAAATTCTCAGATTCAGACTCATCATTCAAAAACATAAAATCAAACGGCCACACGATTTTCTACAACAAAAACAACAAGGAAAACGCGAAATTCAAAGGAAAAACGATTTCTCTCGATGACGGCGGAAAACTCGTTCCGACAGAATACGAGACTGTGAAAATCGAAAAGAAAAGGGTCAAGAACCGCCCGCCGCGCCCGGAGCCAAACGGATTCAGCTTTGGAGCAGAGCCGCCAAGAGGATTTTAAGATTCCGAATCAAAAAAACGAAACAAAAAACGCAAGGAAATCAGCTTTTTATGCAGTTTCCTTGCGAAAAACAGAGGGGGAAAACTATTTTTTAATTTTAGAAATTGTTTTTACTGATTTGAAATGCCAGTGATTCTGTACCACTGGTATTTTTTGTTGTTGTATGAAGTGCAGTTTGAGACTTTGATTGCCGCGGTGTTTCCGTTCCCGTCAAAACCGCTCGCAAGATTTCCGTAAGCGGAGTCGCCAGAGCAGACGTGGACAACAGAAATTCCAGACGAGCCGAGCTTAAAGCCGTTTCCGTCGCCGTCGGAAGAAGTTTCAAGCGAACTATTCAAGTAGCCGTTGTACTTTGCAATGCAGTCTTTAATCGTGACAGGATAAAGCTGGCCGTAAAGGTCCCAGCCGTCATCAGAATTGTAAGCCGCAATGCAGCCTTCAAAAACGTTGTTTTTTCCAGCGGAAAGCTTGCACGCAAATCCGTCAGCGTCCTCGCCGCCGTTGCTGGAATAGTAATTGTAATAAGACTCGCACTTGTAGATATAATTGTCATGCGCGCTGTTGTAGATTTGAAGTCCGGTGTTTCCGTTGTAAGTTGTCTTCACATAGTAAACGTAGTTGTTTCCGCCAAGCTGAAAAACGATTCCGCAGCCCGGAGCTTTTGTGATTGTCATGTTGCAGATGTTCCAGTAAGAGCCGTTCACTTTCACGCCCCAGCCCGAAGAGATTCCAGAACAGTCTAGAGTGTAGCCGCAGCCGTTGAAATTGATTTTGTTCGACGAAGTTCCGCTGTTCAAAAGCTGAAGCTGGCTTGTGAGGCTTATATTCGCGCCAAGATTGATTGTAGTTCCCGCGCTAGCAGAATTGATTGCAGAACGCAACGCGCTTTCAGTTGTTACAGTCACAGAGGTTGCAACAGAAGTTGCGGAACGATCGCTTGAAACAGAAGAAGCAGAATCCGAAGAAGCAAGATTTGAACACGAAGAAAAGAGCAATGCCGAAACAGCAGCCATGCAGATTGAAAATTTTGACAGTTTCATTTTTGAAATAACTCCTTTTTGTTTAGCCTGAAACACAACCGAGACTTTCTCCGTGAAAAGCAAAATATCAGAATATTCAAATTTTCCAACATTTTGCAAAATAACGTTATTTTTAAGCGATATATTATATACAATATTCAGGAATTTCAACTATCAAAAATCAAAAAACGTGTAAACAAATCTTTAATATATAATCATTTTGAATATAAAATCGTCTTTTAAGATTATTTTAACAATATTTTATAAATAATTGCAGCTAAATTGAAGAGAAATAAAAAAAAGGCTTTGCCAACGCAAAAAGCATCGGAAAAGCCTTTTATAAAATATCAGCAGTCTAATCAAACGAATTGCCTATGCAATCCGCTTGATTAAGCTAGTAGTCCATTCCCATTCCCGGGTTTGGAGCAGCCGCTGGAGCCGGAGGCTCTGGAATGTCTGTGATTGCACATTCTGTAGTCAGCAACATTCCTGCGACAGAAGCCGCGTTCTGCAAAGCCGAGCGTGTAACCTTAGCAGGGTCGATGATACCATCTTCCATAAGGTCAACCCATTTTCCAGTGCGTGCATTGTAGCCGACGCCTTTCTTCTCGTGCTTAGCTTTCTCAGCGACAACAGCTCCGTCAACGCCTGCGTTCTCAGCAATCTGACGGATTGGCTCTTCCAAAGCGCGGCGGACAATCTTAAATCCGACTTTCTCGTCGTCAGAAAGGTCTTTCGCAGCATCGTCAGTAAGAGCAGCCGCAGCTTCAAGCAACGCAATTCCGCCGCCTGGAACAATTCCTTCTTCCAAAGCAGCGCGTGTAGCCGCCAAAGTATCCTCAACACGGAATTTCTTCTCTTTCATCTCGGTCTCAGTGATTGCGCCGATATTGATTACAGCAACTCCGCCTGAAAGTTTTGCAAGACGCTCCTTGAGCTTCTCCTTGTCGTAGTCAGAAGTAGATTTCTCAATCTGAGCCTTGATTTCAGCAACGCGGTCGGCAATCGCTTTCTTGTCGCCGGCTCCGTCAACCAAAGTTGTGTTGTCCTTGTCGATTTTTACAGATTTTACCTGTCCAAGCTGGCTAAGGTCTGTCTGGTCAAGCTTAAGTCCAAGCTCCTCAGAAATCACAGTTCCGCCAGTCAAAATAGCGATGTCCTGAAGCATTTCCTTTCTTCTGTCGCCGAATCCAGGAGCTTTAACAGCAACGCATTTGAGTGTTCCGCGGATTGAGTTCAAGACCAAAGTTGCAAGAGCCTCTCCATCCATATCCTCGCAGATAATCACAAGCGGCTTTCCTGTCTGAGCGACTTTTTCGAGCAATGGAAGCAAGTCTTTCATTGTGGAAATTTTCTTGTCGTGAATCAGAACGTAAGCGTCGCTATAGTTGATTTCCATTCTCTCGCGGTCTGTTACAAAGTAAGAAGAGATATATCCGCGGTCAAACTGCATTCCTTCAACAGTCTTTACAGTTGTGTCCATGTTCTTAGACTCTTCAACAGTGATTACGCCGTCTTTTCCGACCTTCTCGATTGCATCCGCAAGAATTTTTCCGATTTCCGGGTCGTTGTTCGCAGAAACTGTCGCAACGTGAGTGATGTCATCAGAGCCTTTGACTGCGCGGCTGTTCTTCTTGATTTCCTCAACAGCGACAGCGACAGCCTTGTCAATTCCGCGCTTAACCTCGATTGGAGTGATTCCAGCGGCAACTGACTTCAAGCCTTCCTTTACGATTGCGTAAGCCAAAACAGTGGCAGTAGTTGTTCCGTCGCCTGCAACATCGTTTGTCTTTGAAGCGACTTCCTTTACAAGCTGAGCCCCCATGTTCTCAAAAGGGTCTTTAAGCTCAACTTCCTTTGCAACGCTGACGCCGTCCTTTGTGATAGTCGGCGCGCCGAATTTCTTGTCAAGCATAACAAGACGGCCGCAAGGACCAAGTGTAACTTTTACAGCGCGTGCAATCTGCTCAACGCCCGAAAGCATCTTTTTGCGCGCATCTTCATTGAAAATCAACTGTTTTGCCATTTTCTATTTATCTCCTATAATTTTTTTTCATTATCCAAAGCGATTTTTCATCAACTTTAACTTTAAAATATAAAAATAAATTCCAATCGGCAAGAAAATTCGTAAATGATTTTTTGATTTATGATGAAATTTGCAAATTGAAGCGGAATTTTTCACAACTTCATTCAATCATCAAATTTTATCTAATCTTTCAAAAGCACGTTTCTTGCGCCTATCGAAACACTCCGCGCCACCGCAGTAACTGCCTCCCACTTATTGCACTAGCACCCCTATTGTCAGTGCGGTAACAATCCAATTGCCACCGCATTAACAACACCATTGTCAGTGCAGTAACAACCCCCTTGTCAGCGCATTGGCAACACCATTGCTAGAATTCTAACAACCTTCTATTCAGCGCACTGGCAATCTCCAAGAAAAAATTCTATTTGCCCTCGCTTTATAAAACTGCATCTTCAAAACACCAGCACACATTGCATCTCAAAAAACTTTTTCCCTTTCCGTATTTTCCATCCCGATTACATCTTTCGATTCACGCTCTTCTCATTTTCCTCATTTCTCTTCCAGTTTTCCGTATTCCGCTTCCCAGTTCCCCTCATCTCCACTCATTCCACATTTTCTGTTACAATTTCCGAATGGAAAACGAATTCAACTTTGACAATCTCTCATCTTTAAATAAAAAATCAGAGCCGGTTGTCGTCTACACTGACGGCGGCTGCCACGGAAATCCAGGACCGGGCGGCTGGGCCTGCGTTATCATTGCGGACGGAGAGGCACGGCAGCTTTCAGGCGGAGAAAAACTCACAACGAACAACAAAATGGAGCTTACGGCGGCAATCAGCGCGCTTTCCGCAATCTACAACACGGAACGTCTCCGCAATCTCCCAATCGAGCTGAACATCGACTCGCAATATGTGAAAAACGGAATCACAGGCTGGATTTTCGGCTGGAAGAAAAACGGCTGGAAAACCGCGGCAAAAAAGCCTGTCTTAAACCGCGAACTCTGGGAAAAACTCGACGCGCTCAACAGTTCGCTCAACGTTGAATGGAAATGGGTAAAAGGACACGCGGGCGTTGAATACAACGAAGTCTGCGACCAGCTCTGTCAGGAAGAAATTGCAAAGTTTGAGTGATTTTCTGCCGAAAATTCACTTATGAAATTGTCTAAAATTTTTTGCGCATTTGCATATGCAGTTGCGGCAGCTGCAACGCTTTTTTTCGCGGGCTGCAAAGATAAAAAAAACGCCGGCACAGCTTCCGAAGCAAAAATTCAGGAGTTTTCAGAAAAATCTTCCGACCACAAATGGTATTATTTTTCTGAAGGCTCTTACACCGAAACCGATTTGCCTCAGCGTTCACCGATTTTGTCGCTAAAGCCGTGGACTGAAAGCCTTCGAATTTGCGACGGAAACGTAACATCTTCGGGAAAAGGGCTTCTTCTTGTGAATCATTTTGGCGTCCTTCTTTTTGACGGCAACGGCGAGCCGCGCCTGATTCAGGATTCCGCGCTTTTTTCAGGCACGACGGCTGGAAATCTAGTCTTTGAAAATGGAGTGCCTTTCTTCACGCTCGCGAAAAATTCTTTCTTCAATAAAAACGCGGCTTCTTCATCAGAAAAAAACGAAAGCGAAACAAGCCACGTAATCCGGCTTTCTCTTGAAAATTCAATGTTTTTTCCTGTCATAACTTACGGAGACTTGAAAATCGCTCAGAATGCGGAAGTCTCAGGAACTTATTTTGACGGAAACGAATGGTTTTCTTCCATTAAGTCAAGCGAAAACGGACGGACAGATTTCAGATACATAAAATGGAAGCCAAACGGCGAACTTTCAACGCTTTCCCCGGCGACAAAAAGCGGCAAAGTCGCAATTTCAGAGATTTCAAAAGACGAATACAGAAAAAATCTCTCGCCAAAGAATTTCTCAAAAGCTCCAGCACGCTTAAAAACGCTCCTTTCATCAATTCCTGCGGATTTTGATTTGTCAGTTTCGCTAAGAAAAGACGGCGGAGCTTCTCCTGAATATTTTTCCAGCGGCGCACAAAGCAAAAACGGCGGAGAGTACGCAAACGAGGCGAACGCGATTTTGACTCCAGACTGGATTTGCGCAGTTTTCGGCGACGGAACAGTTTATTTTTCAGGCTCGCTAAAAGGAAGAACTTTTCTTAACAACGGAAAAACTGTCGCTTTCAGGCTGCCAAAGCTTCCGTCAGAATATGTCTACGGAGATTTTTGCATAAGCGGCGATTATCTTGCGGTCGCGTGGGAAGAGACAGACTTTTACAAGACCGGCCGGAGCGGATTTCTCGTCGTAAACATGGCGGAAATCTTCTATTGATTTTGTTAAAAACGTCTTGTCATGCCAAACTTTGCCTTGTCATTCCGAACTTGGATTCGGAATCTCGAAGTTTGAAAACAATTTTTACTGATTCATTGCATTTTATGATTTCTTTCAAGAGATTTTTCGGATTTTTTGCGTTTTTCTTTTCGTTTTGTTTTCTTGCGCACGGTTTCGATTTTAAAAGAGATTTTTCTCCGAGTTTTTTTCTTGATTTCGGGCCGATGGTTCTCGTAAACACGGACTCCACAGCAGAAAGCGCGCCAAGCCCGGTAATGTACGCAGGCGGAGCCGGACTCGACTTTTTTCCAGAATCTGCGTTCGACATTCAGACGAAAATCTCGTTTTTCACAAATTATTATCTTTGGACTGGAGAGGAAGCAAAGCCCGCGGAAGTTGAAAACCGCACAGCAACGGCAATTTCGTTTTTGCTGGACTTGTGCGGCGGCAAAAGATGGAAATTCGGCAAAAACAGCATTTCTCTTGATGGCGGACTCGGATTTTTGCTCAGATACGGAATTTTGTCGGACGGCGTGGAAGAAAGCGACAATAATCCAATCACAGGAACAAGCGCGAAAGACGACATCAAAGACATAAACAGCGATTTTCTCGATTTTATGAATATAATTTATCCTGAAATCGCTTTTTCATACTCGCGGAGCATTTTTGACGGCTGGAAAGCGGGCGTTGAGTCAAGAATCTATTTTCCGCTCGGCTCGCTTTCAAGCGGCGACGGCTTTGACAATATGCTTTTCTCGCTTTCATTCAAGCTGAATTTTCCTTGCAAGTCCAATAAAGAGTCATAATCCTAAAAATTTGAATTTTTGCGTTTTCGGATATATAATTCACAAAAACAGGAGAATTTTGCAATGGAACAGGAAGTTGTTTCAACAAGAATGTCAGATCCGTTCAGCGCGGCGGAAGATTTGGCAAGACAATTAAGACACGATTCCAAGACATACAAGGCTGTGATTTTTATGGCGGCGATAAATTATAATTTTGAGGAGCTTTCACAGGCGATAAAGGAAAAATTCCCGGAAAGCGAAGTAATCGGCACAAGCACCGCAGGCGAAATCGATATGTCAGGCTTCAAAAACGACTCGGTTGTCCTTACAACGATGAGCGACTCAGGCACAAAAGTTAAAGGTGTTCTGATTGAAAACGGAAGCAAATATCCGGTGGCATACAACGACGAGATTGAAAACGCGCTTGCCTCATGCGGAATAAGGCCGGGCGACACGTCATCTCACAAAAACGCGTTCGCAATCACTTTTATAAACGGCGTCTACAACGCGGAAGAAACAATCCTTTCAAATTTCTACTCGATTATCAAAAATGACGACTTCAAGCTCGCAGGCGGAACGGCAGGATTCACAGGAGCAGAGGCGAAAACTTTCGTGAGCTACAACGGAAAGACAACTCAGGACGGAGCGGTTATGCTTTTCGTGAAAACTCCGTGCAAATTCGACCTTAGACAGGAAGATATTTTCAATCCGACCGGGAAAACGATTTATGTAACGCAGTCAGACCCAGTAAAACGCGAAATCTACAGGATAAACGGCAGACCAGCAAAAGAAGTCTACGCGCAGCAGCTTGGAGTTTCAGAACGGCAGGCCGAAAATATGACTTTTGAAAATCCGTTCGGAAGGCATATAAATGGCGCGCTCCACATTGCGGCTCTGGCTGGATTCGGCGCAGACCGCTCAATTTCAACTTTCGCCCGGATTGTTCCGAACTCGACGCTTGAAATGATGCACATCGGAGACGCGGAAGAAAAATGCGACGAGACTTGCGCTGCAATCAAGGCGGCAGTTCCAAATCCGAAATTCGTTCTGATGATGTCTTGCATAACGCGGACAATGTATTTTGAACGTGAAAATCTGAGCGGAAAAATCATCGGAAAATACAAGAAAGCGTTCCCGACTTTCTGCGGATTCTCGTGCTACGGCGAGCAGCTCGGAAAAGTCCACTGCAACCAGACTCTCGTAACGGTCGCAATCGGAGAATAAATCACAATTTTAGGAAATTCGGCTTGCTATCAAAAAAGGATTCATAAAATGGAACAGACAAACCTCGTAAAAAGCGGAAAAAAACTTGTTGAAACATTGATTTCATATCTTGCGAAAGACGCAATCGGCGGAGAATTTCTGCGTGAATATTTGGGAAGCCGCGAAAATCAGGAAAAGGCGGCGCAGAACCAGCGTGAAGCGATGGCGCACCTGAAAGACGGCACAAAGGCGATGGGCGCAAAGACAAAGGAGATTTCAGAAAACGCGGCGCAGAATATTAAGCGTCTTGACGAAATCACTTTTGCGATACAAGGGCTTCGCTCTTCAATCGACAAAATCGACTCCGAGCAGCGGCAGTATGAAGAACAGTTCAAAAGCCTTATCTCGCAGGCAAAAAAAATCAGCAGCCAGATAAACGACATTCAGAATATCTCGCAGCAGACGAATCTTCTTTCTTTCAACGCATCGATTGAGGCGGCGCGGGCAGGAAACGCGGGAAAAGGCTTCCGGGTAATCGCGAACGAGGTCAAGAAACTTTCAGGCGACACGGACAAGACTTCAGAGGAAATCAAGCGGAATGTTGACACTTTGGCGGACTCAATCACAAATCTTGAAAAGCTCACAAAGGAGAATTCGGAAAACCTGAAAAAGCTTTCCGACGAGGCGCAAGCCACAATGCAGCGTTTTGAAAACGTTAAGCAGATGAACAATCAGAACAACCAGAGCGTCGGTGGAATAAATTCTCTCGTGGAATCAAACGCAAATGAAATTGAGAATGTTCTTGAAAGCATTTCGGAAATGGAGCAGAACAACGCGGCAAGCGTGAAACTTTTCGGCGACTGCGCCTCAAAAAACGAAATGCTTTTCAACGACCTTTACTCGTTTGTCTACGAGCTAAAAGCTGTTTTTGAGGATATGCAGTAAAAAGCGAAAAGCAATTTGCGGCGGTTTCGGCGGTTAATTCGTTCGAAAACGCTTTGAAAAACGATTTTTGTCTTTGAACGGAAACTGCACAAAAGGCGAAAATTACAATGCAAGCAATGCCGATTATGGCGGAAAAACGCAAAGCGGGCTTCGGCGTTCTGCCGAATGTCGTTTTTTATAAAAGCGGCTCTTCGGCGCCGCGCCGATTGCTGTTTTTTGCAATTTTCTTGCTTCGGCGTCACGCCGATTCGTGTTTTCTTGAATTTTCAGCTTTCGGCGTTTTGCCGAACGTCATTTTAGAGAAATCCTAAATTCGGCATCACGCCGATTGCAAAGATGAAAGATTCTTTTCGGCATCGTGCCGAAACTTCAATACGATTTTCAACGAAGATTCTGAAATCGAGAAGTTTTCCGCCTTAAATTCAAAAATGACAAACTTTTTGAAAATGACGTGTTTTTACCAACCTTGCAGAATTCATCTTTCATGCGACTTCTACGCAGTTTCCAATATAGATTCTGAAACCGAAAAGTTTTCTGCTCGATTTAAATTCAGAATGACGCGTTTTGTTTTCCTACTGAATCACGACGTACAAATAAAGGCCTGAAGCTCCGGAAGACGAGAAAGTCAGCGTGTCTGATTTTACGTTCGAGCCGTATTTTCCAACACCGTGGATTACCATTCCGTATTCAGGCCGCAAGTCCACTCCCGAAACATAATTAGAAAACACATAAGGTCCGTAAAAGTCATAACGTGAATATTTGTAGCTGTTCATTTCGCTTTGGAAAGTCGTGCCTGCAAGTTTGAAACTGCTGTCCCACAAGTAAAACGCCTTCATCGGATAAGAGTAAGAGCCGTAAGAAATTTTTTGCGCCGCATTTTTATTGTGCGTATAAACTGAGCTGTGCGAAGAAGAAATTCCCGTCACCGCAACCGTAAATTCCGCAAACAAGTCGTCAAAAGTTTTTGAAGTTCCGTTCAGCGCGTTTACCGCATTCACAATCGACTCGTTTCCGACATAGGAATTTGTTGAAATCTTCTGAACTAAAGCCGCGCCGCCGTATTGCCGAGCAAGCCACGAGCCAAATGCGTACGCAGTGCAGTAGGAAAGCACAGCGTTTTCGTCATTTCTATACTCTCTCATTCCAGACAGCCAATAATAAGCGTTGAAAGTCTGAATCCGGCTTTTCGGAGACGCAGAATCATCAAGTCCGAGTTTTTCCTGCATCATATCCTCGCAAAGCATAGAAAGCATTTCGTTGTAGTTTGAATCAGAAGTAAGAGTTTTTAAGGAAGTTCCAGCAAGAAAAGATTTTAACGAAGCCACAGTTTTCTGGTTGAAATTGACCATATGCTGAAATTCGTGCGCCAAAGTTGAAATCGTGTCGCTGAAATTCGAATTCGCATAAACAGAATCAATATAAAAATATTTTCCGACATTTGACTTTCCGACAATTCCGTAGTCAGAATTAGAAGCCAAATCTGCAGACGAAGCGTAATAATAATCTTTCGAGTAAAAATAGCCCGCAATGCCAGTTTGTGAAGATTTTCCGTAGTCGTTTCCAATGTCGTAAACAACGATGTTTATTTTCTCACCGGTGTCGCTCAAAGTTTTTATATCGACGATTGCGTCAGAAGAAAGATTTATGATTTCGTCAGATTCATCGCCAAAAACATTTGTGATGTAAGGATACATCTCCTCGAATTTTTCAGCGTATTTTTTTGCGATTGCAGTTCCGACTTTTGCGCCGCCAGCGGACTCAGAATAATAATCGTCAACAACCCAGACGTAGCAGTTATCGATTTTCGCGCGCAAAGTCGCGCTTTTCTGGCTGAAAGTTGACATCATCGTGTCCGTGTCAACGTAAATTGATTTTTTATCTCCGATATTCCAGTTCTCTTCCACGCTTAGAGAATTAGCAGAAACGGACGAAAGACTTTGTGAAGCGAATCTTGAAGATGAAGAGCGGCGAAGCTCAGGCAGCTTTTCTCCGACAAAATGCCTGTATTTAAAAGAAGATTCATTTTCAAGCAATTCTGATAAATCCGTCTCATTAAAGCCAGAAAAATCAGCCGCTAAACTGTTCCCCCCCCCCCC
>JAXDVS010000085.1:0-8849 GCA_034088785.1 Treponema sp.
GAAGGGCTTGAGAGCTGCGGTCTTTATGATGTTGTTGATGTCGGCGAGAAAAAAATAATCGGCGAAATCATCAGGCAGAATCAGGGAAAAGCGGTAATTCAGGTTTACGAAGACGACACTGGAATGAAAATCGGCGAGAAAGTTGTTTCAAATGAGCGGCCGCTTTCGCTGAAGCTCGGACCGGGACTTGTCGGAACGATTTACGATGGAATTCAGCGTCCGCTTGAAACAATGTACAAAGAATCCGGAGCTTTTCTTGCTCCGGGCGTTCGCGCTGAGCCTATTGACGCGAATAAAAAATGGAAATTTGAAGTTGCGGACGGCGTTCAGGAAGGAATGGCGATTTGCTCGGGCGCAGTTCTGGGATATGTTCAGGAAACGCAGTCTATAAGGCATAAGATTATGGTTCCGCCGACTGTACGCGGAAGAGTCTTGAAGACTTTTTCAGGCGCAGGCGAATATTCTGTTGACGATGTGATTGGAACAACCGAGCTTGACGAGGAAATCAAGCTTAGCCATTACTGGCCGCTCCGTGTTCCGCGTCCTTATTCTCAGAAACTTGCTGTTAGCGAGCCGCTTATCACCGGTCAGCGCGTAATTGACGTTTTCTTTCCGCTTTCAAAAGGCGGAACGGCTGCGATTCCGGGCGGATTTGGAACCGGAAAAACAATGACTCAGCACGCGATTGCAAAATGGTGCGATGCGGACTTGATTGTTTACATTGGCTGCGGCGAGCGCGGAAACGAGATGACGGACGTTCTGACAGAATTTCCGACTTTGATTGACCCAAGAACTGGCCGTTCCCTTATGGAACGCACGATTTTGATTGCTAACACTTCAAATATGCCTGTTGCGGCGCGTGAAGTCTCTCTTTATTCTGGAATCACGCTTGCTGAATATTACCGCGACATGGGAATGCACGTTGCAATCATGGCGGACTCGACTTCAAGATGGGCGGAGGCTTTGCGCGAGCTTTCCGGCCGAATGGAAGAAATGCCTGCGGAAGAAGGATTCCCGGCTTATCTTCCGACAAGGCTTGCTGAATTTTATGAGCGTGCTGGCCGTGTAAAAGCGCTTTGCGGTCAGGAAGGCTCTGTTTCTGTAATTGGCGCGGTTTCGCCTCCGGGCGGCGACTTTTCAGAGCCTGTAACTCAGCACACGAAACGCTTTATCCGATGTTTCTGGGCTTTGGACCGCGAGCTTGCGAACGCGAGACATTATCCTGCAATCGGCTGGATTGAAAGCTATTCTGAATATGCGGACGAAATCAAGGAATGGTGGGAAAAGCACGATCCGAGATGGGCAGATGTCCGCTTGAAGGCTCTCGAGCTTTTGAAAAACGAGCAGCGTTTGCAGCAGATTGTCCGCTTGATTGGACCTGACGCTTTGCCGGACGAAAAAAGAATCATCTTGACTGTTGCGGAAATGATAAAAAACGGATTTTTGCAGCAGAGCGCGTTCGATGCGATTGACGTTTACTCTGTTCCTGAAAAGCAGATTGCGATTTTGCTTTTGATAATGGATTACTACGAGCGCGGACTTTCTGTGATAAAAGCAGGCGCGCCGCTTCCAAAAGTGATTTCGCTTCCTGTAAGAGACGAGATTGTCCGCTTGAAATCGACTGTTCCGAACGACAAGCTTGAAATGCTCAAAGACACGGAAAGACATCTTGATGAGCAGATGGGCGAGCTTGAACGGTATTACAAGGCGAACTGACGGCTTGCTAAAAGCGTTTTTCCCCGCTTGCATTAAGCGCGGGCGGGGCGTTGCGGGGGTGCAGCTCCCGCAGAGTGGGGTATGGAGGCAACGGCGGGAGCGCAGCTGCCAGAGTGCCGACTAGGGGAGAGGCTTCCCCCCTCTAAAATTGAGGTAAAAATGAAAGGTGTTGAATATATAGCGAGCGACGGCTTTAGCCGGCAAAACAATCGAGGGTTGTTTTGAGCGAGTCTCGGTTGAAGCTAGGCTGAGACCGCGGCGTTCTTTCTAATGCTAATGGAGTATTAAATGAAAGGTGTTGAATATAACGGCGTCTCGTCAATTGACGGACCAATCATTGTTGTGAAGCGCAGCGAGAACATTTTTTACAACGAAATTGTTTACGTTCGCGACCGCAACGGCGAGAAAAAGACCGGACGCGTAATCGACTTGAACGAGAAAACGGCGATTGTCCAGATTTTCGGAAGCACGACAGGTCTTGACCTTAAAGAGACTTCAGTTGAATTTTTGGACGAGCCGATGGATTTGCGCGTTGGCGACGGACTTCTCGGACGCATTTTTAACGGACTTGGTGAGCCGATTGACGGTCTTCCTGAAATTATCTCTTCTGAAAAAATCGATGTGAACGGAATGCCGATAAATCCTTATGCGCGTGTTTATCCGCGGGATTTTATCCAGACGGGAATTTCTTCAATCGACGGAATGAACACTTTGATTCGCGGACAGAAGCTCCCGATTTTCTCTGGAAACGGACTTCCTCACAACAGGCTTGCGGCACAGATTATCCGTCAGGCAAAAATTCGGAATTCAGACGAGCAGTTTGTAATGGTTTTTGCTGGAATGGGAATCAAGTATGACCAGGCGCAGTTCTTCAAGAAATCTTTTGAGGAATCGGGCGTTTTGTCGAAAGTTGTAATGTTCCAGTCGCTTGCGGACGCGCCTTCAATCGAGAGAATCATAACTCCGCGCTGCGCTTTGACTGCGGCGGAATATCTTGCTTACAGAAAAAATATGCACGTTCTCGTTGTTATGACGGACATGACGAACTATTGCGAGGCTTTGCGCGAGATTTCAACGACACGTGGCGAAGTTCCTGGCAGAAAAGGCTATCCTGGATATTTGTATTCCGACCTTGCCGAGCTTTACGAGCGCGCTGGCAAAATAAAAGGCTCGACAGGCTCTATCACACAGATTCCGATTTTGACGATGCCGAACGATGATATTTCGCATCCGATTCCAGACTTGACAGGTTACATCACGGAAGGACAGATTGTTCTTGACCGCGAGCTTAGCCAGAAAGGTGTTTATCCGCCGGTTTCGGGCTTGCCGTCGCTTTCTCGCTTGATGAAAGACGGAATCGGCGAGGGAATGACGCGCGAGGACCATTCTGCGGTTTCAAGCCAGCTTTTCGCGTCTTATTCAAAAGTAAAGTCAATCAGAAATCTTGCGGCGATTATCGGCGAGGAAGAGCTTGGCGAAGTTGACAGAATGTATCTGAAATTCGGCGAGGAGCTGGAGTCAAAATTCTTCACGCAAGGCGAATACGAGAACCGGAGCATTGAAGAGACTCTCGATTTGGGCTGGAAACTTCTGAAAATTCTGCCTGAAAACGAGCTTTACAGAATTAAGCCTGAGATGATAGAAAAATATCTTCCAAAAGACTGATGAAAAAAGCAAACGCGTTAGGGATTGTAGTACCGCCGGAGACGTCCGCGAAGCGGATGGAGGCGAAAGCCGGAAGTGCGGAAAGCCCGACCCGAGCTGAAGCGAGGGAAACGCCCAAAAGAAAAAAAATATGGCAAAGTTAAATATTGCACCGACAAAATCAAATCTTCTCTCGATAAAAGAGCAGCTTAGCGTTGCGGAAGACGGCTACGACCTGCTTGAGCAAAAGCGCGAAATTCTTGTGATGGAGCTTATGCACATGGTTGAGAAAGTCAAGCTGCTTGAACGCGACATTGACAAGGCTGTGAAGTCGGCTTATCCGGCGTTGAAAAATATGCTTATGACTGTTGGCGGCGACCGGGTTGAGCGGATTGCAAAAAATGTCCATTACGATTTTGACATCCGTGAGAAGCCAGTTGTTGCGGGCGGAATGAGCTTTAACTCGGTTGAAGTTACGCTTCCTAAGCAGAAGCTTTTTTATTCTTTTATGGGAACTTTTGCCGATACTGACAAGGTAATGGTTGAATTTTTCAAGCTGCTGAATCTTCTGACGCAGATGGCTTCAATCAGAACAATCGCTTGGCGGCTTGCAAATGAAGTCAAAAAAACGCAGCGAAGAGTAAACGCTTTGGACAAGATGATAATTCCGCAGGACCGCGAGACCAAAATTTACATTGAAAGTGTTTTGGAAGAGCGCGAGCGCGAGAACACTTTTGTCTTGAAGAGCTTGAAAAACCGCAAGGAAAAGTAAAAAAGAGCAAGAGGGGCAGAAATATGATAAAACCTTTATTTCAAAAAGCAGTTGTGGCTGTGAACGGGTCTGAACAGTCTTTACATGCGGCAATGTATGGAATCATGATGGCTTCTCAGTACAAAATCGAGCTTGAGGCGGTTTATGTTGTTGACTCGGCGACAATCAAGCAGCTTGAAATGAGCAAAATTTTCTTTGCGGAAGAGGCGAACCATTACGTTGAAAGCCTTAAAAGAGACGGCGAGAAATATCTGAATTATGTTGAAAATCTTGCGCTGCAAAAAAAAGTCCATATCAGCAAAAAACTTTGCTCGGGCGCGGTCTGGTCTGAAGTCTTGAAAGCGGCGGACGAATTCGGCGCGGACTTGATTTTGCTCGGCGGAAAAGAGCACGGCGCGTCTCCAATGTCGAGCGTTATTCATCACGACAAGGCGAGCGCGATAAATAGCGAGATTATCGGAAGCGCGACTTGCAATGTTCTTGTTGTGCGGAAACCTGAAATCGACAAATTGTTTAAGCTGGCATAATTTTTGAAATCAAAAATCAAAATCTAAGATAAAAACGGAATTATAAGGAAAAGTTTTATGATAGTTATGAAATTTGGCGGCTCGAGCGTTGCTAATGCTGAGCGGATAAAAAATGTTGCCTCGATTATTCAGGCTTATGCGGAAAAAAGGCCGGTCGTTGTTTTGAGCGCGATGGGCGACACAACTGACCATCTTCTTGAAGCGGCGGATTTGGCTGTGAACGGCAAAGTTGACATTGAAAAAATCGAGAAGCTTCATCTTGAAACAGCGAAAGAGCTTGGTGTTGACGTTCCGGCGATAAAAGAGCTTTTGGAAGAGTTAAAGACGCTTCTCACTGGAATCAGCATGCTGCACGAGCTTTCAAAACGCTCCCGCGACTATCTCGTAAGTTTTGGCGAGAGAATGTCTGTCCGAATGATGAGCGCGTATCTTAACGGGCTTGGAACTCCTGCGAAATTTTACGACGCATGGAACATCGGAATGGTTTCAGACTCGAATTATATGAACGCGGAGCTTTTGCCTGACGTTTGGGAAAATATTCCAAAATCGCTTTCTGACTACAAGAACGGAAACCAAAAAGAAATTCCGATTGTCACAGGATTTATCGCGAAGGACAAAAAAGGAATCATAACGACTTTGGGACGCGGCGGCTCTGATTTGTCTGCAACGATGATTGGAAGCGCGATGAAAGCCGATGAAATCCAGACTTGGAAAGATGTTGACGGAATTTTGACTGCCGACCCTCGCGTTGTAAAGGACGCGCGGCTTGTCAAGGAAGTTACTTACGAGGAAGCTCAGGAGCTTGCAATGTTCGGCTCGCAGGTTCTCCATCCGCGCTCGATGGTTCCTTGCCGGAAAACAGGTACGATTGTCCGCGTGAAAAATTCCTACAATATAAAAAGCGAAGGCTCGGTGATTGTCGAAAAGCATACGGAATCAGTTCCGCGAGTTACAGCAATCACAAGCGTAAAAAATGTGAATCTGATTGATATTCAGTCGAACAATATGTTTGGCGCGTGCGGATTTTTGGCACATGTTTTTAACCAGTTCTTGAAATGGAACGTGAGCGTTGACGTTATCGCTACTTCTGAAGTTTCAGTTTCTCTGACTGTGAACGGAAAATCTGATTTGGGCGGCTTGATTGAAGATTTGGGAAAGGCTGCCGATGTTACTGTAAAAAAAGACAAGGCGATTGTTACGATTATCTGCGATGCGGCTCATTCAAGCTCGATTCTCGCAGACGCTTTTGCGGCTTTGAGCAAGGAAAAAATCAATGTGCAGATGATTTCTCAGGGCGCAAGCAAGGTGAACATCAGTTTCTTGGTTGACAATAATCAGGCGAACAGCGTTGTTCAGATTCTTCATTCAGCTTTGTTTAAATAAGGAAAAAATATGAAAATAGCGCTTGTCGGATATGGAAAAATGGGGCACATGATTGAAAAATGTGCGAAAGAGGCTGGCCACGAGATTGTTGCGACGGTCGATGTCATGGCAAAAGACGCGACAAATCTTGTTCCTGCCGGAGACGGCGAGGCTGTTGCCGCGGCTGTAAAAGCTAGCGGTGCTGAAGGCGTGATTGAGTTTTCTCATCCGTCTTCTGTGATTTCAAATCTAAAAGCCTTGATTCCGCTTGGTATTCCTGTCGTTGTCGGAACGACTGGCTGGGCAAAAAGCGAAAATGAAATTGCGGAGCTTTGCGCAAAAACAAACGGAACTGCGATGCGCTCTTCAAATTTCTCAATCGGCGTGAATATGTTCTATAAAATTGTTCAGGAAACTGCAAAAATCATGTCAGAATACAGCGAGTATGATGTGGCGGTCTGGGAAGCTCATCACAATCAGAAAGCCGACAGCCCGTCTGGAACAGCCCTTGAAGTTGCGCGCAGAATAATGGCGGAAAACAAAAACAAGACTGAAATCGTGACAGACGCTTTTCATCAAAAGCCGCTTCCAAGCCAGCTTCACGTAAGCTCGACCCGTGTCGGATTTGTGCCTGGAACTCACACGGTTTTCTTTGATTCTCCTGCCGACGAGATTGAAATCACTCACCGCGCAAGAAGCCGCGAAGGTTTCGCAAAAGGCGCAGTTGTCGCGCTTGAAAAACTTTGCTCAAAAATTGCGGACGGCGAGCTTTCAAAAGGCAAGCTCTACGGAATGGGCGATTTGTTCTAAAAATCAGGCTGGAAAAAAAGATAGGAAATCGATTAAAATAGATAAAACTCAGATTTTGCGGCGGTGGAGCTTTTGCAAAGCCGCCTTTATTTTTTCGGATTTTCATTTTTGCCAATTTTTGGTTTTGTGATTTTAACTTTTGTTTTATGGAAAATTTTGTAATTTCAGAGACTTCAGAACAGGAAAAATATCTTGAAAAATACTTTGGAAAAGATTCTTCTGTGGAAATTCCGGGCGAAATTGCCGCAGTCGGCGAGGAAGCGTTTTTTGGAAACAAGAATCTTGAAAAAGTTGACTTTTGCGCTGGCGCGGACAGCATCGGCGGCTATGCTTTTTCAGAATGTGAAAATCTGAAATCTGTTCATCTGCCGGATACCTTGCAGGAAATAAATATCGCCGCTTTTTCGCTCTGCAAAAATCTTGAAAATGTGAATCTTCCTGAAAAGCTCAGAATTATCGGGCCGAAAGCGTTCAACGGCTGCAAAAATTTAAAAATTGAGAAAGTTCCTGATTTTTTGATTGAAGTTTCTTCTGATTCTTTTGATGACACAGTCTCAATTCTTCAAAAAAATGAAGTTTATCAGATTTCTGACGGAACGATGTACAATGAAAAGTCAAAATCGCTTTTGTTTGCGGCGGACAAGAATCTTGAAAGCGTAAAAATCAAAAAAGGAACAAAATATCTCGGATGGAATTGCCTTTCAAATCTTAAAAATTTGAAAAAAGTTTCAATTCCGGATTCTGTCGCTTATATCGGGCGCGGTGCGTTTATGTTCTGCGGAAATCTTGAAAAAATCATTCTGCCGAATTCTGTAAAGTCGATTGATTCGGGCGCGTTTTTCAACTGCGAAAATTTAAAGGAAGTGATTTTTCAGGGTGGCGGACTTGGAAAAATCTGCGGAGACGCTTTTGCCGGCTGCCAGAATCTTCGGACTGTTACCTTGCCTTGTGAATGTGAAGTTTTGGAAGACGCTTTCGAGAAAAACTGCATTGTAAAGCGGCGAGAGCAAGTTTAATGAATTTCAGCTTTTTGTGAAATTTTTCAGCGGTTTTTCCAAGATGAAAATAAGAGATAAAAAACGAACGCCGATTAAAAAATCGGCGTTTTTTAGTTAGTAATTGTCTTTTTTTACTTCAAAATAGCTTTGCGGATGCGCGCATACAGGGCAGACCGCCGGAGCTTTCTTTCCGACAACGATGTGGCCGCAGTTTGCGCATTGCCAGATTGTGTCGCCGTCTCTTGAGAAAACGATTCCGTCTTTAATGTTCTGCAAAAGTTTCAGATAGCGTTTTTCGTGCTCTTTTTCGATTTCGCCGACCATTTCAAACAGCTTCGCGATTCTTTCAAAGCCTTCCTCGCGCGCGGTTTTCGCAAATCCAGCGTACATATCTGTCCATTCGTAGTTTTCGCCGGAAGCCGCTTCTTTCAAATTCTCTTCTGTTGAATGAATTTCGCCTCCGTTTAGAATCTTGAACCAGATTTTCGCGTGTTCTTTTTCGTTTCTCGCTGTTTCCTCAAAAATATCCGCAATCTGCTCGTAGCCGTCTTTTCTCGCCTTGCTCGCAAAATAAGTGTATTTGTTTCTTGCCTGAGACTCGCCTGCGAATGCCGCCTGCAAATTTTTCTCTGTCTGTGTTCCTGCGATGTTTTCCATAAAAAGTACCTCCTGGAAAATATTTTGGGATTTGATTCTGTCAGATTCTATCTAAAACAAAATCCGATATTCTTGATTAAATCATTATCGCCTTGAAAAGTCAAATTTTTTCTATATTTTCTATTATATAAGACTTTTTTCTGAATCTACGTTAATTTGCAAAATCTGATATTTTTTCAATCTTCTTATTGTTGAATGATTGCCTTAAACTAATTATAATTTTTGACAAATTGTATTTTTTGTACATTCCTATGGAGGATTTATGACAATCGAAGAAATGCTGGGACAGAGCGCGATTCTTACTGTCTTGGGTATGTGTGTTGTTTTTGCCTTCCTCATAATCATGATTGGCTTTATGAATTT
>JAXDVS010000086.1:0-2692 GCA_034088785.1 Treponema sp.
GCGGAATTTTTTATTTATCGCCGTCCGAAATATTCAAGATTTTTTAGGCCGCGCTTGAACTGAGGAATTCTCGCGCTTGCAGTCGTGTCGAGAGGACTTGTGTCTCCCCTTTTCAAGAAATGATAAGCCACGCCTGCAATCATCGCGCCGTTGTCTCCGCAGAGCTTCAATGGCGGGAAAATGCAGTTCAAATCCGTGCGCTCGGCGAGCATCGAGCGAAGCCTTGAATTCGCCGCGACTCCGCCTCCGGCAACAACCGTTTTTAGCCCGGTGTCGTCAACAGCGCGCAAAAGCCGAGAGACAATCGTCTTGCAGGCAGTTTCCTGAAAAGACGCGCAAAGATTCTCGTTTGTTTTCTCGTAGCCCGGCTTCAAAAACATATCCGCCTGATGAATCACGGCTGTTTTCAGCCCTGAAAAAGAGACATCGTATCTGTGGTCTTCGCCCTTGTCGAGTTTCGGAACTGGAAAATTGAACGCTTTTGGGTCGCCTTTCTGCGCAAGACGGTCAATAATCACGCCTCCCGGATAGCCAAGCCCGTAAAATTTTGCGACTTTATCAAAAGCCTCGCCGATTGAGTCGTCAATCGTTGTTCCGAGAACTTCCAAATCGTCAAAACCGTTCACTTTCGCGATAATCGAGTGTCCGCCGCTAACGAGCAAGCCAATGTAAGGATAAGGAATGTCATTTTGAAGATGCGCCGCATACATATGGCCAAGCATATGATTCACAGCGATAAAAGGCTTGTTGGCCGCCCATGCAAGCGTTTTTCCGAATGTAAGGCCGACAAGAAGCGCGCCCATAAGACCGGGACGATTCGTTGCGGCAATAGCGTCAACTTCGTCCAAAGTCAACTTCGCTTCTTTTAACGCCTCGCGCACAACCGGCAAAATCCATTCAGCGTGCTTGCGGCTTGCAATTTCAGGCACAACGCCTTTATAAATCTGATGAAAAGGAATCTGAGTCGCAACAACGTTGCTCAAAATATTTTTTCCGTCCTCCACAATCGCGCAGGCGGTTTCGTCACAAGAACTTTCTATACCAAGAACTTTCATAATCCTAATTCTAACGAAGCGTTGAAGGAGTTGCAAACCGATAGCCGGCCGCACGCATGTAAGGATACATTTCAGAAAGCAAGTCCGGCAGAATATTCACGCTTTTGTCCACATGGCCGATTACAATCGCGTGTCCGTGGTTGTTCGCGTAACGCAAAGTCTCGTAAAGCCGCTCAAGCATTTTTTCGCGCGAAAGCTCGTTGTCAATGTAAGGCCCGGCTTTTTCAAAAATCGTCATGTCGCGCTCGAGAGCCGCCTGCGGAGCTTTTGTCTGCGCCGTCGTCCTCGAGTCAAGAAAATAAATTCTGTTTTCAAGACAAGCGTCCAAAACCGCACCGATTCTCAAAACGTCGCCCGTCACCTCGCTTCCCTCGTGATTATTCATTCCTTTTACGCCAGGCCCAAGAGACGCAAGATTTTCTTTTATAATTGAAGAAATTTCCGAAAAACTCATATCAACGGAGATTTTTCCAGGTCCCGGGTCAAGATTATGATTCACGGACTGCATCGGCTGATGAAGAATCACTTCCTTTCCAAGATTCCTCGAAACTTGCGCGCACTCGCGGCTGTTTGCAAGACGCGGCAAAACCGCAATCGTAAGCGGAAAAGGCAAAGCCGCGTAACGCTTCACATTTTCCACGCTCCGCCCCGCGTCATCAATCACGATAACAACGGTCGCGCCGTTCACCGCTTTCGGAATGTCAAATCGCGGATTTTTCAAAGCCTGATTCTGCGCGTTTTCATTTTGATTCAGATTTGAAGCAGCCACGATTTTTTGCGGAGATTTTTCGGTTTTCACAGATTTTGACGAAGAATTTGAGGAAACAGAATTTCCAGAAGAAGATTTTTCCGTTTTCAAAGCAGGCGAATTTTTCACAGAAGAATTTTTTGCAGAAGATGATTCTGAAAGACTTTTTGAGCCAGAATTTTTTTGAGCCGAAGAGACATTTTTTGCCACAGCATTTTTTTGACTTGAAGAAGCCGAATTTTGAGATTTTGCTTTTAAGGATTCAGCAGGCTTCAAATTGCCAGAGGATTTTAAATTAGCAGAGGGCTTTGAATTGCTAGACAATTTCGCATTTTCCGCAGTTTTCAAAGCCGAATTATTTTTCAGATTTTGATTCTGCGCCGCATTTTTTGAAACGTCTGATTTCAAATCTGCAAGAGATTCTAAATCTACAAGCGATTCTAAATCTGCAAGAGATTTTGAGCTAGAAATTGTCTTGGAGTCATTTTTATCAGAAGATTTCGAATCTGTAAAAATTTTTGAATTGCCAGACAATTTCGAATCATAAGCAGCTTTTTCGTTACGTTCAGACGATTTTCCGTTTGGCTCAACAATTTTTGTCGCCTGATTTTCTGCACTTTTTTGAGCTTTTGGCTTTTCCACAGCTTTTTCAAAAGATTTTTCCGCTTTTTTATCAGAAATCACTGCGACTTTTTCATTTTTCTCAGGAGAAAATTTTCCGTGATTTCCATTCAAGACAACGCTCAATCCCAAGAAAACCGCGCAAAAACAGCAGACGCACGCAGAAAAAACAGCGACTTTTTTTGTCGAAAGAACAACCTTCGGCTTTTTCGCCTTTTTTTTCCGTGATTTTGCTCTCGGTTTTGAATTTGTTTTTCCCGCAGAATTC
>JAXDVS010000087.1:0-5474 GCA_034088785.1 Treponema sp.
GCGCATTTTTCGCAAATGTTTCAACTTACAGCGCGCGGCTGATTGCAGTTCCAAAAAACGGCTCTGTGAACTCCGCAAACAAAAGCGGGCAAATTCTCGCAGGTCCTTACGAGTGCTGCTCAAAGTCTTTCATCGCGGAAATTCCTGAAAACGTGAAAATCTCGCAAAGCCAAAGCACGGACTACACGCTCTCGTCATCAAAAATAAAGGATTTTAACTCAGGCTCATCGAATAAAGTCCAGAATTTCGATTTTAAATTCACATCTGCCTCAGACGAGGAAAAACTTGTTTTCAGAAAATATTTTTCCGCAGTCGATTTTTCTTAATACAAAAATTTGTGCTTTTATTTTAAGCTCAATTCCGCGTTCGTAAAATCCGTGAATTTTATTTTCGACACGCTGGAAGACGACGGAACGAAAACGGCGGCGGAATTTTCCTTTCCATCGGAAAAAATTTCATCTGAATGGCAAAAATTTGAAGTCTCGCTAAAAGTAAAAGACAAAAAAGTCTCGGCGAACGGCTATGAAAACACAGCTTACATCGATGACAGCGTGATTCCGACGCGGTTTACAATAGAAATTTTGACGGCGGAAATTTCAGATGATGACGCGGAAAACGGAGCGGCAGGCAGTTTTTGCATCGACGAGATTTTTCTTTCGGAGACGAACGTTTTTCTTGATTTGCAGGACAAAATCTCGTTCAGCTTTGAAAAAAACGGCGCAGTCTTAAAAGCAGGCGAAATTCCGATTTTAAGCGACTTGAAGATTCACGCGGACGGAAGCGGCTCTTCCGCAATGAACACGGAAACTTTGGAAAGCAAAAATATTTTCTCAGGAAGCACAAGCGCGGAAGCGACTTTCTCAAAACTCAAAATTTCAGTTTCTGGCGCGAAAGACACTGAATCCAATTCAAAAAACGCGCTTTCCTCAGCCTCGCACGGCTTTTCAAGTGCCGAGCCGATTTTTGACTCGCTTTCATTTTCGGAAAACTACAGCTTCAACGGCGCAACTGAAAATTTATCCAAGAAAAACAGCGCGAAAATCTCGCTTGAAAAAATTTTTGTTCCGCTCACCTTTTCGGCAGACGCAAAAGCCGAGTCAAATTCATGGTCGCGCGCGCAGGAAATTTCAAGCGGAGCAAATTTTAAGCTCGGAAAATTTTCTCTCGAAGCAAAAGTGAACGCATCGCAAAAAATAAAGTCGTCATCTTCAAATTCTTCGTCAAATTCAGATGATGACGGCTTCAAAACGGAAAATTATTTTTCTTCGTATAAAGACATTTCAAGATTCGAATTCTCAGCCGGAGACGAAAAAGCGAAAAAACGCAAAGTCGAATTCGCGGCAGACGCAAAATACAGTTTCGGATTTCTAAATCTTTCGCCAGAAATTTCCGCAGCTTCATCAGGAACTTACAAATCGTCATCTTCAAAAACTTTTAAGGACGACTCATCGCTAAAATTTTCTTTTCCATTTTCAAAAGGAAAAAACGGCTTTTCTTTTAGCTGGAAAAAATCGTCTGGCTCGGCTTCATATATTGAAGAAGGCGGAGATTATTTTTCAGACTCGAAAAATCTCGCAGAAAAAACAAATGAAAAAAAATTTTTTCTGACCGCGCTGCCTTTTTACGACTTGCTGAGCGAAAATCTTCAAAAAGATGTCTACAAAATTTCATCCGCGCAAGGTTCAAGCGGAGATTTCACAACTTACTACACGGGACTTTACTCGTTCTGCTGGCGGCGAGGATTTTCAGGCGACAAATACGACTTTTTCATTCCAAACTCGCTGAAAATCGATTTTTCAAGAGACATCAGAACAGCAGAAACAATTAGCGACATTTTTCAGGCGAAACTAAGCGCGTCAAATTCCGCTCTGAATGTTTTTGGAAAATACGGCTCAATTCCGCTTTTCAGTTTTTACGAGCAGGACGAGTTCACCTCTTCATTTTCCGCCGCACTGAAAATTCCTCGGAAATCTTCATCGCAAATTTCCGCGAACGTAAGCGGCTACAGCCAGCTCACAATTTTCTTCAAAGATAAGAATTCGCTTAAAACAGGCATTGAAGGCTCGTTTGAGTCAAAAACCGACTGGGACGGAAAACTGACTTTAATATGGAAGCGAAATTCAAAAAATTCGCTCGCCGCCGGATTCTGCTCGCTTTTCAAAAATTTAAAAGACAAAAACAGCTTCAAGATAACAAAAACCGACAGCCTGAATTTCTCAGCCGCAAGCACGTCGTCATCATCTTCAATCGTAAAAAAATACAGTTTTGACTTTTCTCACGCCGCGGAAACGCAAATCACAAAGCACGTCTCGCTGAACACAACGGCAGGAGCCGGATATTACGCGACATGGAGCGAAACCGCAATTTTAAGCGGAAGCGTCTCAGCCGGAGCGACAATCAGATTTTAAGAACTAAATTCTAGAAAATCACACGAAACGCAAAAGGCGAAAACTGCAAAAATCACTGCAAAGGCGCAAAATATCCGCTTTCGTCTCTTCCGCTTCTGTTCATCAGATAAGTCTCGACCTCAACAGGAAGATAACGCTGGCCGAAATCAGTCTGCAACGAAGAAGTATAGCTCAAGACGTAAATTCCAGACGGAATATTGATTATGTCGTCAACAACCTGAGCCAATCCTTTCTCGCGGTAAACGTAATACTCGCCGCCCTCTGTGTTCTTGCAGATGTAGTCAATCTCGCTTGAAGCCGCTCCCTGAGAAAGCATCAGATTCACAAATCCGATTGAATTGTTGTTGAGATACGCCGTCAAGTCTGAAAGGCTGTAGCGGCTGAACGAATTCTGCGTGACTTTTCCGTCTCCAATAAAAATAACCGATGACTTTCTTGACTCGTTTATAAGCGCGTTTGCGCAGAGACGAAGCGCAAGGTCAATCGAAATATCAGAAGAAACAGGATTTTTCAAGGATTTAGAAGTGAACTTTGCAGCGTCGGCAGGATTTCCCTCAAATTCAAGAATCGGAACCGCACCCGCGCTCACAATCCGCAAGACTCCTTTTCCGTTCATCGCGGCAGCAATCTCCTTTACCGCACTTTCCATCGCCTCGTCATTAAGAGCCGACGACGCAGAACGGCTGACTAGCAAAGTTATGTCCGCCTCATCGTTCAAATAAGACGCACCGTCAAGAGTGTAGTCCGCGACGCTGTTCTTGTTTTCTGTGACAAGAAAATTGTTTTCTTTAAGCCCGACAACGCTCTGGCGGCTTCTGTTCTCGACTTTCACATCGACCGTGACTTTCGGAAAACTGTCAGAATCGATTTTTTCAATCTGAACAAAAAGGCCGCCGACAAGCTCAGACATTTTCGCCATCACATAAATCTCGTTTCCGACAAAATCCGTAACGAGAATATTTCCGTTGATGTCAGGAACTGCGCTTGTAAGGCGCGACGGAGCGTTTCCAGACGAGACGTTCTCAAAAACCGCGCCTGTGTCGCTGTCAACAGAATAAACCTTGTTCTTATCGCATAGAACGAGATATTTTCCCCACGCTTTCATCGATTCAGGCTTAGCAAAAGTTTTCGCCTTGCACAAAAGACCGAGGTAGTTTCCGGACAAGTCAAATCGGTAGATTGCGCCGGTAAGACAGTCCGCGACAAAAACAGTCGAGCCAATCACGGAAATTCCTGTCGGTCCTTCAAGCCCCGGAAAATTTCCCTGCTTTCCGCCGAAGAAAAACAAGCCGTTTCCGTCTCTGTCAAAAACATCAACGCGGCTGTTTCCAAAATCGCTCACAAAAATATTTCCGTCCCTGCTCTGCGCAAGATACTGCGGTCCGACCATGCAGCCAACGCTTCCGCCTTTTTTTCCGAAAGATTTCTCAAAATTTCCTTTTGAAGAGAACTGGCTGATTCTGTCGCCTGCGAATTCTGAAATCAAAATTGAGCCGTCATCAAGGCGGATAATGTCCATCGGTCGGTCAAAGCCGTTGACAGGCCCGAAACTTCTTGAAAGAACAAGACCGTTCTGGTCAAGCTTTAAAAGCTCGTTTGAAGAATAAGAGACAAGCCACAAAGTTCCGTCATTGTTCGGAAGAAGCGAGACCGGCTGGCTGAAAACAAGTTTTCCTTCCTGATTCTTTCCATAGAAAACGCCAGATTCCGTGTATTTTACAGGCTTTTCAAGCCCCTCGCCTGAGACAAGCCGCCTTTCACGCACAATCTCAATTCTATTTTGAAGAAGAAGCCCGCCGTATCCTGAATCTGAGGCGTACTGCCAGTTCTGGAGAGCCTCGCCCTCAACGCCGGTTCTATAATAAGACTTTCCAAGCCAGTCAAGAATCACGCTTTCGCCCGGAAGATAGGACAAAGCCTTTTCAAACTGCAGAATCGCATCGTTGAACGCGCCCCTGTAGTAAGCCTGAACGCCGCGCCGGAATTCTTCCTCGCCTTTTCCGCTCGCGGCAGTTCTCGCGCCCAAGCCTGAACGCAAAGCCGCCTCGTCGCTTTTAAAAATTCCGTTGTCTGAAAAAGCCGGCGTCAAAACTGAAAGGCAAAAAAAACAAGAAACAAATATGACCTTAAATTTTTTCATAAATCCACCAAATTATTTTTCCTGCAAGATTTTCAGATGACGCGCAATTTCCGCGTTGCCAGGGAGCTTTTCCTGCGCCTGCGAAAGATATTTCAGAGCGTCCGCGTCAAGGCCAAGCTTCAAGTAAACCCAGCCGATGCTGTCAAGATAAGCCGCCGAGTCAGGAGAATGTTCCAGAGCCTTTCTGCAGTACGAAAGAGCCATCGTCAAATCCTTGTTCTGGCAGGCAAGAACATAGCCGATTCCGTTCAATGCGGTCGGATTGTCCGCGTCGATTTCAAGAGATTTCTTGTAAAATTCGATGCTTTTCTCGTTTTCTCCCCTAGCCCAGTAAACATAGGCAAGAGAAGCGTAGACTTTTGACGGATTGTATCCGCTTTCCAAAAGCTTGTTCAGCTCAAATTCCGCAAGCCGCTTTCTTCCGCTGTTCGCGTAAATCACCGCGAGAATATATCTGCACTGCAGGATTCTGTCTAAATTTTCGGTAGAAGTCACAACTTGTTCAAGATAAAGAAGCGCGTCCTCGTATCTGCTCATTTTCGCGTAGCAAAGCCCGATGTAATAGGCAAGCTCGCCTTTGTCCGCGTCGTTTTCGTCAGGGAGAGAAAGAAAAAAAGCGAGCGAAGACGAATAATCTCCTCTTCTGTACATTTCAATTCCGTCTTTCAAGATATTTTTTTCTGCCATAAAATCCCGCCCTTATGCCAAAAATTAAAATTTGAATTCGATTTCGCCTGAATATTTTTCAGACTCAGGATTCGCATGAATCAGCGAGATGGAAATTTTTCCGTTCCGCACAGCAAGATAGTCGCAGTCAGAGCCGCCTTCCGTAACAATTTTTCCGCCCCGGCAAGCTCCAGCGCATTTTTCAGCCGATTTTTCTAGAATTTCGAGAGTGTCGTTGTAGTCGCGCCTGCAAAGCGAAG
>JAXDVS010000088.1:0-7940 GCA_034088785.1 Treponema sp.
TGACATGACTTCGCCAGAAGAAGCTGCTCTTTTTATGCAGACTGTTCAGGAAATTTTGCGCTATGTAAAAGTTACAAACGGAAACCTCGAAGAAGGAAATATGCGCTGTGACGCAAATATCAACCTGAATGTTTGGGAAGACGGAAAACTTTACCACACTCCGATTTCCGAAATCAAAAACCTTAACTCGTTCAAGTCAATCCGCGAGGCGTGCGCTTACGAGGCAAGACGCCAGCTCAAGGAATTTGAGGAAGACCGTCAGGAATTCAATCCGGGCTACAAGAACACGATGAACTGGGACGAGGACAAGGGCGTTACGCAGATTATGCGTACAAAGAATTCTTTTGTTGACTATCGGTTTGTCGTAGAGCCTGACATCAAGCCGTTCAAGGTGAACGAGGAGCTGATTTCGCGCGCGGAAAGCAGAGTCGGCGAGCTTCCTGAAGCAAAGAGAATCAGATTGCAGAAGCAGTTCGGGCTTTCTGATTTTGACGTTGAGACTTTGACTTCTTCACGCGAGCTTGCTCTTTGGTTTGAAGAGGCTGCGAAAGGCGCGAAAGACGTTAAAAAAGTTGCGAACTGGATTCTTGCCGAGCTTCTCGCGGTTCTTAACGAGCAGCGAAAGACAATCAGCGAGGTGAATATCACTCCTAAGCACATAACAGAGCTTGTGAACGCGATTGCGGACAAGAAAATTTCGAACGCGCAGGGAAAAACTGTCTTTGCGAAAATGCTCGAGACTTCAAAAATGCCGGCCGAGATTATCAAGGAAGAGGGAATGGAGACTGTTTCTGATTCAGGCGCAATCGAGGCGATTGTTGACAATGTTATCGAGGAGAATCCGAAAGCTGTCGCGGACTTTAAGGCTGGAAAGACAAACGTTGTCGGCTGGCTTACAGGCCAGGTGATGAAGGCTTCAAAAGGAAAGGCGAATCCGGGAATCGCGTCGAAACTTGTCGGCGAGAAACTCGCGAAGCTGTAAAAAATTGGAAAACTAAGAAATCGGGCGTTCCTAAAGCGTGTTTTGCACGGCACTGGAAATGCCCGATTTTTTTTGTTTTGCGGATTCCGAAACGAGTTCGGAATGACGCTTTATTGTTGCGCGTCATTGCGCGGGGCATGAGCGACAAAGCAATCCATAAGAAGCGGCGATTTTAGGAAAGAAATGGATTGCTTCGCTCGGACTTTGTCCGGACTCCGTTCCGAGGCTCTCAATGACGTGTGTCTTTTCAAGGCTGTCATGCTGAACTTGATTCAGCATCTTTCTTTACAGATTCCGAAACAAGTTCGGAATGACGTGAATTTTGTATTCAGTACGATTAAAAAACTTGGTGCGGACATTCGTACTCAGTAGGATTCTTTGATTTTCCAAAAGTAACGTTCGTACTTAATACGATTCTAAAAAATTGCGAAAAACGGACTTCGTACTCAGTACGATTTAGAAAATCGGGAAAAATTGGATTCGTACTCAATACGATTTGTGTTTTTTTAAAAAGTCGGCGTTCGTACTCAATACGATTTTAGAAAAACGAAAAATCAGGTTTCGTATTCGCGTTTTTCCGTGCGTCATTGCGCGGAGCGTGAGCGACAAAGCAATCTATAAAAGCGACGGATTTTGGGAAAAAATGGATTGCTTCGCTCGGACTTTGTCAGGACTCCGTCCGTGGATCTCAATGATGTTTGTTTTTTATTTACAGATTCCGAAGCGAGTTCGGAATGACGGTTTTCCATATCGCAATGACGTGTGCGTTTTCAAGGCTGTCATGCTGAACTTGATTCAGCATCTTTCTTTTGCGGATTCCGAAACAAGTTCGGAATGACGGCTTTCCATATCGCAATGACATTTGCTTTTTTTCACGGATTCCGAATCTAAGCGAGCGCAACAACGGACGCGCTCGAGTTCGGAATGACGGCTTATTGCAGTGTTTCAAAGCCACGCTTCGCTAAGCCAACGCCGTTCTTGCTTTTTCTAGCGCGGCTTGCTTTGCTCTTTCCTTGCGCAAAAGCTCGCGGGCTTCAGGGGCTAAAAGTCTGTCGTCAAACGGAGTTACGGTCGGTTTTTGCGGGAACGGAAGGCGTTTTTCAAAGTCTCTTGAAGAGAGCGGGCGGTCAAAAAAGTTTCCCTGAGCCAAAAAGCAGTTGTATTCCTTTAGAATTTTCACCTGCTCGAGCGTCTCGATTCCTTCAACAATGCAGTCAAGTCCCAAGTCCTGCGCCATTGAAATCAGGTGCTTTATCATTATGTACTGTTTTTTGTCGCTTGTGTCCTGCGGAACAAACCGTTTGTCGATTTTAAGAATGTTCCACGGCAGGTCGCGGATAAGATTCATCGAGGAAAATCCTGTTCCAAAGTCATCGACTGACATGCTGATTCCGTATCTTTTGAGTCCGAAAACGATTTCTCTAAGAGACTCAAAATTCATATCCGACATTGACTCGACCAGCTCGATTTCAATCAGGCTGTGCGGAATTCCGTAAGCGTCGATTATTCCGATTATTTTTCTGATTAGATTTCCGTCAACTTTGTGCTTTCTCGAAAGATTCACCGAGACTTTCACGCATTTTCTGCCTTCCTCAAGCCATTTTCTGATGTCGCGGCAGACGTGCTCAAGCATATAAAAATCAAGCTCGCAGATGTCAGTTCCAGTTTCGAGCGCGGGAATAAAGCTGTCCGGCGGAATTATGACTCCGTTGTGAAACCAGCGGCACAAGGCTTCGGCTCCGGCAAGCTGGTAATTGTGCAGAGAAACTTTCGGCTGATAAAAAACGCGGAATTCCTCATTTTTCAGCGCGGACTTGAACTGCTTCGCGAAATTTAATTCCATTCTTATGCTCTTTTTCCTGTCTGGTCGATGCTAAGCTGCGGAATGTTGAATTGAAAGACCGTATTTTTGTTTTTTCCAAGCTTGATTCCAATTGTTCCCGAAAGCTGCTTTAAAAGCATCGAGACCATCGGATAGCTCAGACCTTTCTTTACGCCGCTTTCAAGAAGCGCGGAAATTCCTGTCTTGAAATAATGGCGGATATTTTCAATCTCCTGGCGTGAAAATGCGCTTGCAGAGTCGGCAACTGTGATTTCAAGCATTTTCGCGTATGAAGAATCGCTGCACGAAGCCTTCACTTTTATGTAGCCGACTTCCATTCTTGAAACGCTTTCCTGCACGAGATTCCATATGATTTTTGAGATTCTGCCGTAGTCGCCGAAAAGCCGTTTTGGAACGCTCTGGTCAACTTCGCAGATAATCGAGATGTCTTTTCCGATAAGGCTTTTTTCAAGATTTTCGACAGTCTACGGAAGCAAATTTCTGATGTCGTATTCTGATTCTGAAAGATTCGCCGCGCCTTCCGTTAATTTTATGTAGTCAACAATGTCTGAATTTTCGATTGAAGTCTCGTTTCCGCTCGCCACGATTTTTCTGATTGCGTCTTTTGCAGGCTTTGAAATTTCAAGATTCGAGACTGATTTTAGCGAGAAAAGCCATTTTTGCATTGACTGACGCATTTTCAACGCCATGTCGGTTGCAAGCAAAGTCTGGCTTCGCGCTGTTTTTTCCTGAGTTTGAGTTTTTTCAAGCCTCTCGTAATTTTTTACCGCCATATTCGAGATTGTCGAGGCAAAACGCGTGATAATCGCGGAAATTTTCTTAATCTCGCTTTTCGGAATCGCCTTTAGCTGCCCGCTCACAATTCCGCCGAGAAAATATCTTCCGGCGGTTATCGGAGCCGCAAATTCAATCAGGCGCGAGTGGCAATAATAAGCCATCGTTTTTCCTTTTTTCAAGGATTCGAGAATCGCGTTTTTGTGGCAAAGCGCGCAACGTTTTTTTTGAGTTTCTGAAGTTTGGATGTTTGCAGCACAAAATTTTGAGAAGCAGCCTTTCTCTGTGAAAGAATCGCCGTCAGGAGTCACGATAACGCAGCCCATTCCTGTCAGCTGAGAAAAACTTTCTTGCACATCCTGCAGAACAGATTTATCGATTAAATCTGAAAGTTTATAGCCAATCATTTTTAACTAAGAAGATTATAATGAGCGATAAATAATCTAACAAGCGTTAATTTTGGACAAAACCGAACTAATCGATTTTTAATTACGATATACAGAATAAAACGACAATTAAAAATATCTGAAATTGTAAAATTCCGACATTTATTTTTTGTGTTTTTGCGGAACAAAAAAATCGTCATTGCGAGCCACGTGGTAAACCCGAGCGAAGCAATCCATTTTTTTGTGGAACGTTTGTTTTGAACTTTTTTCGTTCATCGTCATTATTTTTCATTTTTCCGCAAATATTTTCCCTTTATCGTCAAAAAGATGTTTTTATGGAAAAACACATTTCAGTTTGATATAATTTTACGCAAATGAATTCAAAAGAAATTTTGGCAGAAAATATTGCATTTAAATACGGCACGGTAAAGCGCGCGCGCGGCTGTTTTTTGTACACGGAAAAACGCGTTCGCCTTACGGATTTGTATCAGGAAGCAGGCCGCGCGATTTTGGGCTGGGGCGCAAAAGGAACTTTCACAATCTTGAAAAACGTTCTTGAGCGCGGAATCACAGGCTCTTTCTACACTGATTTTTCAGCGAAAAACGTGAAATTCAAAAGCCAGCTCAGCCGCGCAGTTTCAGCTCTTTTCGGAGACGACAGAACCGCCTTCGTTTTTTCATCGAAAAGCAACGCGCTAAAAGTCGCTCTGGAGCTTTCTTCAAGCGGAACAAGCTTTTTTCGTCCGTGGAATCCAGTGAGCGTTGACTGGCGAAATGTTGACTGCATTGTTTTTGCTCCAGTGTTGCCGTGGACAGACGATATTTTTGTTCTTGCCGCAAAGTCCAGTTTTGTCTGCGCGGAAAATCAGAAAGTTCCAAGCAGAAGATTCGATTTTGAAAGCGAAATCACGCCGCCTTTGTGCGCCGCCGTTACGCGTTCTGTCTACGACTTGATAAAAGCCTTGCAGGAGCGCGAGGAAAAAAACTGGTTCATCTACGATAAAATCATCACAAAATACTGGACGCGGAAAGGTCCTTATCTTTTTCCGAAAGTCAGCGAGGAAAAATATCAGGATTTTGTCCTGCATTGCCTTGACTGCGAGCTTGTCATAAGTCCGGATTTCAGTCAGCCGAGCATTGTTCCGTTCGGCGCGGATTTCGGAGTTTTTAGAAAGCTTGAAAAAAATCCTTTTGAATTTTGATTCGCTCTGAAAACTCGGAAACTGGAAAGTCAGAAATCGGAAAATCAGAATCGGGAGAAATGCGATTTTATGGAAGAAATGCTGAGCCTTGACCAGATTTTGCTTGTTGTAAAGCTCGTTGCAGGCGGAATTATCGCTTTTCTTGCGATTATGCTTTGGAGCAAGACGCGCGAGAGCAGCTGGATTTGCCTTGTTGCGGCGGCGGTTTTTTCTTACGCGGAAGTCGCGCTGGAGCTTTTGTCCCGTCTTGGAATTGCGACTTCCGAGCGTCTCGTCTTTTTCGGGCTTGGAGTCGGCGGAATTCAGCTTGTCTTGACGTGCGTAGTTTATTTTTTTGTGATTCTCGCGTTCATTATTATGCTTGCAAAAGTTCATGGAGATAAAAATGTCTAAAATTCAGGATTTTTGGAATGATTTTCTTGAAAAAACGCATCAGAATAAAGATGAAGTCGGATTTTCGGGCGAGCTTCAGTTTGAGGACACGAATTTTACTGGCCTTGAAAAGCTGAATCTCGTTCTTTCCGGCAGAAAAACCGTGTTTTTTTCGCCTTTCGATTCCTACGCTGTGAACCGCGAGCCGATGCCTTTGGACGGCGAAGTTTACATCGTTGAAGACAGAAATAAAGAGCCGCGCTGCATTATCGAAGTTTCCGACGTGAATGTTCTTCCTTTTTGTGATATTGGCTGGGAGCTTGCGCAGCGGGACGGCGAGGATGAGAATTTTGAACAGTGGCGCGAAAAACAAATGGAATATATGAAAGACGAGGCGGAACTTTGCGGATTTGATTTCAACGAGAATTCAAAAGTTGTAGCGCAAATCTTTCATGTGATTTATAGACCATAAATAATTCAAAAAGGAGGATTTAATTATGGCAAAAAACAGCAGCGTCAGCATTTTCTGGACTGTCTTGAACATCGCGGTGGGCGCGCTTCTCGCAGTCGGCGGAATTTGGGCTTTGCAGGGCGGCGGAGACTTTGCCGCGGATGCTTTGCGCCAGATTTTCTCAGGCGACGCAAGAAAACTTGCAGTGCTTGTTTTCGGCGTTGTGGAGCTTCTTTCTGGAATTTTCATCATTTTGCAGCTTTTTATCGGCGACAGAATGGGAAAACTCGGTTCAATTTTGAAGCTCGTAATCGTTGTGATTTGGATTGTCGCGATTGTCCTTGCAGACTTCCTTAACGGCGGATTCTTGTCTCCGAACGTTCTCGAATGGATTTACAAACTTGCAATGCACTTGATTGTTCTTTGCGCGCTTTTGGTCACACGCGACTAGTTTTTTAGATTTCAGACAATAAAAAAGTCCGCGAGATTTATACCCGTGGACTTTTTTGACCCCAACGCGATTTGAACGCGCGACCTTCCGCTTAGGAGGCGGATGCTCTATCCAGCTGAGCTACAGGGTCAGTTTATAAAATCAGCGCGATTTGAACGCGCGACCTTCCGATTAGGTGCGAAGCGTTTGCAGAAGCTTCGCGAGGCTCTATCCAGCTGAGCTACAGGGTCGAACTCCGATATGCTATCAGAAAATCAACTTTTATAAAAGACTTCCTCTTGATTTGCGCGGAAAATTTAATTTTGAAAAATCTTACGAATCTAAAAACTTTGCGTCATTCCGAACTCGAGCAGTTTTCTGCTCGCTTTGATTCGGAATCTGTAAGTTGCATTTTTTTTGCGGACATTTTAATTTCGTGTCATTCCGAACTTGATTCGGAATCTATATTTTTTTGCGGACATTTCGTTTCAAATATTTTTTCACCTTTCCAATTTACGCAAATTCCAGCTCGCAGACTTCTTCCGCTCCGCTCACGAGAACGCCGCCCATTCCAAGTTCCAGCGCGAGCGCAATGTCAATGTCGTATCTGTCGCCGATTGAAACGCAGCCCTCGTATTTTACTTCCTGATTCCAAAGCCTCTGCCGCTTTTTCAACAGCAAAATCAAGAATCTTTTTTGAGGGCTTCGAGATTTTCAAAGTGTCAAGCCCGACAATCTCCGGGAAAAAATCAGAAATTCCAATCGCCTCGAGCGTTTTTCTCGCTGGCTCAACGGGATTGTTTGTAACGCAAATCATAAAGAATTTCTTAGAAAGTTTTTCAAGAGCCAAAATCAGATTTTCGTCGCGTTTCAGGTATTTTTTCGGGTCAAAAAGTTTTTTCCGCCATTCAATGCTCGTCTCAATCGGAACTCCAAACGCCGTAAAAAGATTTCCAAGCGAAATTTTCTGCCCGTCGTGGTCAATCGCCCATTTTCTTCTGTATTCGGCAACCATTTTTCTTGCCGTTTCCGCGCTCATCTTGTTCAAAGCCGCCCAGTGCCGCACCTGCGAGTCAATCTGCTCGTGCGCATATTCGGGGCAAGTGTAAAGCGTGGAGTCAATGTCAAAAATCAGAACTTTCGGATTTTGTGGAATGTTAAAAAATTTCATATTTTTATTTTTTTGGGGCGTTACAGAGCGAACTTTTGGGAACGTAAAAATGCAAGCCCAGCAAAGTTCGCTCTGTCGGGCTATTCACGGTTTCGCTTCGCTCCATTGCCGTCATTTTTCCTTTTCAATATTTTTTTGCAAAAATCAAAAACAATGTCGCTTCTGAAAATCCGCAAAAAATTCTGTGCAGAAAATGCCGGCAACGCTTTCGCGCCGTTACTATCCCTAACGCTTCGCTTTTTTTGCTGTTTTTCTCTGCTTAACCTAAAACCATAACCGCTTCTTCAATGCTGTCGTAGTCCCCAAGCCCGATTCTTGCTAGAATCAAG
>JAXDVS010000089.1:0-16357 GCA_034088785.1 Treponema sp.
TCCCTCCTGCTGCTTTTATTTTGGCTAAGAAAAAAACGACGCTGAAACACTTTCTGAAAAATTTGTCGGACTAAAGTGTAGTGACGGAAAACTGAAAATTTATTTTCCTGTTGGCTACCGGAAGCCGGACGAAAAAAATAATTCTCCTGCTGATATAGAAAAAGAAGTCCGTAAAAATATTTTGAATCTTATTCAAGTTCTGCGGAGATTCGGAGAAAAAGAGGATAATCTTTCCTCCTCGCCGTTGCTTACAAAAAATCAAAAACTGGATTTTCCTGTTCATGCGTATCTTTTTATAATCCGCGATTTTTTGTCGAATGGTTATTATATCCAAAAGGAAAACATGTATTCAAAAAATCCTGGCGGAAAAGTAAATTGGAGCCGTACTATAAAAAGTGTTAAGCCTCAGTTTTCGGATTTTCAGCCATTTTATTTTGATTTTATAACTCAAAAGACAAATTATAGCCAGTCGGAACTGATTTCTCAAATTCATAAATTTTGTGTTCATGAATGTTTTTCTAAACTTGGATTTTTATTTTCTAGTTTCTTGCCCGAAAAATCTGAGCTAAAACTGAATAAAAATCTTTTTGTTTCCACAATAAAAAAGGCGATGGGACAGACTTTTAATGAGAATAATTTGCTTCTTTTTAAGAATATGCTGGATGTGCTGAATTTTCTTGATGAAAATTCTGAGAATAAAGAATTTATTTACGGAACTCAAAATTTCCATATCATTTGGGAAAAACTTGTTGATACTATTTTTGGCGAATCAGACAAGGATGATTTCTATCCGAAAGTTTTCTGGAAGCTGAAAAACGAAAGAGGAGAGGAAGAACAGTTTAATTTTAAAACTGATGAAAAACGCAACTCGCTTCGGCCTGACACAATAATGATTACAAACCGCGAAAAAGCCGGACAGAAAATCTTTGTGCTTGATTCAAAATATTACCGCTACGGAGCGACAAAAATAAAAAATCATCTTCCGGATAGCGCAAGCATTGTAAAGCAGCTGGCCTATGCGGAATATATAGAAAAAAACGATTCCATTCCAGAAAAAGTAAAACAGAACCGGAGTGAAAATTCAATTTTTAATGCGTTCATAATGCCTGCCTGTACCCAAAAAATTGAAAACATCGGCTATGCAAGCGCGGATTATATTCACTGCTCGGACAAAGCTGAAAAATCCTGGCATAAAATTCACGGAATCCTTCTTGATACAAAAACAGTAATGGAACATGCCACAAAAAAGGACAATAGACTGATTGAGCAGCTTGCAGAGGCAATTGAAGAAAAAAATCTAACTTAAAAAGCTTTCCCTCTAAATTCCTTCAACGAACCGGGGGGGAGCAAAGAACTAAAATGTTCTTGAAAACTTCATTTTTACAAAAAAAATGTCTAAAATCGTAAACTCCCTATTGCATAATTTTTTTGTTTGTTATATATTTATTTTCGTTGGTAATCACAGAGAGATGGTTCACCCGTTCCCATTCCGAACACGGAAGTTAAGCGTCTCTTCGCCGATGATACTGCTATAAGCGGGAAAGTAGGTCGTTGCCAACTTTTTTTATTTTAAATAGTTTTTACTGTTCTTTATTCTTTTCTTCATTTTCTACTGACCGGGGGCTTTTATGGCAAAGATGACTGGCTCGCAAATCATTGTAAATCTTTTAAGGCAAAATGATATCAATATCGTCTTTGGGCTTCCCGGCGGAATGATTCTTCCTCTTTACAATGAGCTTTTTGTTTCAAAAATGAAGCACGTTCTTGTCCGGCAGGAGCAGGCGGCAGGATTTATGGCGCAGGGAGTTGCCCGCGTTACTGGAAAGGCTGCTGTCTGCATGGCAACTTCTGGACCTGGAGCGATGAATCTTCTTACGGCTGTCGCCGATGCCCGCGCTGATTCCGTTCCTCTTGTGGCGATAACAGGTCAGGTCAACACGGATTTGATTGGAACTGACGCTTTTCAGGAGGCGGACACCTTCGGCTTGTCTTTTCCAATCACAAAGCACTCGATGATGGTGAAGTCCGCGAAAGAGCTTTTGAAGGCAGTTCCGCTTGCTTTTGTGATTGCCGAGAGCGGCCGGCCGGGACCTGTTTTGATTGATGTTCCGAAAAATGTCCAGACAGAAATTATTGAGGTCGGAGACGATTTTGAAGGCTCTTTTAAGCGTATTTATGATGAGTATCTGAAAAAAGCCGATGCGAAAAAAACGCCTGAAAGCGAAATCCTTTCTATAATTCACAAATTTGCGGAAAAACTTGAAAACGCGAAAAAGCCTGTCTTGTACATTGGCGGCGGCACGAATAATCCTAAAGCAAGCTCTGAAATCAGAAAATTTATCTCAAAATATAAAATTCCTTGTGTTTCAAGCCTTATGGGGCTTGGCGTTGTTCCTCATAATGACGCGAATTTTTTCGGAATGGTCGGAATGCACGGCTCGCTTGCGGCGAATAAGGCGATGTATGAAAGCGACTGCGTTCTTGTTGCGGGTGCACGTTTTGATGACAGGGCGACTGGCGTTGTTGAGAAATTCTGCCCGGAAGCGGTGAGAAACCGCTCGGTTCTGCATATCGACATTGATGCGGCCGAGGTGAACAAAATCATCGAAAGCGATTTTTCTTTGATTTATGACACTGCTCTTGCGTTTGAAAAACTGAATGAAATCTTTTCTGAGAAAAATCTTGTTTCTGACGAGAACTCATCGGCACGTGAAAACTGGTTCAAGAAAATCGAGAAATTCCGCGAGGAAGAAAAAATCACTTTGAAGATGGACTGCTATGCGGCTGACTGCTGTGGCGAAAAATCCTGCGGACGCAAAAATGCAGGCGAATACAAAAATCCGCGCGAACTTATCGCTTCTCTTCCGTCGAACGAGAATGTGATAATCACGACAGATGTCGGCCAGCACCAGATGTGGACCGCGCAGTTTTACGACACTCAGCGTCCACGGCAGCTTCTGACTTCCGGCTCTCTTGGAACGATGGGATTCGGTCTTCCCGCGGCAATAGGAGCGGCTTTTGCAGAGCCTGAAAAACGTGTAATCTGCGTTTCTGGCGACGGCTCAATTTTGATGAATATTCAAGAGCTTGCGACTTTGGCTGAGAACAGCTTGAACGTTACCGTGATTGTCCTTGAGAACGGCGCGCTCGGAATGGTCAGGCAGCAGCAGGAATATCTTTTCGATAAAAACTACAGTGCGAGCATTTTTATGTCGAATCCTGATTTCTTGAAGATTGCGGAAGGATTTGGATTAAGAGTTGTGAACGCTGATACCGATTCCGACTGGCAAAAAAAAGCGTTCGGCGAGAAAGGCCCGTGCTTTGTGCTTGCGAAAATCGCACGCTATGAAAACGTTCTTCCGTTTGTAAAAGCTGGCAGCGCGAATATCGACCCGATAATGTGATGTTTTGAAAAAACTTTTTCGGAACTGCGTATTTTTAGAAATTGTCAATAAAATGAGAAATTTTGCTGTGTTTTTTTAATCGAAGCACAGCATTTTTTTTTATCTTTTCAGCGGATTTGCTCTCGTAAAAATTTTGATGGCGTGTTTTTTTTAGAATTTAATTCAGCGCAAAAAAAAATCGGTTTCCGAAGAAACCGATTAAGTTGGGCAGTGAGAGACTCGAACTCCCGACAACCTGGGTGTAAACCAGGGGCTCTACCAACTGAGCTAACTGCCCGATGAATGTGTTTATATTATCAAAGACTGATATTTGTGTCAATCTGAAAGACGTGCTTTTTTAGGTTTTTATCAGAAAGATTTATCTGATTCTCAAAGTAAAACTTCTATTGATTCTCCTGTTTTGAATTTGTCTCGTCTTCTTTATTCTCATCGTTTTCGTCTGCCGCAGCTTTTTTGAAAAGCACAATCTCCTTGATTTTTACGGAGTAGGCGGCGTTGAATTCATGTCTTGCGTAAGCCTCGCTTTTCAGCGGATATTCAAAATGATAGAGAATCGGGCTGTAGCCTTTCGCGCTGATTTCAAGTGTAAAATTGAATGTTCTGTTTTCTCCTTCTGATTCTGCCGGAACCGATTTTCCCCAGAATGAATATGCGCCGTTCGTGCTAAGATAAGTTGAAGCAGGATTTGACCATGTGCGGTCAACCATTTCCATTGGCTTTCCGTCGATTTTCAAGAGAATTTCCGCTCCTGCAACCGGCTCGAAAGTGTTTCCGTCAAGAATCGTGCCGACAAAAGTCGGAAAATTGAATGCTGGCGACTTATGTTCCCTGATTTCACATTCTTCGCGCGGAAGCTCATGGAAAGGTCTTTTTGACGAGCTGATTAGCCTTATTCCTTCAAGGCAGATTGCGTTTATATCTGCGCGGAGCTGGTGGTCGTCTAAAATGCCGCTGTTGTGGGTCGCGCCTCTGCCAGAAACCACATATTTTGGCGCAATTCTGTTTAGAACATAGCTTGTTGCGTCTGCTCGGCAGTTCTGGCAGTCGCAGGTAAGCCAGCTGCTGCGCTCTTTTTTTATCTGCTCGTAAAGAGAATCGACTCTTACTTTTACGATGTCTTCCATTATGTTGTGCACGTTCATTTTTTTTGTCCGAAATCTGATAAGAAAATAATCATAATCAGTATAAGACAAAAGCCATGAAACCGCAATTAGAAAGTAAAAATCATGAATTTTTATTATTGTTTGGAATCAGTTTATGCTCGCAGAAAATTATGATATACTGAGAAGCCTTTTTTATTATGAAAAGTTCCTTTAAGTTTTTTTTCTTGGCTTTGTTCTCTTTTGCTTTGCTCTCGTGCTCAAACAGCACAGACGAGAAAATTCAGGCTTACTCATTTGAGACTTTGAAAGACGAGACTCTTGAGATTGACTCGAAAATAACTTGGACTGAGGAAATGGAAAAGGGCAGGCTTTCTGAAAAGCTAAAAACGCCGGACGGACTCGGAAACAAGGTTAGAAAATCAGTGCTTTCTGTTTCTGCGGCGAAAAATCAGGCGGAAAAGATTTTCCCGTCGCTTTCGGATTTCGGCTCGCTTGACACAAGGCTTGTTCCGCTTAATCTAAAGTCCGCGGTTTTGTCTTTTTGCGAGGCTTTTTCCAAGAATGAAAATCTCTCGTCGTTTTCAAGAAAGGAATCTTTGTACAATCTCGCGCTTTTTTCCTATGATTTAAATGAGAATCTTCCAGAATATGAGATTTTTTTTGATTCAGAAGATAAAAATGAAAATCCTGCTGGAAATTCGGACGAACTCAAAAATGAAAATTCTAAAGACGATTCTGGAAATCTTGAAAAATCGGATAAAATTGAGAAAACAGAAAGAAAATTTTTTGATTCATATAAAATCGGCGAGCCTTTTATTGACGGCGCGAATTATGAAGTTCCGCTGATTCTTTTTTCGCATGAAAAAATTCTTGTGCTTGAAACTTACTGGACGCTTGAAAGTTCAAAGTGGCTTCTTGACCAGATTCAAATCTCACAGATAAAAAATGCACAGAAAAACGAATCTCCTTTGAAAACGGAGATCAAAAAATGAGCCGGCAGAAATTTTCAGGAATCGAAAGTGATTTTATAAAAAAATATCTTGCCGACGAAAAACGCGAGCTTGAAATTTCGGAATTTGGTGAAAATGATTCGGAAAATGAAAAATCCGAAAATTCTGTGAAAATTTTCACTGACGTTCATAATCAGAAAAAATACGTTGAAAATCATCTCTTGAAAATTTGCGCTTCTGACGGCGGAAAAAATTCTGAATCGCTTTTGAAGCCGTTCCTTAAAAAGAAAATTCTCGTGAGCTTTTATTTCAATTCTCTCGGGCTTTGCTTTGCGTCAAAAATTGCCTCGCGCGAGAATTCCTTTTTTGTCGTTCTTCCTGACGATTTCTATTCAATAAAAGAAAAAAACGAGAGTTCAGGCGAAATTTCGGCGGTGATTTTTTATGACTGCGGCGCGCTCGGAAAATCGTCTGGAAAAAGAAATATCCCGATAAATTGCACTTTCGATGAGGATTTTAAGCTTTTTGAAAGCCCGAAATTTGATTCCCCGGATGAAAATTTAAATTCAAGGATAAAAATCTGGATTTCAAAGCTTTTTTCTGAATCAAAAAAAGACAAAAAATCTTTTGGAAACGGGCTTTTCCTGATTCAAGCTGGAAAATATCTTCTCCGCGAGAAAAAAAACGGAATTGAATCGATCCAAGGCAGAAAAAAAACACCCGCGCTTATCTATCTTGATGACGAGAGAATCGTGTTCGCGTCTGAAAAGGAAGATATGATTTTGTCAGACGGAAAAAGCTACAGTTTTTCGCTTTTTTTTCCGCTTCCGCCGCCATTGAAAAAGCGCGTTATCGATTTGGTTTTCACTGTGGAAGATGTTTTTTCAAACCAGGACGGAACGAGGCTTTGCGCTTTCGCCTTGATCTCCGAGATAAAAGCGGAAGACAAGCGTTTTTTAGGCGAGATGATGAGTCGTTAGTGTTTTTTTTAAATCTTAAAAAAATGTCAAGACTTGCTTCCTATAAAGACTGCAATCGGCTTTAAGTACGAGATGTTCTCGCAGACAATTTTCACTATCACCATGAAAGGCACGGCGAGGAACATTCCCAAAATTCCCCAAATCCAGCCGAAAAATGACAGGCTTACAAGAATCACAAACGGCGAAATTCCAAGATTTTTTCCCTCGATTTTTGGCTCAATCACGTTTCCGAGAACAAAATTTATCAGAACCATGAAGAACGCGATGACAAACACCGTGAAAATCGACGGATAGAACTGAATCAGCGCGAAAAGCGTTGTTACGGCGCATGAGATTATCGAGCCGAATGTCGGAATGAAATTCAGGCAGAATGCGATAAAAGCCCAGACAAGCGGAAAGTCAAGATTCATAAAGAAGCAGAGCAGAAAGACGAGAAATCCTGTGAAAAACGAAATCACGAATTTTATCGAGATAAAGTGCGTAACGTCGGCGATTATGTTCTGAACCATTTTGTAGACGCGAGTCTTGTCTTCAGAGTTGAAAGCGAGGCTGATTTTTGTGCGCATCATTTTAAGCTCGGCAAGAAAAAAGACGGAAAGAAGCACGACCAGGAAAAATGTCTTCATAAAACTTACGACCGAGCTTGTGAATCCGACCGCAAGCCGCTGAATGTATTCAAGAATGTTGAAAGTGTTGTTGAGATTCTCAAAAAGCGACTCGTCCTTATCAAAATTTAGAATCGCATAAAATTTCGAGTCCGGGTGAGACCCAATCGTGATTCGGATTGCGTTCTGGATATTCTGGAATCTTTCCTGATAGCGCGGAATCGCATCGACAATCGACTTGAAGCTTGCTGTAACGAGATTTATCGCAAGAAAAACGACAATCAGAGAAAAAAAGTAGACGATTACCGTGGCAAGCCACCACGGTAATTTCAGCACGACATTCAGCCGCTTTATTGAAGGATAAAAAGCGAATGAAAGCAGAATCGAAAGGACGACAGGCTTGAAAAACGAATCCATAATTTTGAGGACTGCGCAGAGAAGCGTAATCGCAAAGAAAAGCAAGATAAAGAAAATCGCTTTTGAGAATTTGCCGTCAAAACCTGTCATCTAAAATCCTTTCGTGTATTTTTTGTTGAAACTTATTTTTTTGCCGGGTGATAAATCGGGTCTTTGAAATTTTTCTTGGGCTCGATTTTGTCGAATCCGCAGTAAGGAACGAGCGCTTCTGGAATTGTCACCGAGCCGTCCGCGTTCTGGTAGTTCTCCAAGATTGCGAGCATTGCGCGGCCTACAGCGATTGCAGTTCCGTTGAGCATATGGACATACTTGTTTTTTCCGTCGTCATCGTGATATTTCACGTTCAGGCGGCGTGCCTGATAGTCTGTGCAGTTTGATGTCGATGTGACTTCGCCGTAGTCGCCTTCCGGATGGTCTGCGTTCGCACGTCCAGGCATCCACGCTTCCAAGTCCCATTTTCTGTACGCTGGCGCGCCCAAGTCGCCTGTGCAAGTGTCAACAACATGAAACGGAATTCCAAGTCCTGTGAAAATTTCCTCTTCGATAAGGCGGAGCTTTTCGTGAAGCTCGTTTGACTGCTCAGGAAGACAATAAACGAACATTTCAACTTTGTCGAACTGATGAACGCGGTAAAGTCCCTTTGAGAACTGGCCGGCTCCTCCTGCCTCGCGTCTGAAACAGTGCGAGAGTCCGCAGTAGAAAAGCGGAAGAGCTGACTTGTCCAAGATTTCTCCTGAATGATAGCCGCCGAGAGTGATTTCAGCAGTTGCGACAAGGCAAGTTCCCTCGTCTTCAATGCAGTAAACGTTGGACTCGTTTCCGCGCGGATTGAAGCCGATTCCCTGCAAGATTTCCTGCTTTGCAACGTCAGGCGTGATAAAGTGAGTGAATCCGTGCTTTCTCAAAATATTCAAGGCGTACATGATGAGAGCTTCCTCAAGGAAAACCGCCTCGTTTTTAAGATAGTAGAATTTCGGGCCTGAAACCTTTGTTCCGCGCTCAAAATCCAAAATTCCAAGCTCCTCGCCAAGCTGGACATGGTCTTTTGGCTGAAAATCGAATTTTCTTGGAATTCCGACTTTCTTCACTTCAAGGTTTTCTGTGTCTAGCTTTCCGATTGGAGTGTCAGGGTGGTGCATATTAGGAATTTTTCTTCCTTCAACATCAAGCCGCTCTTCAACTTCCGCAAGCTCTTTTTCAGCTTTTGCGACATCTTCCTTGATTTTCTTTCCTTCCTCGACGTATTTTGCGCGTGTTTCTGCGTCGAGTTTCTGCTTCATTGACTTTGCGTTGTCATTTCTCTGCTGCTGCAAAGTCTGGAGCTTTGTTGTGAGAGCTGTGCGCTCGTCAAAAAGTTTTACAACCAAGTCCGCATCCGCGACCATATTTCTGTCTGAAATATTCTTTTTTACTTCATCAAGATGTTCTTTGATAAATCTGTAGTCAAGCATTTTAATATCCTCTTTTTGTATTTTAGTCTTTTGAAATATTTACCGCAACTGATAAACCGCATTTACATTTACGGTAATCACGCTTTTTGCGTTTGAGATTGTAGTCGCCTGCCCGTTTGAGAAAGATTCCTCCACAGCAGAGTCAGATGCCGCCATTGCTTTCATGTAATTGTTGACTGGAAGCGGCCGTGAAGTCTCCTTAATCTGAAGAACGCGTCCAAGCTGCGCTCCGCTTGCTCCTGCAAGAAGATTCGCGTTTGATTCCGCCTGCTTGATTGCGAGCGTTCTTGCCTGTTTTTCCGCAGTTTCAGGATTTGTGATTCCGTAAGTGATTGAAGAAAGCGAATTCGCGCCAGATTTCAGGCAGACATCGACAGTTTTTCCGATTTTTGTGATGTCTTTTACAGAAACGATAATCTGGTTGGTGACTTTATAGTCGCCCGGAACGCTTTCCTGCGTTTTTGAATTGTATTTTGTCTCCTGATAAACGTAGAAATTTTCCGTGGAGATGTCTTCCGCCTTGATTCCGTTTTCTTTCAGCGCGGACTGAATCGCGTTCATTTTTTCCGCGTTCTGCGAAGCCGCCTCCTGAACGTCCTTTGCGCGTGTCACGACTGCCGCCCGGATTGTCGCTGTGTCGGCTTCAATCGTTACAGTTCCAGTTCCTGAAACTTCAACAGTCCTCTGAGCATAGTTCATTTGCTTTACCGAGCAGGATGTAAAAGCCAAAGCGAGCAAGACTGCAAGTCCAATTCCAAGTGTTTTTTTCATTAGAAACCTCCAATTTTTGTTTTTTCGTGTTTGTTGCGATTTTTTTTTCGCGTTTTTGTCCGTTTTTTTCAGGCGAGAAAAGCTGATTTTTGTTATTTTATCTTATGTCGATGTAGAATCTTTTCAGATAGACGCTCCGCTGGTTCGCTTTTTGCCAGAGCTTGCTCAGCGGAAAGTTTTTTGTGACGGTTGTGTAAGCGTCAATTGCGTTTCTTATGTTTTTTACAGGAGACTCAGCCTCGTAAATCTGCCCCAGAAGATAGTAAGCCTCGTCAAGATTCTCGTTTGAGCCGTTTATAAAGTCAAGGCAAGATTCAAGAGATTCAGCGTATTTTTTCTCGTCAAAAAGCGATTTTGCCTTTTCAAGAAGCTCCTCGCCAGATTCGGCCTCGTCCGCCATTTGAACTTCCGGCTCCAAAACGAAATTTTGCTGCGTGCCGTTTTCGTTTTTTTCAGAAAGTGAAGAATTTTCATCTTTTACCGTTGAATTTGATTTTTGGAAATCATTTTTTTGATTTTGATAAAGATTTCCGCTGCCGCTTGAAGCCGCATTTTTTTGCGGATTCTGTTTTTCCGGCGTTGAGACAAGCGTTTTCACATCGTTGCTCGAAAAATTCTGATTTTCGCTATTTTTTCCCGTTTCTCTCGGATTTTGGATATACGATTTTTCGCTTGAATTTCTATTTTTCAGATTTTCGGATTCCAGTGAGCTTGTCTTGTTGTCTTTAAGATTCTGATTTTTGTCCGCAGCTGTGTTTTCGGTTTCGTCGTTTTTGATGTCAGCTTTTTCATTTCCGGTTGAAAATTTGTTCTGTCTTTTCTGGAACTGCGGCGGAACAATCTCTGCATATGATGGAGCGAGCGTTTTTTCATCCGAATTTGCGATTTTGTCTTCAACAGTCACCAAAAGATAGTCGTCGATTGATTTTCCGGTGAGCGCGTCATTTTTGTAAAAATGCAGGAAAGTCTCGCCCGCGTCGAGTGAGTGCAATGTGAAAGTCGTTCTTGAAGAGTCAGTCATGCGCCCAAAATAGGTGAGCAGGGCAGGCGTTTTTTCTTCGCCGATGTAAATCCAGCCGTTTCCCGGATAAACAACGTAAAGATTCTGGTTTCGCTTTATCGTGACTTTTCTTGACGGAGCGATTTTTTCAGAATCCGAATCTTGTTCGGTTTTTTCTTCATTTATTTGTTTTTCAGGCGAAGGCAAATCTTCATTTTCGCCTGATTTTTGATTTTCTGCTTCCGAATCTTCTTTTATGCAGTTTCTGCTTCGTTATTTTCGTTGCCTGTTTCATTTGAATCTTGGATTGGCTCAGAAGTTTCTTCTATTATTGTATTTGTCTCATCAAGATTTTTGTTTTCGTCCGCATTTGCAGATTCTGCAGATTCTGCAAAATTTTCTGAATTTTCGTCAGCCGTTTTCGTTTCGCTTGATTCTTCGTTTTTCGGATTTTCGTTTTCGTTTTGAGAATTTGCCTGATTTTCCTCAAAAACTTCCGGCTCTTCTGAAATGTCAATCACATCAGGTTCAGCGAAAATTTTTGATTCTGTTTCCAGCGGCGCGTTCTCGCTCTGCTTTTCAAAAGGCAAGTCTTCTTCCGCGACTTTTTCAAGTTCTTTTTCGCCAGAATTTATGTTTTTCTCGTTTGCCTGAAAATCATTTTGCGGATTGTTTTCTGTTTCGGCTGTCTCGATTTTCGGTTCTTCTGAAATTTCGTTCTCTGAAAGCTGATTAGGAGTCTGATTTTCTTCTGTTTTCGGTTTTTCTTGAGAATTTTCAGAAATGTTTTCAGGGCGATTTTGCTCTATTGCCGTTTCCTTTATCGTTTCAAGCGGATTTTCGTCCGAAGATTTTTCTTCAATATTTTCAATAGAATCGTCTTTTGTATTTGAATTTTTGTTATTTTCGTTTTTTAAAATCGAAGCAGAATCTCCCGGTTTTTCTTCAAGATTCTGAACCGCTTCTCTTTTTTGCTCGGAAGTCGGGGTTGAGGCGCATGAAACTGTGAAAATTGCCGCAATCGCAGCGAAAACAAGAAAATGTTTTTTAATCAAGGTGCAGCTCCTATAATGTCTTTGACAATTTTGTCGTTTGATTCAGCCAAATCTTTCATAACATCTTCGTCAGGATAGGTGAACCATTTGTCAACTTCATCTTTTTGCCACTGGTTTTCAGTTATTCTCGAAGGATAGTAATCTTTTTCAATCTGCGGCGCGTCTGGAATCAGAATTGGAGCGTCTGCCTCAAAATGCTCAGGCTCAGGGACTTCAGATTTTTTTTCCGGCGAAGTCTGAATCAAAAGCACGACAAGCCCGGCGATGAAAAGAGCCGTCAAAAAGCAAATCAGGGCGAACGTGAACGGCTTTTTCTGCGCGAAATCGCGCGGTGAAAAATCGCTTAAAGCGTCTTTTATTTCATCAAAATTCATTTTCTCGCCGTCCTTTCTGATTTTTTTCACTTTCTAAATTTTCGCGTTAGCAGATTCTTTTTCGCTTGAAGCAGAATCTTCTTGATTTGCCTGCTGCTCAGCCGCAAGCTTTGCCGCTTCCTTTTCAGCTTTCGCTTTTTCGCGTTCAAGACGCTTCTGCTCTTTTACTTCTTTTTCGTGCTGGATAATAACCGGGTCTGTTACAGTTCCGTCTGGATTGTGAATCCGCTTTGGCGGCCGCGGCGGAATCACGACATTTTCCTCCGGCGCGACATCTTCATCAACAAAGTCGTCCTGCTCGTCATAAGACGGAATTTTGTCGATGTCTTCATCAAGGCGAATCTGTATTATTTTGCTTACGCCTGACTCCTGCATCGTAACTCCGAGCATTGTGCTTGCGCCCATAACCGTTTTTTTGTTGTGGGTGATTACGATGTACTGGGAAAGCTTTGCGAACTGCCTTAAAGCCGCAACAAGGCTTGTAACGTTTTTGTCGTCAAGAGCCGCGTCAATCTCGTCAAGAAGACAGAACGGAGAAGGCCGGACTTGGTAAGTCGCAAACAAAAGCGCGACTGCGGTCATTGTCTTTTCGCCTCCGGACAAGAGCGCGATGTTCTGTAGCTTTTTTCCAGGCGGCTCGGCGTAAATGTCAACTCCAGATGTAAGAACGTTCTGCGGGTCGGTCAGGCGAAGCTCTCCGCGTCCGCCTCCAAAGAGACGGCGGAACATATTGTGGAAATTTTTCTTGATTTTGTTGTAGGTCGAAACAAACATTTCTGTCGATTTTGACTTGATTTCCTCAGAAACGCGAAGAAGATTCTCGAGAGACTTGTTTGTGTCGTCGTAGCTCGACTGGAGCTTTTCGTAGCGTTCTTTCTGTTCGGTGAACTGCTCTGGAGCCATCAGGTTTACTTGTCCCAAGTCGGCGAGAGATTTTCTTGCTTCTGAAAGTTTTTCGCGGAGAACCGGCGACGGAACTGTGATTTTGTACATTCTCTCTTCAAATTCCATCAGGTCGCGGCTGTGCGTCTCCTGAAAATTCTGCTTTATGTTTCTGATGTCGTTTTCGCTTGTAACAAGGTCGAGCGTGAGCTTTTCGTACTGCGCCTGATATTTCTGCTGCTCCTCGCGTTTTTTTTCAAGCGCGTTTTTCTTGCCGGAATCGCTTGTGTTCCGCTGCTTGATTTCTGTGTCAAGCTCGTTCATCTTGTCGGCACATTCCTGGCCGCGTTTTTCAATCACTGAAAGCGCGCTCTGCAAGTCTTCCACGCGCTCGTCCAGATCTTCCTGATTCCGTTGCTCGTTGTAAAGCTCTTCCTCGTTCTGCTTTAGCGAATTCTGCTCGCTTGTGAGATTCCGCTTTAAAAGCTCGGCGGTCTGCTTCGCGTTGAAAATCTGCTGCTGCATCTGCGCTTCGCTTACGCGGAGTTTTCCCAAAGTCTCCTTGTACTCGTTGATTTTCGAGATGAGATTTGTGTTTTCCGCCTTGTAGCTGCTGATTCTTTCCCTGATTGTCGCGATTTTCTGCATATTCTCGGAGATTGCGCGGTCGATGCTTCTTTTTTTTGTGATGATTCCTTCAGGAGACAAAAAATCGTCGATGAATGCCGGAACTGTCTTTGAATAAGTCTCAACAGAATTCTGAATGTCTCCGACAAGGTTCACAACCTCGTCCAAAGCCTTGATTGCGTCTTTTGAAAAAGTCTCACTTTCGCTTTCGGAATGTCCTTTTAGTGAAGCGTAGTCCGTGAAAATGTTCCGCCGGCCTTCCGCGAAGATTTTCAGCTTGCTGACTTTCTCGTCAAGCTCTTCCTTTGCCTGCTTGCTCGCCGCAGACGAGAATCCTGAATCTTTGAGCTTTGCGTCAAGCTCCGTAACAATATCCTCGGTGATTGACTCGAGCTGCTTCTGGAAATTTGCTCGCTCCTCGTCGAGAGAATGAATTTCATTTTCGCCTTCGTCGGCTTTTTTGTCGTTTTCTGTGATTTGGCTCTGTGAGACTGCGATGTTGTCTGTAAAACTTGTGATATTTTTCCTAACGTCGTCAAGCTGCTTTGACTTTGAGTGCAAGTCCGCATCCTGCTCGCCGATTTCATCGTTCAAGTCGTCGATTCTTTCCTGAATCGAACGCTGTTTTAGCTCAAGAGTTCCGATTTTCTCGCGGATTGTGCGCGCTTGCTCGTTCAAAATTTTCTGCTGGTCTAGCTTGTTTGTCTTCTCGGTCTGGATTTTCACAAGCTCCATCTGCATTTCGCCCATTTTTGACTGAAGCTCTTTGATTTTGTCCGAGTTTTCGGTGAGCGTGTTCAAAATTTCGTCGATTTCAGCCTGAACCGCATTTCTTTTTGACGCGACTTCTTCTTTACTCTGTGTTGCACGCGCCTGCGTCTGGACAAAATCCTTTAGCTTCAAAAGCTGAATGTCAAGCTCGTAGTTGAAAATGTCTTCCTTTAATTTTCTGTATTTTGTCGTCTTTTCGCTCTGGCTTTTCAAAGTCTCGTAGCTTCGCTTGTTTTCAGAGAGAGCGACTTCAATTTGCGCGAGATTCTGCCTTGTCCGTTCAAGCTCGCGTTCCGCTTCGAGAACTTCCGCCTTTGAGCGCGAAATTCCAGCCGCCTCCTCAAAAAGATACCGCCTGTCCTCCGGCTTTGAAGACAAAATCTGATCGATTTTTCCCTGCTCCATTACAGAATATGCCGCTTTTCCGACTCCAGTGTCCATGAAAAGCCGTCTGATTTCTGTCGGGCCGACCTGGCGGTTGTTGATGTAATATTCAGATTCGCCTGAGCGGTAAAGCCTTCGCTTGATTGCGATTTCCGAGTCTTCGAGCGGCAAAAGTCCGTTCTCGTTCGAGATTGTGAGCGTGACTTCCGCGATGTTGAGCGGCGGCCGGGTCTCAGTTCCGTTGAAGATTACCGATTCCATTGTGTCCGCGCGGAGATTTTTTGCCTTGTTTTCTGCGAGAACCCATTTTACAGCGTCAACAACGTTGCTTTTTCCGCAGCCGTTCGGTCCCAAAAGGGCGGTGATTCCGTCTGCAAATTCGATGTGGGTTTTGTCGGCAAAAGATTTGAATCCGAAAATGTCAAGATATTTTAAGAACACAAGGAAACCTCATTTTTAGATGTCTTACTATTATAATAATAACTTTCCAGCGTTTCAATTAGACGAAAAAAGAGAAAGATTTAGAAAAAATGAAGGAGGATGCAAAAGGAATTTTTGAATTAAGATGGAAGACAAGGAGATTTTTTCGCGGATGATTAAGATGATTTTATTTTATGAAAAAAACACGGATTTAAGGATTTTAACGGATTGCTGGGATTTTTTTTTGATAGAAAAAATGAAGAACGCTTTTCGTGAAAAAAGAGATTCTTTCTAACGAAAAAAACACGGATTTAAGGAATTTAACGGATTTCTGGGATTTTTTTGATAGAAAAAATGAAAGGCAGAAGAGTGTTTGAAATTGAAACGAATTTGATGATTTTGCCTGATAAAAAAAAGCCGGCTCAGTTTTCGTTCTGAACCGGCGGAAAATTTATTGTTCCTTGCTGTCTTGATTCTGGTTCTGCTGAATTTCGTTCGGGTCTGCGAGCTTTCCTTTGTACAAAATTCTAGGATAGACAACAAGTTTGAGTTTTTTCTCAAGAGCGGCGTATTTTCTCATCTCGTACGCGTCTCCGATAACCATGTTTATTCCAGTTTTTCCGGCGCGCGCTGTTCTTCCTGCTCTATGGACAAAAAAATCCTCGTCAGACGGCAAATCCATTTGGATTATGTGCGTGATGTTCGGAATGTCAAGCCCGCGGCTCGCCAAATCGCTTGTGACTAAAAGCTTTATCTTTCCGCTCCTGAACCTGTCGATTGTCGATTTTCGGTCTGTCTTGTCCATTTTCGCTGTAAGTCCGAAGCAGTCGATGTTTTTGTATCTTAGCTTTGCGACAATGTTCGCAACCTGATCGAGCTTCGACGTGAAAACAAGAGCTTTTGCAGGCTTTTTCGCAACAAGATATTTTCTGAGCGTGTCGATTTTGTCTCTTGTCTCCGCAAAAAGCGCGTAGTGCGTGATTCTTTTTCGAAGAACATCTTCCGGCGGAAGAAAAAGCGTTTCAATGTCGCTTTCTGTCGCTCCGTTTTTCTTTACCCGCGTTTCCTGCAGGATTTTTTGAGTCGAGCCTGTTATCGTCGCGCTTGCCGCAATCAGCTGAACGTCCTTTTTCATCGCATTTATCAAGTCGAGCGTGTCGTCT
>JAXDVS010000090.1:0-19501 GCA_034088785.1 Treponema sp.
TCGTCATCATAAAAATTGTCGGCCTTGATTCTGAGCGAAAAACGCTTTAAGCCGATGTAAGCAGTGTCAGCCCCGTAATTGTACGCGTAAGCCAATTTATCGATATTTCCTGCCGGGCAAACCAATTCCATATTTTTCTCCATAAACTAAACAAAGATTCAAAAAAACAAAAAAGATAAACTCGAAGAGAATCAAAATCTAACGATTTAAAACCGTTTCGTTTTGAGACTGAACTGATTCAAATTTTTTCTCAATTCAAAATCGAAGCAATTCAAAATCAGAACAATTCAAAATCGAAACAATTCAAAATCGAGCTAATTCAAAATCAATCCGATTCAAAATCGACCGATTTGACCTCAAAACGATTTTTGATAAAGCTGAAATATTCGCAATATTTTTCGCTTTCAGTCCGATTTATCCTTGAAACGTCCGAATTTATCCGTGTTAAATATTTTTTTCCTCAGATTCTTCATCTTCCTGCGTCGTGAACATTTTTCCGATTTTTTCCACCGCAAGATGAGATTCCTTTAGAAAGTCGTCCGCAAGCTGGAAAAGCGGCATCATATTTTTCCAGACGTCAAGCTCGCATTTTACGCCGTCATTTTTGAGCATATCGGAAAAAACAACGTAGTCGTCAAAAAAAATCTCCTTGTCGCCGCACTGGATAAAAACGTCGGGAAGCTGAGAAATCATCTCGCGTGAAGCCTTCAGCGGCGAGACCAGCGGATTTTTCCAGTTCTCCTGATAAGTGTAATTTTCCGCGCAAAGCCGCACAGACTCGGCCGTAAAAACCTCGTCGCTCGCCTTTTTCTCGGAAAACATCTCGTCGTCCTCGGCAATGTTCAGCCACGGACTAAAAAGCACGATTTTTTTGATAGAAGATTTTATTTTCTCGTCAAGCTGAAAAGCCATCGCAAGCGCGATTGAAGCTCCAGTTGAGTCCGCAGCAATTATGATTTCAGGCTCTTTTCTTGAATCCTCGTTCTGCTCGAGCGAGAGCGAAACGCTCATCTGCGCATAAAGATGGCGGAAAGCCGACTGAACATCTTCAAGAGCATTCGGAAAAGGAAAAGCCGGAGCAAGCCGAAATTCAGGAAGAATGACTTTTGCGGCGCAGGCGTTTCCAAGAGACGCGGCGAACGGCCGGTAAGATTTCCGCGAGCCTGCGACAAACGAGCCTCCGTGAATGTAAAAAACGGCGCGGTTCACAGCGTAAATTTCAGGATAAAGAACGTCGCATTTGATTTTTCCGTATTCTTTTTCTTCGCACTCAACATTGTTCGGAAGATAAACCGAAGAAAAAGTGTCGTCAATTTTCTGCCTGAATGAATCTATTTCTGATTTTGGAGATAGCAGAAAGGCTCTCAGTTTTTTTACAGCGTTCTGCCTGTCTTTCGACCGGTCTTTAGAAGAATTCATATCCGTAGAACTATAGTAAATTTTGGCGGATTTTGCTATAGTTGCGTATTTATTGGTAAAAGAGGTGCGTTATGCCAATCAAAATTCAGTCGGATTTGCCTGCAAAAAAAGTTCTTGAATACGAAAACATCTTCGTAATGACTGAAAACCGGGCTGCGACTCAGGATATTCGTCCTCTTAAAATCGCGATTGTGAATCTTATGCCCACAAAAGAAGCCACGGAGATTCAGCTTTTGCGGCTTCTTGGAAACACGCCGCTTCAAATCGACATCTCGCTTGTGAGAATGGAGCACCACGAGTCAACGCACGTAAGCTCTGCGCATCTTGAAAAATTCTACATTCCTTCAAGCGACATCTTAAAAAACAAATACGACGGACTGATTATTACCGGCGCGCCTGTGGAGCAGATTCCTTTTGAGGAAGTTGACTACTGGAACGACCTCTGCAAAATAATGGACTACGCTCAGGAAAATGTCTTTTCAACGCTTTACATCTGCTGGGGAGCGCAGGCGGGACTTTACCACAAATACGGAATTCAAAAGCACTCGCTCTCGCAGAAAATGTTCGGGCTTTACAAGACCCACAGAATTTTGCGTGCCGACCCTCTAATGCGCGGTTTTGACGACGTTTTTTCAGTTCCGACTTCGCGCCACACGACGGTTTCAAGAGACGACATTGCAAGCGAGGAAAATTTGCAGATTCTTGCGGAAAATTCAGACGGAGACGTAACTTTGTGCAAGTCAAAAAATAACCGCTCGATTTTTATGACCGGACATCTTGAATACGACACGGAAACGCTCGCGAACGAATATTTCAGAGACAAAAACAAGGGACTTGAAATCCAGATTCCGAGAAACTATTTTCCGGACGACGACTCTTCAAAAAAGCCGCTCAACACTTGGCGAAGCACCGCGCACCTTTTCTTTTCAAACTGGCTGAACTACTACGTTTATCAGGAAACGCCGTACAATTTGTAGTTCTCAATGCAGAATTGGAATGATGGATTTGATGGATTGCTTCGTCGCTTCGCTCCTCGCAATGACGTTGAATCAACTTACATTTCCGCAAGTCATGCTGAACTCGAGTTCTCTTGAACTCGCTTTGTTTCAGCATCTATATTCCTTCAGAAATGACGGCTTCTTTTCTGCAAATAATTTTTCACTTTTCTAAATATTGTGAATCAGAATCGTTAGCTCGTGCTTGTTGTAGTTCAGGTGGACGATTTTGCTGTCTGGAATCGCGGCAAATTTTCCAATCAGCTCCCAGTTCACCGCGCCCTGCATTTTTATCGTGCAGATTATGTTTTTCGTTCTCTTTGATTCAATCCACATTTTTATCCATTCAAAAAGACGCTCTGGATAGCAGATTACGTCGCTGAAAACGAAATCGAGCTTCTCAGTTCTCATTTGCGCGCAGACTTCATCGGGCTTTAGCGTGAACGCGTCATGCGCGAGAAATTTCACTTTCGGGTCTTTCATCAAAGACGGCGCAAGCTCCGCACGGTCAACAGCGAAAACTTCCGCTCCAAGCTGCCTCAAAACCCAAGTCCAGCCGCCGGGACAAGCTCCGGCTTCAAAGCATTTGCTTTCCTCGTCTGGAAGATTCTCGCCAAAAAAAGTTGAAAAAAGAGTGAGGCTTTCCTGAATTTTAAGATAGGCTCGGCTCGGCGGATTCTCGTGGTCTTCCACAAACTCGATTTTTCCGGCAGGAAGCGGGCTGCTCGTTCTGGCAGAAGCAATCATCGTTTTTTCGTCCAAAAGCGTGTAAAGCCCCATCGGCGAGTTTGGAATCTTGCATGGAAAATTTCTGGTTTTCAGATTTATATAAGGAAGTTTTTCTTGAATCAAACTCGCGCGTCGGAAAAGCTGAAACTGATACGGCGCCCAGTTCCGCTGGATTTTTTTAAGCTCCGAGGCGGCTTCTCCAATCGAGTCAAAATGAATCAGAATCGGATTCAGCATGCAGGTTCTCACCCAGTACGGAAGCGGGAAATTTTCAGAATCTTTCTTTTCATTTGAATCATCTGGATTTGCCGCATTTATTTCATTTGAATCAGTTTCGCAAGATGTTTCAGAAAAATCGTCATCAGATTTTTCGATTTTTTCAGGAACAAAATCCGGGCAGTAGAGCAAGTCTCCGTGCCATTTTCCGTTTTTTGAGTCGTAGCCAAAATGCTCGGAAAGCTCCGAAACAAGCAGATTTTTCATTTCAGGAAACGCGAGAAAAGCCATTCCTTTCAGTTCTTCAATTTTCGCCATAATTTTTTCGATTTTTTTAAGATTTTCTTTTAGATTTCTTAGATTTCAGATAAAAAGAGACTCGTTGCTCGTCTGCGGAACAATCCTTGTTTTTGCATTTGACGCATCTTCTCTAAGCAAAGCGATGTAATTTTCAAGCCGCGCGGAATCTTTTGACTGCAGAATCGAAAATCCAACAGAAGCCTGACCTTTTTCGCTTATAAAAATCCGAACAGGCCTTACAATCAGAGACAAAGCCTCGTCGGAGACTCTGGAAAGCCGGACAGTAACCTCGTATTCTCTGTCCATGTCGATTGCTGGAGGCACGCTGTAGCTAACTCTTATGCCGGTCTCGCTGATGTCTTCAAGCATTCCGCTCACAACGCAAATTTCGCTGTTTTCAACGCGCCCGAAATCTGCAAAGCGTTCCGCTCTCCTAGAATTTTTCATTTTGAAAGTATGAATTAAAATCAGGAGTTTATCAATCGCCGGGGATTTTTTCGCAACGACGCGTTTTCGTTCGTCGGGCAGAATTGCAACAAAGCCTGTCATGCTGACCTTGCGGTTTTAACCGCGCACTTGGATTCAGCATCTGTTCCAATTTTTTTTTACAGATTCCGAAATAAATTCGGAATGACGTGCGTTTTTATTCATCGGGCAAAAGCGAGTCATGCTGAACTCGCGGTTTTAACCGCGCACTTGGATTCAGCATCTGTGCCAATTTTTTTTACGGATTCCGAATCAAGTTCGGAATGACGTGCATTTTTCAAGCAATCATTTTTTCACGCACATGATTTTTCTGGTCTCGTCGATTTCTGGACCTACGACGCGAACAAAATAAAGTCCGCGCGCAACGGATTTTCCAGAAAGATTCGTTCCGTTCCACTTGAAAAAATGCGTTCCTGCCTCACGCCGCCCTTTCGAAAGTCTTCGCACGATGTTTCCGTCCAAAGTCATTATAAAAACGTTCAAATTTCCGCTGGACTTCATATCGACTTCAATCACCGACTGCTCGTTTTCGTTCAGATTTATCACGTTTTTTAGAATTGAAACTCCGCTGCGCTGCTTTGTAAAATTCCTGAGCGAGAACGACCACAAGTCAAGAAGCGAAAAATCCTTGCGCAAAATATTTTCCTCGGGAATCCAGTACGAATAAAGATAAGTTTCCGTTCCGTCGCCGTGGTCGATTTTCGTGTTCCCGATTCTAAAGACAAACTGAACCTCGTCGCCCGCTTTCAAGCCTAGAGAATCAGAGTCAGAATCCTCGTTCTCAAAAGTGAAATTCCACAAGTTGCCCGAGCCGGAAGAGCTGACAGATTCAGGCGAAAGCTCCGCCAAAATTTCAGTGTTCGCCGCCGAAGAAACCGCCTCAAAATCTTCCGGAATCCAGACTCGCCACGAAACGCCAAGCAAGCTGTTGATTTTGTCGCTTTTCATTGAAGATTTTACCGACGATTTAAGCGAAGCGAGAAGTTTTAGTCCGCTTGTCTCGTCGTCCGCGTTTTCGCCAGCGTAAGAAACTTGAAGAACAACGTCTTTTCCGCTTGGAAGTTTTCCGTAGTTTCCAGAATCTTCCCCAAAATCGTGGATTGAAAAAGTTCCTATGTCCGAATTAGATTCGGATTCGCTTGAGCCGTTCGCCGAGCTTGAAGATTTCGTGCATGCGTAGAGCGGCTTTACAGCGTTCACCGCAAAATCGCTTATGATGTGCTTTTCAGTTCCGTTAAAAATCAAATACGACTTTGGAATATCGTCCAAAGCGATTTTCTCTCCGACCGTCAAAAGAAGAGCCGTGAAATTTTCGTTTCCGCCCTTATATTCGACTTCTGAAATTTCAAAAAGCTCCGACGACGCGCTTTTGTCCATTATTTTCAGCTCGGATTTTATCGATTCCAGAGCCTCGTCAAGATTTCCGACGCTTTTCAGTTCCTGCAAAGATTTTCCGCCGTAGAGAATTTTTTCAGGATAAACGAGATAGATGTAATTTGAGCCGACAGGAGCGAGCGAAAGCGAAAATGAAAGTTTCCCCAAAACCGCAAGCGACTTGAACCATTTTTCCGTGGAGCGCGCGCCGAGATTTTTTTCGCCGTAATCGCAAATCGTGCTTTCAGAAGATTCCAAGTTCAAAGCGGTTTTTGATGAAGAATTGTCAATAAAAGTGTATGAAAAATTAGACGAAGAAGCCGAGCCGTTGTAAATCCATTTTGAAGAATTTGACGATTTAAGCAAAACGCTTGTCGCCGATGTTCCCGCACATTTTAAAGTTCCGCCAACGCTTTGAGTTTCGCCTCCGGCAAACGAGACTTCAAGGCAAGAAAGAGAATCAGCGGAAATTTCTGAAGAGATTTCAACAAAAAAATTTCCAAACGAATTTGACTTTAAGAAAGCCGCCGGAGACTTTAAGACAAGAGAGCCTGAAAAAACGCCGGAAAAAGCCGCCGTGTTTGCGCCGCAGTCAACGGTCAAAGTTCCGGTGCTTGAAGAATCGGAAAAATCGCCAAAAACGGAAACGGAGCTTTCAAAAGTTACCGTGCTGCCTGCCGACAAAGCCGCGCCGTCCAAAAACGAGGCCGCCCCGGAATATTTTTGCGCGCCGGAAGTTAAAACGCCGCCTAAAAATTTCGCATCAGACAAAATTTCAAGAGAACCGCAGCTTGCGCCTGCCGAAACAGAAAAAGCCGTTTTCGCATTTAATAAAACCGCGCCCGCCGAGACGATTTCAACTTCATCTGAAAAAGTGTTCGCGCCGGTCATCGAAATGTCGCCTGCAGAAACAATTTTTAATCCGCTTGAAAAAGTGTTTGCGCCAGTCATCGAAATGTCGCCCGCTTTTTCAGAAGAGCTTCCAAAAGTCACCGCGCCTGAAAAACTGCAATTTCCAGAAAAATCCGCGCCGCCGGTTATCAAAGTCTCGCCGCCGACAGAAATTTCATCGCTTGAAGAGACAACTCCTGAAATTATTAGATTCTCGTAGTTTTTTCCGCTTTCCGCCGAGTTTCCGTCCCAAGAAAAGCCAATCGGAGAATCCGAAGTTCCGCCGAAATATTCGACTGTGCTTCCGCTGCCGTTTTTTGCCGCGGTAAAAGAAGGATTTCCGCCGATTCTGACGAGCGAGTTGTTCGTGAAATCTCCTGAAATTGTCTGATTTTTTCCGATAACGACAGTTCCGTTGTTTGTAATTGTGTCCGCCTCAACGCCCGCGCCTGAAAAATCAATTTCCGCCCCGGAATCAACCGAAAGCGATTTTATTTTTATGTCGCTTTCCAGTTTCAAAATGAACGGACTTTGTGATGAAGATTCGCCTTTTGCGATTATGATTTTTGATTTTCCGCCTGAAAAGTCTGGAGAATCGCCGGAAGACAAAGCCGTTTCGCCGTCATTCGACCAGTTTGCCGCATTGTCCCAAGAGGAAGACGCGCCGCCAAGCCAATAGTAAGTGTCAGGAAAATTGAACCAGCCTTCAGTTGTGGGATTGTCAAGGTCAAAATCTGTAATCTTGGAAGAATCAGGAGTCAAGCCAAGCGAATTAAGCTCCGTTGAGCCGGAAGATTTTACTGAACGAGAATTTTTGATGACAGTGTAATAAAAATTCGATTCCGCAGGAGCAGATGAAAAACAAGCGTACCATTTTTCATCCGACGTAGAAGTTAAAGTTATAGAATACGAGCCTGCGTTATCAGAAGGTTTTTCAGAAGAAATATTTTCAATTGTTTGCCATTTTCCGCTCTCAAATTTTACAGTTGCTGAATATGGCTGCCAGTTGCTTTTTTCACTTTTGCTTAAACAAATTGAAAGTCTTGAAAATTCATTAGAACCGTAAATTTCAGCATTTCCGTAAACATTAAGACCTTGAATCTTCTGCTTGAATCCGCCATAAAAACAAGTTTTATTATTATCACTTTCGGGATATGTCGTTACAGAAAAAGACACATTATTTCCGTTCAACGAAGTTACGGAAGCTGGCGAAACTTCGCTTCCAAAATAAATGCTTCCAGATTTTGATTCAAAAGTAGACCAATAACCGAGACCGCAATCTCCGTTATAATTTTGGTCATTTAAAGTAATTACAGTTATTTGCTTGGTTTCTTCTGGCACGGAGCTTTCCCCGTTCACCGTGAGCGAATTAAGCGGCACACTCTCGCCAACGCTTCCGCCAAAAACCGCGTCGCCATTTATAACCACGCTTTTTTCCGAGCCTGACGCGTTGCTGTTCAAAGTGCTGTTGAAATTCACAGAGGAAGCCGTAAAAGTTACATCGTCGCCAAGAAGAACCGCGCCGCCAAAAACTTGCGTTCCAGCCGTTGAAACGCTCGTGCAGCCGGAGTCAAGACGGACAGGCGCAACAAACTGGGCAGACTCCGCATCAACAGCGCCGTTTATTATGATTTTGTAATCACCAGTTTTCCCAATGTAAAGCGCGCCTCCGCAGGAAATCTCACTTCCGTTGAATCCGAGAGAAAAAGTAATCTTTCCGCCAGCCGTGATTTTTGCATTATTTTTTGCGATTCCGGCAGTTCTGACTTTAACATCTCCAGAAACATTAACATCGCCTGAATATGAAAATCCTTTGCCGACGCTCAAGTTTCCAGACGAGATTTCGACTTTTCCGCCTGTGGAAAGCGCGTCTGAAACAGTCAAGTCGCCGGAAGAGACTGTGATACTGCTAGTTGCTGTAAGAGTTTTCTGAAAAATCAGAGAAGTAGAAGAAATTATTGAGCCGCAAGAGGCTCCTGTTGTAATTGTCGCTTCGCTTGAAAAAATTGCAGTGTCATCATTTTGAGGATAAGAACCTGCGGGAACAGTTCCGTCTTCGCTCAACGACCAGTTATCCTGTTTGCTCCAGTTTCCAGAATCAGAATCTTTTCCCACCCAATAAAAATCCGTGGACCAGGCGAAAGAGCAAAAAGCAAGCGAAAAAAATGCGAAGACAGCGCGGAGCGCGCTTTTCATTGTGAGCCTTCCACTTTGTAGATTTTCTCGTTGCCTAAATCGTCCTCAAATCCGCGAATTTCTTTTACCTTGAAGATTTCAGGAAGTTTTTCGTCGTGCTCCAAAATCAAGTCGGCAGTTTAAATCGGAGAATTCCATTTCATCTTGTCGAATTCAGAAATTAAGTCAGAATCGCTGAATTTAAATTCCGCGCCGAGCCTTACGACAATATAAGCGACCGGAATTTCACAGCCACAGCAGGCGCGGCAAGTGAAAGTGTAAATTTCTTTGCAGATTAAATGAACGTCCATAGCGAAATTTTCGGCATTTCAAAAAGATTCTTTAAGCAGGCGGTTTTCGCGGAAAATGCGTCTAGCGACTAAAGTCGAAACTCGCACCACAACGATGGGGAAATCTTGGAGAAAAAATCTCCCGAACATCAAAAACGGCAAACTTTCGAAAATTGTCAACAAACGCAATTTAGTTTTCCGCAACTCGCCGCAAACTTTCGATTCTTAAAAATCCAGTTTTCCACGAAATCTTTTTTATCTTTTTTCCGATTTTTTATCTCTTCACAAAATTCCTTTTCCAAAATCTCCTAAACCCTAAAAACAAGCGTGAACGTGCTGCCATCGCCTTCCTTAGAATTCACGATTACAGTCGCGTCGTGATATTTCGCGCCGTGCTTCACAATGCTTAATCCAAGCCCCGTTCCGCCGAGCTGCTTTGAACGGCTCTTGTCGATTCTGTAAAAACGCTCAAAAATCCGCTCGCGCTCGCCCGCAGGAATTCCAATTCCAGTGTCTTTCACCGAAAAAGTCACGCGGTGGCTTTCAGGCAGCTCTTTTATGTCAACATCAACTGAGCCGTCCTTTTTGTTGTATTTTATCGCGTTGTCAATCAGATTAAAAACCATCTCGTAGATTACAGGGCGAACTCCGCTTATCACGCCCGCGCTTCCGGTCAGATTCACGCTGATATTGTTTTTTTTCGCGCTGGAAGAAAGAACTTCAATCGCCTCGCGCGCAACTTCTCGCAGGCTAAGAGACTCTTTTTCCATGCTGATTGATTTTTCGTCGAGCTTGCTCAGTTTTATGATGTCGTTCACAAGAGAAATCATTCTTTGCGACTCGTCATAAATCGTCGAGGCAAAATCTTTCGTCGTTTTCTCGTCTGTTCCGCCGTTTTTCAGGATTTCCGCAAAGCCCGAAATGCTCGTTAAAGGCGTTTTAAGCTCGTGGCTCACATTCGCGCTGAACTGCTTGCGAAGCTCCTCGCGCTGCGATTTTTCAAAATTCTCCTCGGCAATCCGCTTTGTGAAAGGCTTCAGTTCATCGTAGACTTCCGCGCTCTCTGGATTTTCCAGGTCGATTTTGTCAAGCGGCTGAATGATTTTCCGCGAAGTCCAGCTTGCAGTCATCGCAGAGACAATCATCGCGGCAACAAGCATAAAAAGCAGAACCGGGCTCATTCCAAAAATAAGCGCGCCTGCCGTAAACTGGTCGGAACTGATTCTAAGAACGTCGCCGTTTTCAAGAAGCCGCGCAAAATAAAGCGTTTTTTCCATCATCGTGGTCGAATATCTTTCAATCTGAAAAGTTCCCTTCTGAACCGCGCCCGCAAATTCCTCGCGTCCAGCGTGATTTTCCATCGTCTTAAAATCAACAGTGTTGTCAAAATAAACCGTTCCGTCAGAATGAATCAGCGTAATCCGGTTTTTAAGCGCGAGCTTTTCAATCTCGTCAATTCCGCCGCGAATCACATATTCAGAAAGCAGCGAAGATTCCGTTTCAAGCTCCGAAAAAATCTGCCGCTCAAAATAGCTGTGCATATCCATCGTGAAAACAAACGCGCAAACAAGATAGACAAGCGCGCCTGCAAAAAAAGTCGTCGCAAAAATCCGAATTGAAAGTGATTTTGATTTCATTTTATTTTTTCCTCTTGGGCGTTTCCTGCTCCGCAGGCCGGGCTTGTCATCCCTAACGCGTCAGCTTTTCTTTAGTTTTCGAATCTACAATTTTATCTTGTAGCCTACTCCGCGCACAGTCTCAATCAAGTCGCCGTTCTCGTCTCCGATTTTCTGCCGCAAAGTCCTGATGTGAACGTCAACCGTGCGGCTTTCAATGTCCGAGTCAATTTTCCAGATTGAATCCAAAAGCCGCTCGCGCGTAAGAACGTTTCCGCGGTTTTCAATCAGAAGAGCGAGCAGGTCGAATTCCTTCACCGTCAAAAAAACCTGCTTTCCGCCGGCGAAAACCGTGTGCTTCTCAATGTCCATCTTTACGTTTCCAGCCGAAAGCTCGTTTCCGCCGGCTCCGCCGGAAGATTTCGCCGCGTTTTTCTCGTATCTGCGCAAAACCGCCTTTATCCGCGAAAGCAAAGCCATCATTCCGAACGGCTTTGTAACATAATCGTCCGCGCCCAAGTCAAGCCCGGTAACAACGTCGAATTCAGAATCTTTCGCAGTGAGCATAATCACCGGAATTCCAGAAGTCTCCTTGTTTGCCCTAAGTTTTTTCAGAATCGAAATTCCGTCCTCCTCAGGCAGCATAATGTCAAGAAGAACAAGCTCAGGCTTTTCCTCGCCAAGAGATTTCCAAAATTCGCTCGGCAGACCGAAACCTTTGCACTCGTAGCCCTGCGTTTTGAGAGTGTAGTCCAAAAGCTTTCTGATTGCCTCGTCATCTTCCAAAAGATAAATCATAACTAAAATATACAGACGATAGAAAAAATAAAGCAACAAAAAGCGTGTAAAATTTCTGTAAAATTATTTTTGCGGAAAAAAAGGAAAGCGATGAAGCGGCAGAAAAACGCCGTAATATTGAATGATGTTCAGGAACTCGAGAACGTTCGTTCTCGCTTTGATTCGGAATCTATATACAGATGCTGAATCAAGTCCAGCATGACAGCTTTACAGACAAATTTTTAAAACAAAAAAGCTAGCCCGCCGCATTTTTCACAGCAAGACCAGCTTTTTTAGCCCCCTACAACGACCTTATCAATCAAAAAGGCTTTCTTAGTTTCCTTTTCCAACCAAGCACATACGACCTGCGGTCGTGCACTGATTGGAAATTATTATATTGTTCGCTTTCGCGAACTGCGTGTCCACTCAGCCTGAACGCAGAGTGTTTTTCTGCCTTTTTAGTTTCCCTTTCCAACCAAGCACATCCACTCAGCCTGTGCGCAGAGAGTTTCGCCAACGTAGGCTTTTCCAGACTGAACGACCATATTTTTTGTGCAGCGTTTGTTTTCAACAACCATGCGCACAGTGTCTCCCGGCCGCACCTGATGCTTGAATTTCACGTTGTTCACAGTCGCAAGGAAGAAAAGGCTTCCCTCGTCAAACTTTTTCTGCAAGCTCAACGCCGCACCGCCGCCCTGCGCCATTGTCTCAATCAAAATCACGCCAGGCACAACCGGATATTCCGGAAAATGTCCCTTAAAGAAAAAATCCTCGTCCGTGAATTTTCGCGTGCAGACGCAGCCGTTCTCGTCAAAACTTTCAATCGTGTCAACAAAAAGAAAAGGCTTTCTGTGCGGCAAAAGCGACTCAATATCTGTAAATGGCAAATCCATAATTTTCTCCTGTAAAAATTCCAAAATTCAACACGAAAAGCACGAACAAAAAGACAAACACAAAAGTTCTTCCAAATCCGCGTTTATCAAAAAAATCTGTGCAAATCCGTGTTTTATATTTTTTAGGGCGTTTCCCTCGCTTCGCTCGGGTCGGGTGCTTCACGGCTCCGGCTTTCGCCTTCGGTGCACAGCTATAAGCTGGCACGCACTCCGCGCCCGTTACGCCCCCTAACGCATTTGCGGTTCAAAAAGCGTGCAACGAGTTGCTTTCGCAACTCATAACAAAAAAACTAGTTTGCTTTCTTGAAAACCAAGATTCCGTTGTGTCCGCCGAATCCGAAGTTTCCGCTCATCGCAACTTCAACAGGCATTTCAAGTCCCTTGTTCGGTGTGTAGTCAAGGTCGCAGCCGCCTTCAACATCTGGCTCGTCAAGGTTGATTGTCGCCGGAATGTAAGAGTCAGAAATCGCCTTGCAGCAAATCATCGCCTCAAGAGAACCAGCGTTTCCAAGACAGTGGCCTGTCATCGATTTTGTTGAAGAAATGTGGAGCTTTTTTGCAGCCTCGCCGAACGCGATGTGGAGCATTTTTGTCTCGCCTGAGTCGTTCAAGTGAGTTGAAGTTCCGTGCGCGTTGTAATATGTAACTTCCTCAGGTTTTACGCCAGCGTCCTTCATTGCGATTGTCATCGCCTTTGCGCCGCAAATTCCGTCTGGATTCGGAGCTGTAAGGTGGTAGCCGTCAGAAGAAGCTCCGTAGCCGGCAACTTCCGCGTAGATTTTTGCGCCGCGGGCTTTCGCGTGCTCATATTCCTCAAGAATCAAGATTGTGCTTCCCTCGCCCATGATGAATCCGTCGCGTTTCTTGTCGAACGGGCGGCTTGCCTTTGTAGGGTCGTCAGCAAATCCTGAAGAAAGAGCATGAAGCATTGAGAATCCCAAGTTTGCGAATCCACATTCTGTAGACTCCGCGCCGCCTGTCAAGATTACATCGTAGCGTCCGCTTCTGATTTCATCCAAAGCGTTTCCAATAGCGTCTGTTCCTGAAGCGCAGGCTGTCGCGATTGTGTGGGTTGCTCCGTGAATTCCGAAAGTCATAGAAATGTTTCCGGCTCCCTCGTTCGGAATGAGCATCGGAACTGTCATCGGAGGCATTCTTGTCTGGTTCGAGTCAAAATATGCTTTCATTGAAGATTCTGTAACTTCAAGTCCGCCGATTCCAACTCCAAGATAAACTGCTGTGTTCTCAAGAACTTCCTTGTTGTCAATGAGATTCGCATCTTCCAAAGCCATTTTTGAAGCCGCAACCGCGTACTTTGTGTAGCGCGCCATTTTTCTTGCAGCCGACGAGTCCATATATTTTGAATCGTCAAAATCTTTTACTTCTGCGGCGTATTTTACTTTGAAATTTGTGTTGTCATAATGTGTGATTGTCGCAACTCCGCTTTTTCCAGCCTTGATAGAAGCCCAAGTTTCATCAACAGAATTTCCGATTGGTGAAACACATCCAAGTCCTGTAACAACGACTCTTCTCATAATTTTCTCCTGATTTTTCAGATTTAGCGCAAATAAAACAGAGCGAAAAGCGTAAAATGCAAGCAAGACTCTGTTCCAGCGATTTTCAGTTTTATTTTTTCAAAATGACATTTTTTGTTTTTTTGTCATTTTGAATAGCTCAATGTTATATGAGATTTTTTTTTTGTTCAAGATTTAAAACGAAAGATTCCGATGATGACAAAATAGAAGATAAAGACGATAAAATTTTTGAGAAAACGCGGAAAATTTCAAAAGAATATGCGATATGCCATTGCCAGCAGGTTCTGCCGCCAGATTCCGTTGCCCTCCGATTCCGGTTCTGCCGCAAGATTCAATTTTCAGATTCATTTCAAAGCGAAATGCAAAAGCATATTAAAAACGCAATTTCATTCGCCGTTGAACTCAAAATGCTGCCAGTCTTTTACGCCGCTCCAGTCGCCGCCCCATTCAAATCCTTCTGAAACAAAAAGCCTGTAGCACAAATCGCTTCTGTCGATTTTATGAGGAAAATTCTGCGTCCGGTCAGTGTAGAACGCGCCGGTCAAAGGCTCAATCACGTTTTTTCCGCCGACTTTTTTTAGATAAGGATTGTAAAGCGGATTTATGTCAACCGCCAGGCCCGCGCCGTGCATCGAGATTTTTTTTGTGTGCGAGATAAAGCGAAAGTTAAAGCACGAAGAATTGTTGTCGCGCATTGAAGCCTCATCGTCCGCGCCGTACTCGTCAATCAGCCGGATTTTTTCAATCTCGTAATGCGCTGAATAAAGTTTCCTGAAAATTCTCACAAGTTTTTCAGCGATTTTCGCATTGCAGATAATTTCGCCCTCGCTTTCCTTTCCGTCAAAATTCCAGTGAAGAACGTGAACGTATCTCAAATTTGAAAGAGGAACTGTGCAGTCAGAACTGTAGGATTTTCCCTTGATTTTTTGAAAAAGCCCGCCGCTGATGTAAGAAACGTAAAATTCCGAATCAAACTTTTCTTCCATCGTATTCAAAATTTTCTCAGAACCGAGCGAAAATGCCGCCGAAAGCGCAAAAAACATTGCAAAGGCGAGAATTAATTTTTTCATAAAATAAAATTCCCTAAAAAACGTGAGCCAAAAGTTCAAATCAAAACGCAGGCAAAATCCAATCAAAAATCGAAATTTCTTTTTCGGCTCTTTTTTCTGTCCGCGCGGATTTTTTTGAGCTTCAGCCGCTTTTCCACGGAAGATTTTGTCGGCTTTGTCCTGATTCTTTTTTTTCGAGTTTTCAGCGCATTGAAAATTTTATTTTCAAGCTTTTCAAGCGCAATTTTTCTGTTTTCGCCCTGAAAACGCTCGTCGTCAGCGTCCAAAAAAATTTCATTTTGAGAATTTATCGCGGATTTTAATTTTGACTTCAATTTTTCTTTCTCGATTTCCGAAATTCCTGAAATTTCATCGAGAGAAATCGAAATATGGACTTTTGTGTTGACTTTGTTCACGTTCTGCCCGCCTTTTCCGCCTGAGCGCGAAAAAGAAACGGAAGATTTTTCCAGAACCGACTTGTGAATCTCATTCTTATCCATAAAATTTATTTTGGCAGAAACCGAAGAAATTTGCCATAATAAAGGCAAATCATTTATATTTTTGATTTAGAAAAAATTTGCAAAAGCGACGCCTAAAAAGTCATGCTAAATCGTGCTCGTCATGCTGAACTCGTTTCAGCATCTGCAATAAATATTGCTACAGATTCCGAAATCGAGTCAAGAATGGCTTACGGATTCGGAAATGACTGGCACGTTCAAAATGACGCTAGCTTTTTGGGGTGAAAAACATCGCTTTTTACAGGAGAAAAAAAATGGCAAAATTTGAAGGACTTTTGACTTTCGACATCAACTCAGGAAAATTCTGGATTACAGACCCGGAAGACCAGTCTCCAATCACTTCGCTTGAATTCGGAGACACTTTTGAAGTGAAAACAGACGACGGCTGGATAAAAACAGGAATCGAAATTACAAGCGGAAACGACGGAAATCTCTTGTTCAAACTGAAAAACACAAATTACGCAGGAATTTTGGACGGAATCGAAGTCAGGCAATAATTTTTCACCATTCTGAACATGCGGTTTTAACCGCGCATTCGTTTTCAAAATGGCGGATTTTCTTTTCAGATTTTTATTGTCATGCTGAACTCGTTTCAGCATCTGCAACAAATATTGCATACAGATTCCGAAACAAGTTCGGAATGACTTACGATTTCAAAAACGGCTTGCACGTTCAGAAATGACGGATTTTCCTTTCAGAATTTGAACCTTTGTCATGCTGAACTCGTTTCAGCATCTGCATTAAATATTGCATATAGATTCCGAAACAAGTTCGGAATGACTTACGGCTTTAAAAATGACGGATTTTCCATTCAAAATGACAAAATCCGTTTTTTTAAGCAATTTCCGCAAAATCAAAAAAACACATTCAGGAGGGAGCGTTTTATGCGCATTTTACACACTTCGGACTGGCACTTGGGAAAAATTTTTCACGAATATCCGCTTCTCGAAGACCAGCGTCACGTTCTGAACCAGATTATCCAGACGATAAAATCCGCCGAGGAAGAAAAAAATCCTTTTGCCGCGCTTGTTGTCTCAGGCGACATTTACGACCGCGCAGTTCCGACGGCCGAAGCGACAACGCTTCTAAACGATTTTCTTGTTCAGGCGGCAAATCTTTTTCCAAATCTCCATATTTTTATGATTAGCGGAAACCACGACAGCGCAAGCCGGCTTTCTTTTGCCGCGTCGTTTCTTGAAAAGCACAACATTCATCTTGCGACCGGCACGAAAAATTTCACAAAGCCTGTAATCGTGGAGCAGAACGGAGAAAAAGCCGCGTTCTACCAGCTTCCGTTCCTGCAGAGCGGCTCGATTCAAAAAAAAATCGCAAAAAATTCCGAAGAAAATTCTGATTTTGATAAAATCGAAAAAACAGGCGAAAATTCCGATTTTGAGCCTTGCAGAAGCCAGCAGTCGCTTTTTGAGGAAGCCTGCGCGCAAATCATTGAAAACCACAAAAAAAACTTTGAAGATTTGCCTGCAATTTTAAACGCGCATCTTTTCACGCTCGGCGGAATAAAAAACGCGTCAGAGCGAAGCAACATCGGAACGGCGGAGCAAGTTGACGCGAATGTTTTCAAGGATTTTGCCTACGGCGCGTTCGGCCACATCCACAAGTTTCAAGCCTGCGACAAAAATCACCGCTGCTATTATCCAGGCTCGCTTCTCGCCTACAATTTTGACGACGACGCTGAAAGCGGAATATTGGACGTTGAAATCAAGTCAAAAGACGAAATTCCTTCGGTCAAAAGAATTTTTTTCAAGCCGCTTCATAAAATTGCGACTCTCGAGGGAAATTTCAGCGACTTTATAAATCCTCAGAAAAACGCGGAAACAGTAAAAAACAACAAAGACAATTTTCTCCAGATTATTTTGACCGACGAGACGCTTCCGACCGAGCCTTTCGCGCGCTTAAAAAGCATTTTTCCGAATCTTCTCGTTCTCTCGTCAAAGGAACGCGCGGCTTCAAAAACAAATATTTCGCTCGAGCAAAAAAAAAAAGCGATGAAATCAAACAATCCCGAAGAAATTTTCTCGCAGTTTCTGGCAGATTTGTACGGCGAGACAGAAAAATCGGAAGAATCAGAATCAAAAGAACTTTTGGAGCAGGAAAAAAAGCTTTTTCTTGAAGAATCAAAAAATCTAAGCGACGAATGAAATTGAAAAATCCGGAACGTACAGATGCTGAAATCGGACAGTTTTCTGTCCGCTCTAAATTCAGCATGACGCAAATCCGGAACGTTATATTTCGAAAAAATGATGAAATAAAGCGAACACAACGAGATTTTTGAAATTGCTCTAATTCGAAAAGATTCAAAAAATGAATTCTTTCAAAATTTTTCGGCAAACCGCGAAATCTGAATGTGGATAAAATCCTGAAAATCCAAAACCAAAAGCTCAAAATAAAAAGGAAGAAAAATGAAACCAACAAAACTTCATATGAAAAATATCGGGCCGTACCGCAACGAGACAATCGATTTTTCCGCGCTGGACAATATGTTTTTGATAAAAGGCGACACGGGCGCTGGCAAAACGTTCATTTTTGACGCGATAACATACGCGCTCTACGGAAAGCTCCGCGGCAACCGAAAAAGCCACGAAAGCGATATGAAAAGCCGTTACGCAGACGAAAGCGAAGAATCCTATGTCGATTTTGAATTTGAGACCGGCGGGAAAAAATACAAAGTTTACAGAACTGTTCCGTTCAAATACACGAACAAAAAAGGAAAAATTTTGACCAAGCCAAAGGAAGTCAGATTTTCAGAACTCGCAAAAGGAAGCGGAATTTCAGAAAACGGAAATCAGCTTTTGGGAAATCAGCTTTTTGAAAACCAGATTTTTTTGAACCAGGCAGAAACCGACAAAAAAATCGCAGAGATAATCGGGCTTGACGTTGACGAATTCGCGCAGATTGTGCTTTTGCCGCAGGGAGAATTCGCGGAATTTCTTCATCAAAATTCAAAGCAGCGCGCAGAAACGCTAAAAACTTTGTTTCCAGTGGATTTTTATTCAAACATAACCGAAAAAATCTCGGAAAAAACGAAAAACGCGCAGGAAGAGCTGAAAATTTTGAACGCGCAAATTCAGGCGATTGAAAACGGCAGAAATTTTTCAGACGCGGAAAATCTTCTGAAAAATCTGCAAGGCGAAATCGAAAATCTTGAAAAAAATGAAGCGGAAAATCAGGAAAAGCAAAAAAATCTCGCGTCGGAAAAAACAAATCTCGAGCACGAACTAAAAGACGCAAGGGAATTTGAGGAAAACAAAAAATCGCTCCAGACGCTTTTTGAAAAGCAAAATTATTACGAAAATCTCCTGAAAAAAATCGAAAAAGCGGAAAAAGCCCTTGAATTAAATGAATTTATAAGCGCATTCCACTTTGCGTCTCTCGCGAAAAATCAGGCGCAAAACGATTTGCAAAACGCGGAAAACGAGAAAAAATTGGCGCAGGAAATTTTTGAAAAGCTCGAAAATCAAAAGTCAGAAATGCAGAATCTTTCCGAAAAAAACAAAAGCGACAGCGGAAATCTTCAAGTTCTGAACGAAAAAATCGCTGGCGCAAAGGAACTTCCGCTTTGGATTCAAAAAGAAAAAAATGCGGAAACGGAAAAATCGGCGCACGAAAAAAATCTTGAAGAAATAAAATCAAGAATCGCAGCGGAAAAATCTAAACTCGGCGGGAAAAACGCGCTCGAGCTTGCAAACGAGACAAACGAAAAGCTTGCCGATTTGAGAAAAATTCATTCGGAGCTTCAAAATGAGGCGGAAAACTGCAAAAAGCGCGACAAATATATAGAAGAAAAATTGCAGGCAGAAAAAAATTTAACGGAACAAAAGCAAAATCTTGAAAAAGAAAACCAAAAATTCGAGCGGACAAACGCGACAATCAAGCAGCTGGAAGAAAAAAAAACGGCGCAGGAACTGAAAAATCAATCTTATTCGGTTTCAGTTTTCCTGAAAAAAAACTCGCCTTGCCCTGTCTGCGGCTCGGTTGAGCATCCGAATCCGGCGGAAAAGCCAGAAGGCCTTTTGGATTACGGCGAGCAAATCAAAACTTTTCAAGAAAATCTCGGCTCGATTCAAACTTCGATAACTCTTTTTGCGGGCGAAATTTCAAAATTTTCTGAAAAAATTGAGAACGCGAAAAATCATCTTGAAGAAATCAAAACCGAACGAAAAACTCAGGAAGTTGAAGACGAGCTTGAAAAAAAAGCGGCGGAAATCAAAAATCTTGAA
>JAXDVS010000091.1:0-13933 GCA_034088785.1 Treponema sp.
TTTTCAGATAAGCCAGAGTTTCAGAATCCTGAGTTTCCAAAGTGTAGTAAATCGCGGCGACAGCGTTTCTGAATTCCTCGTCGGCAAAATAAATTCCGTGCCAGCCTTCGTGCGCAATAAAAGTCGTGCGGAGATAAGCCGGAGACTCCTGCGAGATTGAAATGACCGCGCCTTTTCCAGCGGAAATTTTTCCGTCCGGCTCTTCTATTAAAACGCCGTTTTTTATGAGAATTTCACGCAAAAGTTTTTCGCGGCTGTTTATCGGGAAATTTTCAGTGCGGACTTTCTCGAAAAACTCGGCGAGGCTTTCGGCTCTGTAGTCGTGGGCGTTGTAGCCGTGCTTGCCCTTCAAAAAATCGTCTGACAAAAGCCTGCCTTTGTAGCCAGCTTTTTCAACGAAAAACGCAATCCGCCGCAAAAAGTCATCTTGAACCGCGTAAGTCGAAATATCCATAATCAAAATTCCGGGAAAACGGTCCCACTCAAAAAGCTCATAGTCGTTTCCGCGCCAGCTGTTGCGCGACCAGCCCATAATAAGCCCCGGATCAACTTTTATTGGAACGAGCGGATTTCTCGAAGACGACGAGAAGCTCAAAAGCTCTTTTTCGCCTGCAATCATCATCAAAACTTCGGGAATTTCGCCGTCAGGAAAAGTCGCGGCTGAAAACGGAGCTTTCAAGGATGCGGCAGGAACTTTTATTTCTCCGCTGTTATCTCTAAACGAAAGATTTTCACCGCCAAAAGCGATTTTAAAGGATTTAGAATTTTTAGATTCAGAATCGCTAGATTCGGCACCAAGAGATTCTGAAACGGATTTTGACGATTCGGAAAATTTTGATTCGGAATCCAAATTTTCAGACTCTCCGCCGAACTTGATTTTGAAAACCGGCATAACGCTTTCGTTTGTGTTCACCGAGCTGAAAACAAGCGAGCCGCCCGAAAAGTCGTCTGTTCCGCTGTTGCGCCCGCCGTTCGGCCCGAATGCGAAAACTGGATTCTCCGATGAAAAATCGTGTCCGATGCACGCGCGGATAATTCCAGCCGATTCAATTTTAAATGACGAATTTGATTTTGAATTCGTCTTGATAAAAAATCCCAAAGGAAGTTTCTGCCCTTTGTTCACGCAAAAAACAAGCGCGAAACTCGAAAACGCGGATTTTCCGTTTTCATCAATTTTTTTATAGAATTTGCTCGAGACAACCGGCCGTTTTGAAAGATTTTTCGTCTTTGAATCTTCATCGTAAATAAATCCCAAGTCAAAAAAATCATTTTCGCTCACTTTCACGCCGCGAAGCTGAACAAAAAGCGCGGCGTCCTTGTTTTTGTCAAAAAAATCTGAAAAAGCAATCGACTGCGCTTTTGAAAAATTGTAGCAAAATACTTTTCCGTCGCCAGTCTGCTTCGAGCTTTGAAAAACTGGCGAAGCGTAAAAGTCAGGAATATTGAAAGCAAAATCCGTTTTTTTTGAGCATGAAGCAAGCGAAAAAACCGCAGGCAGAATCAAAAATCCAAAAAAAAGCTTAAAAAAATTGTTTTTCAAGAAATTTATTCCAAGAAACGGCGTTTTCGATTTCATTTTTGACATCTTCATTCTGAAAATCTACCATAAAAAGGCGATTTTTGCTATTGTAGGAAAAATTATGAAAAAATTCGTGATTTTACCGCATCAAAACCAGCTTCTTCTAATTCGGGATTTTCAGGAAAAACTCTGCAATCTTCTATTAAGAAGCGAAATTCTTTGCGTACCGTTTTTTCCGGTTATGATTCAAAGCGATTTTTTTGAGGACTTTCAGGATTTAGGCGAAATCTCGAAGATAAAAAAAATCGGGCTTGAAGAAATTTCACGGCAGAATTTCATAAAAAAAGAAGCGAAAAAAGGCGAAACAATTTTTGTGAACGCAAAAATAAATGAAGAAAAAGGAAAAATCGCGCTGATTCAAATTCTCGCGGATTCAAAAGCGAAAAATTTTGACGAGATGAAAGAAAATATAAGCGCGCTTTACGAAAATCTCTTTTCAAAAATCAAGAAAATCAGCCCGTTCCGTCTTTGCGAAATCGAAATCGAAACAAAAAATTTCTCGTCAAAATGGGAAATCAGAACCGAAAAATGGGGGAAAATTTAAGAAATTGCGATTTTTGGAAAGTAAAAGCAACCGTGCGACTCGTGATTCATAATTCTTAATTTTCATAAAAATCATTTTGCAAAAATCGAAAAAATTTTCTACGTTTTTGAGTTTGTTTTGCAGTTGATTTTGAAGTTTATTTGCAATATATTATGGAAAGAAGCGCACCCATAGCAATTGGCCGCTTCCACTGGTTTTTGGTCTTTCGACCGTTTGCCGTCAAAGTGTTAGCGACTCTGGCGGCTATTTTTTACTCTTTTACTTTTTTAAGTACGAGAGCAATGTAAGAATCAGTATTGCGACATTTATCACAAGAGAAAGAATCTCAAAAACTGTCATCTTGCAGCCTCCCATTTTTTATTCCGTTCCATTTCTGAAACAGTTGAGCAAGGGAAGCGTAACCGCCCGCTAAGGGTGCATTTTGATTATCGGAAGAAAACACAAGCTCCTGACTAATTTTCTTTTCTATTCTATCTTCCGATTCTCCTTAAATCATTTTGCAAAAGCCGGCTTTCAGGATTCTGTTTAAGCGCGTTTTCAAGGATTTTTGCGGCTTCATCATATTTTTTCGCGTTCACAAGCGGAACAATCTGGTTGTGGATTCCAGACGCATGGTTTTGGAGGCAGGCATTTTTCGTGCTTTTTAGATAAGAGCTTGCCGGAAGCGAAGCCAGCCCCACATCGCAGATTTCAGCGGCTTTCAGAAAATTTCTCGCGTTAAAATCCGGAGCAAGTTTTTTAGACCAAAGCGATTCTTCAAGTTTTTCAAGATTCGCCCTGAATTTTGAGTCGGACTGAGCAAAAGAACTTTTTCTCGCATCTTGAACATACAAAATTCCGTCATCAAATGAAAGATTTTGCGCCTCATAAATCGTCTGGCTTTCAAAAATCATCTTGCTGATTTCAGAAACTGTTTTTGAAGTCAAATTTTCAGAACGTTTTTCAAGATTCGCCTTTGCCGCCTCAAATTCGCCCCGGTTGCATTTTTCCGCCGCAGAATTGTAAGCGACATCGTTATATTGCGCCAAAAGATATTCAGTTTTTCCGTAGCGTCCGAAAATTTCATCAAGAAAATCAAGCCCGGTTTCAGAAGCGTTTTTCTTGTCGGCGTAAACCGCAAAATTTCCTGCGATTGTGTCAAAATCTTTTCTTGCGTCGTCTTTTTCCTGGGAGACAAAAGTGTAAGCCGCCGCTGCAAGCGGAACGGACGAAACGTAATCATCTTTTTAGTTGAAATCCGCGCAGAGATTTTTTGCGACAAGCGTTACAGCGCGCCTTTTTGAAATTTCGTGCCGGTTTGAATAATAACTCCGCGGAACGGTCGCGTATCTCGTTGAAGAGGAATTTGACGGAACCGCCTTTTTTGTGCCGGGATTAAAGCCGTAAGGATTCGTTGTCTCCACATCGATTTTTCTTCCGTCCGAAAGATAAAGCGTAATAAAAGCGTGCCTTGAAGTCTCCTGAACACGCGCGTCAAGTCCAAAATCGGAAGCGAGCGCGAGATACAAAAGCGACGATGAAACGCAATTGTAGCTTCCATTTAAAAGCATTGTGTCAACTTTTGTCTGCTTTAGCGCGTACCGGCTCAAAACTTTTTCGTACATCAAAGCCAAAATCGCCTCGCCCCGCTCTTCATCGCCGAGCTTTGAGATTTCTTTTTCTTCGCAATAATTTTTCAAATCTTCATAAACTGAAACCGACTTGCTGAAATTTTCAGATTTTTCATCGCAAAGACCAAAGTAAAGCGAAAAACGGATTATCTGCCCGCCATTTAAATTTTCTTCTGAAAAAACGTTTCCGTCAGAACCGCGAATGATAAAAAGCTCGCTCACCTGCGGAACAAAAATTGAACTTAAAGAAACTGAGCTTGAAGAAATCGCGTTTGAAGCCGGAGCGGCAAAAACAACGCCTGAAAAGCACGCGAAAACAAGAGCAAAAATCAGATTTTTCAGAATGGAACGCCGGCTAAAAATCAAAAAAATCTGTTGGAATTTTTCAAAAATCTTTTTCATAAAGTTTCCTTGTCAAAATCTAAAAAGACAACAACGAGATAAATTATAAGTTACAAACTGTCATTTATCAAGATATCTGAAAACGAAATGAGAATTTGAGGAAACGACTGAATGAAATGAAAACTTCGTTTTTTTATAGATTCCGAAATAAATTCGGAATGACAAGCCTTCTATATCGGAACGACGCGCTTTGTCCGGAATGACGCGCTTTGTCCAGAATAACACGATTTTGTCAAAAGCAACGTCATGCTGAACTCGAACTCGTCTTTGAGTTCGCTTTGTTTCAGCAGCTGCATCAATTTTTCTTCTGGATTCCGAAATAAATTCGGAATGACGTGTTTTGCTCAAAAAAACTGTCACCCTGAACTTGATTCAGGGTCTGTATTGAAAATTTCTTACGGATTCCGAAATAAATTCGGAATGACGTGTTTTATCCACAACATTTTTCCGTAATTGAAACAACGTTTTAAATTCATTAGAATGTCCGAATTATGAAAACAGAACTTATCAAAGATATTCTTACTTCCGCGCCCGACGGACGCACTGTTACGGTTTGCGGATGGGTACGCACAATCCGCGACTCAAAGAATCTCGTTTTTATTCAGGTGAACGACGGTTCTTGCTTTGCTTCAATCCAGCTTACTTTTGACCGCTCTAATCCTTCAAATCCGAATAATTCAGAAAATATTGAGAACGCTCTTAAAAATCTTTCGACAGGAGCGTCTTTGAAAGCGACAGGAAAGCTCGTTGAGTCTCCAGCTTCCGGCCAGTCTGTGGAAGTGAATCTTGAAACTCTGATTGTCTTGGGAAAATGTCCTTCTGACTATCCGATTCAGAAAAAAGCCGCGACAATGGAATTCTTGCGCGAGAATGCTCACTTGCGCGCGCGCACAAACACTTTTGGAGCTGTTTTCCGCATGAGAAGCCAGATGGCTTTCGCGCTTCACACATTCTTTCAGGAGCGCGGTTTCTACTATATAAATACGCCTGAAATCACTTGCTCAGATGCAGAAGGCGCGGGCGAGATGTTCCAGATTACAACTCTTTCAATGGAAAAACTCGCTGAGATTGCCGTTGAAAAAGGCGCGAACGGAATGAAAAAGGAAGACGCGCTGAAGCTCGTGAACTACAACAAGGACTTCTTCGGGAAAAAAGCGAACTTGACAGTTTCAGGGCAGCTCGAGGCGGAAACTTTGGCGACAGCTCTCGGACGCGTCTACACTTTCGGACCGACTTTCCGCGCTGAAAACTCAAACACAACTCGCCACTTGGCAGAATTCTGGATGTGCGAGCCTGAAATGGCTTTCTTCGACCTTGAAGACGACATGGACATTCAGGAAGAATTCATCAAATATCTTTTGAACTGGGCTTTGACAAAATGCACTGCCGACATGGAATTCTTCAACAAGAGAATCCAGCCGGGCGTAATCGACACTTTGCGCCACGTTGTCGAGACTCCGTTCAAGCGCGTTTCATACACAGAGGCTGTAGCCGAGCTTGAAAAGCACGCTGACGACTTTGAATTCAAGCCTTACTGGGGCTGCGACTTGGCGACTGAACACGAGCGTTATCTCACAGAAAAAATCTACAAATGCCCGGTAATGGTTTACAACTATCCAAAAGAAATCAAGGCTTTCTATATGAAAGCGAACGACGACGGAAAAACCGTTAAGGCAGTTGACGTTCTCGTTCCTGGACTCGGTGAAATCATCGGCGGCTCAGAGCGTGAAAACGACTACGACAAACTCTTGGCAAGAATCAAGGAGCTTGGTCTCCGCGAGGAAGATTACGACTGGTACTTGGACTTGCGCAAATTCGGAAGCGTTCCTCACGCAGGATTCGGACTCGGATTTGAGCGTCTCTTGCTTTACGTTACAGGAGTGCAGAATATCCGCGATGTGATTCCGTTCCCGCGCGCGCCAAAGCTCGCAGATTTCTAATCTAGATTCTGCAAAACTTTTTGATGAAAAAACGGGCAATAACGCTGGTTACAATAGCGCAAAGCTTATTTCTCAACTTGAAGCTGTTTTTCCAGAACGGTCTGTTGAGTTATTCCAGCGCGTGCTCGTTTGACTTGATTTTTTCAGTTATTCCCGTGCTGCTGATGATAGTTCTGATTGCAGTGCGGGTTTTTCATGCCTCGCCAGAGCTTCTTTCTTCTATATACAATGCGATTCCTGAAATTCAAAAATATTTTGACACATCCCGCGTGATTTCAGAATTTCAGAATATAAAATCTTTCAGCACGCTCGAAGCCGTTCTGGTCTTTTTTATCGTCTGGATGGCGCGCAGGCTTTTCGCCTCGGTTTTCGCCGCGCTGAGAAATATTTTTCACGACCAGCAAAAAAGACGCGAACTTTTCAACCAGATTCTAGTCTTTGTGTTCGAAATGATTTTTGTCTCAATCGTCGTGTCGTTCATTTTCGCCTATATGTCGGTCAGGACGATTCTAAAAATGCCGTTTTTCCAGCGTTTTCCGCAGCTCGACTTTATTTTTTCAAGCAGCATTGACGGCAAAGACCTTTCATTAATCTCAAACATTCTGATTTTTGTGATAATCACGCTCGTCTACAAAATCGCAAGCGGAACGAAGCCGAAATTCTCGCTCTGCATGGGAGTCGGTTTTCTATGCACGGCGAGTTTTTGGATTTTCCGGGCGGTTCTTCATTCTTTTATAAACGTGAGCCGCTACAATCTGATTTACGGCGTTCTTGGAAACGTGATTATCCTTTTGATGGACGTTTTCTTTTTTTTCATGTTTTTTCTTTTTTTCGCGCAATATATTTTTGTCTGCCAATTTTTCGATGAACTTCTGCTCGGCGAGCTTTATCTTCTGCCAAAAAAGGAAGAGGCAACATTCGCGGGAAAACTCAAGCGCAAACTTTTTATCAGGCCGGACTTTCTTCTTGCGAATCCGCTTTCGCTTGCAAATCTGAAATCCGGGGAAAAACTTTATGAGGACGGAGACAAGGACACTTTCGCGTATTACGTTCTTCAAGGCGCGGTGAAAGTCGCTCGCTCGGAATACGACGAGGAGAAAATCCACCTGCGCGGAGACTTTTTCGGCGAGCTTAACTGCGTGCTTTTCAAGCCGAGAACCTCGACCGCGACCGCCGTAACAGAAAGCAAAGTTGTGAAAATCAGAGGAAAAACGTTCAGATTTCTTGTGAACTCAAACCCGGACGTTGCGCAGAAAGTTCTTCAGGAGCTAAGCGAGTATCTTTCAATGCTGAGGACAAAAACGCCGGCAAACCAAGCGCAGGAAATCGAGTGAAAATCTAAAATCAGCAAGATTCGAAATCAATAAGATCCGTTCAATTTCCCAAAAAAACGAAATCAGAAATCGTTGAAACGAGAATCGAAAAAAATCAAAATCGCCAATCTCCAAAAAGTCAAAAAATCCGAAATCAAAAATCAAGAAATCGCTTAGATTATTCACAATTTTCAGGATTTTCAGTAAAGTAAAGCAATTAAAATTAACTGGAGAATCAAAATGAACGTAATTTGCTTGGATATGGAAGGCGTAATCTGCCCGGAGATTTGGATTGAATTTTCAAAAGTTTCAGGAATTCCTGAGCTGAAGCGCACAACGCGCGACGAGCCGGACTACGACAAGCTGATGAAATGGCGGATTGGAATCTTGCGCGAGCACAATCTTAAAATCACTGACATTCAGAACGTAATCGCAAAAATCGACCCGCTTCCGGGCGCGAAAGAATTTTTGGACGAGCTTCGCGCTCTTTCTCAGACAATCGTTCTAAGCGACACTTTTGAGGAATTCGCTTCTCCGCTGATGAAAAAGCTTGGCATGCCGACTCTTTTCTGCAACTCGCTCGAAATCGACAAAGACGGCTTTATCGTGGCTCACAAAATGCGCTGCGCAAATTCAAAGCTCACAACGGTAAAGGCTTTGCAGTCAATCGGCTACGACACAATTGCATTCGGCGACAGCTACAACGACCTTGCGATGATTCAGGCAAGCAAGGCAGGATTTTTGTTCCGCACGACAGACAAAATCAAGGCGGACTACCCGAATATTCCTGCGTTCACAGAGTACAAAGATTTGCTCGAGGCGATTAAAAAGGCTCTGTAAAGATATTTTACACGGATAAATCGGATAAAAAGGACGAACGCGGATTTTTTTCTGCGGAGCGTCCTTTTTTTATTTACGCGTTTTCATTATTTTTTTGCATTTTTCAATTTTCATATTTAAAATATAAGAAAAACCAATAAAAAGGAGATTTTTATGATTGAATGGATTAAGAAGAAGTTTGCTTCGATTTTAACATTAGGATTCGTCATTTATGTTAGCTTATTCGGAATTGTAGGATTTATAACAGGACTTGGACTTGCAGTAGGCATAGGCTCCGTGGGCATTGGCATCGTAATTTGCTTGGCACTTGGAACTTTAGGAGTCTTTTTGGGACTTTTTTCCGGAATACTGATTTTTGGGCTTTACGCTGTAATAATCAATATCTCTGACTCGAATGAAGCAATCTTGAAAAAGCTAAACGAAATGGCAAAAAACAAAAGCAACGCTTCCATCACATCTGCAGCAGAAAGTAAAGAATAATTCTGCAAAAACGCGAGAGTTAAGATAACTTTCTAGCAAAAACAATTATTAAACAAAAATTAAAAGGACGCACGCGGATCTTTTCATGCGGAGCGTCCTTTTTTTATCCGTGTTATCTTTTAAAATCCGTGCGTTCCGTGTTTTTTGAAATCAGTTTCCAGCCAAGATTTCGACTTCTTCCGCTGTAAGCTCGCGGTATTTTCCGAGCGGAAGCGTCTCGTCGAGCTTTAAGCCTCCCATCGCGACGCGTTTCAAGTAAACGACCTCGTTTCCAAGCTGGGCGAACATTCTTTTTACCTGATGAAATTTTCCCTCGTAGATTGTCAGAAGGCAGTCGGTTTTTGATGAAGAATTCGGAAAACTGTTCTCGACAAATTCTAGCTCTGAAGGCTGGCAGGTAAACTCGCTTTCCTTGTCCTCGCGGTCGATAAAAAATCCTTTCTTGAAAAGCTCCACACATTCCTGTTTTTTTTCATCAGAAAGAGAATCGCGCAAAGCGACCGCGTAAGTTTTTGAAATGTGATTTTTTGGGGAAAGAAGCCGGTGCGTAAGCGCGCCGTCGGAAGTCAAGACAAGAAGCCCCTCGGTGTCGATGTCGAGCCGTCCCATGCAGTGCAAATCGCGCGCGGAAAAGCTGTGCTTCAAAGTGTCGTCAACCAAGTCAAAAACAGTCTCATGAACGCCGTCCTTGTTCGCGCACACAACGTTCTGGCACTTGTTCATCATAATGTAGATGTCGCGCTGCAAAGTGATTTTCTCGCCGTCAACAACAAGCTCGTCAGAATCAATGTCGAGTTTCGACGACGGATCTGTGACGATTTTTCCGTTTATAAAGACGATTCTTCCGTGGCAAAGCCGCTTAACATCTTTTCGGCTTCCAAATCCGCGGTGAGAAAGAATCTTATCAAGTCGCTCCAAAGTCATTTTTTATCCTTTTTAGACATTTTAAGTAGAAAATGTTGTCTTCGAATTTTTCGCGTGCCGTTTTTGAAAAACAAGAACGTCATTCTGAAACAGATGCTGAAACGTGTTCAGCATGACAAGTTTCTTTTGGGCAATTTCGAAATCGCTAACGCAAAAACACGTCATTCTGAGCTTGTCTCAGAATCTATATTAAAAAACTGCTGAAAATAAGCGAACTCGAAAACAACACAGATGCTGAAACGAGTTCAGCATGACAATTTTTTTGAACAATTTCGGAAATCGATAACGCAAAAACCACGTCATTCTGAGCTTGTCTCAGAATCTATATTAAAAAGATGCTGAATCCAAACTAACTCGAAAAACGAGTTCGAGTTCAGCATGACATGCTTTTTCAAACAGTTCCGCAACCGCAAATTCAGCATGACACGCTTTCCTGCAATTTCGCCAACAAACTGCATGCAAAAATTCAATTTACCATTCTCGATTCAAAATTCTTAATTGAATCTATTCTCTTTCTTCAATCGGAATGTATTTCCGCTCAGGAAGAACGTTTTTGTATGCCGGGCGGTAAATGCGTCCGCCTGCGATGATTTCCTCGATTCTGTGAGCCGACCAGCCCGAAATTCTCGAGACCGCAAAAAGAGGCGTGAAAAGGTCGCGCGGAATGTTCAGCATTGAATAGACAAATCCTGAATACAAATCGACATTCGCGCAGATTTTCTTTTCGTCGCCGTTTTTCTCGTAAAGAACTTCCGGCCCGATTTTTTCTATCAGACGATAAAGATTGTATTCGTCCTCCAAGCCCTTCTCTTTCGCAAGTTTTGCAGCCCTGTCGCGGAGAATTGAAGCACGCGGGTCGTTAATCGTGTAGACAGCGTGTCCGAGTCCGTAAATAAGACCAGTTCCGTTGAACGCTTCCTTTCTTACAATTTTTCTAAGATACTCGCGAACCTGAGTCTCGCTTGTCCAGTCTGTGAGATGCTCCTTGATGTCGTCCATCATCTCCATAACCTGAATGTTCGCGCCGCCGTGCCTGAATCCTTTAAGAGAACCGACCGCCGCCCCGATTGCCGAGTAAGTGTCTGTGTCGGCAGAAGAGACAACGTGGACAGTCAAAGAAGAGTTGTTTCCGCCGCCGTGCTCAGCATGAAGAATCAAAGCCAAGTCGAGCAGCTTCGCCTCGTCGTCTGTAAAAGCCTTGTTGTTTCGGATAAGGCGAAGAATGTTTTCCGCAGTGGAAAGCTCTGGAAGCGGATTGTGGATATACATCGATTTTCCGTCGTAGTAGCGTCTTTTTGCCTGATAAGCGTAAGCGACAAGCGTTCCAAAACGGCTTATAAGCTCAATGCTCTGCCGCAAGATGTTTGAGATTGAACGGTCTTCAGGATTTTTGTCATAAGAATATGAGGCAAGAACTCCACGCGCCAGCTTGTTCATAATGTTTGACGAAGGAGCTTTCATAATCATATCTTCAGTGAAGTTTGGAGGAAGCGCGCGAAGCTCGCCCAAGTAAGCCTTGAAATGCTCCAGCTCTGTTTCTGTAGGAAGCTCGCCGAAAAGCAGAAGATAAGCGACCTGCTCGTAGCCGAATGTGTTGTGCGCCTCGGTGTCTTTTATCAAGTCTTCAACGTTGTATCCGCGGTAGAGAAGTTTTCCAGGAATGGCAATTTTCTTGCCGTCTTTTACTTCATATCCAACAACATCGCCAATGCTTGTAAGCCCCACGAGAACGCCCGTGCCGTTCGCGTTGCGAAGCCCGCGTTTTACATCGTATTTTGCGTAAAGGCTTTTATCAATTGGATCATTGCGTTCGGCTAAAACAGAAAGCCGGCCGATAAACACGTTTTCGTTATCAGTCATAAGGGCACCTCCACAAGATTTATGCAATTTTTCGGATATTTTCTGCATAAATATGCAATCACTTTTAAGATATTCTAATAATTATACAAAAATCAGTTTTGCTATGCAATAATCCGCAGTTTTCCGCCGACTTTGCGAACGAAGGATTTTAACACAGATAAACGCAGATTTTACGGATTAACAAGGATAAAAAAACTGCAATTCTTTGTCACCCTGAATTTATCTCAGGGGCTGCATTAAAAAATACGGATTCCGAAATAAATTCGGAATGACAACGCTTGGGCGAGTTCGGAATGAGGCATTTTTAAACACGGATTAAACGGATTGAAATGATTAACACAAATAAAATATCCGTGCACATCCGTGCTTTCCGGTAAATCCGTGTTGAATTCAAACGCAATAGGGATAGTAGCCACGCCGAAGGCGTTGCGGAGCGAAGTTGGCGAAGCGAAGCAATGGAATGGCGGATAGCCCGACGGCGAAGCCGGATTGCCCTTAAAAATCAGAATTTCTCTTCTATTTTCAACAACTTTGAAAAGTGATAAAATCTTCAACATTCAAAAACTAGAAAGACAAAACGCAACCTTGAAAAGGTTTCTTTTTTTCTTTCAAACTTTTTTTCTTCCAAAATCACAAATCTGCGTTCAAATTTTGCGGATAAAACGAGGTCAGAAAATGTATCCATTTCAGAACATCGAGCCAAAATGGCAAAAATACTGGGACGAGCACAAAACGTTCAAGGCTGTTGAGGACGAGTCGTTTCCAAAAGAGAAACGCCGCTACGTTCTTGATATGTTCCCTTACCCGAGCGGAGCGGGACTTCACGTAGGACACCCGGAAGGCTACACAGCCACAGACATTTACTCGCGCTTTTTGCGCATGAACGGCTACAACGTTCTTCATCCGATGGGATACGACGCGTTCGGCTTGCCGGCTGAAAACTATGCGATAAAAACAGGAACTCACCCTGCTGAAACAACTTTCAAGAACATCGCGCATTTTACAGAGCAGATTAAGGCTCTCGGCTTTTCTTACGACTGGGACCGCGAAATCAAGACCTGCACGCCTGACTATTACAAATGGACACAGTGGATTTTCCTCCAGCTTTACAAAAAAGGCTTGGCTTACGAGGCTCAGACTCCAATCAACTGGTGTCCGTCGTGCCTTACAGGACTTGCAAACGAGGAAGTCAAAGAAGGACACTGCGACCGCTGCGGCGCGCAAGTTACGCACAAAGTTATCCGCCAGTGGATTCTTAAAATCACAGCATATGCGGACCGTCTCTTGAAAGACTTGGACGAGCTCGACTGGCCGGAAAGCGTAAAGGCAATGCAGCGCAACTGGATTGGACGCTCTGTCGGTGCTGAAGTTGACTTTGCCGTTGCTGACAAAGACGGAAAAGCTACCGACCAAAAACTCACAGTTTACACGACAAGATGCGACACTCTTTTTGGCGCGACTTACATGGTTGTCTCGCCTGAGCATCCTTTGATTGAAAAACTCACAACACCAGAACAGAAAGAAGCCGTTGAAAAATACCGCGAGGAAGCCGCAAAAAAATCCGACCTTGAGCGAACCGACCTTGCAAAGACAAAAACCGGCGTTTTCTCTGGAAGCTACGCGATAAATCCTGTGAACGGAAAGCTGATTCCAATCTGGGTTGCGGACTACGTTCTGATTTCTTACGGAACAGGCGCCATCATGGCAGTTCCGGCGCACGACACACGCGACTGGGATTTTGCGAAGAAATTCGGTCTTCCAATCATCGAAGTATTGAAGTCAGAAGTTGACGTTCAAAAAGAGGCTTGGACTCAGGACGGAATCCACGTTAATTCAGAATTTCTGAACGGCCTTAACAAAAAAGACGCGATTGCAAAAATGCTCGAATTCTTGGAAGAAAAGAAAATCGGGAAAAAAGCCGTGAACTACAAGCTCCGCGACTGGGTTTTCAGCCGCCAGAGATACTGGGGAGAGCCGATTCCGCTTGTTCACTGCCCGAAATGCGGAACTGTTCCGGTTCCAGAAAGCGAGCTTCCGCTGGAGCTTCCAAACGTAAAAACTTACCAGCCGACAGGCACAGGCGAAAGTCCTCTTGCCGGAATTGAGTCTTGGGTAAACTGCAAATGCCCGAAATGCGGCGCAGACGCAAAGCGCGAGACAAACACAATGCCTCAGTGGGCAGGAAGCTGCTGGTACTACCTGCGCTATCTCGACCCGAAAGACAACGCGAATTTCTGCGCGGCAGACAAGGAAAGCTACTGGATGCCGGTTGACCTTTACGTTGGAGGAGCAGAACACGCAGTTCTTCACCTTTTGTATGCGCGCTTCTGGCACAAAGTTCTTTATGACTGCGGAGTTGTCTCGACAAAAGAGCCGTTCCACCGCCTTATCAACCAGGGAATGATTACTTCTTTTGCCTTCCAGAGAAAATCAAAATCTCT
>JAXDVS010000092.1:0-9929 GCA_034088785.1 Treponema sp.
GATAAAAATCTTATAAAGTCGCTTTTCACGGAAAAAGTCCAGAAAGGAAAAAAAGAGAAGCTCAAGGCGAATTTGTCTCTTGAATACACAAAAGCTGAAATCAAGCATTTCAAGGAAATTGCAAAGTCGATAAAACGCAACAAAGGCAGAATAAAGCTCGTTCCGATTGCGGCTGTCGCCGGATTTATCGCGCTTCTCGTTGTTGTTGTCGGAATCTTCAAGAATCCTGTCGCAAAAAAAGTGATTGTCGCAAGCTGCGAGGGCGTTTTTGGCGCGAAAACTTCTGTAAAATCGGTTGACATCAAACTTTTGGGAATTTCAATCGACATAAAAGGGCTTGCAATCGGAAACAAAAATTCTGACGACGGAATGAAAAATCTTTTTGACGCTGACATCAAGCTCAATGTTGACTTGGCGAGCGCGCTCCGCGGAAAATTTGTCTCGGATGTTGTTTCTGTAACGAATATGGAATTTGGACGCGAGAGAACTTCAAAGGAAGGCTCGTGCCTGCTTCCTGCAAAGGCGAAAAAAATCGAGAAAAAGGCTTCGGAAGATTCTTCTTTTATGAAAAGCGTAAAGGCAAAGTCTGAAAACGCTGTTTCTGATGTGAAATCTCAGATTGAAGCGATTCTCGGCGGCTCAAGTCCTGATGAAATCTGGAAAAATATCGAGTCTCAGATGAAGACAAAAGACGCGGCTGAAAATCTTAAAAACGAGTCGCAGGCTCTTGTTGAAAAATGGAAGAAAAAGCCGGAAGAGATAAAAAATTCCGCAAAAGACGTTTCTGAAAAGGTCAAGACGTTCCAGAATCTGAACATCAGCAAAATGACTCCTGTTGAGGCGGCGGCAAAAATCAAGGAAGTCCAGACAACACTTTCTGAAATCGACACGCTTTCAAAAACTGCCTCTTCATTGAAAAACGACATTGAAGCCGACAGAAAAACTCTCGAGAACGCGACAAAAAATCTTAATGACGCGATTGCGTCTGACAAGGCTCTCGCTGAAAATATGGTTGACACTGTGAAAAACGCCGGCTCAATCTTGACTTCGGCTTTGGACACGGTCGGCTACGATATGCTCTGAAAATAGTATCCTTATATAAAGCAGGGAATCGACTACGCTTTAAAAATGAAGAATAATTCTTCTTCTGCGGCAAAAAACGAGAAAAAAGCGAAAAAATCATCATCATCTGTAAAAGGAAAGACTGGAAGACTGGCGGGAACAACTTTCTGGTATGGTTCTGAAAAGCCTGCGGTCTGGGTCAAGCTTGTTGAGGCGACTGGAACGAATTTCAAGGGAAACTTCAAGAATATTTCTTCAAATCAGGACTTAATCGGAAAGCCTTTGACTGGAAATGCCGATTTTACGGCGAAAGGAATCACGCACGACGCGGAAGTTGTGCTTGACGCTCGCTCTAACACTTCAAATTCTCTGATTACGGTCGGATATTCTGGAAGCGGCTTCAACTCGAACATTGACGGCGCAAAAATCGCGGCAAAATCAGGAATTCCGTCGATTTCAGGAACAACAAAGCTCACTTTGAAAGGAAGCGCGGACGCTGACGGATTTTCTGCAAGCGGAAATGTCAGCATGAATCCTGTAACGCTTTCTTCGGACGGCTTCGGAAACGAGAAAATCGACAAATATTATCAGCAGGCGCTCGGCTCTGTGAAGAATCTTGCTGTCGGCTACAAAATCGGCTTTTCTGAAAAATCCGGCGTTGACTTGGCTCTCTCCGGAAATTACACAGACGTTTTCTCAAATGCTTTAAGCTCGGTTGCGAAAAGCGTCGGCTCTGATGTTAAAGCTGAAATTCAAGGCAAAATCGCAGATAAGACAAGCGGATATTCAAAAGATGCGCTTGCAAAACTGTCAGAATTCACAGGAATTTCAGCTGACTTGAACACTCAGGCCAACAGCATTGACGACATGAAAAAGGCTTTGAACGCAAAACTTTCAGAGCTTGCTGAAAAGCAAAAGGAAGCTGTAAAAAGCAAGGCGACCGAAAAAGCGACAGACGCGGTTTCTAACGCTCTGAAGAAGTTCGGGCGATAGTTTACATAGTTTCTTATTTATGATATTCTGTAATATCGATTTGTAATCTTTTTATTAGGAGTGTTCCATGTCTGGACATAATAAATGGTCAACCATTAAACATGCTAAAGGCGCGGCAGATGCAAAAAGAGGCGCACTTTTCACAAAACTTATCAAGGAAATTTCTATTGCGGCAAGCATGGGCGGCGGAGACCCTGCTTCTAATCCGCGTCTTCGTGCTGCTATCGTAAAAGCTCGTGCTGCTTCAATGCCAAAAGACAACATTGAGCGCGGTATCAAAAAGGGAACTGGCGAACTTGGCGGCGGAACTTTCGAGGAATTGAACTACGAAGGATATGCAGCTGGCGGTGTTGCGGTTCTTGTTGAAGTTCTTACAGATAACCACAACCGTGCGGCAGCAAATGTGCGCAATATTTTCAACAAGACAGGCGGAAACCTCGGAACAACAGGTTCTGTTTCTCGTATGTTCGAGCGCAAAGGCGTTATCGAGTATGACGGCGAGAAACTTTCAGAAGATGAGGTTATGGAAGCTGCTCTTGAGGCTGGAGCTGAGGACGTTGTGGCAGAGGACGGAGTTATCACTGTAACAACATCTCCTAACGACTTCACTTCTGTTATGGAAGCTCTTGAAGCAAAACAGAAGCCGGCAGATGACAAAAAGAAGAAAGATGACGAGGAAGACCCATGGAAGCCGCTTTCAGCAGAAGTTGCCATGGTTCCGCTTTCTTACACAGCGGTTGACAAGGATACAGCTGCAAAAGTTCAGAAGCTCATCGACAGACTTGAAGAAGATGACGATGTTCAGAACGTTTGGACAACTGTTGAATATCCAGATGATTTTGAACCAGAAGAGTAAATCTTCTTTTTGATGAATAAAAGCTCGCTTTTAAAAGCGGGCTTTTTTTATGCCTGCTTTTTATTTTTAGATGAAGACTAGAAGAATAATTGGAATTGATCCGGGACTTGCGAACACAGGGTTCGGAATCATAGACGCGGCTGGAAACGCGATAAAGCTTGTGAGCTATGGAGTTATCGAGACTTCGCCTGATGATGAGCATGGTGTCCGCCTGCTTTCGATTTACAACCGTTTTCAGGCTGTTTTGATGGAATTTAAGCCAGAGCAGGCTGGAATGGAAGAGCTTTACTTTGCGCGGAACGTGACCAGCGCGCTTGGAGTTGCGGAAGCAAAAGGCGTTGTTACAATGTGCCTTGCCCAAAATGTGATTCCGCTTAATATGTACCGCCCGAATCAGATAAAATATGCGGTTACAGGAACTAAAACTGCGGACAAGAAAACCGTGGAGCAGTATGTGAAGATTCTCTTGAATCTTGAAGTTGAGCCGAAGCCAGACCACGCCGCGGATGCTCTTGCCGCTGCAATAACTCAGGTTTTTGCGACTCCGCGTATGAATATCAAAGCGTAATTTGTCCGAAAGTAAATGATTTTATTGACGGAGCTTAAAATCATCAGTATATTTATAGTATATTCGATTTATGGGGGTGTACTGGTTTCGACGATTGTGATCAAGGCACTTGCTGCATGTGGGAGTCAAGGTTCCCTAAACTGAGAAAAAAATAACTGCAATTTTCGAAAGAAAAGAAGAAGAAGTTGAAGTTGAAGAGACTTCTTTCGCAGAAGCTCTCGCTGCCTAAGCGCGCTTGAGCCGGAACTTACGGGGTGCTGTTCCTAACTTTGTAACTTCCGTCATAAACAGGGACTTGCTGAGTGTTTTGTCTGGCGTTCACTTGGGACTTTTAGTCAGGCTACGGAGGAGACGCTTGTTATGCTGCTACCTTCTCCCGACAACCACCTCGCATAACTAAACATGTAGGCGCATTTGGCTTCCACGTTCGGACGCGGGTTCAATTCCCGCCATCTCCACAATTTGAAAATCAAAAAAATGGAGAATTTTATGACCTCTAATCTTATCGAAGATTACAAATCCTTTCTAAACAATGGAAAAACAGAGCGTGAATGTGTTTCCCAGCTGATTCTTTGGGCTGAGCAGGCTGGATTTAAAGACGTGTACAAGACTGAATCGCTGAAAGCAGGCGACAAGGTTTATGTGCAGAAAATGAACAAGGCTGTTGCGCTTTTCGTCGTCGGCTCTGAGAAAATCGAGAACGGAATGAATATTCTTGGCGCACATATCGATTCGCCTCGTCTCGATGTAAAGCAGAATCCTCTCTATGAAAAAGATTTTGTTGTTTATCTGAACACGCATTATTACGGCGGAATCAAAAAATATCAGTGGGTGACTTTGCCGCTTGCGATTCACGGTGTTGTGTGCAAAAAAGACGGCTCAACGGTAAAAATCAGCGTGGGCGAGAATGACGGAGACCCTGTTTTCTGCATTTCTGACATTCTTCCTCATCTTGCGCAGAAGCAGATGAAAGAGGTTGCCAGCGATTTTATCCCGGGTGAAAGTTTAGACTTGATTTTGGGAAGCTCTGTCCCTTCAAAAAATGATGAAGATTCGAAAGACAAGCCTGCCGCAAAAAAAGCGATTTTGAAGATTTTGAAAGATTCTTACGGAATTGAAGAGGAGGATTTCGGCTCGGCTGAGCTTGAAGTTGTTCCTGCCGGAAAAGCGCGCGACTTGGGATTTGACCGCTCTCTTATTCTTGGCTACGGTCAGGACGACAGAAGCTGTGCTTACACATCTGCCCGGGCTTTGATTGAGTCGTCTAAAGACACAAAAAGAACAAACTGCTGTCTTTGCGTTGACAAAGAGGAAATCGGAAGCGTTGGAGCAACGGGAATGGGAAGCCACTTCTTTGAGAACGCGCTTGCCGAGGTTATCGCCCGTCTTCCTGAAGGCTACTCAGAGCTTTCTTTGAGACGATGCCTTGCTAACTGCAATATGCTTTCAAGCGATGTGAACGCGGCCTATGACCCGATGAATCCGGACCTTTTCGACCGCGACAATGCAAGTTTCCTTGCCGGAGGAATTGTTTTCAACAAATACACAGGAAGCAGAGGAAAGAGCGGGGCAAGCGACGCGAACCCTGAATTTATCGCGCGTCTTAGAGATCTTCTTGACAACGCAGATGTGAAATATCAGATGGCGGAGCTTGGAAAAGTTGATCAGGGCGGCGGCGGAACAATCGCTTATCTTGCCGCAAAATACGGAATGAATGTTCTTGACGCTGGAGTTCCAGTTTTGAGCATGCACGCTCCGTGGGAAATTACAGCCCGCGAGGACATTGAGCAGGCTTTCAATGCTTACAAGGCTTTCTTGACGCTTGAGTAAGTCTGGTTTAGCCAGTTTAAAATAAAAAGAGGAAGATAGAGCTTTCAAAAAGTTTTACCTTCCTCTTTTTTTGTTTTTATCGGATTTTTAATCAGATTTGATGTCTTACGCTGTCTGCTGTCCGATAAGAAGCGTGCTAAGGTTCGGCTTTGTCTTTCCTGTAACAATATCTTTTGTCACAATGAGCCTTTTTTTGCCTTTTATGCTCGGAGCTTCGTACATCAAATCCATAAGAAGCTTCTCGACGATAGAGCGGAGTCCGCGCGCGCCTGTTTTCTGCCTGATTGAAATGTCGGCGATTTCGTTGAGAGCGTCTGGCGTAAAGTCAAGGTCAAGGTCGTCCATCGCAAAACTTTCCTTGAACTGCTTTGTAATCGCATTTTTAGGCTCGGTCAGGATTCTCGTCAAGTCTTCCTTTGTAAGCTCTTTGAGCGCGACTGTAATCGGCATACGACCTATAAGCTCCGGAATGATTCCGAATTTTACAAGGTCGTCTGGCGTGCATTGGTTCAAAAGCTCCATTCTCTGCGTCTCGTCCATTTCTCCGACATTCGAGCCGAATCCAAGCGAGTGGGCTGCCACGCGCTGCTCGATAATCTTGTCAAGACCGACGAACGCGCCGCCAAGAATGAAAAGAATATTCGAGGTGTCAATCTGGAGCATCTCCTGATTCGGGTGCTTTCTTCCGCCCTGGGGAGGAACAGAAGCCTGAGTTCCCTCGATAATCTTCAAGAGAGCCTGCTGAACGCCTTCGCCGCTTACATCTCTTGTGATTGAAGTGTTCTCGCTTTTCCGTCCGATTTTGTCGATTTCATCGATAAATATGATTCCTCTTTCCGCAGCTGGAATGTCTCCGTCTGCAGCGTTTATGAGCTTCAAAAGGACATTTTCAACATCTTCGCCGACGTAGCCCGCTTCAGTAAGTGTTGTTGCGTCAGCAATGGCAAAAGGAACTTTGAGCTTTTCAGCGAGAGTCTTTGCAAGAAGAGTTTTTCCGCTTCCTGTAGGTCCAATCAGAAGAACATTTGATTTTTCGATTTTTACATCGTCTTTGCTGCCTGTGTCGAGCTTCGCCATTCTTTTGTAGTGGTTGTAGACCGCGACTGAAAGAGCTTTTTTCGCGTAGTCCTGTCCGATTACATATTCATCAAGATATTCCTTGAATTCTTTTGGAGTCGGAACTTCGCTCATGTCAATCGGGTCAGTTGAGCGTCCGTTTTTTTCAACAAGTTCCTCGCAGACTTCAACGCATTTGTCGCAAATAAAAATACTGTTCGTCTGGTTCGCAATCAAATGCCGTGTCGCGTCGCCCGGTTTTCCGCAAAACGCGCAGTATTGAACATCACTTTTACCAAAGATACTCATTTATTTCTCCTGGCCTCTGTGAGGCATTACTTTGTCGATGATTCCGTATTCTTTCGCATCTTCCGCGCTCATGAAGAAGTCTCTTTCCATGTCTTTTGCGATTTCTTCTTCTGCTTTTCCGCATTTTTCCGCAAGATACTTGATAGAAAGCTTTTTGAGGCGGATAATCTCTTTCGCCTGAATCGAGATGTCGCTTTCCTGCCCCTGAACGCCGCCGCGCGGCTGGTGAATCATAACGCGGCTTGACGGAAGAGCGAATCTCTTTCCTTTTGCGCCGCCTGCAAGAAGAATCGCAGCCATTGAAGCCGCCTGTCCCATGCAGATTGTCTGGATGTCGCATTTTACGTACTGCATTGTGTCGTAAATCGCAAGACCTGCTGTTACGCTTCCGCCCGGCGAGTTGATGTAGATGCTGATGTCTTTGTCCGGATTTTCAGATTCAAGAAAAAGAATTTGCGCCACAACAAGGTCGGCATTCAAATCGTTGATTTCGCCGTCGATAAAAACAATTCTGTCTTTTAAAAGCCTTGAAAAAATATCGTAAGAACGCTCGCCGTTTCCGCTTCTTTCGATTACAAACGGAATGTTGTTATTCATCTGAACGTTCGTGCTTTGAATATCATTCATAAAATTCTCCATAGAGTAATTATATATTAAATATAATAAAAAATCCGCATATAGACAAAAAAAGGAATGTTCTTTGAACAAAATATCCAAAAAACATTCCTGATATGAAGTTCAGCTTGTTTTTACTGGCGTTTCATAAGGTCAGCGAAAGAAATCTTGTCGCCTTTTGAAACTTTTACTTCGGCAAAAATGTCTTTGTAAAGTTTCTGCTCTTTTGCCTCGTCGATAAGATATTCTTTTGCGCGAGGGTCAGAATAATGATTCTTGACTTCATCGAGCGAGAGACCGTTGTCATCAGCGATTTTCTGATATTCAGCCTCAATCTCCTCTGGAGTTACAGAAATGTTCTTTGCCTTCATCAAAGAGTCAACGATGATGCGGCTCTTGAGCATTTTCTCTGCGTCTCCAGTCCATTCCTTGAGCATATCCTCTTTTTTCTGGCCTGAAGCTGCAACCATTCTGTCAAGCTCCTCTGGAGTTGTCTGGAACTGCTGCGCCATCATTCTCCAGCGTCCGTCAAGCTCTGCTGAAAGCATGCTCGCAGGAAGCTCAAATTGGTTTTTCTCAATGAGCTGTGAAAGAAGGTCATTGATTTTAACCTCGTTGATTTTGCGGTCTTTTGCAACTTCAAGTTTCTTTGTGATGTCTTTCTTGAGGTCATCAAGAGTCTTGAATTTCTCACTGACATCCTGAGCCAAGTCATCGTCCAAAACAGGAAGATTGCGGATTTTAATCTGTGTGACTTTTACAGAGTATTTCTTTGTTTTTCCTTCTTCTGTCTTTGAAATCTCTTTTGTCTCGTCTTTTTTCATTCCGAGAATGTCGTCGTCGATTTTGTAGACATCTTCGAGAGTTCCGACTGTGAAAGTGAATCCGTCGCGTTTTGTCGCTTCGATTTCTTTTCCTTCGTCGTCTTTTTCAACAATATTGATTGTTACGATGTTGTCTTTCTCAACTTTTCCGTCATCGTCCTTGTCTTTGACGATTGCATTTCTTTCCTGAATGCCTTTAAGCTCTTCCTGAAGCTCCGCGTCTCCGATTGTAACCTGCGGCTCTTTGACTGCAACGCCGTTGAAATCTTTGATTTCTACTTTTGGGAAAACATCGTAAGTAACTGTGTAAGTGAAGTCTTTTGATGTGTCGAAAGCTGGCATTTCGTCCATTTTTGGCTGAGCATATGGAAGAGGGCGGTTTTCTGCTTCTTTTTCGTCAGAGAAGATTTCATTCAATGATTTGTCGATAAGGTCGCTTGCAGCTTCCATTTTAATCTGATCGCCGTATTTTCTTTCAAGAACGCTTGCAGGAACGTGTCCTTTGCGGAATCCAGGAAGCTGAACTTGTTTTGTGTATTTTCCAAGTGTTTCTTTGTAGCTTTCTGCAACATCTTTTTTTGCAACTGTAACTGTGAGTTTTGCAGCTGAGTGTTCGAGTTTTTCGATTTCTTTGGTAACTTTCACTCTAGGTTCCCCTTAAAAATAGAAATAAAAAAAGCGATTCAGATGAAATCTAAATCGCTTCAGTTAGAGCGGAAAACGGGATTCGAACCCGCGACATCCACCTTGGCAAGGTGACGCGCTACCTCTGCGCTATTTCCGCAAAATTAATTTGCATCTGTTTAATTGCAATTTTACTTGTTTTCCAAGTTAGAGCGGAAAACGGGACTCGAACCCGCGACATCCACCTTGGCAAGGTGACGCGCTACCTCTGCGCTATTTCCGCAAAATTAACATAACCTTTTTAAGGAGTTATGCGAGAGAAGGGACTTGAACCCTTACGCCGAAGCACTAGATCCTAAGTCTAGCGTGTATGCCAATTTCACCACTCTCGCAAGTGTTCTGTCGGCACAGGACATAAGTCGCAATTCCGATCATTTCAAGATAAACTTGAATATGAGCGACCGGGGGCTCGAACCCCGGACCCACAGATTAAGAGTCTGTTGCTCTACCAACTGAGCTAGTCGCCCGATTTTATCATTTACATTGCGTCCGACACGGGTCGAACGTGCAACCTACGGATTCGAAGTCCGTTACTCTATCCAGTTGAGCTACGAACGCAAGTCTAGGTTACAAACTTCAAAAGAAGCGGGTGCCTGGTGGGATTTGAACCCACGACAACCAGATCCACAATCTGGCGCTCTACCCCTGAACTACAGGCACCGTGTAACTGACGAGAGATATATTATCAGAAATCGCTAAAAAGTGTCAACAGCTGAATTTAAAATTTTTTGAAATTTTTTCGTTTTTTTTATCAAAAAGTTCAAAATGATTTTTCATATCGTTTTGAAATCGTTTTTTTGAAAAATCTCAAATCGCATTTTTTCAGTTTTTCGTCTAAAAGTCATTTTTTGAAATCAATTTGAAATCAAAATCGAAGTTCTCTTAATCTTTTGTCTTTTTCTTTGTCATCTTTCTGAAAAAAATGGGTTTCGCTGCCGCTTTATCATCTTCTTCCAAAATCTATTCTTCTTGAATCTCTTTGCTTTTTTCGCTTCGTCTCTTTGTCCAAAAACTTCTAATGTAAAAAATTTGACCGCCGATAATTAGAAAGAAGATAAAAAATTTGATTAAGGGAATTTTATGGGTGACCAGGAAATTATAAGACAAAAGCAGAATCTGATTCTTGTGATGC
>JAXDVS010000093.1:0-19635 GCA_034088785.1 Treponema sp.
CGAGCATTGCCTTGTTTCTGCCGTGAAAAAAAATCTTTCAGACGAATCATTGAAATCTCTTGGAAAAAACGACTTTTTTGTTGACAGCGTTACGGCTTTTCACGCTTACAACGCGATTGTTCTTGGAAAGCCTGAGATAAACGCTCTTGTCCATGTTACAGGCGACTGCCTGAATTCCGCGGCTGTTATGAACGTAAAGCTCGGAACAAGCCTGATAGATGTTGCTGAAATGTGCGGCGGATTCAAGAGAAAACTTTCAAGAATCGTGATAAACGGAACTGTGAAAGGCGTTTCCGTGAAAAATCTTGACATTCCTGTCGTAAAATCGGTGAAGTCGATAGAATTCGTTCCGGCAAAGCAGGTGAAAAATCCTTGCGCTGAAACCTGCGTAAGGTGCGGAAACTGCCGGAAAATCTGCCCGGCGGAGCTTTGGCCCGGAAATCTCTATAGAATTGCTCATCTTGACGGAAAAATCGGCGGGCTTTTGGACTCAAAGACAATCGCTGATTCCGCGGTTCTGTGCATGGAATGTGGACTTTGCAATTCGGTCTGTCCGTCGCGACTTCCGCTGCAGCAGACAATTTCGTTGTTAAAGGAAAAAATCAATGACGATGAACACAAAAATCAATAAGACTGTAAAAACTGTAGCTTTAGGACCGTTCAAGTATTTAAGGCCGTCGGTCAGAACTGAAGCATATTTTTTTCTTTTTCTGCTTTTTCCTCAGATTCTTCTTCTCGCGCTTACAAGGAGTTTCAGCTCGCTTTTTGTTATTTTAAGCTCTGTTCTCGCGAATCTTCTTGTTGAAGTCATCGATATGAAATTTCAGGAAAAAGACAAATTCACTTGGACTGTGAGCCTTATCCGCGGAATTTTGATTGGGCTTTTTCTGCCGTCGTCTTTTCCGATTCTTCCTGTGTTTTTTATCGCTTTTTTCACGCTTTTGATAAACCGCTACATTCTCGGCGGATTTGCAAATTCTTGGATAAATCCTGTCGCGATTACGGTTGCGGTCTGCTATCTCGTCGGAATGAAATTTTTCCCGGCTGTGTCTGTCACTTTGACGGACTTGCAGTCTCGAAATCCTGCGCTTGCGTTGATTCAGAACGGAACTTTTCCTGTGAATTCTTTTGACCTTAGAATAACGTCGTTCTTGAACCAGCGCGTTTTCAGCTTTTTCAAGGTCTCGATTCCAGACGGCTACATCTCGCTTTTGTGGGATTCCCATTCTTTGATTCCGGCTTTCAGATTCAGCCTTTTGACGGTTCTTTCTTCGATTGTGCTGATTGGTTTTGACATCGTGAACCCGATAATTCCTGCCTGCTTTGTATTCACTTACGGCGTTCTCGTAAAATTTGTCTCGCCGTTTTTTTACAGCGGCCCGCTTTTTCAGGGAGACGTGATTCTCGCGCTTTTCACGAGCGGAACTCTTTTCTGCACATTTTTTCTTCTTCAATGGCACGGAACAACGCCAATCACAAACCGCGGAAGATATTTTTACGGAATTTTCGGCGGAATAATCGCATTTTTGATTGTCGGCTCTGGAACTTCCTCTTCGGGAATGATTTTCACTGTTCTGATTTTGAATATTGTCACGCTTCTGATTCAGAATGTAGAAAACCGATATTCCTCAAAATTTGCCGAGAATGTGCTTAAAAAACGCGTGCAGAGCGTAAAGGAGGGCTTGGATGCTTAAATCGGATATAAAAAGACACGCCGCTCTTTACGGAATTTTCTTCGGAATAATATTTTTTGTCTTTGCGGTTTTAATCACGATGACGCTTCTTTCAAGAAATTCTTGGAAAAACGGGCTTGCCTCTGAACTGCAGCTTGTTTTGAACAATTACGAGAAAGACTCTTACACGGTGAACAAATTCATCGACTTGAATTCTCCGCTTTCAACGAGCGCGGCGGTTTATTCGCTCATAAAAAAAGGCGCGAAGTCTGACGAGTTTTATTACGGCGCGGTTGTGCGGATTCAGACAATAACAGGACCGGCTCCTGCGGCTTTCATCTACAGCGGAAAAAAGCTCCAGACGCAAACGGCAAAATTGCAAAATTCGGCTTCTGAGTCGTTTGCCCACGGCGGAGAAAATGTCTTTTTTGCGGGCTTCTGCGAGGACTTTGGAAAGGCTGAATCTTTGGCGGACATAAGGCTTTCAAACGCGAACATGAGCCACTGGGAAAATATGATTCCGAGAATCGTGAAAAAAACGGTTTCAAAGTAGGAGAGCGGCAGAAATGAAAAACAAACTCACTTATTATTACATTGCCTCAAGCCTTGCGATTCTTGTGCCTGTTCCGGGCCGGCTTGCATACGGAATTTTCGTGCTTTTCCTTTTTAATATTCAGATGCTTGCGGTCTCTTTTGTTTTTCATGCGGTTGAGCATTTGAATCTTCAGGTCTTGAGAAATTCGATAATCGCTTTCGCCTTGATTGCGATAACAGTTTTCTACAAGCAGCTTCTGACAATTTTCTGCCCGGCGGCGGCTTTGACTTTGGGATTTTGCCTGTATCTTCCGGCTTTGACTTCCGCGGTGATTGAATTTTTCTTTACGGAATACCAGAAAGGCGTGAAAGCCCATGTTTTTGCGACAATGAAGAAATCTCTTTTGATGTCGGCTTTTTGCCTTTTGTACTTTTTGCTTCGCGATGTTGTCGGATTTGGAACTGTCACGCTTCCCGCATGGAAAAAAATCGCGGTTTTTCATCTTCCGTTTAATCCTGAAAATGTGAGCGCGAGCGTTTTTGCCGCCACAATTCCAGGAAGCCTCGTTCTGATTTCGGTTCTCCTGAGCTTTTTTATCTTTTTCACTAGAAAAATGAAATTTATCGAGGAAAATCCGTCGCTTTTGAAAGACGAGAAAAGAGAAAAGGAGGCGGCAGAATGATTTTGGGAACAATTCTCTATTATATTGCGACTTCGTCCGCGGTTCTTTTCTACGGAATCGGAATTAACCGTACGATTTCGATAAAGGACAATTTTTCCGACTCCTTGATTTCGTGCTTCAAGGCTTTGATGACTGGAGCTTCGACAACCGCTCTGACTTATCTTATTTCGATGTGGCTTTTAGTTCCTGTGCATCTTGCCGAAATTTACCCGATTCTTGCGGTTGTGCTTTTTCTGATTTTTACGACTTTGTCTGAAATTTTCATCGGAATCGGCTTGGACAACACTCCGACAGAATTCACAATTCCGCTTTTGAGCGTTTTCTTGGGAATAAACGAGGGACTTTCAATCGGGCTTGCCGTTATAATCACCTGCACATGCATAGTTTCTTTCTATCTTCTTGTGATAATTTTCCATTCCGTAAAGGAAAGAATCAGCTTTTACACGACTGACTCAGGGCTGAAAACTTACGCTGTTCTTCTGATTTGCCTTGCGGCTGCGATAATTGCGATTTCCGGCTGCAACAACACTTGGCTTAGCATGATTTTTGGAGGCGGAGCAAAATGATTCTCTCGTGCGTTTTTCTTTTTCTTGTGCTTGCCGCGTCTTCGGCGTTTATCTACTATCTTTACGCGTTTTTTATTCCCGCTCTGAAACTCAAAAAACGTGACTACAACGAGTCGCTCGCGTCGAATTTCAATCTTGAGGACGACGATTTTTCAGATTCAGGCTACAGCCTTTTTTCTCAAAAGGAAAAGGCGGACGATGCTGTTTTTGATTCAATCTACCGCTCGAAAGTGAGCGACGAGAAAATCTGCGTGGAATTTCCTTTGGATTCTAACTCCGATGAAGAAAAATCGAATCTTCCAGAAGAAAATCTGAAAAACAATTTGGCAGATGAAAGCGACAGCAGCGTTGAAGATTTTTCTTCCGATAAAGAAATTTTTTCTCCTGAAAAAAAATCTGATGAAGACATCAAATGCTTTAAATTTTGGATTTACTGCTATAAACTTTTGCATAGAAAAGAATTCGCGCTTGAACCGCGCCTGAAAAATGAAAGCAAAGAATAAATGAAGAAGTTAAACATCTGCCTTTACGTTACGCTTACATCGTCGATTCTTTCTCACACGGCTGATTTCGAGGCAAACTACGAGAAAATTTACAAGAAACTCGTCTCGTTTTTGTTTGAAAGCCCGAAAAACCGCATGGCAGTCTCTTTTTCAGGTCCGCTTCTTTCTTGGATTGCGCGCGAGCATCCAGAATACACTCAGCTTTTCTCAAAGATTCAAAACCGGAAGCAGACGGAAATGATTGGCGGAGGATATTACAATCCTGTTTTTCCGCTTGTTTTTCCGCGCGACAGAACCGGGCAGATTGACTTGATGTCGTCTGAGATAAGGCACGCGACTGGAAAGCGTCCGCGCGGAATGACGATTTTCAACTCAATCTGGGACAACAATCTCGTTCCGTGCTTTTCCGGCGCGGGAATGGAATATATTCTTCTTGACAGCTCGCTGATTCCGAAAGAAAAAAAAGTTTATCTTCCGCTGATTGCAAGCGAGCAGGGAAAGTCTGTGGCGATTTTGCCTGTAAGCCGAGAATTTATTCCGAACACGCTTGTAGAGCCTAAGGAATATCTCAGAAATCTTTTTGACACGGTGAGTTATCTTACAAAAAACGATGAGTATAATTCTGTTGCCGACGAGCGGGTAATTGCAATCAAGATTGACGAGAACCAGTTTTTGAAGCTTCACGACTCAAATTGGCTTTCAGGGCTTTTTGAGGCCGCTTCTGAAAATTTCTGCGAGACTGTCGAGTTCGCTTTGCCGTGGACTTTTATTCACAGCCCATGCTTTAAAGTTCCTTCATATATTCCTGCCGGAATTCAGTCCGATGTTGCAATCTGGGCGAAAAGTCCTTACAAGGCGCAGGAAAACACTTCGAATTTTCAGACAACGGTCTACGATTTTCTCCTTACTTACAAGCGGAACCACGCGCTTTACAACAGAATGCTTTTCATCTCTATGCTGATAAACCAGTGCAAGGGAGACAAGGCGCGGAAAAAAATCGCCCGTGAGAAACTTTGGATTGCTCAGAGCGGAGAAGGCTACGTCTGCAATCCTTCCGGCGTTTTTGCGAACAATCAGGCGCGGCAGTACGCTTACAGAAATCTTACGGAAGCGGAAAAACTTTGCCGCGAGGCTTCTGGCGGCCAGGAATTCAAGGAATCTGTCACAAAATACGACTACAACTCGGACGGACACAACGAATATGTCTGCGCTATGGCAAAATACACAACCTGCGTCTCAAAGACAGGCGGGCAAATCTGCGAGCTTGACATTATCCACAACACTGGAAACTATGCCGACAGCCCTAGCCGGATGGCTCAGTTCGACTCTGTTGACGACGAATACGAGCGCGGACTTTTTATCGACCATCTTTTTTCCGATGAGGAATATTCTCAATACAAATGCGGCGCGCCTGCCGGAAGCGGAATTTTCTCCCGCGCGTTGTACCACGAAGAGGATTTTGACAGCTACCGCCACGAGATTGTATTGAACGCGTCTGGAAAATATTCTTCGATGAATGTTCTTGTCCAGCTTAAAAAAAAGATAATCGCGAATTCCGACGGATTTATGATTCAGTACATTCTGAAAAATGACGGGCCGTTCGACATAAAAGGCCATCTCGTTGTTGAGTCGAATTTCGCCCAGACAGATTTTTCTTCGGCAAAGGCGAATTCGTACAAGGTGGATGTGATTTCAAATAATGAGGGAAGCGCGATTGATTCAAAAGACTCGCCTTGCTTTGCTGAGAAAATTTCCTATATTCAGCTTACGGATTCTTCGAACGATATTTCTTTTGTCTTTGAGCCGAACGAAGACTGCGATTTTGTCTGCATGCCGATTGTTTTTCGCCGGCCTTCAAGCCTGAGCGACTCTCCGCAGATTTCCGGGACGGCTTTTGTAGCGTCTCTCGGCTGGAACGTGGAACTTGCCGCCGGAATGGAAATGGAAAAGACAATCAATTTTTCTATCATCGTTCCGAAAAAAAGAAATTCAAAGAAAGGCTGATTTTTGACGGCGCAGATTTTTGTCTGCTTTTGCCGTGCGCGATTTTTAATTTTTTGCGTGCAATTTTTATTTTCTCGTTGAGCTTTTCAATTTTTGATTTCTTTCGCATTGCGTTTTACCAACTTTTTGCCGCGTGTGATTTTCAATTTTCACAATTTTTTAGAATCTTTTTTGGTTTCGCTTTTTTGTTCTTAAAAAATTTCGCATTTTAATTCAGCTTTATTTTTTGTTTGTGAAATTTTTTCAATCCTCATTTCATTTCTCTTTCATCATCAATTTTTGTTTTTCGCTTTTCTTCGTTTTTCTGTTCCTATTTCCTACTTTTATTAAAATCACTATAATTTTATCCTATGAAAAATATGAACAACATCAAAACGACTAAACGGCTTATCACTTCGGCTTTGCCTTATGTAAACAATATTCCGCATCTTGGAAACCTTATCCAGATGCTTTCCGCTGACGTTTTCGCGCGTTTCTGCCGCTCACGTGGCTACGAGACAATGTATGTCTGCGGAACTGACGAGTATGGAACTGCGACGGAGACAAAGGCTCTTCAGGACAAAAAAACTCCGCGCGAGCTTTGCGATTACTATTACAAGATTCACAAGGAAATCTACGAGTGGTTCAACATCGCTTTTGACAAATTCGGACGCACTTCAAACGAGGAATGTACTGAAATCACGCAGTCAATGTTCAATGACTTGGACAAGAACGGCTTCATAAAAGAACACACGAGCCAGCAGCTTTACTGCCCGAAATGCCAGATGTTCCTTGCCGACCGCTATGTTGACGGAACTTGCCCTAAATGCGGCGCGACGGATGCCCGCGGAGACCAGTGCGACTCTTGCGGAACTCTTCTTGACCCGACACAGCTTTTGAATCCGAAATGCCATACTTGCGGCTCAACTCCGGAAGTGCGAGAGACAAAGCATCTTTACATCGACTTGCCTTCAATCGCTCCAAAACTTGAAGAATGGATGAAAAACGCGAGCGTCGAGGGAAAATGGGCGCAGAACGCGATTCAGATGACACGCGCATGGATTCGCGACGGCTTGAACGAGCGCGCAATCACACGCGACTTGAAATGGGGAATCCCTGTTCCAAAATCTGGCTACGAGAACAAAGTCTTCTACGTCTGGTTCAACGCTCCAATCGGATATATGTCAATCACAAAGCAGCTTGAGGACGAGCTTAAATCTGCCGGAAAAAAATCTTTCGACTGGAAAAAATGGTGGCTTCCGTCAGAAAGCGATGAGAAATTCGCTGAGGACGACGCGAAAATCGAGCTTTTCCAGTTCATCGGAAAGGACAATATTCCGTTCCACACGGTTGTTTTCCCTTGCTCTGAAATCGGAACCGGCAAAGACTACACAAAGCTTTATCATATGTCTTCAACAGAATTCCTGAACTATGAGGACGGAAAATTCTCAAAGTCAAAAGGAGTCGGCGTTTTCGGTTCTGACGCGAAAGAGTCTGGAATTCCAAGCGACGCGTGGAGATTCTACATTTACTACAACCGCCCGGAAAATCAGGATTACCAGTTCACTTGGAAAGATTTTCAGGAAAAATACAACAAGGAGCTGATTGGAAATCTCGGAAATCTTGTGAACCGCACTTTGCTTTTCATCAACAAGAACTACGGCGGAAAAATTCCTGAAGGCAAAAAAGACGAGGCTTTGTGGGCGCAAATCGAAGAAAAAGAGAAAAAAGCGACAGAGCTTCTTGAATGGGCGGAGATAAAGGACGCTCTCCACACAATCATGGAGATTTCAGACATCGCGAACAAGGCGTTTCAGGCGGCCGAGCCGTGGAAGACAATCAAGACAGACAAAACTGTCGCGGACAACATTCTCTACAATCTTGCATACGTAATCAAGGACTTGATGATTCTTCTCGAGCCTTATCTTCCGACTTACACTCAGATTATCGCGGGCTATCTCGGAAAGAAGATTTATTCTGCAACATTCGCTGAGCCTTGCGCAGAAGAATCCTTGACATGGAACGACTTGGGAAAACTCGAGGGCTTGGACACAATCGCCGAGACTTCGGTTTACTTTACTCCGCTTGACAATAAGACTGTTGACGCTTTCCGTGCAAAATTCGCAGGAAAAAAGGAAGAGAAGCTTGAGAAAAAGGAAAACAAGGGCAAAAAGGCGAAAAAAGAAGAGCCGAAGCCGGCTTTAACGCCTGAGCAGCAGATTGACTTTTTCAATAAGAACATCGAGCTTCGCGTCGCAAAAATCGTCGATGTAAAGCCGAATCCTGAAGGCGAGAAACTTTATATCGAGACTCTCGACGACGGAAGCGGAACGCCTCGCACAATCCAGTCAGGACTTAGAATGTATCTGAAAGAAAGCGACCTGCTCGGAAAGCACGTTGTGATTGCGGCAAATTTGGCTCCGCGGAAAATGCGCGGAGTTGAAAGCTACGGAATGTTGCTCGCGGGCGACTACAAGGACAAAGACGGCAAAGACTGCGTTGAAGTTCTTGACGCTTCGTGGGCTGAGCCTGGAACAAAAGTCGTTCTTGAAGGCGCGGACGAAAACGCGGCAAAGAAAGCCGAAATCACAGGCGACGAGTTCTTCTCAGTTTCAATCAACGCTGTGAACGGCGCTGTCGAAATCGCAGGAAAAAAGCTTCTTGCAGCCGGAAAAGAGATCGAGACTGTAAACGCGGTCAACTCTGAAATCGGGTAATTTCAGAAAAACTTATAAGAGCCGTGAAAGCCTGATTTTTGCATAGAAAATGTGATAAATGGCAAGTAACGGCTTTTTATTTTTTATAAAAGTAAAAAGACTATGGCGATTGAACTTTACATTTTTGACTGCGACGGTGTGATTATAAACTCTGCGGAGGATATTGCCTCAGCGGTGAACGTTTCGCTTAAAGAATTCGGCTACTGGCAGATTCCTCTCGAAAAAGTCGTTGAATTTGTGGGCGACGGAACTGAAAAACTTCTGCTCCGCGCGCTGAAATTCTCAACAAAAAACAAATTCGATGAGAATTCCGCTTACGGAAAAGAAAATTTTCAGAAAATTCTTGATTTTTATCTGAAATATTATTACAGCCACGCGGTCGAAAAAACGAGTCTTTACGCCGGAATAAAAGAGCTTCTCCGCGCCCTGAAAGAAAAAGGAAAAAAAGTCTGCCTGCTCACGAACAAGCCTGAAAAAATCGCCGAAGTGATTTTGAAGAAACTTGACGTTCTTGAATATTTTGACCTTATAACCGGCCCTGACACTTTGAATGAGAACGGCGAGAAAATCCCGAAAAAGCCAGCTCCAGACGGACTTGAATATACTTTGCGGAAAATCAACTCAAAGTTTGGAGCGAAATTCACAGCAAAGAACGCGATTATGTTCGGAGACAGCGCGCAGGACATTCAGGCTGGAAAAGCGTTCGGCTGCAAGACTGTCGCCTGCCGCGGAGGACTTGGAAACAAGGAGCTTTTAATGGCGGAAAGGGCTGATTTCTGTTTTTCGGTGGCGAGCGAGATTGAAAAATTCATCGATATTCTTTCAAAAGACGACGGCGTTACCGAAATGGAAAAATACGCGATGAAAAACGAGGTGCCGGTTCTCCAAGATGCCGGAAGCGGCTTTATCGCGGAGTACATCAAAAATCACGAGATAAAAAATATCCTTGAAATCGGAACGGCGATTGGAACTTCTTCAATCCGTTTTGCGAAAATCCGTGAAAACATTCACGTAACGACAATTGAAATTGACTCTGCCCGGTATGCTCAGGCTGTCAAAAACGTTGAAAGCGAAGGCTTGAAAGAAAGAATCACTCTGATTTTAGGCGACGCGCTCACGGCGGAAATCAAGGGAAAATTCGACCTGATTTTTATCGACGCAGCGAAAGCGCAGTACATAAACTTTTTCAACAGATATTCTCCGCTTTTGGCTGAAAACGGCGTGATAATAAGCGACAATCTGTCGTTTCACGGAATGGTCGAGGACTTGAGCCTGACGCACAACTACAGCACGATAAAGCTTGTGAAAAAAATTAGAAAATATATTGATTTTTTGAAAAGCAATGAAGATTTTGAGACAGAATTCTTCAAAGTCGGCGACGGAATCGGCGTGACCAGAAGAAAAAGTGGGTGTGTCAATCCCATTCGTTAAATTGGGTAAAAAAAATAAAATTCTAAAGTTCCTTGCTTATTCTTTCCGACCCCTTGAACATGAAACGCTCGCAATATTTTCATAAGCAGAAAAGGAAGGCTTATTATATTCCCTTGTGCTGTGAGGGAAAAATCACGGAAAAGGAATGTGCCAGAAAGCTGGGAATGTCTGAATATGGAGTTACGCTTCTGAAACGCAGGTTCAGAAAAAAGGGCGGGCTTGCCTTTGTGAACGGCCATAAAAATCAAGTACCGGCAAACAAGAAATATTTGCATTCATTCTGCGAGCATATCATAAAAATCTACCGCAATGACTGGACGGACTGCCCGATTTCAACTTTCCACGTGGCATTAAAAGAATTCTACAATATCGATGTTTCCTACAGTTCTCTTTTGAAAATAACGCGCAAAGCCGGAATAAAGCCGCCACGGTCCTGGAACACAAAGGAAAAGAAGGAGCATAAAAGCCGCAAGGAACGCAAGCACGCGGGCGATCTTGTTCAGATGGACGCTTCCACGCACGACTGGTTTATGAACGGCACTCTTGTTTCTTTGCACGGCGGAATTGACGACGCAACGCATACGGTTACGGGGCTTTATTTCTGCCTGAACGAGTGCAGGCTCGGCTATAATGAAGTTCTGCGCCAGACTTGGGAAAAGTTCGGAATTCCACAGGCTTATTACATCGACCGCCATTCATCATTTGTTTCCTCAAAACGGAAAAAAGGGCGGACTTTTATGGAGCGTCTGGAGCTCTCAAAGAATGAAAGCACGCATTTCAACGATCTGTGCCGTGAGCTGGATATCGATGTTATCCTTGCTCTTTCCGCGCAGGGCAAGGGACGGATTGAGCGGCTCTGGCAGACGCTTCAAGGCCGGCTTCCTTTTATTTTCCGCTTCCTGAAAATCAGCACAATAAAAGACGCAAACAGCTTCATTGAATCGTGGCTTGATTCATTCAATAAAAGATTTTCAATAAAGCCTCATGATTCAAAGAATCTGTTCCGTCCGCTTTCTAAAGGCTTCAATCTGGATTACAAGCTGTCATTGAAATTCACCTGCCGCACGGATTCAACGGGATATTTCACATTTCACGGCTGCGACTTCCGGCTTGCCGCTCCGAACCGTGCGTTCAGGCATTTTGAACTGTGCCTTTCCGAGAAGTTCGGGCTTCGCGCATATATGGACGGCGGCTGGTATGCGGTCTCGCTTGCGGAAAATCGCTTTCAGAATCGAGACCATGACAAAATGCCGGTTGTGGAGAAAGACCTTATGAACCGCTATCTTCTGAGCGACCTTCATTCCGCCTGCGCCTGATTTTCCTGTTTTGCCGCTGCCTGCTGCCTTTGAATTTCCGCCAGCTTGTCCTGAACTTTCCTGCTCTTGAATATAAAGTGCCTGTAAAAGAATTTGAATCTTCTTGAGACTTTTTTTATCCTTTTCGCCCCGGAATAAACCTCAACGGAGCAAATCATAGGGTGAAAATCTTTCAAAGTTGAAATCTTATAGTTGCCTGTCTCAAAAATATCATTTGTTCCGTCCGCAAGCTCCGCTTTTACTGTCATGCAGTTATCCTCCTGTGATTATAGCTGTTTATAACTGTTCCGTAAGGCAGCCGCCTAAGCCGTTCTTTCCCAGCAGTATTTTACGACGTAAGGCGGCATTGTTGAAAACGCGACTCCGCTTCCGCTCGCGCCGGTTGTTCCTGAAGCTCCTGAAAAAGTGCTGTCCACGCTTCCTTTCGGTGTCATGCTGAAATTGACGCCTCTCATATATCCGTACGCGCCTTCACGCCGTCCGATCCATTCGTGCTGGGCTCCCCACGAGAATACCCCAGTCGCCTCTGTTGTCCCCCCAGCCTGTGACCGCACGCCTCCGAATTTTCCGGTCTCTTCTGTTCCAGTGAAGTCTGACGACACGGTTCCCGCAGGTGTGAATGAGTGCGAGTGGCTCGGCATATTCTCTTTTGTGAGCGTTACAGCCGCCGCTCCGCCTGTTGCCTCCGCCTTGTATGTGCTTCCTGCCGCAAGAACGAATTTATCTGTAATCTGCTTCCACGTGCCGCCGCCGAATGTAATGGCCGGGTTCTCGTTCTTTGAAGTCCAGTAAAGCGATCCGACCGGGTGCGCCGCTAAAACCGCCTCCGCCTTTATCTTGTTCAGGACGGAGAGAAGCTGCCCCTCCGCGTTTATGTCCGGGGACACAGACCTTGACGCAAGAACCGAGTTGATTTCCTGCTCGACGCTCTTCACGCCTGTGTTCAGGGCGGTTATTCCCTTTGTCGCTCCGTTCAGGAACCAGTTCAGCCATTCAGCAGGAAGCACGTCGCTAGGAATGAATCCGGCCGCATATTTTGCGTCGTTCGGCTTTGATTTCTGCCCAGCGTTCGCAAATTCTGGATAGTTCTCAAATTCTTGTGTCGGTGTCATATATTCCTCTCTTTCATAGTCTTTCAGTTTGTCCCGGCGGTTATGATTACCTGCGGGCTTGTGGCGAGCCGGTAGAAAAGCTGTGTGAGAATCCACACGTTCTTGTACCCGATGTTCCGCTCGAAGTCCACTGTTATGTCCCTGCTTCCGTCCCAGCCTATCGTGTACTGCGGATCTATCAGCCTCGCTATCTGGTCAACCGCATACAGTGTGATTCCGTACCGCTTTATGTACGCCACCTTGTCAAGAAAGTTTCTGTACAGACCCAAGTCCATATAGTCGCTCGCGGTCTTTTTTGTGGATCTGAACCGTCCGCCCACCTCAGAGCCGATAGCCGCAAGACCGTTCTGCAGGTCCTGATACTGCGGCAGCTCTGAAAGGATAAGCACGTTCTCCTGCGAGAATCCGGCCGGCACAAGCGGGCGCGGATAGCCGATTATGCAGCCTATGCTTTCAAGCTCCGTCTCCTGCGCCGTGAGTATGGAAATTTTATAAAGATAGTCCTCGATTATGTCCGCGTCTTTCAGACGCTCGTCCATTGCCGCAAGAACCGCGTTCACGACAGGGCCGTTCATCTGCTTAGGAAGGTATGGGCTTTGCCTTATCATGTCAGAGCCTCCACGGTTATTGTGTCGTCGCTCACGCGCGGAATCGCGTTCACGGATGTCTCAATAAGGTTCACCCAGTTTTCGCCGTCCCTGCTTACCTGTGTGTAGGCTACCTCTGTATAAGTGCAGTCCGCGAACGGGGCGGAAGTAAGAAGGCTTGTTATGTTCTGCCCGATAATCCACGACGCGCTCGCGGCGATAAGGTCGCGCTTTATCTGGTTCTCTATCTGGCTTCCGCTCTCGCCGGTCTTGGCGATGAACACCTTCACAAACACAACCTCGTTCTCCGCCTTGTCGTACTTCACCGGGATTGCCTGTCCGCTTCCTGATATGTAGTTCTGGCTGTATGCGGTCTTTGCGATTCCCGGCACGCTCGCCCTGTTTGTTATGCTCGCCGCATTCTCTATGCTCGTGTCGAAAGCTGTTACCGCTCCTGCCGGAATTGTCACAGGCCCCACATCGGCCGCGGTGAACCCTACGGAGGCTGTGCTTCCTGCGCTAACTGTCTTTTCCGCGTCTGACTTGAACGTCATTCCGTCATACAGGAAAGACGTGCCTTTTGGAACAGTAGCGTCTCCGCCTCCTGCGGTCACAAGGACTTCTACCGTTGTGTAGCTTCCTGTGCTGCTTGCGCCCGGGGCGTTCTGCGTGGGCGCGTTCATGTATCTTGCGTATGTCTCGGCTATGCTCTCGCTCTCGCCGTTTATCACCACATATGCGGTTCTTGGCTGGAGCTCGATTCCGCCAGCAAGCGTCAGAGCTCCGCTTGTGTTGTAGTTGAAGAACACGCGCGCATGGTTCACTCCTGTGAGCTCCTCAAGCGCAATCTTCACGCCGTCGAGCGAGTAGGGGATTGTGTTTCCCTTTATTATCCGCTGGCGCAGGCTTGCCGTTGTCTCAGCGTTGTTTCCCGGAATGCTCGATACGTTGTTCACCACGCCTGCAAGGTTCGGAATCTGCGTCTCGAACGCGGTTATCTCGCCCTTGAGCACGACGATTGCGCCGATAGTATCGCATACTGTGTTTATGTTCTGTGTTGTTCCCGGCTGGAGTATTATCTGTGTCTGCACCACAAAATTCACATTCTTGAACGGCGCTTTTGTTCCGGCAGGAATGACGCAGACGTTCTCCGCGTCCGCTGTTGCTGTGAGCGTCAGGGTGGAGTAGCTTCCTGTGTTTCTTGTTATCGCCGCAATCGGAAGAAGATTCTCTATCTGCTGGTCGTCGCACGCCTCCACGTTCAGGCTGTTGATTCCCGCGTTCAGCTTCTCGTCGTTCTTTTCAAGGCGGCTTGCGCCTGCCAGCACCTGCAGATAAAGCGCGCTCGCGAAGCTCTGCGACAGCTTCACGATGTTTCCGTTCTCGTCTGTCACATTGTTCGCCTCAAGGAGCGCGTTTATCTCCTCCATCCACGCCGTCGCGTGCTCCTGCGTTGTCTGCGGAAGCCATTCCGTGTCGTCTATCTTGAATCCCATTTTCCTAAAGCTCCTTTGTCACCGTGAGAGTCAGCCTGTCATCTTCCAGCTGGTACTCCGGCCTGAATTCGTCTTTTTCCGCGTTGCTCAATGACTGCCGTATCTCTGCGTCAAGCTCTCCGAACGAGATTTCCCCTGTAAGGTAGCCCGTCCATTCAACGCCCACGTCTGGCAGCTCAGGCACGGTGTTCTTTTCAATGAGGCCACGCAAGGATTGCGCCCTGTATGTCCTCTTTCTCGTCTGTCAGAATCGGGACTATTCCGTTCTCCACTTTCAAGTCCCACACGGGAAAGGTCGCGGTTTTCTCCTGGATTCTCATCTCTATGTCCATTGTCACTTGTCCCCTGTTCCGTGCTTCACCTTGCCGCTCTCTATGCCGCTGAAATTCTCCTTGTTCGCTATTGCCGCAAGAACGGCGGAGATTCCGGCCTTGTATGCCGCGCCTCCGTCCATTGCCGCTGTGGGCGCGCTCTGGAGCGCGTTTATTATTGTGTCCACCCTCTGCGTGAGGAATCCCAGCTGCTTTTTAAGCTCCGGCGCGATTACAACGCCTCCGTTGTCGTTTCCGTCAAGCTCAAGCGTGCTGTCCGTCCTTATAGTCATTTTTCCGTTTTCAACTAGAATCTGCGCCTTTGCCTCGTCGCTGAACACGCAGAGCGGAATCGCCTTTATTGTCGCCCTCGAGTAATGCACAAAAGCCTTCGGAGCTTCCGCCTGCTTCACGCTGCCTGCTTCCGGCACATAGCTTTTAAGTCCCAGAAGAAGCACCTTGTCGCCGGCCTTATAGTCCCACTGCACGGAGAAGCCCGCGCCGCATACGGTCAGGACTTCCACGTTGCTTGTCACGGTCTCGGGCAGCTCCGTTCCGTCCGTAAGGACAGGCTTTGCGGCGTGCGTAACGTTCACGGTCTTGTCTCCGTTCACCTTGTTTATATAGCCGTAGTCAACGATATAGAAGCTGCTTAGTATTGATGTTATCAAATCTCTTTCAGAAAGGTTCTGCGCGCTCAGAATATCCGCCATCTATTTCTCCGTCTTTCCTATGCTCTCTTTGAGAATTCCTGTTATGCTCATCTCGTTCTGGTCTCCGTTTGTGGAAAAGCTGAACTGCACGCTCACGACGTATGCGGTGGAGAACGGGCTTAGTCCCATTGTCGTCTGGAAGAAGTTTGTTGGATATGTCACGAAGTCGCCCGGCCTTACCGCGGGATTCCACGGGGCTATAAGGCTCACCTGTCCGCCGGAGAACTGCGGAGCCTGAATCAGGGCTTTCAGAGTGTGGTTCATCACGGTCGCCGGTTGCTGGCTTTCCGGGAACACTTTCAGAAACTGCTTGTCAACTGTTATGTTCACGCCGGGAAAGCATTTTTTAAGCTCGCTCACAGCCTGCCTTGCAGTTCCGTTCACCTCGAGCGGGGCGGCGCACGTGCTCTGCGCTATTCCTGAGTCTATCTGCGCCTCGTTGAATCCGAGGGCCTTTGTGATTTCCGCCACCGCGTTTTTCAGCGTGAAATTCTTTGCGAGCTTCAGGTCTATCGTCTTGTTGAGCCAAGCGTCAAAGTTCGCCACCGTGCAGTAGATTACCGTCACCTTGTCAGGTCCCGGCGATTCCGTATATACGTTCACGACGCTTCCCTCTATGGTCTTGCTCATCGTGTCCGCATATCCCGCGCTTATCTCCACTGTATGGTAGCCCGACAGAATGTCGTCCGTGTAGAGGTTTGTGATTCTTATCTCAAGGTCGCACACCTGGTCCTTGCCGGTTAGAGTTCCTGTTATCTCGATGTCCGGCTTTATTCCTTTTCTCGGTGTCTTTATCACAAGCTGCTTGGAGCTGCCCCGGAATGTCAGGTCAATGCATTTGCCGAAATTTTCCATGCGTCATTCCCACGTTATTATGCAGAGGCTTGTCAGAAAAAGAGAGCTTCTTGCGATTTCCGGCAGCTCCGTGATGAAAGCGATTCCGTAGTCAAGGAAGCCCGACCAGCTTATCACGTTCGGCTCAACTCCGACCACGCGGGTCTCTCCGCTCGGAAGCGTGCACCAGCAGTTCCAGCGTCCGTTGAAATATCTGAAAGTGAATTTGAAAAGCCCGTCCGGGTGCATTGTGGAGAAGCTGAAATTGTCGCTTGTTTCCGTGTTCGGCCATTCGGCGAGGCTCAGGCCAGATATGTTCCGCATATCCATATAGTCTTTCGGGCTTTCACGGAGGGGGAAGATAAAAATAGGAAAGATGGGGAATTTTTATTGACAAATAATATATAAGGTTATATATTATTTACAAGGAGGTTGAAGATGTCTGACAAAGACAAGCGGCTCGCAAGAGCTGCGGTGATTCTAGGAATTGTGCTTGTAATCCTGCAAATCGTAAGCACAATCCTAGATATAGTCCTTAAACTGGCTGGCTAGCCAGCGGGGGAGCATAAGCTCCCCTTTAATCTAAACGAATAGGTTAGGTGCGTCAAGTGAACTTGAAACTTTTAATCGCTCTCATGGTTTTGGCGATAGTTCTGGTTGTCCTGAAAATAATCGCCAAAGTTATCTAATTTCTTCAAACGGAGGTCAAGCATGGCGACAGTTCTAAGAGTTGTTTTGATAGTTCTTCTTTCAGTCTCGATTGTCTTAAGGCTGATAAATATTCTGAAAAAAAACAAGAAATAGGGGGGCAGGAATGACAACAAAAGAAGTTTCCGAGAAGTACGGTGTCTGCATCGCCTCCGTGGCGCGGTGGGCAAAGAACAACGGAGTCCGGCGCGGCGAGCCTGTGAACGGCATTATGCCTTTCGACTGGACGGAAGACGACTGCAGACGGTTCGAGCAGCGGAGGGGCAAGGGCTGGAAAAAAGGCGTGCCCCGCAAAAAGGAGAAGCAGGAATGAAAAGGACATATCTCTATTACGCAGTGTTTTTGGTAATACTTGCGGCGTTCTTGATAATCAAGCTGGTCTGACATATTTTAGCCGCCCGGGAAAAAGGAGAGGCAGAAATAGTTTCAGGCAGAAAATCTGCCTGAAATCAAGAAAAGTTCCATTTTCAGCGTTTTAAGACAGAGTCTAAGACAAGTCTGCTTACTGTCTTGTTCTGTTCTTTTGCAAGCTGCTTTATGGCTTTTTCTTCTGATTCAAGGCAGGAGACAACAATGCGCCCGCTTTTATATCCTGAGCTGTCCGCTGTGCTGCCTTTTTTTCGGCCGGCTCCGTTTCTTATGCCGCCATGCTGGTTTTTGTTTTCCATTTTTACGACTCCATTAAAACGATATTACTTTCAAAGCGATTTCCAGAATCTGAAGCGCAAGAATTGCTACTAATAATTTTTCTGTTCTTGTCATTGTTGACGCTCCTTCATAAATGAAATATATTTTAAGCCGTCCTTAGGCATTGGCTTGCCTGTGGACGGCGGAAAACTAAGCGGCCAGCTTAGAAAGCTGGTCAAGTATGAACTGTAGAAGCTCTAGCAGGAAAACCATCAAGGCGATTTTGTCTGCTCTTGACCATGCTTTTTTCTTTTTGTGTTTCACACTTCTTTTACCTCCTGATGATTAGAATATATCATATCTTGATTTTTATGTCAATATAAATCAAGATAAAATGATGATTCTACCGTAATTTAAAATGCGAAAATAGCTGCTGAATTTTATTTCGAGAACAAGATAGATTTTGTCTATACAGAACGGTATGAGGAAAAATTTTAAAATCACCAGCTGAAGAAGCCTGCAACTTTATGGAACAGCCTGTAAAGGGTTGACTCGTACTGAACCGCGCTTGCCGATGTGACGCCCATGTCCTCGATTGCGCCCTTAGCCTCCGAGAGCGACTCCAGGTCTGTCTTGTCGCTTATTGTAGCCTTCAGCTCCACAATCTCCTTGAGCGTCATCGTGAACGGCTTCTTGTTCTTGCACTCGCTCTTCGTGTCTATGCTCAGCGACTGGATTACGCAGTTCTTGTAGACCATCTGGTCAACGTCCTTGAAGATAATCCGCGAGCCGTTCCTGAACGCTTTCCTCAGGAAGAACACATTCATCATCACGACAGGGGTGAAGAGGTTTGTGGGCTCCGCCAGCGGGTCTCCAGGAATCCAGCCGCTCATCTGCCACGTCCACGCGCCCGGCGCAACGTTGTCGTTCAGGTACGACTTCACGCCGCTTCCCGGAACAATCACCGCGCGCTCCGACACCTCCGCCTCTCCTGTCTGCGTTATTGTCTCGACTTCAAGAGAGATTGCCCACTTGGGGCTTGAGGATATGAGCATAGGGTTCTGTATTGCGGACTTTACCATCTCTACCGCCCGCTGCGAGCCTAGCTTTAGAGCGTATGACAGCTCCATTTTTTCTCCTCCTTACCGTGTTCCCGGCATAAGCTGCATTATCCTTGCCGCGTTCCTGATGTTGTTCTGCAATGCCGCCGCAGTTCCCCTGTACGCCTCGGCCCTCACAGCCTGCGCCTGCGCGTTTCCGCCGTTCACTGTGAACGACTGGTTTATCACGTAGCTTGCCGGCGCGCTAACGTTGCTGCCTGCCGCCGTTCCGTCCGGAATGAACGCGCTCGCGATGTCCTCGACGTTCTTCGCCGCGAACACCCAGTCGTCCGGGCTTATTCCTATGGTTCTTCCGTCAGGGCTGACTATTCCGTCATTGATTTTGATGTAGTTCTGGAATTTTTCAGGACCGCCCGCAGCGATTACTTTCTGCTGTGTCTCCAGAGAGTATTCCTCGAATTTCTTTTTCTTTGGAAAACCGAACAGTCCGGTTTCTGTTTCTTTGCCTACAGCCACCCATGCGTCGAGCATAAGGTCCTTTTTCTTCTTTGTATCGCTGTAGCTTTCCCCAGTCAGAAGAGCCCCCAAAGCGTTTCCTGCCGCATCGCCCACGCCGCCGATACCTTTGACGACTCCTTGCCAGTCGCCGGAAAAGAGCGCGGACAGGGCTTGCGCAAGGGAGCTTACTGCGTCCACGGCAGTCTGAACCGCAGTTCCGCCAAGAAATTTCAGGAAGTCCATGACCGCCTTCATTCCGTTCTGGAACGCCTCGCTGGAGAC
>JAXDVS010000094.1:0-22155 GCA_034088785.1 Treponema sp.
TTTTTATTTCCTTTATTTTTGTCAGCTGAAATATTTGCAAAAAAAATTTGCGTTGCCGGCAATTTTTTTCCGTGGAATTTTGCGGAATTTCGTTAATTGCTTGTTTGCGGCGGAATCGTGTACTGGTCGAGGCTCGAGTCAGCCCAAAGTTTTGAAAGCGACGGAAAAACATCTTCAAGAAATAGAAAAATTTGCAGTGCGGACTTGTAATTTCTGCAGTAATACTGCGATTCCGCAAGATAAAACGAGGCTCTCGCCGCTGTGTAAGGCTCGCGGCTCACGCTAAGAAAATTTTTCAGGTCGGCGGCGGAAGCGCGGTAGTCTTTTTTTATGAAATAATTTTTTAGCGACTGAAAAAGATAATAGTCGTCTCCGCCTGGCGCGCAGACCAAATCCTCTTCAAAAATATAAGGCTCCCGGAGTTTTGGCTTTTGCGCGAAAAATTTCCCTGAAAGCTCTTTTCCGGCATTTTTCGTCTTTTCGCCAAATTCCGTCGTTTTTCTTCCGATGTCTGAAATCAAGTTTAGATAAGGGAGCGGCAAGTTTCTGAGGAATGACGGCTGATATTTTTCTTCCGGTTGTTCATTTTGTCCGATTTTGCCAGTTTGCCCAGCCTGCGTTTTTTCCGCGAACTCGTCTTTTTTTGGATTTTCAAGCATTACCGCGCTGATTGTGGAGTTTGCGGACGGAATCACAATGTCAAAGAGATTTCCGCTTTTGTCGCGCGCAATCAGGGCGTAGTAGTATTCTCCGAAAAATTTCAGAGTGTCTGTGTATGAAGTTGATTTTGCAGGAATTTCCGCGACTGGCTTCATCGAAAGAATTGCGGAATTTTCAACGATTTGCGCGCTGTTTCTGAAAACGGCGATGCTTGCCGCGCTGAAATTTTCTGGAAGCGACCAAGTTAGCTGAATTTTGTTTATTGCCGTTTTTTTTGCTGAAATTGAATTTACTACAGGCTTCGCCTGAAAAACGGATTGCGCGTTAAGATTTTGCGAAAAAAACTGAAGAACGAAAACTGCGGCGAAAGAAAAAATAAACTTTTTCACACAATTATTTTGAATTAAAAAACGTCATTTGACAATATAAATCGATTCTTTTATTCTTATATAATGTTTGTTTCTGTTGCCTTGGATCCGGGCGGAATCGACAGCGCAAAAGAGATTGCCGCAATTCTTTCCCGGTACAGTTTTAAGAAAGTTCAAAGAGCCTTGTGGGAATGTATGTCTTTGAATGAGGCTCAGCTTGGCGCATTGAAGCGCGAAATCGATTCGGTTACAGATTACTACGACACGCTGAGAATTTATCAGTTTCCTGTAAACAGCAATTTTGCAATCACAGAGCTAAGACATAAGAAATGGCAGAGAGCGGTTTTGGGAACTGCCGAAAAGAATAAATAATATAAACGCGTTAGGGATACGGATAGCCCGGCGCGAAAAAACAAAAGCGGATTTTTGTTTAATGATTTTGAAAGATGACGGCGAAAGCTTGAAAAAGCGTTTTTAGCGGAAAATAATTTTTTTGCGTTTTTTTTCGCGAACGCCCGAATAATCAAATTAAAAAATACGGAGCATAAAATGCTGGAAGAACTTAAAGAACCGATTAACACGTTAAAAAAAGATATACACGATGTCTGGGACAAGCTGGACGCGCCTGCAATCGACAAGAAAATTGCCGAGACTGAGGCTTTGACGGCGGCTCCGGGATTTTGGGACGACACTGAAAAAGCCCAGAAGACGATGAACGACATAAAATCGCTGAAAAACCGGGTTGAGCCGTGGCGCGAGCTTGTCGCGAAAATCGACGACATTGAGACGCTTTATGATTTGGCTCTTGAGGGTGGAGACGATTCTCTTGAAAGTGAAATCAGAGAGGAGCTTGCTTCTTGCCAGAAAAAATTTGAGGAGCAGAGCATCTTGAATCTTCTTTCTGGCGAGGCTGACAAAAACGGCGCGTTCTTGACGATTCACGCTGGAGCCGGCGGAACTGAGGCTTGCGACTGGGCTTATATGCTTTCGAGAATGTATATTAGATGGGCTGAGCGTCACGGATTTAAGCTTCAGACGGTTGATTTGCAGGAAGACGAGGGCGGAATCAAGTCAACGACGATTCAGATTGAAGGCGATTATGTCTACGGGCATTTGAAAGGCGAGGCTGGAGTTCATCGTTTGGTCAGAATAAGTCCTTTTGACGCAAACGCGAGACGCCACACTTCATTTTCTTCTGTCTTTGTTTTTCCGATTCTTGACGACACGATTGAAGTCAATATCCGGCCGGAAGACTTGCGCGTTGACACTTACCGCTCGGGCGGAAAGGGCGGCCAGCACGTGAACAAGACGGATTCTGCAGTTCGCTTTACTCATATTCCGACTGGAATTGTTGTTCAGTGCGACTCTGAACGCTCGCAGATTATGAACCGCCAGACTTGTATGAATCTTCTCCGCGCGAAACTTTACGCTTATTACGAAGAGAAAAAGAAAAAGGAAAACGAGAAATTCGCGGGCGAGAAAAAAGACATCTCATGGGGAAACCAGATTCGCTCGTATGTTTTCCAGCCTTACACGATGGTCAAGGACAACCGCACAAAGTATTCGGCAGGAGATATTCAGTCTGTAATGGACGGAGATATTGACCAGTTCATCGATTCTTACTTGCAGGCTCAGTGGAAAGGCTTGCCTTTGGACAGCGGAAGCGACGACGAAGAAGTGTAATTGAGAATTGAAAAAAATCCGGCTTGCTTTTCTGATTTTGATTTTTTTTTACGCCGTCTCATTTTGCGCTGGCGAAGCGGCTTCTGTTTCCAGCTCATCTTCAAGTTCAAGCGGATGGACGCTTGCGGCTGTTGAATTCAATTTTAGCCAGATGAAAAACCGCACGAAAAGCTCGTCTGAAGCGGCGAAAGTTCTTCCTCAGCTGATTCTCGAGAGAATTTCGTCAGGCGCGATAAGGCAAGTTCCCGAAACTGAGATTTTAGACAGAAAATTAAAGGACTTGCAGACAGAGCGTCTCGCGCTTTTTTTGCAGCTTTCCAAAGAAAATCAGGCACGCGACGCGCTTGTTCTCACAACGGCTGACAGCAAAAAACTTAGAAAGCTGATAAAGGCCGAGGACGAGAAAATCGCGGAAATTGAAAAGCAGATAAAAGAGAATCTTGAAAACGCTGAAAAAGAAATAACTGAGTCTGAAAAAAAATCTGAGTCGGCGAAATCTTCTGGAAAAAATGAAAATTCGGCGGGCGATGTTTCTTCTGATGAATCTGGAGAATCTGAAAATCTTTCTGACGGCGGACTTTCCAGCGAATCAGAAATTTCTGAAAACGCTGAAGCTTCTGAAAACGCTGGCGGAAAAAACGGCAAAGGATTTTTCGGCGGATTTTTGCATCCTTTTGAATTGCCTTTTTTCAAAAAAAATGAAGACGGAAAAATCGTTCAGGAAAGCGTTGTTTTGTACAAGTCTGACGCGAGCGCGCTTTTTAAGCCGTCGGACAAGGCTTTGGAAGACGGATTTTCAAGCTGGACTTTTGAGTCGGAAGTTTCAGCGCAGAAAATAAACGGACTTTTAAGCGGAAAAATCACTTCATACGGCGAATATTGCTCTGTTACTGCGGAGCTTCGAACTTATCCGGGCGCGAAAGTCATGGGAACTGTTACCGAAGTCGGAATGTTCAGCGAGCTTGTTCCGCTTGCAAACAGAATCGCTGCCGGAATGTCGGCGAAAATTTCAAACACGCTTCCTGTAAGAATTGAATTCGACATTGTTCCAAGAGAAGCCGCGGACGATTCGGTAATCACGATTGACGGAGTTGTGCAGACGCTTCTTTCAAAGGCGAGAGGCGGACACGATTTTGAGAACAGCGTTCTTGTGAATGCCGGAATTCACCGGATTGTGATTGAAAGCAAAAACTACGAGACGATGTCTCTTTCGTACAGCTTTTCAAACGGAAGCATTTTCACGGTAAAAGCCGAGCTTGCGCCAAAAGTCGAGAATAAAATCAACATTAGGCTGAAAAAATACAAGGACGGAATTTTCTATGCGAACGGCCTTGATTCGGCTGAAGTCTCAGAAAATAATCCTTACGGAACTCTTTCTGTGAACGGAAAGCCTTCGCTTGCAATGTTCAAGGCGATTTCAGATTCCGCGCCGGAAGTTCTTGACGGAAGTCTTGAAGATTCAAATGATTTCGATTCTGAATCCAGTTCATTTGCAAAAACTGCGAAAAACGCAAAAAATAAAAAGAATGAGGACGGCGTGGCTTTTATCCAGATTCCTGCGAATTCCGCGTTTGACGGAGCTTATCTTGTTGCGAACGCGAAGCCTTACGACCGCGAGAAAAATATCGATCATCGCAGGCGCGTTATGTACTTGGCTTACACAGGCTTAATCTGCTCGCTTCCCTGGACTTTCTACAATCTTGGAAATTTTACGGCGGAAAACAACGCTTATTCTCAGGGCGACTCGCGGACTTCTTACAGCAGCGTGCAGGACTGGCAGAAAAAAAGCTATATCTCGCTTGGAGTTACGGCGGCTTTCGGCGCGTGGACGGTTTTTGAGCTTGTGCGCTATCTTTACGCGGCTGACAAAGTTCTTCCTGTAAAGGCGAAAATCGACAAAAAATCATCGAAAATTCTGCGGCAAATCGGGCAAAATGAAAATCTTGAAAATTCGCTTCTGAATCCTGTGATTGAAACGCTCGAGCCTCTTGAATTTTCTGGCTCTGATGAATCTCTTGAATCTTCAAATTCAAAATCTGATGAGAATCAAAATCCCGAAAATCTTGGAGATGAAGATAAAATCGAAAAAGAAAACGGAGATTTGTCTGAAAATTGATTTACAATCAGATTGTAAATCAAGCGAAAGTCAAAATTCCAATTAGCGGAAATCATAACCGAAAACGATAAATGTGCATAAAAAATAAAAATGGAGAATTGCAATGGCGAAAATTTCTTTTGCGGAGAAGCTGAAAAATCTTTTTAAGTCGAGCAAAATCGGCTCTGAATTTTTTGAAAATCTAACTGATATTCTTGTTGAAGGCGACATCGGGGCAAAAATGGCTTTTGAAATCACCGACGAGCTTGAGGAATATTGCAGAAAAAATAAAATTTCGTCGGAAGATGAGGTGAAAAATCTCCTGAAAGAGCGGCTTTTGCAGTACGCGAAAGAAATTTCACTTTCTGTTGAAAAAGGCAAGGTGAATCTTTTTATGTTTTTGGGCGTGAACGGAGTTGGAAAAACGACGACGGCGGCGAAAATTGCGAATCTTTACAAAAATTCTGGCGAAAAAGTGATTCTTGCCGCAAGCGACACTTTTCGGGCGGCGGCTGAGGAGCAGCTTGAAATGCACGGAACGCGGCTTGGAATTCGGGTTGTGGCTCATCAGCATGGAAGCGACCCAAGCTCGGTTGTTTTTGACGCGACTGAGGCGTGCAGGGCTGACGGCGGCGGGCTTGTGATTGCAGACACTGCAGGCCGTCTTCACAACAAGGAAAATCTCGTGCGTGAGCTTCAAAAAATCGACAGAATCGCGCGGGAAAAGTCAGATGAAGGCTGCTACAAAAAAATTCTCGTGATTGACGGAACGACTGGCCAGAATGCAGTCCGGCAGGCGGAAGTTTTCAATGAGGCTGTGGGCGTGGATGCGGTTGTAATCACAAAATACGACTCGACCGCGAAAGGCGGAATGATTTTTACGATTGGAAAAACGCTAGGAATTCCTGTCGCTTACGTTTGCACGGGCGAGCAGTACGAAAATATCCAGCCGTTCGATGCAAAAAAATATGTTGACGAATTTGTTGACTAAAAATTGAAAAAATCGGAACGAAAATTGAAACAGGCGAAATTCAAAATTCTAAATAAAATCTGAATGAAGCCCGAAAAACAGCAAAAATTGAAAAAAAAGTTTTTCTTTGCCGCATTTTTATTTTTCTCTTTTTTTTGCTTTGCGGAGCAGGCGCAGTCGCAGACATCGCTTCAAAATCTTTTTTTTGACGCGGTGAAATTTTCCATAAAAGAAATTCCTGCAATGTCCGGCGCGGAAAACTGGATAAAAAATCTTGTGAAAGCGAATAAAAAAAACGTGAAATTCTTTTATTCGCGAAAAATCGCTGTTTTTGACAAAAATCTAAATCTCGTTTCGATGAATGTTGCCGAATTCTTGAACCGCGGGCGGCTCGGCGAAACTGATTGTTTTTATGACGAAAATGATTCTTACGCTTTTTTTGAGACTGGAACTTTCGCTGATGAGAAATCTGAAAATTTGAAAAATTTTTCTGGCGACTGGATTGAGCAGGCGATTGCGCTTTCAAAAATGCCTTCAAAATCAGAAAATCCGAATGAAAAAAATCCTGTGAACGGCGGAAAAAATTTTCTTGAGCTGCTTGAGCAAGGCGACAGCCGAGGCCGAGAAATCTTCGGAACTGAAAATCAGGGCGAAAACGAAAATCCTGATGAAGAAAACGGTTCTGAAAACGAAAAGCCATCTTTTTCTTATGCCCGAAAAGACGGAACTTTGCGGAGATTTTTTTATGACGGCGAAGGAATGAGCGCGAATGTTTTAGACGGAAATCTTTATATTACAAGAACTTACGGAAACGAGACCTTTAGAAAATGCTTTGATTCAAAATACCTGCTTTTCCGCGAGGAAAAATTCAGTTTTGACTCGAGTCTAAAAAACACGAAACTTCTCGCTGTAAAAAATTACAATTATATAGAAGAATCTTCTGTTCCAGTTTCGATGACGGAAACGCAGTTTGACAAAAATATCGAGATTGAGACTCAATACAACGCGGCAGGGCTTGCTGAAAAAGTGAAGACGAGGTATTGGGAAGAGGAAAGCGGGAAGAGCGAAGCTGAAAGCGGAAAAACAAGCAAGAAAAACGAAAAGAGCGAAGCGGGAAACGGAAAAACAAGCAAGAAAAACGGAATTCTTTCGAAAACTGGAAATCTGAAATCTGAATCAAAAAATTTGAAAGATGAAAATCTTGGAGAAAAACAAGTTGAAGGAGAAAATTCTCTAAAATCTACGAAAAAATTTTTTGACGACAAGCTTGAAATTTATCTTTACGATGAAAAAAACAGAGTCTGTGAGTATGAGCTTACAACTTGGAATTACCGGAAAAATCTTTTGGGGCGGACTGTTGTTGATTCATTGAATACAAAATATGAATATTCTTATTACGATTCGGCGGCGGAAGAAGACGGCGAGAGCTTGATTCCTGCGGACTACAAATATTTTGAGAACGGCGAGCTTCGCATGGAGCGCGTTTATTCAGCTCCTGACGATTATTCAGAGAAGCTCGTTTTTTCAAGCGGGCTTTACGTGGAAACTTTTTACAAAGACGGTGTAAAAAAACGCGAAATAATATATGCTAACGGCAAAGAATCAAGGAGACGCGAGTTTGAGTAAGTTTTTCAAGGTGAAAGATTTTTTCAAAGGCTTTGGCTGGGTTCACTTTGTTTCAAGAAGATTTTCGCGCGTTGACAGAAAAGGAAGCTCGGCGGTTACAACTCGGCTCGCTTCTCTTGGAATCTGCTTCGGCGTTATGACTTTAATCACTGTAATCAGCGTGATGAACGGATTTCAACGGAGCTTTATCGACGTGATTTTGGAAGTAAGCTCGTATCACGTCAGAATCTCGAATCTGAATAATCTTGAAGACGGAAATCTTTCTGAAACCGTAAAAAAATTAAATGAAGAAAAAAAATCGGAGAACGTTAAAAATTCGAAGAATGAAAATCTTGCAAGACTGAATTCCTTTCTAAAAAGTGAGAAATCCGTTGTGAATTTTTTCCCTTTTTACGAGGCAGAGTCGCTTGTTCTCGGGCGAAACGGAAACGAGACGGCGGCTTTAATCCGCGCAGTTCCTCCTGAAATTTATGGAACAGATTCTGGATTCAAAAAGGAACTTGAAATTTTAGGCGGAAATTTTGACCTTTCCTCGCCTGACACAATTGTTATCGGCTCGGAAATGGCGAGAAAGCTCGGCGCGCGTCTTGGAAGCAAGATAAATCTTTACGCTCTTTCAGGCGGAAACGACGTTGACTTGTTCTCTTCCGACAGAATTTTCACCGTGACAGGAATTTTTCATACGGGCTACGCTGAAATCAATGCGGCTTACGCTTTTGTGAGCCTTGAAAGCGGCGAAAAATATTTTGGAAAAAACGCGGCTTTGACTTACGGAATCAAAATTGAAAATCCTGACAGCAGCGCGAGAATCGCGTCGAAAATCAAGAAGAATTTCCCGGAACTTGAAGTTCAGCCGTGGCGCGACTACAACAGCTCGTTTTTTGGCGCGCTCCGCGTAGAGAAAAATATGCTTATGCTGCTTGTCTTTTTGATTTTTGTGGTCGTGGCAATAAATATTTTCAACGGAATGAGGCGAATGGTCTACGAGAGAAAAGAGGAAATCAGCGTTTTGAACGCATTCGGCGCGAAGCCTTCTAAAATCCAGTCGATTTTTGTGATGCAGGGATTTTTGACCGGCGTTTACGGAGCTGTTCCCGGTCTTGTTCTGGGGCTTTTTCTTTCTGTGAACATGAAAAATATTTTCACGGCTCTTTCAAAAATCACTTATTTTTTTAATCTCTTTTTTGCGATGATTTTTTCTCCTGAGACTGCCGATTTTGTGCGCGAGAACACGATGTTCCGCGTCTATTCGAATATTCCTCCAAGAATCTTTTTGGGCGAAGTGCTTTTGATAACGGTTTTTGGAATTTTTTCTTCGCTTCTTGCAAGCCTTGCCGCGAGCAGAAGTGTCTTGAAACTTTCTGTTGCGGAGGTTATGCGCGATGAGTAGCGAAATCATAACGATTGAGAATCTTGAGAAAACGTATAAGACCGAAAGCGAGACTCTCACAATCCTTAAAAATTTGAATCTTCATGTGCAGGCTGGAACGAAAGTTTCGATTGTCGGGCAGAGCGGAAGCGGAAAAAGCACTTTCTTGAACATTGTCGGCGGCTTGGACTCGGCGACTTCTGGAACTGTGAAATGCGGAAATTATATTATTTCAAATCTTGATGAAAAATCGCTTGCAAGCTACCGCTCATCGTTTTTGGGGCTGATTTTTCAGTTTCATTATCTTCTGAAAGATTTTACGGCTCTTGAAAATGTTTTTTTGCCAGCGTACATGGCCGGAGCAAAAAAAAGCGCGGCAAAGGAAAAGGCTGAGCAGCTTTTGCGCGATGTGGGGCTTTCAGAAAGAATGAATCATCTTCCGTCGCAGCTTTCAGGCGGAGAGAGGCAGCGCGTCGCGGTTGCGAGAAGCCTTATAAACGACCCGGAGCTGATTCTCGCGGACGAGCCGACAGGAAATCTTGACCCGGCGAATTCAAAAATGATTGGCGAGCTTTTGTTCTCGATGGTTGACAAATATCACAAGACGCTTTTGCTCGTCACGCACGATATGAAAATCGCGAAAAATGCCGATGTTTGCTATTCGATTCAAAACGGAAAGCTAGCCGAGACAAAAATCTCTGAAAATGAATCAGAAACTAAAGAAACTGCTTCTGAAAATGCGACAAAAACTGAAAACGAAGTGGAATTTGGAACAGAAACTGCATTTTCAAAATCAGAAAAATCTGAAAGTCAGGTGGCAAAATGAAACTTGCTTCGTCGTTCTTGTTCGCTTCCAGACTTTTGTTTCCGCGCACAGGCAAAAAATCGAACGCGCGGAAAAGTCTTATCGGCGCGTGCCTGTGCATTGGAATCAGCCTTGTTCCTCTCGTTGTCGTTATGACTGTCTCAAACGGAATGATTCAGGGAATCACGGAGCGGATAATCGGGCTTTCGACTTCGCACATTCAGATTGATTTTTATGACTCAGGCGAGCTTATTTCGGATCCGGAATATTTTTCTGAAATTTCAGAAATCGCGTCCTGCGTTGACGGCGTTAAAAATGTCTATCCTGAAATTCAGGGAATCGGACTTGCCTCGTCGTTAAAAGGAAGAACAGGAGCTTCAATCCGGGCTGTCAAAAAAGATTCTTTTGAGAAAAATCCCGCGTTCAAGAAATATTTCGACGTTGTTTCAGGCGTTCCAGACTTGTCATCAAAAAATTCTGTTGTCTTGTGCAAAAAGCTCGCTTCTGACTTGGGTGCGGACGTTGGAAAAACAATCCGGCTTATCACGACACAGGAAATTTCAGGCGGAAAGACCGTGCCGAAAATAACGCCGCTGAAAGTCTCTGCGGTTGTGTCGAGCGGCTATCAGGAGCTTGACGCGCTCTGGCTTTTTGTTTCGCTTGAAACTGGAAGCGAGATAATGTCGTCTTCTTCAAGCCAGGCGATTCTTGGAATCGAAACTGAGAACGCTTTTGGCGCGGAGCTTGAAAAAACTTACAGAAATCTTTCGTCATTCAGAGATTCTGGAAAAATCTACAAATGGAACCAGCTGAACACTTCGCAGTTTGAGAATTACGCTTCAACCCAGATTATGCTCGTCTTTATAATGATGCTGATTGTGCTTGTGGCTTCGGTTAATATTTCGAGCGCGCTTGTAATGCTCGTGATTGAGCGGAAAAAGGAGATTGCAATCATAAAAAGTCTTGGAGGAACTTCTGACGGAATCGCTTTTTCTTTTATTCTGACGGGATTTTTTACAGGGCTTGCAGGCGTTCTTGCAGGAATTCCAGCAGGGCTTTTGTGCGCGGTGAATTTTAATCCTTTGATGAACGCAGTTGAAAAGGCTGTGAATCTTTTTGTTCATTTTTGGAATATGCTTTTTTCTGACGGAACTGGAGCTGAAAACGCTGTCCATCTTCTTGACCCGGCGTTTTATCTTCAGAACGTGCCTCTTTCAATTCCTCTCGGCCAGCTTTTTATTGTCGCAAGCGGCACTTTGATATTATCTTTATTCGTGAGCGCGGTTCCTGCGTTGAAAGCCGGAAAAGAAAAACCAATCGAGACGCTGAAAAAAATCTGAGATTATGATAAAATCTCTTGGAAAATAGGATACAGAAATGATTTGTGATTTGTGCGGAGAACGCGAAGCCATTCTTTTTATTGAACAGGCGAATGAAAATACAAAACGAAAACTTAATTTGTGCTATGAGTGCGCGCGGGCCTACGGAGTTTCGCCGGACTCAAAGACAATCGGACGCTCGCTCGCGGTTCTTTTTGAGTCGCTTCTGAAAAAAAAGAGCTTGAATCCAGACGAGCAGAAGCTTTGCCCGGTCTGCGGAACAAGCCTTGCAGAAATAAAGCTTACGCGGCGCGTCGGCTGCCCTGAATGTTACTCAATCTTCAAGAACGAGATTTCAGAAATCTTCAAGAAAATCGGCGTTATAGGGCGTTACACAGGAACAATGCCGAAACGGCTTAAAAATTTCCATTCGGTTTTGAACGACAGAATTGTGCTGAAATCAAAACTTGAAGAGTCAATAAAAAATGAAGACTACGAAAAAGCGGCGATTTACAGGGATTATCTTAAAGCTCTTGAAAAATCTCCTGTCTCGGGAGGCGCAAATGAGTGATTATGCGGACGATGTGAAATCTTCTGACGCAAATGTCGCTTCTGACGCTTGGTATTCATATTCCGGACCTGAAAATGATGTTGTGCTTTCCACGAGAGTGAGGCTTGCGAGAAACCTTGCGAGCTTTCCTTTCCCAAAAAAGTTCAAGGATGATGACGCAGAAAGAATCAGGACGCTTGTTTTTGACGCTTTTTCGCACTGCGAGAATCCGGATCAGTACACAGGAGTTGTCGCTTCGGAGCTTGACAGTCTCGGCTCTGAGATTCTGGACGAGCGCGGAGTTCTTGAAAACACGGCTTCAAAAGGAAAAGGGACTGGAATCATAATCAGGACGGACGGAAAAATCTCCTGTACTGTGAACGACGTTGACCACGTGAGAATCGCGGCGTTTGTGCCGGGACTTGACGGAAGCGGCGCGTTTGAGCTTTGCCGGAAAGTCGATGACGAGCTTCAGAACACAATCCAGTTTGCTGCGAACTACGATTTGGGATTCTTGAATTCTTCGGTTGCCGACACTGGAAGCGGAATGAAAATAAGCTGCCGCGTTCATCTGCCGTCTCTTTCGTTTTCCCAGAAGTTCAAAGATGTAATCGGCTTTTCTTCCGAGAAGAATATTTCCGTGCGCGACTGTTTCGGCGTCGGCGGAGTTTCAGGCTCTTCGCTCGGATTTTATTATCAGATTTCTTCGAGAAATTGCGGAAACGGAAACGAGCTTGACCAGCTTGCGAACGTTGTTTCCTACGTGAAATATCTCGTTGAGAATGAAAGACGCGAGCGTGATTTTGTCTTGCGGACGAGGCAGACCGAGCTTCGCGACAGAATCTACCGGGCTTACGCAAAAGTGAAATTCGCTTCGCTTGTGACAATGCGCGAGGCGATTGAGATAATTTCGGACATAAAGTGGGGCAAAAATCTAGGCTTTTTTTCCAATGTTACTGACACGGATTTGTGCGCTCTTCTTTACAGAGTTCAAAACGGACATCTTCAGTTTGTTTTGAAAAGCAAAAATTTCAATTTTCCTAAGGATATTGCGGACAATGCGGAGCTTAAGGCTGCGAATTTGCGCGCGCTTATCTTGCAGGAAGCATTTGAAAATCTAAAGGTAAATTAAAGAGGAAAATAAATGAAAGGACTTTCAAGCCGTGCCCAAAGGCTTTTGACGGCTCTTGCGCAGGAAGAGGGAAGAAAAAGCGGCTCGACGGAGCTTTTGCCGGAGCATGTTCTTCTCGCTTTGCTAAAAAGCGCGGACGGAGTCGGATACGAAGTCTTGAAGGCTTTGAATATAAATGTTTTGTCGTTTCAGCTTGTGCTCGAGCAAAGTTTAAGCCCGCACGAAAATCTTTCTTCTGAGTTCAGCGAGCTTCCGCCGTCGCGCAGGCTTCGCACGCTTCTTGATGTCGCCGTTGTTGAGTCTCGTTCTTTAAGAAGCGAATATGTTGGAACTGAGCATCTTTTGCTTGCGGCAATCAGAGAGGAAAGCAGCGTTGCCTACCGTTTTTTTGAGCGGAGCGGAATTCTGATTGACGATGTTAGGGGAGCGGCAAAAAGCATTCAGGCGCAGATTGAAAAGCAGGCGGAAATCCAGAACGCACAGCCGCAGCGCGAGCTTGAATACGCGAATCGTAACACTGACGGAGCGCAGAAACCGAAAAAATCATTTCTTTCTGAATTCAGCCGTGATTTGACCAGCCTTGCAAAGGAAGGAAAACTTGACCCGGTTGTCGGCCGGCAAAAAGAAATTTACCGCGTAATCCAGATTTTAAGCCGCCGCACAAAAAACAATCCGATTCTCGTGGGCGAGCCTGGAGTCGGAAAAACTTCGATTGCGGAAGGCTTGGCTGAGCATATCGCAGGCGGCCAGGTGCCGTTCAATCTCTTGAAAAAGCGTGTTCTTCTCCTTGACTTGACCGCGATGGTTGCAGGCACAAAATACAGGGGCGACTTTGAAGAGCGAATGAAGCGCATGATAAAGGAAGTCAAGGACTCGAAAGACATAATTCTTTTTATTGACGAGCTTCATATGATAATCGGAGCCGGAAGCCCTGACGGAAACATGGACGCGAGCAATATTTTAAAGCCTGCGCTTAGCCGGGGCGAGATTCAGCTTGTCGGAGCTACGACTTTCAAGGAATACAGAAAAATCGAAAAAGACTCGGCTTTGGCAAGACGATTCCAGCTTGTGAAAGTTGACGAGCCGACTGTTGAGGACGCAATCCAGATTCTAAACGGCTTAAAGCCGAAATATGAGGAATTCCACAACGTTGTATATGACGACGGAGTTGCGGAAGCGATTGTTAAGCTTAGCAAGCGTTATGTGCCGGAGCGTTTCTTGCCGGACAAGGCGATTGATATTCTTGACGAGGTTGGAAGCGCGAAAAAAATCGCCGCGGAAAACCGCCCAAGCGAGCTTGCCGAGCTTGAAAAATCGATTGAAAGCCTTAACGAGGAAAAAGAAAATCTCGTGCGGAATCAGGACTATGAGAACGCGGCAATGATTCGGGACAAAGTCCACGAGCTAAAGCAGCGTCTCGACGAATTCAACGAATACTGGAAAAACAACGCAGTCTCGTCAAAAAAGCACGTCTCTGTGAAAGATGTCGCAAAAATCATCTCCGAGATGACGGGAATTCCTGCCGCTCAGCTTGACTCAAACGAGTCGGCGCGCCTTTTGGACATGGAAAAGGAAATCTACAGGGATGTTGTCGGGCAGGACGAGGCTGTAAAGTATCTGAGCAGCGCAATTAGAAGAAGCCGCGCTGGAGTCTCGTCTCCTGACCGGCCTTTAGGCTCGTTCATTTTTCTTGGCCCGACTGGAGTCGGAAAAACGCAGCTTGCAAAGACGATGGCAAAGTTTCTTTTCGGCTCGGAAGAGTCTCTTGTCAGAATCGATATGTCCGACTTTATGGAAAAGCACACTTCAAGCCGGCTTGTCGGCTCTGCCCCGGGATACGTTGGCTATGAGGAAGGCGGACTTTTGACGAACAAGATAATCCAGAAGCCTTACTCGGTCGTTCTTTTCGACGAGATTGAAAAAGCGAACAGCGAGGTCTTCAATCTTCTTCTTCAGATTCTCGAGGAGGGCGAGCTTCAGGACAATCTCGGACACACTGTGAATTTCAGAAACACCGTGATTATAATGACTTCAAACGCGGGCGCGCGTTCGATAACTGCGGACAAGAAGCTTGGATTTGCAAGCCTTGACGACGGATTTTTGCCGCCGGAGGAAATCAAGGCGAACGCGATGGAAGAACTGAAAAAAATCATGACTCCAGAGCTTTTGAACCGCATTGATGACATAATCGTTTTCAATCCGCTGAAACGAGATGAAATTTCAAAGATTCTCGACATTCAGATTGCCGAGCTTGAAAAAAGAATCTCGGAGAAAAATATCCATCTGAAAATCGATGAGAAAGCGCGCGATTATCTCCTTGACCACGGATACGAGCCGAGCATGGGAGCTAGACCGATGCGCCGCATGATTCAGAACGAGATTGAGGACAAGCTTGCGAACTTGATTCTCGGCGGAAAAATCGACGAGAGCGGAAACGTGAAAGTGAGCTTCGACGGAGAAAGCCTTACCGTAAAGCCTATGAAGAGCAAGCGCACAGTTGAAATTGAAACTGTGAAAGAGACTGTTTGAAAAGCCAGAATCAGCCTAAGAAAAAAATGCATGAAAAGCGTTCATCTTATTGGCGTTCGCTGAAATGAGCGCTTTTTTTATTGCGGAAAGCTTGTAAAAATGGCTCGGCTGAAAATTTATGTCATTCCGAATTTAGTTCGGAATCTGCCGAAAGAGATGCTGAAACAAAGTGCGCGGTAAAAACCGCGAGTTCAGCATGACAATTCAAGTGGCATTTTGCCATGCGTCCGCCAAGTTAATTTCAGCACGCGGCGTTTTGCCATTGCTTCGCCAATCTGTTTTCAGTATGTGGCGTTTTGCCATTTGGTCGCCAAGTTAATTTCAGCACTTGGCGATTTGCCACGCGTTTCCCAAATTGATTTCAGCGCGTGGCATTTCGCCATTTTGTCGCCAAGCTGTTTTCAGCACGTGGCATTTCGCCATTGCTTAACCAAATTAATTTTAACTTGTGGCGTAAAATTTATGTCATTCCGAATTTAGTTCGGAATCTGCTGAAAGAAATGCTGAAACAAAGTGCGCGGTTAAAACCGCGAGTTCAGCATGACAATTCAAGTGGCGTTTTTCCATGCAACCTTTTTTCGCTTATTTCACGACAGTCAGAATCATCTTGAATCTTTCAATCGCCTTTAGTGAGTGCGGAACGTCTTTCGGCATTACGATAATTTCTCCTGCCTCGAGAATGTGCGGCTCGCCGCCGACTGTGATTTCCGCTTTTCCGTCAAGAATCTGAACCATCGCGTCTCCGGGTGCAGCGTGCGTCGAGATTGACTCGCCCTTGTCAAACGCCATGACCGTAATTCCGACGCCCGGACGCTGCGAAAGCGTCATGCTGGCGACTTTTCCGTCCTCATATTCAACCAAGTCTTTCAGAACAAGCGGAGTTGAATGTTCCACGTTTTTAATCAGTTTTTCTTCCATAACAAGCCTCTTTAGCCTTAAATTTTTTATGTCCATTTTATGATTTTCCTGTTTCGTGATTTTTAGATGATTTTTCGCTTCAAAGAGAAATCTGCATTATCTTGAACGATTCCTTTGCCGAAAGCCGGTGAGTTTTTCCCGCCGGAACCTTCAAGACCTGCCACTGCGAGACAGAAACCGAAGCATTTTCCATGACGACTTCCATCGAGCCTTCAAGAACGAGATAAAGCGTGTCGGCAGGGTAAGATTCATCGCTCAAGTCCTCGCCGCTTGAAAACGCGAGAATCGAGATATTCACATTTTCATTTCTTGAAAGCGACATGCTCACAACCTGATGCGGCTTTGCCTCAACAAGCGACGCAAGATTTTCTGCCTTTCCCTCATGCAAATTCCGTAAGCCCATTTTTTTCTCCTTTTGTTTTCCGTGATTTTAGATAAAATCCCATGTTTTTTGCGTTTGTCCGCATTTTATTCAAGTTTTTTCGGCTTTCCAGTCAGCAGAATTCTCAAATTCAGTTTTATGTAGCTGCAAATTTCGCGGCAATAAGTGTTCAAAACAAAAATCGGCGGAGTTTTTGCCGCGACTCCGTAAACGTTTGAAAATCCGAGCCTTCTTGCAATACGCTCCGCCCGCGCAAGATGAAAATCGCTCGTGCAGATTGCGACAGGAGACGAAAGAACTTCTTCAAGCGAAATCCCGTCGTGCTTTGCAATCATCTCCGCGCTGAAAATAAGATTCTGGATTGTGTCTTTCGCCTTGTTTTCTTTTAGAATCTTGCTTTCGTCGATTCCGAACGAGGCAAGCTCGGGCTTTAAGACTTCCGCTTCCGCCATCGGAACAAATCTTCCTTTTCCGCCCGACACAACAGCGAGCGCGTCTTTGTTTTCTTTTATATATTCTGCGGCTTTTTCTACGCGTTTTTTGACAGAATCCGTAAGCTCTCCGTTTTTTGTGATTCCGCCGCCTAGAACAATCACGTAGCGCGCTTTTTCGCTTTCGCCTGCCTTTCGAGGCGTTAAGATGAAAAACAGGCTAAGTCCGGAAACAACCGCGAAAATGCAAATCAAGGAGACGAGAACAATTTTTGCTTTTTTTGAGATTTTTCTTAAAATCTTTTTTAGAATCTTCCGTCTTTCAAGAACGAAAAGAAGTGCGAAGAGAACTGAAAGCCAGAACCAGACCGATGAAAAACTGAAGAACGTTCCAAGAAAAGTTCCCGGAGACGCGATATGAAGCGCGACAAAATATGCGTTCGACAAGAGCGCGAGAACAAGAAAAATTACCGAAATCATTCTTGAATTATAGCCAAAAATCGGAAAAAAGAAATCTGCGGAGAAATAAGGAAAAAACACGGAGAACACGGATTATTCGGATTGACACGGATTTTTTGAAAAAGGCGTTTTGTTTCTTATAAATTGCATAGCGTCTTAAAATTAGATATTATAGAGAGCATGAAAGATGTGATTTATCAGATTTTTTACAGGAAAATATATAATTTCAAAGATTGATTCAAAAACCAAAATTAAAATCTTCAAAACGAAAAATAAAAATGCAAGGAAAATAAAATGAATAAAGCACTTGAGACATTGAAAGCACGCGGATTTTTTGCGCAGTGCACAGACGAGCAGGGACTTTCTGATATGATGGATAAAGGTCCGGTTACTTTTTACGTCGGCTGCGACCCTACAGGCCCTTCGCTCCACATCGGCCATATGGTTCCGTTTTTCGCGCTCCGTCATTTGCGGAATTTCGGACATCACGGAATCGCGCTGATTGGCGGCGGCACTGCGAGAATCGGCGACCCGTCTGGAAAGACAGAAATGCGCAAGATGATTACTTACGAGCAGATTGACTCGAACGTTGAGCGCATTAAAGCCCAGCTTGACAAATTCATCGGATTTGACGGAACAACAGCTTTGAGCGACAACAACAAGAACTGGCTTGCCGACTTGAACTACATCGATTTTCTGCGCGACATCGGCTCGTGCTTTTCTGTGAACAAAATGCTTACTTTCGAGGCTTACAAGCAGCGTCTTGAGCGCGGACTTTCTTTTATCGAGTTCAACTACCAGCTTCTTCAGGCTTACGATTTTTATATGCTTTACAAAAGGCACAACTGCATTCTTCAGATTGGAGGAGACGACCAGTGGGGCAACATTACTGCCGGAGTTGACTTAATCAGAAGAAAATGCGGCGGAACTGAGGAGCTCAACGCGAAAAATCAGGTTTTCGGACTTACATTCCCGCTTATCACGCGTTCTGACGGAAAAAAGATGGGAAAAACCGAGAAAGGCGCAATCTTCCTTGACGAGAGTCTCACAAGCGTTTATGACTTTTTCCAGTATTGGAGAAACGTTGCCGACCCTGATGTTGAAAAATTCTTTAAGCTGTTCACTTTCCTTGAGCTGGACGAGATTTCTGAAATTTGCAAAGGCGACATCAACAAGGCGAAAGAGCGTCTTGCCTACGAGGTGACTTCGATTATCCACGGAAAAGAAAAGGCGGAAGCCGCGCTTGCAGGAGCCAAGGCTGCATTCTCAGGCGAGGGCGACAAAACCCAGATGCCGACAATCGAGGTTTCAAAGGCTGAAATTGAAAGCGGCTCTGGAATCCTGAATCTTTTTGTTCAGGCGAAACTTTGCGCTTCAAACGGCGAGGCAAGAAAACTTATTCAGGGAAACGGCGCGAGCCTTAACGGAGAGAAAATTTCCGACCCGACAATGAAAATCACGGCGGCAAATCTCGACAAAGACGGCGAGCTTGTCTTGAAAGCCGGAAAGAAAAAATTCTGCAGAATCGTTCTGAAATAGAAAAATAGAAGTTTTTGATGAGAAAGCGGCTTCGTTTTTGAAGCCGTTTTTTTGGTTTAAAAGCACGGTGTTTCGATAAAAAACACGTCATTCCGAATTTAAGGCGAGCAGAAAAATGTGTGGTCAAGAGACGAGGATTTCGGAAATATAAAACAGATGCTGAAACGAGTTCAGCATGACAGCTCTTTAAAAACACGTAATTCCGAATTTATTTCGGAATCTATATTGTTAATGCGGATGCTGAAACGAAATACGTGGTTAAAACCGCGAGTTCAGCATGACGATTCTTTAAAACACATTCCGCTAGATTTTATTGACGCTCCAGTTTCCTTTGTTTTCTCCTAAAATCTCTGAAAGCGCAGAAAGTGCGGCTTCCATTTTTTTGTCCAGTTCGTACGGGAAATTCACGATGAACATTCCGCTTCCGTACATCGATGAAAGCTCTTCTGTTTCTTCTGGAGATTTCACTTCAAGCTGAATATCAAGAATTTTCGGCTCGTTTGCCGTTGAGTCAACATTTGCGGAAATCGCTTCTTTCATATTTTCAAGCTCAAAAGTTTTTCTTGTTAAAATCGGATACCAAAGCGCGATTATTCCTGCCGGCCATTTCTTGTGGACTTCCGAAATCGTTTTCGAGCATTTTAGATAGTCGCTTGCGTCTTCAAAGCTCGGGTCAATTACGGCAAGCCCGCGCTTGATTTTTGGCGGAGTCAGGGCTTTTAGCATTTCGTATCCGTCGCGCTTGTGGATTTTCGGCTGGATTTTCAGATTTTGCGTTTTTTTCCGGCTGTAAAAACAGAATTCAAGCTCCTCGAACGCTGTCGGGTGAAGCTCTGAAAGAATCTGCTCGTCGCCTGTCCTGAGCATTTCGTTTTCAACCAAAGGCGAGCCAGGATATTTTCCCTCATCATAATATTTTTCTGCGGTTTCAAGATATTTTTTGCCGGTTTCAAGGAGATTTTTCAGATTTCCATTTTCAGAATTATCATCTTTATTTTTTTTGATGAAAGAAATCAGCTTTTCAATTCCGCTTGCGGCTTCTCCTGTTCTTAAAAGGCGAGAGTCGTCAAGGTCATAAATTCCGCTTCCCGAGTGCGTGTCAAAAACCGTGAAAGGCTTTTCTTTTTTGCAAAGAGACTCGAGAATCAGCGTTATCGTTAGGTGCTTTAAAATGTCTGCGTGATTTCCAGCGTGGTACGAATGAATATAGCTCAGCATTAAAGTTCCTCAAATTCTTTCAGCCAGATTGCCGCGCTTGCGTCGCTTGGCATTCTCCAGTCGCCGCGCGGGGAAAGGTTTACAGTTCCGACTTTTGCTCCGTCCGGCATGCAGCTTCGCTTGAACTGCTGGGCAAAGAATCTTCGGTAGAACGATTTCAGCCATTTTTTGATTTCATCTTCAGTGTACATTTTCTGCTTCCCGTTTGATTCCGGCTGGATTATGAAAGCCTGACGTGCAAGGAAGAAAATCTTTTTCGGGGAGAAGCCGAATCTCAAAACGTAATAGATGAAAAAATCGTGGAGAGTGTACGGACCTACAAGCTCCTCGGTTTTTTGCGCGATGTCTTTTCCGTCTGGCGGCAAAAGCTCCGGGCTTACTGGAGTCGCGAGAATGTCGTTAAGGCAGTCTGAAAGCGGCTTTTCTCCGTTTTTCAACGCCTCGTCTGCAAAATACTGGACTAGATAGCGCACGAGAGTTTTTGGAATCGAGCCGTTCACGCCGTACATCGACATATGGTCGCCGTTGTAAGTTGCCCAGCCCAAAGCCTGCTCGCTCAAGTCGCCTGTTCCAATCACAAGCCCGCCGTTCTTGTTTGCAATGTCCATCAGAATCTGCGTGCGCTCGCGTGCCTGACAGTTTTCATACGTAACATCGTGGACATTTTCGTCCTGTCCAATGTCCTTGAAGTGCTGGAGAACTGCTTTTGAAATGTTTATTTCGCTTAATGACGAGCCGGTTTTTTCTGCGAGAAGGCAGGCGTTTTTGTATGTTCTGCCAGTTGTTCCGAATCCCGGCATTGTGATTGAAAGAATCTGCTTCCGTCTTATTCTGCACAAGTCAAAAGCGCGGCAGGTTACGAGAAGCGCGAGTGTCGAGTCAAGTCCGCCGCTAAGCCCGATTACAGCCGAGTTCGCGTGAACGTGCCGTAGCCTTTTTGCAAGTCCCTGCGCCTGAAGCTCCACAACTTCCATGCAGCGTTCGCGTCTTGAATTTTCATCTTGCGGAACAAAAGGATAAGGCGAAATTTTTCTTTCGAACTTTATGGAAGAATTTTTGTTTGTGTTGCTTTCGTTTTTGCCAAAATTTTCCCCATTTTTATCGTCTGCCGGATTTTCTTTTTGATTTTCCGTTTCGTCTTTCAGGAGATCTATCTTTATGATTCTTGCAGAGCTGCTTTTCTGGTTTTCAAGAGCGCAATTTGCGAATGTCGTTGTCTTGATTCTTTCGTGTGAAAGCCTTTCAAAGTCGATTTCCGCGTACAGGATTTTGTCTTCAAACGGCTTTTTTTCCGCGAGAATCGTTCCGTTTTCCGCGATAATCGAGTGTCCTGAAAAAACAAGGTCTGTCGTGCTTTCACAATTTCCTGCGTTCGCGTAAATGTAGCCGGAAATATTTTTCGCGCTTTGTGCGCTCACCAAAGTCCGCCTATAAGACGCTTTCCCGACAATCTCGTTTGACGCGCTCAGATTCGCTGTTATTGTAGCTCCGAGAAGAGCCGCGTCCGTTGAAGGCGCGAGCGGAACCCACAAGTCCTCACAGATTTCAAATCCGATTTTCATCGATGGATTTTTTTTGTCCTGAATCAGAATATTTGTTCCGATTTTCGCCTCGTCGAAAATTCCTGTGTTTCCGAAATCTTCAAAAGCGATTTTGTTTTCTTGTTCATCGTTCCGTGAAGATGAAAACGGCGCGAAATGCCGCCGCTCGTAGAATTCTGCGTAGTTTGGAATGTAAGATTTTGGAATTATTGCGAGAATTTTTCCGTTGAAAAGAACCGCCGCAATATTATAAAGCGCTTTTCCGTCAGTCAAAGGAAGCCCGACCGCAATCAATGAGTCTAAATCCGAAGTCTGCTCTGCAATTTTTTTTAGCGATTTTACGCAGGCGCGAAGAAGCGTGTCCTGCAAGAAAAGGTCTGAGCAAGTGTAGCCAGTTATGCAAAGCTCTGGAAAAACAATGATTTTCGCTCCGTTTTTTGCCGCCGTTTTTGCGTTCTTGATTATTTCGTCCGCGTTAAAATCTGTGTCCGCAACGCTCAGGGCAGGGGAGCAAGCCGCCGCTTTTATAAAACCGTAATTCATATTTTGATTATAATGAAT
>JAXDVS010000095.1:0-16791 GCA_034088785.1 Treponema sp.
TCGCTTGGTTTCAGGGTCTGCATTTATTTTTTTATAGATTCTGAATCTAAGCGAGCAGCAAAACTGCTCGAGTTCGGAATGACGTGCGTTTGTTCGAAAATGACCTGCATATGCCCGTGGTTTTTCCAGACAAAAAAACGGCGTGCTTCAAAATAGTGAAGCACGCCGTTTTCGTTTTTAAGCGTCTTTATGCCGTTGTTGCCGGAATAAGATTCTTAGCGTCTACCGGGTCATCGTCAAAGAACTGGCTTCCGCCGCTTGCGTACTGCAATGTCGGCTCAACATTTCCTTTCGGAGTCCAGATTTTTCCGTTTGGAAGCTCGTCAGGATTTTTTCCGATTGGAGCGTTTGAAAGCAGAAGTTTAAGGCGGTTAAGCTGGTTTACTTCGCTTGCGCCCGGGTCGTAGTCGATTGCGCTGATGTTCGAGCCAGGGAACTTTTTCCGGAGAGCCTTTATCATTCCTTTTCCAGTGATGTGGTTCGGAAGGCACGCGAACGGCTGAACGCACGCGATTGAAGGAACTCCCTCGTGAATCAGCTCCACCATTTCCGCAGTCAGGAACCAGCCCTCGCCAGAAATGTTTCCAAGCTGAACCAAGCCTTTGACGCTTTCCATCATCTTCCAGATTGAATTCGGAGAATCGAATCTTCGGCTCTTTCTCAAAAGCTTCTCTGAGTATTTTCTGTAAAGCTCAAGCGCCCAGACGAGAAGCTTTCCGTTTCTTTCCTCTGATTTCGGGAACGCAAGCTCTCTGTGGCGGAAAACTCCGTCCGAGAACGTGTAGAAAAGGAAGTCCATCAGGTCAGGCATTACACATTCCGCGCCTTCCTTTTCAATTGTGTTCACGATGTCGTTGTTCGCTGTCGGATGGAATTTCACGAGAATCTCGCCGACAACTCCGACTCTCGGCTTTTTGACCGGAAGAATCGGCAGCGTGTCAAAGTCGCGGATAATTCCCTTAATCAGTTTTCTGTATTTGAAGATTGAATTTGACTTCAGCATTTCCTCGGCTCTTTCGTTCCATTTCTCGTAAAGGGCGTTCGCGCTGCCCGGCTTTGCCTCATAAGGGCGCACCCGGTAAAGAACTCTCATCAAAAGGTCGCCTAAGAAAGCCGCCATCATCGCCTTGTGGACAAGTCCCGGAGTGAATTTGAAGCCCGGGTTTGTCTCAAGACCAAGCGCGTTCAGCGAGATTACAGGAATGTGCTTCCAGCCCGCGTCGTTAAGCGCGCGGCGGATAAAGCCGATGTAGTTTGTCGCGCGGCAGCCGCCTCCAGTCTGCGTGATAAGCAGGGCGACTTTGTTCAAGTCGTATTTTCCTGACTGCAACGCCTCAATCATCTGTCCTGCAACGAGAATCGAAGGATAGCATGCGTCGTTGTTCACATATTTAAGGCCTGTGTCCACAGCTTTCGGGTCAACCGCGTCAAGAACAACGAAATTGTAGCCCGAATACTGGAACGCCTTTTGAAGCAGCCTGAAATGAATCGGAGACATCTGAGGAGCCAAGATTGTGTACTCGTTTTTCATCTCTTCTGTGAAGACAACGCGCTTGTAAGCCGAGCTTTTTACAACCGGCTTTTTTCTGTTGCGCTGGCGCGCCTTTACAGCCGCGATAAGCGAGCGGATTCTGATTCTGACCGCGCCCAAGTTCGAGCCTTCGTCAATCTTAATCAGCGTGTACATTCTGCTTTTCGCTTTCATTATCTCGTCAACCTGATCTGCCGTAACAGCGTCAAGACCGCAGCCGAACGAAGTAAGCTGTACAAGCTCCAGATTCGGCATGCCCGTAACGAAATTCGCCGCGCGGTAAAGCCTGTTGTGGTAAACCCACTGGTCAATGATTCTAAGAGGACGCTCGATTGCGCCAAGATGAGCCACTGAGTCTTCCGTAAAGACCGCAAGTCCAAGCCCATGAATCATTTCTGGAATTCCGTGGTTGATTTCCGGGTCAAGATGATAAGGACGGCCGGCAAGCACGATTCCGTTTCCGCCTGTCACAACAAGCTGCTCGAGAGCTTCCTCGCCTGCCTGCTGAACTTCTTTCTTGAATGTCTCCTGCTCTTTCCAGCCTTCGTTCACAGCGTCAAAAACCTGCTCTTTTGTGAGAGCTGGGAACGACTTGTGAATCTCCTCGAAGAATCTTTCGCGGAGACGCGGCAAATCGTAAATCGGAAGGAACGGATTCATAAAATTCAAGTCAGTTGAGTCTGCGATGCTGTCAAGGTTGTGCTTCAGGACTTCCGGATAGCTTGTGACGACAGGGCAGTTGTAATGGTTTCCAGCTCCCGGGTCTTCCTGCTTCTCGTAAGGAATACAAGGATAGAAGATGAACTTGCAGCCCATCTTTATGAGAGATTCCATGTGTCCGTGGCTGATTTTTGCCGGATAGCAGACCGATTCAGACGGAATTGAGTCGATTCCGCGCTCGTAAATCATATGGCTTGAACGCGGGCTTAGCTTTACTTGGAAGCCGAGCTTTGTAAACACCGTGAACCACAGCGGATAATTCTCGTACATATTCAATACGCGCGGAATTCCCACCGAGCCCATCGGCGCATCTTCCGGCTTCAACGGAATGTAATGGTTGAAAAGCCGCTTGTATTTCCAGTCAAAGAGATTCGGAAGCTCGAACGGAGACTCCTCAACCTTTGTGTTTTTCTTGTTTGAGTCGTCAACAGTTTCTGTGTCCTTGAGCTTATGCCGCTCAAGACCTTTCTCGCATCTGTTTCCTGTGATGAACTGGCGTTTTTGTCCGCCTGCAGTGAACGTGTTTATTGTAAGAAGACAGTTGTTCTGGCAGCCGCCGCAGCGTGTAAGCTCCAGGTCAACCTTGAAATTTTCAAGCTGGTCGAGCGTCGCGATGTTTGAGACAACTTTCGGCGGAACCCAGCCTTTCTCCTGCCCCGGCTTTGGAGCTGTAAGGTCGCACCACTGGTCGTATGCAATCAATGCCGAGCCGTAAGCTCCCATAAGACCTGCAACATCAGGACGATAGACTTCAACTTCCGCGATTTTCTCGAATGCGCGCAAAACTGCGTCATTGTAGAAAGTTCCGCCCTGAACAACGACTTTCTTTCCAATCTCGCTCGCGCTTCTGAGCTTGATTACCTTGAAGAGCGCGTTTTTGATTACAGAATATGAAAGTCCTGCTGAAATATCAGGGAGAGTCGCGCCTTCTTTTTGCGCTTGCTTTACGCGGCTGTTCATAAATACTGTGCAGCGTGAGCCTAAGTCAACCGGCTTTTTTGCAAGCAAGGCTTCCTGCGCAAACTGCTTTATGTCCTGATTCATCGAATTTGCGAAGTTTGAAAGGAAAGAGCCGCAGCCTGCCGAGCAAGCCTCGTTCAGCTGAATCGAAGTGATTGCTCCGTCTTTCATCTGGAGGCATTTCATATCCTGTCCGCCGATGTCAAGAAGGAACTCAACGCCCGGAACAAAGAATTCCGCCGCGCGGTAATGCGTGATTGTCTCAACCTCGCCCGCGTCAACGCCTAAAGCCGCCTGAAAGAGAGCCTCGCCGTATCCTGTCGAGACAGAACGCGCGATATAGCAGTTTTTCGGAAGAATTTTGTACAAGTCTTTAAGAACTTTCACCGCAAGCTCAACTGGATTTCCTGCGTTCACGTCGTAGAAGTCCCAGAGAATCTCTCCTTTCTTGTTCACGAGAACGGCTTTTGTTGTTGTGGAGCCTGCGTCAAGACCCAAGAAAAGCTGTCCTTCCTGCTCGTTGAGATTCGCCCGCTTTGCCTTGTCCTTTGCGTGCCGCTCGCGGAAAATTCTCAAATCTTCCTCGTCCTTGAAAAGAGGCGGAAGACGCTGAACCTCGTTCATTTCCGCGCCCTCAAGGTTTTTAAGGCTGTCTCTGAACTGCTCGATAGTCGGGAACGACTTCGGCATTTCATTTGAAAGCGGCTTATAGACTGTATCCGCGGAAAAAGCCGAGCCTGCCGCAACGAAAAGCTGCGAGTTTTCAGGAACGATTGTCTCTTCCGACGTGAGCTTTAAAGTCTCAACGAATCTTTCTCTGAGCTGGTCCAAGAAGTGGAGCGGACCGCCAAGAAAAGCGACATTTCCTCTGATTGGCTTTCCGCACGCGAGTCCTGAAATCGTCTGGTTTACAACCGCCTGAAATATTGAAGCCGCAATGTCTTCTCGGCGCGCGCCCTCGTTGATAAGCGGCTGAACATCTGTCTTTGCAAAAACGCCGCAGCGCGCCGCAATCGGATAAATCTGCTGCTTGCCTTTTGCAAGCTCGTTAAGTCCCGGAGCGTCAGTTTCAAGAAGAGCCGCCATCTGGTCAATGAAAGCTCCAGTTCCGCCGGCGCAAGTTCCGTTCATGCGCTGCTCAACGCCGTCTGTAAAATATGTGATTTTAGCGTCCTCGCCGCCAAGCTCGATTACAACATCTGTCTGAGGAATAAGTTTTCTGACCGCAGTCGTCGCAGCCACAACTTCCTGAATAAACGGAATGTTGAGCCAGTGCGAGACTGAAAGTCCGCCCGAGCCTGTTACTTTTGCCGAGACTGTGTGCTTTGAGCCGAGCGGAAGTTTTGACTCAATCTCGTTCAGAGCCTTTGTCACAACCGAAATGATTGTGTTTCTGATGTCTGCGCGGTGACGCTGATAGTCGCCGTAAAGCATATTGTTATGCTCGTCAAGACAAACGACCTTTACAGTTGTCGAGCCGACATCAATTCCGATACGGACAGGAACAACCGCAGGCGAAAATTTTGTATTTGCTGTTTCCATAAAATTCCCTTATTGATTAAGACAAGAACGGCGGGCATATAGAAAAACCTGCCGTTTATTGAGGATTATGTAGATTCCTACAATATTAAAGCGAAAAAAATATTGTTGCAACCGTCAAATTTTACGGGCCTTGCTTGTGCTCTGTCTCTAAAGGAACGATAAAGTCGATTTTGTCTCCGGCGAACGCCTCTATTGTTTTCGGGTCTGCAGGAACTTGCGCAAGGTCAACAGTCTGTGAGACTTGCGCGTTTTGCGTATTGTCATTTTGAGTTGTAGTCTTGTTCTCCAGCTTGTTTTCAGGCTCTGGAATCGGAGGAAGAACCATCGGATTCACCGCGAAGAATTCTCCGTCCTTTTCCTCAATGCTGAATTCCGCCGAATTCGAGCCGACAAGGCATTTTATCTCTTTGTTTTCCCTGAATCTCTTGATTTTCGCCTCTGAGATATAAATCTGGATTTTTCCAGTGTCGGCAGCGTCTGTAACAAGGCCGTCTCCGCCGTTGTGCGCAATCAGCTTTTCAAGAAAATCCTTGTGCGAGCGCATTAAAAGCACAATCTGCGCCTGATACGTTTTTTGAACCTGGTCAACCGCCTGCCGCATTTCTTCCTTTGCGCGGATTTGCTCTTCTGCAAGCTCGTTTCGAAGCTCTCTTATCTGCTTCTGCGATTTTTCAATCTGCTTGCTGAATTTCATATCGTTGAGCTGCTTCTGAGAGTCGAGCGAGCCTTCCGCCTTTTTTGCCTGCGAGACCATTGTTGAGTCGTAGCCGTCAATCTGGCTCTTGTATTTTTTGATTGATTCCTCCGCCTTTGAAATCTGCGGGTCGTACTTTGCGTGCGCGGCTTTTACAGCCTTGCTGAAGTCGTCATCGATTTTTTTCTGCTTTTCCTCAAGCTCCGACTTTTTCGTGTAGAACGAGATTGATTTGAGCGTGAAGTTGTCGTTCTCTCGCTTGCGCTCCGCCGAGTCCAGCGCGTTCTGAAGCTCCTCCTCAAGATTTTCTTTTGCGCGCACAGCGTCGTCATAAAGATTCTGCGAAGTTCCGACCATGTTCAAAAGCTCTTTGAGATTAAGGTCGTTGAAAGTGTCGATGTTCACGGAAATTTTCTCGTTTGATGATGAGACAGCCTTTGCCGCGATAAAAGTTCCGATTCCGACGCAGGCGAAGCAGACCGCAAGGAGAATCCAGACCAAAGCCTGATGATTTTTCTTCGTTTTCGCGTATTCTTTTTCGAGATTGTAAGGCTTTGCCGCTTTCTTGTTGAAATTCTTCAGCTCGTCGCCAAGAAAAAGCGCGACTTCCTTGTGCGTAAGGCTTACTTTGTTTCCATTGTCCATATTCCGCTCCAGTTTTCAGGCGCGCTCTTGTTTCCCATTCTGCTCAGGAAAACTTCCGCAGCCTCGATTCCGCATTTCTTGAAATTTTTTCTCGCCTCGCTCCAGTCGCCATTGTAGTATGAGGCAAGGCCGTCCTCGTAGATTCCGAACTGCTCCGCCGTTATGCGGCTCGCCGGGATTTCTGAAAAAGCGTTTTCAGAATCTTCTTCGGTTTTGCCGCTTTCGTCTGCCGCAATTTCCATCGGGAAGAAGATTTTTTTGCCTTCTGTTTTTCCTTTTACCTGAACCGTGTCGATTTCAAAGACTCTGTATTTTTTGCAGCCTGTCTTTTCAATTTCTTCCTTTATATATTCTGAGACGATAACAGGAAGATGATAGATTCTCGTGAGACCTTCAAGCCGGCTTGCGGAATTTACCTTGTCGCCGATTACCGTGTTTGTCATATGCTCGCTCGAGCCGATGTTTCCATAGAAAACGTTTCCGCCGTCGATTCCCACGCCGATGTCGAGAAGAACCGCCTGAAAAACGCGTTCCTCGTCCTCGTTCAGCTTTCTTTCCTTTTCGATTTCAGCTTTTCTTGCAGTCATCTTCTCGCGGAGCTGCGCTGTAATTCTCGTGATTCTCCAGCCTGTTTCAAGCGAGTCGAGCGACTTGTTTTCAGTCTGCTGAGTTCCGTAAATCGCAAGAATCGCGTCTCCGATAATCGAGCCGACAACGCCCTTTTCCTCGTGGACTGCGTGGATAACCTTGTTGTAATGCACGTTCAAAAGGTCGATTATGTCGTTTCCCAAAGTCTCCGTCCTGTAAGTGAAGGATTTTATGTCCGAGAAAAGCATAACGAGATTCTGCTGGCTGCCTTCAAGCCTGATTGTGTGCTCGTTGTAGGCTTTTGAGACAACGTCCTTCGAGACGAATTTCTGGAAAATTCCGAGCAGGTTATTGATTGTGGAAGAAAGCGAGTTGAAGCTTGCCGCAAGATAAGTGATGTCGTCGTTCGGAGAGCCTGAAAGGTCGATAACGTCGAGTTTCTGATTTTTCTGCATCTCGTAAAGGCTTCCGGTGATTTTTGTGACGTTCGAGAGAATCTTCTTGAACATGAAAAGTCCGGCGAGAAGAAAAAGCGCGGTCAAAATCACGATGATGATTGCGATAATTCCTAAAAGAATGGAATTTGACTTCATCGTGTCGCTTCGAAGCTCCGCGCGGATAAACCAGCAGTCCCAGTTCTCCTGATACTTGTAGACTCCGAAATACTGGCCAAGCTCCGTGCTGAATACAATCGAGCCGTCCTGAATTCCTTCCGCGAGATTCGACTTTAGCGTTTCAATCGCGTCTGCGTCAGGAAAAAATTCAATTCCGCTGTAAAGAAATCCCTGCTTGCGCTTTTCGATTTCCTCGGAGATTTTTTCGTTCCCGGCGATTTTCTCCTTGATTTCGTTCTGGATTTTCTCAAGCTGCTCAGGAATTTTGCTCACCGTGCAGAAAAGAATTTCGCCGCTTTCATTGAATGCGAGCGCGACGCTGTTCGGCTGGCTAAAGCTGCGCTCCGCCGTGCTTTTTATCGCCTCAACTGATTTTTCCTTGTCGCCTGTGAAAGTGAAAATCTGGTACTGGTTTGAGGCCGCCGTGTAGATGTCCTTTAGCTCGCTCACCATGACCGTGTTGTTCAGCGTGATAAGCTGCTTTCGCGAAAGGCTAAGGTTTACAAAATTGGTCGCGAAATTTGAAAGAAGAAGCAGGCAGACAAAGATTGTGAGGATTTTAAAAGAGATAGGAATGATTTTTGTCTGGCCGACTTTCTGGAATAACTTTTTGTTTTTGTTGCTCATCAAAATCTCCAATATATCTAATTGTAATTCCTGAAAAGCAAAAGTTAAAGGCAGATTTTATAAAAAATAATATGAAAAATCACAATCCGGCGAAAGCACGTCATTCCGAACTTTGATTCGGAATCCGCATGAAAAAAGCAGACCCTGAAACGAGTTCAGGGTGACTCAGTCTTGTCATTCTGAATAAAAAGCCTGTCATTCCGAATCTGCAATATCTGTCATGCTGAACTTGTTTCAGCATCTGACCAAAATTATCTTTATAGATTCCGAAAAAAAAACACGTCATTCCGAACTCGATTCGGAATCTGTATTCCTATTTCCTAGAATCGAAAAATTCGGTATCTTAAAATCTATGGACTTATTGAAGAAACTTGATGAATTGGACAAGCGTTTTGAGGAAGTGAATGAGCAGGTTCAAGACCCGGAGCTTGTTAAGGACCAGAAAAAATACAAGGATGTTATGCGCGAGCACGGCCACTTGACCGATGTTCTTGAAGTCGGAAACGAATACAGAAAGACTTTGCAGGGAATCGAGGACGCGAAAATGATGATTACAGCGGAAGACGACCCTGAAATGAAGGAAATGGCGCGCGAGGAGATGAAGGAACTTGAGGAAAAAGTTCCGCAGCTCGAAGAGCAGATTAAGCTAAAATTGATTCCGCCTGACCCTCTCGACGAGAAAAACATCATTCTTGAAATCCGTTCGGCTGCGGGCGGCGACGAGGCTTCTCTTTTTGTGCGCGACCTTTGGGAAATGTACTGCCATCTTTGCGACAGAAAAGGCTGGAAATATGAGACTGTCGAGGCGCAGGAAACCGAGGTTGGCGGATTCAACAAGATTGTTACCCAGATTAAAGGAAAATTCGTCTATGGAACTTTGCGCTTTGAGTCCGGCGTTCACCGCGTTCAGCGCGTTCCTCAAACAGAATCTCAGGGTCGTCTCCAGACTTCAACGGCGACAGTTGCGGTTTTGCCAGAAGCCGAGGAAGCCGACATTAAAATCAATCCGGGCGATGTGCGCGTTGACGTAATGCGCGCCGGCGGCCCTGGCGGACAGTGCGTAAACACGACAGACTCGGCAGTCCGACTGACACATATTCCGACAGGAATCGTTGTAATCCAGCAGGACCAGAAATCGCAGATTAAGAACAAGGAAAAAGCGTGGGAAGTTCTGCGCGCGCGGCTGTTCGACTATGAGCAGTCAAAGCTCGACGCGGAGCGTTCTTCAACAAGAAAGAGCATGATTGGAAACGGCGACCGCTCGGAGAAAATCCGCACGTACAACTATCCTCAGGACAGAATCACAGACCACCGCATAAATCTGACGCTGCACAATCTGCCGGGCTTTATGATGGGAAACATGGACGAAATGCTCGACGCGCTCAACGTCTACGCGAAGGAAGAGCAGTTCAAGGCGTTGGAAAGCTAATTTTCTGCTTTAGGCGCAATTCTGAACTGAACATTCGTCATTCTGGAGCAAAACTATTTGTCATGCTGAATCTGCAGGCGTTTGACCCGCTTTGATTCAGCAGCTCGTATTTATAGGGAGGCCGTTTTTGCGGCTTCCCGATTTTTTTTTAATCAACGCAATTGAATATGCATTTCCGCGGAATTCTTTGAAAGCAAATAGACGCAATACTGGTTCATGCTTACGCCTTCTTTTTTTGAGTCTTCAGACAGTGTTTTGTGAAGACTTTTAGGAATACGGAGCTTGAACTGTCCTGAATATGATTCAAGAGATTCCGGCTCGTTTATAGGAATCTTGCCGTCTATTGCCGCATTTAGCCATTCTTTTTTTGCCTCCTCTGCATTTAAGGCTGCCGAAGCGATTGTTTCTCCGCAGGTTATGCAGCCTGGAAGCTCTGGAAAAGAAGCGACAAAGCCAGATTCGTCTGTGTCAGGAGTAATTTCGAGTTTGTAGGGCAGTTTCATGTATTCTTCCAAGGTCTTCATTTTTTTGCCTCCATGTTTTGATTTTCAGATTCTGATTCGATAATATCTCTAATCATTTTTACATAGACAACCTTTATCGGCTCGTGCTTTGGAACTGTAATCGGATTGCAGCCGGTCTTTCGGAATGTATAATGGCTGCTGCCGCTGCTGTTTGGGGAATCTAATTTTATATGGTGTCAGATATGATGTCAAATTTGGAGCGTGCTGTCTGATGTAAACGCGGCTTAATCAAAAAAATTGTTCAAAAGATATGTTCATTCTGCATATTTCAAAGCTGATAGCCTGTGTTATCTTTTTCAGCCCTTAAAAAATGTAAGAAACAGGTGATTTTAGGCCTTAAAAAATGTAAAAACTTCCTTGTTTTAGGCCTTAAAAAATGCTAGGCTTTGTTTATGGAACGATTCACTTTGTCAGAACTGAAAAAATGGAAAGAAAAGCCGGGGCGAAAGCCGCTTGTTTTAATGGGCGCAAGACAGGTCGGGAAAACCTGGCTTATGAAGGAATTTGGCAGGCGGTTTTATAAAAACACGGCATATATTTCTTTCTATAATAATTCCGCAATGAAGAATCTCTTTGAGGCTGACTATGATGTCAGGCGGATAATTCCTGCTCTTGGAATTGAGGCGGGCTTTAGAATCACAGCGGAAGATACTCTGATTATTTTTGACGAGATTCAGAACGCGCCGAAGGCTTTTGAGTCCTTGAAATATTTCTGCGAGGAAGCTCCCGAGTATCACATAATCGCCGCAGGCTCGCTTCTTGGAGTCGCGCTTCATCAGGGGATTTCTTATCCTGTTGGCAAAGTCGAGCTTATGAATCTTTATCCGCTGAGCTTCCGCGAATATTTGTATGCGGTCGGAGAAAAGCCTCTGAGCGACGCGCTTCTTGAAGAAGATTTCTCTCTGATTGACAGCTTTGCGGAAAAGTACATTTATCATCTTAAAAACTACTATTTTGTGGGCGGAATGCCTGAGGCTGTGGACTCATTCCGAAGAAACACAGACTACAACGAAGTGCGGAAAATTCAGAATACGATTCTTGCGCAGTATAGGGGAGACTTTGGAAAACACGCCGGAGAAAAGGAGCTGCCGCGGATAAATATGGTCTGGGAGTCGATTCCAATGCAGCTTGCTAAGGAAAACAAGAAATTCTTTTTTGGAAAAATGAAATCCGGTGCGCGCAGCAGCGAATTTGAGGTTGCAATCCAATGGCTGTGCGACTCTGGGCTTGTCTACAAGGTGAACCGCGTGAGCGAGCCGCATATTCCTCTTTCTGCCTACAAGGATTTTTCTGCATACAAGCTTTTTGTCCTTGATACAGGGCTTTTGTGCGCGATGAGCGGAGTTGACGCGAAGTCGATAATAGACGGAAATTCCCTGTTCGTGGAATTCAAGGGCGCGCTTGCAGAGCAGTTTGTCCTGCAGGAAATAAAATGTGGAACTGCCTACACGCCGTATTATTACGGAAGCGAGAGTGCGACTTTTGAGCAGGATTTCTTGATTCAAAAAGGAATGGAGATTGTGCCGATAGAAGTAAAAGCCGAGACAAATGTCCGCTCACAAAGCCTGAAAGCGTTTCATGACAAGTATTCGCCACGCCTTTCTGTTCGCTTCTCTCTTTTGCCGTACCGCATGCAGGAATGGATGGTGAATATTCCGCTTTACGCTGTTTGCAGGCTGTGAATATGGAAAAAAAGCTTAAAAAACTGTTCAGCCGGAATTTTCATCAGGAGATGTCTTCATTTCTTGCCTATTTTTGACAAAAAAATCGTATATATAGGCATGAAAGACAAAGATGATTTTATGGGCGAGACCGCCGGAAACGTCGCGGATATTATTGTGGGCGTGCTTGAAAAAGACGCCGAGCCTATCCTGAATGAGAAAAAGGAGCTAGGCTGCCTTCTTACGGTAATGTCGCGGTCTGAAATTTGCAGGGTGGAGATTTTCTCGCCTGTGTTTCCAGTCCTTTACAAGAAGGCTTTAAGAGGCGTCAGGGTGGTTGTTCCTGTGCGGAGGAGCGGCTCAAAATTCCTTGCAAACGTGGCCTATCCTGTGTGAGCCGCGCCCGCGTCAAGCGAAATCCATTTTATAAGCGCGGTGAAAAGCTCCCTGCGCTCAAGCACATTGAAGCGTTTCTTGAGCCGCTGCAGGCAGGTCTGGATATAACGCTCGCCTCGTCCTGTTAGCGACTGCATTTCCTTTAGGGAAAGCCCCTCCGCAATGCCAAAGACAAGAAGCCTGTTCATCTCGTTCAAGGAGTCAAGGCTCACAAATTTTCCGAGAAGCTCGGTCTCGTCTTTCCTTTGGGCGGTTTTTGAGACATATCTCTTGCCTTTCTCTGAAAAACAGGCGCACTGCCTTGCCTCGTCCATGCTTTCCGGGCATATGAGAAGATTAGCGTTTTCCATGCTCTGCGCAATGCTGAGAAAAAGCGCGCTTGGCTTTCGTTCCGCGTACAGCGTTGCCCACAGATTTTTTTCTTTTGCGAGCAGCAGAGACTCGAGAGCGTTTTTCTCATCTGCTGAGCAGCCGATTAAGGCGCAGTCCGTTTTTGAGAATTCCTTGTCCTGCAGGCCGCATTTTTCGATATGCTCGGCGACGCATGACGGACAGAGAGCTTTAAACAAAGAAGCATGCATTGCATACTCCGACCTTGAAAAGTTTATAACATATAGCTTGCTCATACGTCATTATCGGAAATGTGAGAAAATATAGGATTTTGGATTTTTTCAGGATTCTTAAAGGAAGCATACCTTTGGACTAAAGGAAGCCTTCCTAAGACCTGAAGAAAGTATTCCTAAGGACTAAAGAAAGTATTCCTAAGGACTAAAGGAAGTATAGCTAAGCCCTTTAGGAAGTATTCCTTAGGCTATTAGGAAGCATACCTTAGCCCGTTAGGAAGCATTGCTTTTGCCTGAAATCCTTGAGTCCGGGCAAAAAAAGACGGCACGCATTTTAAGCATGCCGTCCGTTTTATGGCCAGCTAAAAAATCACATCACGGTGATTTCCTTTGCGAAGCCGCGGCTGTAAAGGATTGTGTTGGGCTTTGCCTTTATTGTTACTTTGTATGTTCCCGGCGCGATGTCAGTCGGAAGCAGAACGTCAATCCTCTTGTTTTTGTTCCAGATGTAGTTTTCAAGGTGGATTGAGCTTTCACCATTTTCAAGGAAAATTCCCTGCCCGTTGTCGCTCTGGTCGATTTTGAGATACTCGCCGATTACCCTGAGCGCGTCTCCTGCTTTTATCTGGCTTATAGGCGTGCCGTCAACTGTCTGCACCTCCTCGATTTCAGGAATCATCTTGTAGTTCCCTGAGACACGCTCTGTCTTTGTGCCTGCAATGATTGTCTTTGCAACGGAGCTGTCAACTGTTATGCGCATATTCAGGTCGTGGTCATTGCTTGAAAGCTGAGGCTCAAAAGAGGCGAGCTTGTCGTTTGCTGTTCCTTTCGCAGAGATATAGACCTGCCCGAGCGGGCAGTATACTTTGTAGCCGAGCTGCACATAGCGAAGAACGACTTCCTTGTAAACGTTCATAGCTCCTGCAATGTCGGCTTTTGTCAATGTTGTGTTGTTGCCGGCCATCTCGTTTATAAGCTCGTCCAGCGTGATTGAGCCTTCGTTTTCAGAATGGAAGTGGTACTTTGACTTTGCGTTTACAGTCTTGTTTTCTCTCAATGAAATTTTAAGCATAAAGTTCTCCTGCCGGACGAGCAGGCGCCTTGCTTGTCCGGCCTTTTGTTTTTTTGGGGGCAGAAATCCGCAACGCGGAGCTTTTGTCTGCCGTTCGATGTGTTCAATATAAGGCGCGGAAACTCCTTTGAAACGGTTATGTTTACGAACTGTTTTTAGCTCGTAAATATGAGCATTTTCAATGCGGCTTTTTGCCTTATCTTCTTGTAAAGGCTGCCAGGCGCGTTATTGGCGGCGGATTTATACGAGGAGGCTTATATGGAAAATAGCTGCTTACAAGGCTGTACGGCGAGTTCTGCTCGCTGCGTGGCGAAATGTCTGAGTTCAAGAGGAGGACTCTTGAGAGGCTTGAGGAGCTGGAGGCGAATTTAAGGAAGTCTTCCGCAGAAAAGACGGCGCGGATTTGCCAGATTGTTTCTATAGCAACAGGGGCGGCGGCTTTGGCTTCTGCCACATTCACTGTGCTGAAAGTGTTTTTGGGGGCTGGAGCATGAATATGAATGAAAAAATCCTGAAAATCTACCGTGAGACCTTAATGGAGTTTGAAGGCGCGCCTTATGTGTGGGGCGGCTCGTCTCCTTATGGAAGCGACTGCTCTGGCAGCGTGTGCGCCGCAGTGAGCCGCGCGCTTGGGAAAAATCTCCGTGTTACGGCAGATGAATTATATAGAAGATATTTTACAGAAAACGCGTCTTCAAAAAACGCTGAAACGTTCGCCTGTGAAAACTTTCTTTACGCGGCGTTCTTTCTTGACGGCGCGGGGCGGGCGGTTCATGTGGCTGGCTGGTGCGGCTTTGCCTATATGAATGTTTCAAGTCTTGAGCCTTCAAAATGCGGGGCGTTAAGGAGCGAGAGCGAGATGAAGAGAATGTACGCGCGCTTGAGAATGGAAAAAAGGGGAATGGCTATATGAAGAATTCAAATTCCGGGATTGTCTGTTTTACGTACAGCGAGCTTTTTCACAACCTGCTAAAGCGCGTTCTTCTGCTTGCGGGAAAGCTTGCCGGATACAAGGGCTTTGCGGTTCTTCTGGCGACCGTTCTTCTTTTCTATGGGCATATCGGGGAAGCTGTCTGGGCTTCTGTTGTGGTGTCGGCTCTTTGCGGGGCTGTGCTGCCGAAAGCGTTTGGCGCGGCTTCAGTCTTTGAGGCGGATTTTTATACAGGAGAAAGCAAAAATGAAAAATACTCATGCAATGCAAAAAAATTTGGCCGTGCTGCTGGCTCTAGGCGCGGTGTTGCAGTCTCGCGCGGAGATATTCTGCGGAGAGGAAAAGAGAGAATCAGGGAGGCTTTCAGAAATTCGGGAGATTCCGCTGGAGCAGACACTGGAAAACGGGAGACTCATGGCGGAGATTGAGAAAATCCTTGAGGAGACTGTGGACGAGGTCTTGCTTGCACAGAAAGAGAGGCTGCTTGAAGAGTTTGGCAGGGAAAGCAGCAAGGCTACGAAAAGCCGCTCGTTCTGGAGAAAGACGGCGCTATGCGAGCTTGGGCTTATAGCCTGCGCGGTGTTCGCGGGATTTTTCAGGAATTGAGCTTTGACTCCTGCTGATTAACCTTGCCCGGCATTGCCGTTGTTGACAGAAATTAACACCTCGACTAAATTGGAGCGGCACTCCAAATCAGTCGAGGTTTATATGTATATAGAAAGGCACATTTTTCCATATATCGAGCGTATGCTTAAGCAGTTTAAGGTTGTTCTGCTTACCGGTTCCAGGCAAGTCGGAAAATCCACTATGCTGAAAGAAAAGTTCCTGCCCGGTTACGATTATGCAGTTTTGGATGATTTTTCTGAGCTTGACTTGGCAAGGGGCGACCCGGTTCTTTTTATGAAAAACCATAAGCTGCCTTTGATTATTGATGAAGTCCAGCGTGCACCGGAGCTTTTTCTCCAGATAAAGTGCCTTGTTGACCAGACTCCTGAAAAGGGAAAAGTTGTGCTTACAGGTTCACAGTCCTACAGGCTTTTGAAAAATGCCGCTGATTCTTTGGCAGGAAGAGTTTGCATTATAGACATGGCTGCGCTTTCAATGAGGGAGAAATTTCATATTGTGTATAATTCCGAATTTTTGCCTTCAACAGAATATATGAATGAGCGAAGCCTGCACATAAAAAAATATGACAACTTATGGAATCATATACAGAGAGGCTGCATGCCTGAGCTTTATGATGAAAATATAGAGTGGGAGCCTTTTTACCGCTCTTTTGTCAGAACTTATCTTGACAGGGATGTTGCGGAACTTATTTATGTGAAAAATCTTCTGAAATTCAACAGTTTTATGAAATGCCTTGCCGCGCGCACAGGGGAGCTTGTTAATTCCGATTCGATTGCAAGAGATGTTGGGGTTACTGTAAAGACAATCCAGGAATGGACAAGTATTCTTGAATCTTCCGGCATTATCCGCCTGTTGCATCCTTATGAAAATAATATTACGAACCGCACTGTAAAGACTCCTAAGGTTTATTTTATGGATACAGGTCTTGTATGTTATCTAGTAGGCTGGAGCAGTCCGCAGGTTGCCATGAACGGAGCAATGAGCGGTGTCCTGTTTGAGAATTTTGTCGTCAGCGAGATAATCAAGTCATATTATAATTCAGGGCATGATGGCCATAATCTTTATTTTTATAGAGACAAGGAGCAGCACGAGATTGACCTGCTGATTGAAAAAGACGGAACGCTGTATCCTGTTGAAATAAAAAAATCCTCTCGTCCGTCAATTGATATGGCAAAGCATTTTTCTGTCCTGTCAAGAATTCCGGGAAAAACTGTGGGCAGCGGCTGCATACTTTGCCAATGCGAAAAAAAAATGTTCTTGAGCGAGCAGGTTGTCGCCTTGCCGTTGGAATACTTGTAGCAGTTAAGAATGTAGAAATTGGCAAGATATAAGAATACAGCAGTTTGCCGAACTTGAGCTGGTAATGATGTGAAAAGCAAGAGATGCAATTGCTAAAAAACATAGAACTTGGCATTTGCGCTAAAAATCTGTATAGACTGGTTATTCTAAAGCGAAGAGCATGCAGTTTTCTTGATAGATGATTGGCGTTTTCTCCATTAAAAAGTTCCGTAAGGTTTGTGTTTTCCATCAGCTTGCGGCTGACTGCCAGAGCAAGAAAAGCACAAATCCTGACGAATGAAAAACTGCTACGGAATCTTTTTAATCTGTTCTTTTTTGCTTGAAGCGAAGGACTGTTGCCGTGGAACTTTATTCTACAAAAACAAAGT
>JAXDVS010000096.1:0-15862 GCA_034088785.1 Treponema sp.
AAAAACTATCTCTTTTTTCTTGCGAATCCAAAAACGGCGGCAATCACGAATGTTATCGCCATGTCGGGGAGCGTGTTTCCAACGGCAAGGTCGTTTCTCATCAAAAGGCGGTAAATCACAAATCCTACGAACCAGATTGCAATTTTCGCAAAATCGATTTTTCTTGATGACGAGTCCGACTTCACAACGAAAAAGTCCGCGAGCTGAATCGCAATCATCGGGGCAAAAACCGAGCCGATAAAATACAGAAAGTTCGTGATGTTGTCCATCGGAAAGAAAATCGCCGCGAAAGTTCCGATTAAAGTTACCGCGACTGCGACCGATTTTTCAGGAAGTTTTCCGCTGATTGTCCTGAACGAGACTCCCGCGCTGTACGCGTCAAGAAAAGTCGTCGTCACAGTTGAAAGAATCAAAATCACAAGCGCGGCAACTCCAAGCCCCGCCTTCACCATGATTTTTGCGATATCCGCCTCGCCTGTCAAAATCGCCGCGCCCATTCCGATTATGTACATCCAACAGGAAACAGCGCAGTAAGTTAGAGCCGAGGCAAAAGTCGCCTTGAAAGGCTTTTTCGCAAATTTTGTGTAGTCGCTGATTAAAGGAAGCCACGAGAGCGGCATTGCGACTGCAAGCTCCACCGCAGAGCCGAACGAAAGAGCCTCAGAAAAAGGATTTTCAGGATTTGAGTCTCCGCCGAAAAAAATCACCTTGCAAAGAACGAGAGTCAGAACAAAAAGAGCCGCCATTGCGACAGTGTTGAATTTTCCAAGATTCGTGATTCCAATCAAAATCCATAGGACAATCAGAACGCCGATTACAGCCGCCCAAATCCATTTTCCAAACGCGAAAATCTCGTTCACGGAAATCGAGCCGTCATAAATCATAATCCCGGTCCAGCCGGCAAGCTGAACAACGTTCAAAAGCGCGAAAAATTTCGAGCCGAGCAAGCCGAAACTCGCCGCCGTTGACTCCATTGCAGATTTTCTTGAAAGCGCGCCGATATATCCTGAAAAAAACAGAAGCGCGCAGCCGATTAAATGCCCGAGCAAAATCGCAAGAATTCCCTTTTTGAAGCCGAGCGGCGCAAAATAAGTTCCAGTCAAAATTTCAGCGATTGAAACCGCCGCTCCAAACCAAATAAGAACGTTAGAAAAAACGTTCGTCTTATTTTCTGCATTGTTTTCCATAAAATTGATTTTTCCTTTTTTAATTTTTTCGAACAAAGTTGCCATTTCAAAAAAAATTGCACGTTTTTAATACAGACCCTGAAATAAATTCAGGGTGACAGGCAATAACAAGCTGTCATTCTGAGCTCGAGCGCGTTCGTTGTTGCGCTCGCTTTGTCTCAGAATCTGCATTTTTTAGAACAGACCCTGAAATAAATTCAGGGTGATGCAAAATTGCCGCTTTTTTTTTATTTTATATTCCAGTTGTGCGCGAGCGGGCCGCTTCCTTTTCCCAAGTCGAGCATTGCGGAAAGCGCGCCGCTCAAATAGTCTTTCGCGTTTTTAACAGAATCTTTCAGAGAAAGCCCTTTTGCAAGATTGCTCGCAATCGCGCTTGAAAGCGTGCAGCCAGTTCCGTGCGTGTTCGGATTGTCGATTCTCTTTCCGAAAAACCACGTGCCTTCGCTTCCGTCAAAAAGATAATCGTTCGCGTCGTTAAGGCTGTGGCCGCCTTTTAGCAAAACTTTGCAGCCGTAAAGCGAATTTATTTTTTTCGCCGCGTTTTCCATATCTTTCTCGCTGGAGATTTTCTCGCCAGACAAAACCTCGCCCTCTGGAATATTCGGAGTAATCACAGTTGCAAGCGGAAGAAGCTCTTTTTTTAAAGTCTCAATCGCCTCGTCTGAAATGAGCTTTGAGCCGCTTGTCGCGACCATTACCGGGTCAACAACAATATTTTTAAGACTGAATTCTTTGATTGAATCTGAAATCACCTTGATTAAAGATGACGACGAGACCATTCCCGTTTTTACCGCGTCAGGAAAAATATCCGTAACGACGGCCTTAATCTGCTCGCGCAAAAATTCCGGCGTAACTTCCATAATCGCGCTAACGCCGGTTGTGTTCTGCGCTGTAAGAGCCGTGATTGCGCTCATCGCAAAAACGCCGTTGCAAGTCATCGTTTTGATGTCGGCTTGAATTCCGGCGCCTCCGCTTGAATCGCTTCCCGCGATTGTCAAAGCAGTTTTCATTTTGTTCTCCTTGAAAACTTGTTTTTCAGAAAATTTTAATTTCAGAAAATAAAGAATTTTCGTTTTCCTCAGGCGGTGCCCTCAAGAGGAAAACTTCTGATGATTTTTTGATTTTGAAAATGAACGGAATGAAAACTAGAGTTCTAAAAATATTTTCCAAAACGCAAGACAAAAGTTTTCCGAAAATATTTTAAGGAAGAAAAGTTCCCTACGTTGGCATTATCCAAATCAGGTTCCAGGGTCAAGGCAAACAGCCTACTCTCAGCCGGATTTTTCCAGCTCCCCATTTTTGATTCCAACATTATTGTGATTTTCAGAAAAAACATCAATAAAAATAAAATTGTTGTCATTCCGAACTCGTTTCGGAATCTGCATTTCAAAAGCAGATGCTGAATCAAAGCGAACACACTTGCGTTCGAGTTCAGCATGACACAAAGTTGTCAGTCAAAAAAATCCGTCATTCCGAACGAAAACTGTCATTCTGAGCTTGTCTCAGAATCTGTAATTTTCAACACGGATTTTATCGGACAATACGGATTCGTGCTGACGCACACGAATTACATTTTCCGTTGTTATCGTTCCAATCCGCGTTTATCCGTGTCAAAAAAAATGTTAGTCAAAATCAAATTCAGCATGACGGCGCACGTTGTCCAACAAAAAAATCAAAATTCAACCGCAATCGTAAAAATTTCAAGAATATTTTAATAATAATGACAATACTTCAGATTTTATTGTTTAAAAAATTCTCATAAACAATTACAATGACTAAAATCCCTCTTATGAATTTTACTGGGGGGGGGCAAATGTATAGTATGTTAAACGAAAAAATTCTTGTTGTTGATGATGTCGAGCTAAACCGTGAAATTCTTTCCGCGTTGCTTTCAGATTCTTATAACATTATTGAAGCCGCGGATGGCGAGCAAGCCATAAATATCCTGAAAAACAGCCATGACGACATTTCGGTTGTGCTTTTGGACCTTATAATGCCAAAAGTCGGCGGATTTGAAGTCATAAATTTTATGAAGAATTCGGGAATCATAAATCATGTGCCGGTTATCGTCATCAGCGTTGAGCAGGACATCAAAACGGAGCAGAAATGCCTGGAGCTTGGAGTTTCGGATTTTATCAAAAAGCCGTTCAACAAAGGCGTTGTAAAAAACAGAATAAAAAATCTCGTTGACCTTTTCGCCTACAAAAACAGGCTTGAGGAATACATCGAAATCCAGACGGCGGGAATCACGCGGCAGAACAAAATTCTTCAGGAGCAGTCGGAAAGGCTCAGCCGGATAAACGAAAAAGTGACGGAGCTTCTCGGAACAATCGTTGAAAGCAGACATTCAAGCACAGGAAAACACATCTGGCGCGTAAAAGAATTCACAAGAATAATCGCAAAAAACTCGCTAAGAAATTTCCAGAATATAATTTGACAGACGAAAGAATAAAAACAATTGCAGACGCAAGCCCGCTTCACGACATCGGAAAAATCGCAATCAAAGACAGCGTGCTTTTAAAGCCCGGAAAACTCACGCCGGAAGAATTCGAGCATATAAAAACGCACACAATAAAAGGTTACGAGATTTTGGAGCAGTTTTCATATGTCTGGGACGATGAATACAGGGAAACAGCAAAGGCAATCTGCCGCTCCCATCACGAACGCTACGACGGAAAAGGCTATCCTGACGGACTTAAAGGCGATGAAATTCCAATCGAGGCGCAAATTGTCTCCGTCGCTGATGTCTACGACGCGCTCACTTCAAAACGCGTTTACAAAGACGCTTACGCACTGGGCAAAGCCTACGATATGATTTTAAACGGCGAATGCGGAGTTTTTTCTCCGAAAATTCTCGAATGTTTCAAAGAATCAAAAGAAGAATTTGAAGAAATCGCGCTAAAATACAGGGAAGATGATTTTCAAAAAAATTAAAATGGAAGAAAAATGACGACAGAAGAATGTTATGAAAAAATCGGCGGAAACTACGCTGAAACTTACGGAAGATTTGGAGACGATGCTTTAATCAGACGGTTTGCGATTAAATTCATCAGCAACAAAAGCTTTCAGTCGCTTGAAGAAAGCATAGCAAAAAGCGACACGCAGGCGAAATTTCAGGCGGCGCATACTTTTAAAGGAGTTTGCGCGAATCTCGGATTTGACGCTTTGTTTTCATTGTCATCAAAAATCACTGAAATTTTCCGCGCAGGAAAAACCGAAGGAAGCGAAGAGCTTTTTTCAAAAATCAAAGAGCAATATAAAATCACGATAGAAAATTTAAACGAACTTGCAAGGAACTAAATCTTGCTTTCTACAAGAAAAATTATTTTTAAGACAAAATCGGCAGCAATCTTGTTTTTTCTCGTTTTTTTGTTTTTGGGAAAACAAGCGAATCTTTTTGCTTTTGAAGCCGGAAAAACAGAAAATTCATTTGAGAACACAAAATCGAACGAAAAAACTGTAAAAGTCGGATATTACGAAAAATCGCTTTTCGCAGAAGGAATGGAAAGCGACGCGCCAAAAGAAGGCTACGGCTACGAATATCTCCAAGAAATTTCTTATTTTGCAAAATGGCGTTACGAATACGTTTACGGAACTTTCGAGGAGCTTTTTGAAAAGCTTAAAAAAGGCGAAATCGACCTGCTCGGCGGAATCCGCTTTACAGAAGAACGGACGGAATTCTTCAATTTTCCAGACTACACGATGGCTTCAAACAAGAACGGAGACTATTATCTCTGCACGGCGAAAAATCGTCTTGACTTGCTAAGCGACTTGAATTCCGCGCTTTACACAATCACTTCAAACGACCCGTTCTTCAAAAAAGACTTGGAAGAAAAATATTACAAGCCGATTCCGATAAATCCGCAGCTTCCGAAAATCATCGAAAATTATGTTGCAAAGCACGACTTCATCAAAATCGGATATTTCAACGATTATCTTCCGTTTTGCGACACAGACTCAAGCGGCAAAGCGACAGGCGCAGTTGTTGACATTATGCGCGCAATGCTTTCCGCGCTGAACATTCAGGACAAAATCGCGCCAGAATACATTGCATACGACACTTTCGAGGAAATGCTCAGCGACCTGAAAGACAAAAAACTCGATGTGGTCTACCCTTTTTCCGCAGACGCTTGGCTTGCCGAAAAAAACAGACTTTATCTTTCAAGAACCGCGGTAAAATCAGGAATGTATCTTGCCTACGCGAAAATTTTCAACAGCGAGACAACGGAAACAATCGCGATAAACAAAAGCAACCTTCTCCAGACGCATTACGTGAAAAAAAACTGGCCGGACGCGAAAATCGTTTTTTACGACTCAATCGACGAATGTCTGCTTGCGATTTTAACTGGAAAAGCAAGCTGCACAATAATAAACTCGCTTCGCGCCGGAACAATCTTGAGCAACCGAAAATACCGGAAAATTCTTTTTATGCCGCTTCCAGCCCAGGACGAACGCTGCTTTGGAGTTGAAGCCGGAAATTCCGACCTTTTAAGAATCTTAAACCGCGGAATTTATCTCCTTGGAAAAGATTTCGGAATGAACGTTTCGATGAATTACGCGAACAAGCTTTACAAATACACTTTGCTTGAATTTTTAAGCGACAATCTGGAGCTTTGCTTTGTGATAATCGCGCTTTCTTCGATTCTCGTGCTTGTTTATTTTACGCGCCGCCAGCGAAAAATGAAGCTTCAAGCTCTAAAAGACCAGCACATTCAAAAACAGCTTAAAAACGCGCTGAGAAACGCGAACATCGCGAACAACATAAAGACGGAATTTTTGAACAACATCTCGCACGATATGCGAACTCCGATGAACGCGATTCTAGGATTCGCGGCTCTTGCAAAAGAAAACATCGGAAAATACGCGGGCAATTATTTTGACAAAGATGATGAAAAAGACGCAGACAAAAATGAACTCAAAAACAACGGGAAAGATAACGAAAAAAACAGAAATCTTGCTTGCATAAATCAAAACGACATTGAAAAAACGCAAAATTATCTCGACAAAATTATGAATTCTGGAAAACAGCTTCTCGACTACATCACAGAAGTCTTGAAAGTGAGCTGCATTAAAGGAACTGAAAATTTGTCTTCGGAAATAAAAATCACGTCTCCGATAAAAACCGTTTCAGACGAGCCAGATTTTGAAAAATCAGATTTTGAGGAATCAGATTTCAAAGATTCAAATTTGAAAAAGACGGAACGCAAAGAACAAAAATTCGAAAATGATTCTGATTCAAAAGGAAAAAACGGAAATTCAAAGCCAGCACTAGAAAAAAGAGAAACCAAAAATGCGGCAAAATTCACAGGAACAAACATTCTTTTGGTGGAAGACAACGAAATCAACGTTGAAATCGCCACGGAAATAATCAGCAGAACCGGCGCGAAAATTTTCTGCGCAAAAGACGGAAAAGCCGCGCTCGACACTTTCAGCGAGTCAGAAGAAGAATTTTTTGACTTGATTTTTACAGACTTGCAAATGCCAGTGATGGACGGCTACGAGGAAGCAAGGCAAATCAGAAGCCTTCCGCGAAAAGACGCGCAGACAATTCCGATTATCGCGCTTACAGCATACGCTTTTGAAAACAACGGCGATGATATGGAAAAGTCAAAAATCAACGACTACGTTTTAAAGCCAGTTAGACTCGACTTAATCCAGAAAATCATGGAAAAATATCTGAAACACAAAATGCAAAGCGAATGACGCAGCGAGCTAAAAGCAAAAGCGCGTCATTCTGAATAAAAAAATTGTCATTCAGAACTCGAGCAGTTTGCTGCTCGCTTTGATTCAGAATCTGCAATTTTCAATGCAGCCCCTGAAATAAATTAAGCACGGATTTTGCGGACTGCACGGACTTACACGGATTTTTCTCCGTGACAATCATTTTAATCTGTGGTTATCCGTGTTAAAAAAACGCGTCATTCCGAACTCGAGCAGTTTGCTGCTTGCTTTGATTCAGAATATGCAAAAGGAATTTTCAAATAGATGCTGAAACGAGTTCAGCATGACATGCATTATTCAGTCTTTTAAAAACGCGTCATTCCGAATTCAGTTCGGAATCTGTAAAAGGAATTTTCAAATACAGACCCTGAAATAAATTCAGGGTGACGTGCATTATTTTGCATAATAAAAACCGCGTCCGTCCCCGTTCGCTCTTCAAACTACTTGCTTGTGACAAACGAGAGGACTTTTTTCAGTTTTGCCACGTCAATCGGCTTTGACAGGTGCGCGGTCATTCCGCTTTCAAGCGAGCGTTTCACGTCTTCGTCAAAAGCATTCGCGCTCATCGCAACAATCGGAACGTTCTTGCAGTAGTCGCTTCCAAGATTTCGGATTCGGCTCGCGGCTTCCTGGCCGTTCATAACAGGCATGATAATGTCCATCAAAATAACGTCGTAATAGCCCGGCTTGCATTTCTGCATAATCTCAACAGCTTCTTTTCCGTTAAACGCCTTTTCAACGATTATTCCCTCGTCCTCGAGAATCGTCGTCGCAATTTCCATGTTAAGCTCGTTGTCCTCAACAACAAGAACGCGCTTTCCTTTCAAGTCTGAATTGAAATTCGGCTCAAGCTCAGAATTTTCCTTTTCGTCAACAGATTTAAAGCGCGCCGTAAAGCTGAAAGTGCTTCCCTTTCCCACTTCGCTTTGAAGATGAATTTCTGAATCCATCATCTGAACAAGCCGGCTGCAAATTGCAAGTCCAAGTCCAGTTCCCTGATTTCTCGCAATGTCTGAGTTGTCTGCCTGCTCAAAACTTCTGAAAACTGCCTGCTGCTTGTCGGCAGGAATTCCGATTCCGTTGTCCTGAACCGCAAAAAAAACATCGGAAGTGCTTTCGTCAACAACATTTTCCTTTACAAAAAGAACGATTTTCGCGTTTTTATTCGAATATTTTATCGCGTTGCTTAAAAAATTCACGAGAATCTGATTCAAGCGCAGTCCGTCGCAAATGAAATTTGAGTGAACTAAATCAATCTGCTTTGTATATTCGATGTTTTTCTCAACAAGTTTCGCCTCAATCAAGAAGTCAATCTCGTCGATTTTCTTTTTTAGATTGCATTTTCCAAGAACGAGCTTCATTTTTCCGCTTTCGATTTTCGACATATCAAGAATGTCGTTGAGAATTCCAAGAAGATAATTTGAAGAATTTTTGATTTTATGCAGGCAGTCGAGAATTCTTTCCTTTGGCTGCTTTTGCTTCAAGGCGATTTCGGTCATTCCGATAATTCCGTTCATCGGCGTTCTGATTTCATGCGACATTCTAGCGAGAAAGTCCGATTTTGCCTTTGCGGAAATGTCGTGGCGGAGAAGATTTATCTTGTTCTGAATAATCGAAGAAACTTCGCCGAGCCATTTCAGGATATTTTGGTCAGAAAGCTCCTCTTCGGAATTCGCGGAATAAATAATGCTTCCAGAATATTGCTTTCCGTCGCGCATATGATAGACAAGGCATGGAAGCGGAGTGTCGCTTTTCTTGAAGATTTCTGTAACAACAGGCGACTCGTTTTCTATCATCGTGAAGAAAAGTTTCTGAGTCTCCTCGCTTTCCAAGAATTTTTGGAACTGCGATTCTGTGCAGTGCGTAACGACCGCCGCCGGAACAAATTCCTGATTTTCCTTGTAAATATAATATGCGCTGTTTGCAAGCTCCTCGCGCCTGAAATCCGTTATCGCGACATTTTTGATTTTTGTGCGGCCGCATATTTTATAGAAAAGCATATCGAGAACAACGTTGATATTTTCGCCGCGGTCAAGCAAATTCATTGCGATTGCAGGCATGCTCAAGTCTTTTAGCGGAGTTGTCGGGCGAATTTCCACAAACGGAATTCCGCCGTCAAGATTTTTATCGCTTTCGCCAGAATCAGAATTTTCATCATAGACAACGATATTTTCATCTTGCCTTTTGCGGCAAAAAGCGCGTTTCCGGCTTTTTTCAAGACTTCGTTCCAGTCATTTTCATCAGCGATTTTCTGAGAATCCGCAATTCCGCAGCAAAATGAAATTTTGTAATATTTTTCCTTTATAATCAGCGAAAATTTCTTCTCGGCATTTTTCGCAATCTCTTTCGCCTGTGAAGATGAAATTTCAGGAGACCACAAGACAAACTGGTCGCAGCCCGCGCGGATAAAAACCGTTTCTCTAAGATTTTTCTCATCAAACGATTCTTTCAGGATTTTCGCAAAACACTCGATTATTATGTCGCAGAAAACAAGCCCGTAATTGTTGCTAAGATTTGAGAAAGTCTTTATGTCGAAAATCATCGCAACGCCGCCGTAATTTTCTTTTTTGTGCGCGTTTTCAAGAATAACGTTTGTTCCGTGGCTGAAAAAGCAGAAAGACGTGAGCGAATCGTAATAAAGTTTGCGCTCCTGCTCTTCTTCCAAAAGTTTTCTCTGCTGAATGTTGTGAATACAGCCGACAACGCGGAGAAGGCTTTTATCTTCGTCTCTTGTGTTGTTTCCGGTCAGATTCACCCATTCGTATCTTTGCTTTTTGTTCGACCAAAGCCGGAATTCCACATCGATATTTTTTTCGGAATTGTTCACAGCGTCAAAAACGGCTTTTCTGTCGTCCTCGTGAACCATCAAAAGACTGAGCGGCTCAGGATATTTCTTCAAATCCCAGACGCCGTTTGAATCCTCGCTATTTACAATTTCAAGCACATTTTCTTTTACGCGGAAAATGAAAAATTCATCGTTTGAATTTTCAACTGCGAGCTTGTAACGCTCTTTTTCAACGACAAGCTGCTCCTCGTTCGCTTCCTGCGCATCTGTAAGATTTTCTATTACATCGTGAAGCTCGTCGATTTCAGTAACATTCGACGGAACAAAGCTGTGAATTCCAGAAATTCCGCCCCGAACGCACGCAACGAGATTGTAAAAAGGCTTTGTGACTTTTATGACCAAAAAACGCACAAGCAAAAACGCCAAAATCACGCTCGAAAGCAAAGTCAAAAAAAGTTTTAGCCGCATCTCCTGCTTAAAATCATAAATCGACTTTTCCGAGACAAATCCGAAAAGGCACCATTGCGTGTTGTCGTAAGGAACGTTGCTGCTGTAAATGCTCAGCGGAATATAAATCGCATAAATGTCCTGAACGCCGACCTGCACGTTCTCAACTTTGTAAACGTATGAAGGAAGCCCTTTTTTCTTGATTATCTTGAACTGTTTTTCGCCGAGATTTTTGTTGCTGCCAGCTGCAATCGCATTGTAAAGCGCGCCTTTTCCCAAAAGATTCTCAAAAACGCCGTCAGATTTCCGCAACGCGATTGAATAACCCGCGTTCAAGTCAGCGTCAAGATTCCGCACAGGAAAATAGTCCATAAGATAATTCAGGCCGATTTCAACTCCGAGAATTCCGTAAACCGTGCCGTTGTAAGAAACCGGCACAGAATAAGTAATCATCTCGTAGTTGTCCATCTGATTGTCTTGGAGAACAAAAGGAAGCGACCAGTAGCCCAAGTCGTCAGTGTCGATTTCAGGATGATGAAGAGCCGTAGTGTAAGGAACGTAAAAAAAGTCATCGCATTTTTTCGCGCCGTTTCCCATAAAAACAAAATCCGTTGTCCACGCGCTGTCGAGCGAAACTGAATATTTCTGGGAAATTCTCTTGCTTCCGCGCTCAAGCATCAAATCAGTATTTGTTGAAGCTCTGGTTTGCGGCTCAAAATCGCGCAGGAAAAATCCGCAATGTTTCGCCACGCTTTCAATCGGAGAATCGTTCGCAAGGACCAGAAAAAGTCCGGTCGCCGAGTTGTATTGCAGAGACTCCATCAAAAACGGAAAAACATCGATAAGATATTCTTTTTGAACTTCCTTGTCCGATAAAAAATCCTTTATCCCGATTTTTGACTCAAGAATCAGTTTTTCAAGAGACTCAGAAAGAAAATCCTTGTCGCGTCCAATCGTGCGCCAATGCTCGACCATCTCGTTTTCAAGAATAACGTGAGCATTCTCAATAATATGCGAGTCCATATTGACAATGCTCTTCGCCATTACCTGGCCGTAGCGGCTCGCCGTAATCACAAGAAAAGGAAAAACCGTAAGAAAAGCGACAATTCCGCAAATCGGAAGCAAAAAAATCTGTGATAAGGCTACGCTTTTTCCTCGTTTTCTCCGCGGCATAATCAATCCTTAAAAAATTTCAGGCAAAATCATTGCTTGACGGACTCTTTCATCAAAGTCTCGTAGAAATTCTTGTACCATTTTTCAAATGAATCATCTGAAATATATTTTGAAAGAGCTTTTTCTCTTGGAATCCCAGAGGAAATTTCCTGCTCCAGCTTTTTCCGGTCATTTTCCGCGCTGTCCGACAACGCAGAATCCAGCACGCTCCGCACTTTGAATCCATTTCTGAAACTTTTCGGCGTGTAAAATTTCATATCGCCGAAATTTTCCATCACGCTTGAAATGCAGTCGTAAACTTTCGGATTGATTTTTATGTTCTGCTCGGAGATTTCTTTTTTGGCAAAATCGATGCTGTTCGCGGCTTTTTTTACAGGCAAATATCCGGAATCGCACACAAAAAGAATGTTGTTGTCTTCCTGCGTGAACCATTTTAGAAAAACGCTCGCCGCATATTCGTGCTCCGGGTCAGATTTTGTGACAACCATTCCCGCGCCCTGCTGAACCCAGTAATTCTCGCCGTTTTCCATTACTGGCGCGTTCTGAATAATGTAGTCGATGTTGTAAGACAAATCCTCAAGCTCCACGCGGTCTAGAAAATACATCACAGAAGATGTCGAGCCAGTGTAAGCGATGATGTCGCCTGTTTTCACGTCGTCGGAGCGGAATTTTCCGTAAGCAGTAAAATATCCTTTAAGATAAGGAACGTAGTAATTTTCCCAAAGTCTTCGGATTTTTTCCTTGTCAGCGTTAATCGAGACTTTTCCGTCCTTGACTTCAAAAATCTCCGTTCCCATCTGCCTCATTCCGATTATAAAATAGTTCGACATTGAATCTCTTCCATAATAGGCTTTTCCGTCGTCTGGAATGTCTGGAGTAAGGCTGTCAGTCCATTTGTAGTAACGCTCGGCAACCGCTGTAACGCCCTCGGCTGTGTAAAGCTCAGACAAGCGGGAGCCGGTCGCCGCGGAAAACTGCTCCCACGCAGTCTTGTTTATCATCATAATTTCAGTTGATTTTGCGGTCGGAAAAAGATAAAGAACGTCGTCTCCGTTCAGATAGCCTTCAGAAATGTAATCGTCAACGTAAGAATCAAGCTCTTCTTTTGTGAAATATTCCGCGAGATTCGCGAGCTTTCCGTGCTTTTGCGCAGAATAAGCAGTGTCAGCATATGAAGAAAAAATGTCCGGAAGCTCTTTCGCGCCGACTTTTCCAGACAAGGAATCCGTAACCGCTTTTTCAAGGTCGGAAATCGAGCCGAGGCTGTGTCCCTCAACGTAAATTCCTTCTTTTCTTCCAACTGTATCGTTGAACCGGCTCAGCAAAGAATTGAACGTTGACTGACGCGCGCCGTTGTAATAATGCCAGACAATAAGAGAAACCGGGTCGGACGGATTCAGTTTTATTTTCCGTGGCTTGCTGTTTTTTTGCTGGCAGGATAAAAACAAACTCAAAAAGGCAATCGAAAAAGATGCGGCAATAATTTTCAGACTTTTTTTCATAAGAAATCAGTTATCTATTATAGCGATTAGCATAAGAAACCGCAAATTGTCAGATAAAAATTGAAAACGCCATAAAAAATGCGGAAAATCGTAAAACTCGGAATTTATTTCAGATTTTGATTTTGAATCCAAGCGAACGGATTTCCCGTCGGGGCGAATTTTCCTCTAAACCGAATTTTTCGTCGTGCCGCATTGCAATTTTTTCCGCCTCGCCGAACAGCCGAATCCATTTTTGCATTTTCAAGATAAGATTTCGCTTATTCTCCGTAAGGAACATCAACCGTAATCACGCAGTTCACGTCAGGATATTTGATTTTCACCGCGCTCGCAATTTTTTCTTTTAGCTCGCCGTCAGTCATTTTGCACGAAAAAGGCTTTACAACGTCGAAAATCAAGTTTGAATGAGTCTGCCCCGGAACAATTCTGATGTCGTGCGCAGTCAAGTCAGAATTCACAACAAAGAGAATAATCTTCAAGTGCTTTTTCAAGTCGTCCAAAAGCGGATTGCAGGACTGAACAGGGTCCATATGAATAACGACCGAGCAGCCGAATTTTTTGGAGATGTCGTTTTCAGCGTTGTCAATTACGTCGTGAAGCTCAAAAATGTCTCTGTCGCCTGGAACTTCCGCATGAAGAGAAATCATTTTTCGCCCAGGTCCGTAATCATGAACAACAATGTCATGCATTGCCTTTATCGGCTTGTGGCGCAAAAGCTCCTCTTCAACCGCCTTGATAAATTCCTTTGACGGAGCCTCGCCTAAAAGCGGCGCAATCGCCTCCTTCGCAGCGTCAAATCCAGTTTTCAGGATAAATCCGCCAACAATCATTCCAGCAATAGCGTCAACAGGAAGATTCGTTCGTTTTTGAATTAAAACCGACGCAAGAACGACAAAAGTCGAAACCGTGTCTCCCAGACTATCTTTCGCAGTCGCTTCCATTGAAACCGAGCCGATTTTCTTTCCGATTCTGTGATTGTAAAAATACATATAAAATTTCACGAGAACGGCAAAGCACATCACCAAAACCGAGATTGTGGAACTTTCAGTTTTTTCAGGCGAAAAAATCGACTCAAACGAAGAACGCAAAAGCTCCACGCCCATCAGCAAGATAAAAAACGAGATTACAAGCCCGGAAATGTATTCAAAGCGTCCGTGCCCAAAAGGATGGTCTTTGTCGGGCTTTTTCAGAGAAAGCTTGAATCCGAAAATCGAAACGAGAGAAGAAGCTCCGTCCGAAAGGTTGTTGAACGCGTCCGCAACCATCGCGACGCTTTTTGAGACAGTTCCGAAAATAAATTTCAGCGCAAAGAGAAGAAGATTCAAAAAAATTCCGAACGCGCCTGTAACAATTCCGTATTTTGTGCGCACTTCGGCGTTTTCATAGTCATCTGGATTCTTGATAAAAAATCGAATCAGCAGTTTAAGCATGATTCGATTCTAGCATTTGATTTTCAGTTACGAAAAGACAATAAAATTTAGGAGCAAGCAATGAAGACTTTTTCGCGTTTTTGCCGTGATTCTTTTCTGACAGAAAATCAAAAAAACACAACAGAAGCAAATCCTCGCATTATTTCAGCGAAGATTTTTAAACCAAAAAGATTTCAGTCCTTATATCCGCTCCATTTTCTTAAAAGCGCGATTTTTTCAAGCAGCTTGTCAACTTCCTCTTCCGTGTTGTAAAAATAAAGGCTCGCGCGTGCTGTCGCAGGAACTCCAAGATAAGAGCCGAGCGGCTGCGCGCAGTGATGTCCTGCCCGGATTGCGATTTTTTCGCCGCTCAAAAGGCTTGCCGCGTCATGAGGATGAACGCCGTCAACCGTAAAAGTCACGATTCCGCAGCGTTTGTTTCCGTCTTTGTTTCCGATAATCTGAACGTGCGGAATTTTCTTCATTCCTTCCACAAGGCGAACTGCAAGCTCATTGTCGTGCTTAGCGATATTTTCCATTCCGATTTCTTCTATATATTTGATTGCCGCGCCCATTCCAACCGCGTCTCCCGCGCTCACAGTTCCGGCTTCAAATTTATGAGGAACTTCAGCCCAAGTCGCGGAATTTTCCGTAACATATTCAATCATCTCGCCGCCGCGCATAAAAGGAGGCATTTCTTCAAGAAGATTCAGCTTTCCATAAAGCGCGCCGATTCCCATAGGTCCGCAAAGCTTGTGTCCGCTAAGCGCGAAAAAATCAGCGTCCAAATTTTGAACATCGACTTTTATATGAGGAGCCGACTGCGCTCCGTCAACAACAATCACCGCGCCGTTTTTGTGCGCAATCTCCGCAATTTTCTTGATTGGATTTGTCGTTCCCAAGACATTTGAAACCTGCGTTATTGCGACAATTTTCGTTTTCTCTGTGATTTTTGAGAATTCGCTTTCTGGAATCTCGCCGGTCTCCTTGTCAACATAAAGAAATTTCAGAACGGCTTTTTTTGTCTGGCAAACGAACTGCCACGGCAAAATATTCGAGTGATGCTCCATTATCGAGACAACAACTTCATCGCCTTCGTTCACATTTGCCAAGCCGTAAGTATAAGCGACCAAATTCAGGCTTTCAGAAGAATTTCGTGTAAAAATGACTTCGCGGGAATCTTTCGCGTTCAAAAATTTCGCAGTTGTCTCGCGCGCGTTTTCATAAGCGTAAGTTGCGCGCTCGCTAAGCTCGTAAATTCCGCGCAAAGGATTAGCATTGCTCGTTTCATAAAAATTCCGCATCGCGTCCAAAACCGCAAATGGCCGCTGAGCAGTCGCCGCAGAGTCAAGATAAACAAGCCCCGCATTTTCTTTTGAATTATTATCGTCAATCGCCTTAAAAAGCGGAAAATCTTTTCTGTATTCGTTCATATTGAAGATATTTTAGCAATAATTGAACGTTTGTAAAAGCCTATAACCTATAAAGAAAATAGGATAAATAAAAATGGAAGAATCGAAGGCGATTTCAATTCGGAAAAAAGCAAACCTGTCATTCTGAACTCGAGAAGTTTACTTCTCGCTTTGTTTCAGAATCCGCAAAAAAATACAATCACAAATTCATGTCATTCCGAACTTGTTT
>JAXDVS010000097.1:0-6249 GCA_034088785.1 Treponema sp.
GCCGTCATGTCGGTGATTACGCCGCCGCCGATTCCGACGAAAACCGTTGTGCGCTGGCCGTTGTTGTCGAGCGCGGCTTTTACAATTTCAAGAACCGACTCGATTGTCTTGTAAGGCTCGCCGCTTCCCAAAATCAAGAGAACGTCTTTTCCGTGATTTCCAGTCTCGTTCGGCTCGATTTTAAGATGGGAAAAATTCTCGCCGCGGAAAAGATTTATGAAAGGCTTTGCAAATTCAAGCGAAGCCACATTTGTGTCCGTTACAAAAACTCGCTGCGGCCGTGAATCGTTTTTTTGGCTTTCATCTTCAAGCTCAGGAAAAAAAATCGCGTTCAAGTCAGGCTCGCCTTTGTAAAATCTTATAAAAGTGCGGTCTGTTCCGGGATGCACCGGCGGATAAATTATATCTTTTTCATCAAAAGTCATAGTCACCTTCTATTTTTTTTATTTTCGTTTTTTGAAATCTAAAATCGTGCTTGTTCTGAAATTTTAATCAAAAATCCTTTTTTTCGATTTCTGATTTACGATTCACAATCCGCAATTTCTGATTTCTGATTCATCATTTTTCATTTTGAATTATGATTCGTGAATTGCAAATTACGAATTGCGATTAATATCCGTCTCCCATTTTTTCAAAGTCGTCAATCACTTTCTGGACTCTTGAAATCTCGCGGTTCAGGATTTTGTCATAGTCAAGATTCCCGTTTCCGACCCGCTCTCGTTCGTCTTCCCAGTTTTGAATGTCCGTCAGAAAAAGAAATTTGAACTTTCCGACGTTCGCTTTTTCCGCCCAAAGTTTCGCTTCCTGCCAGTAGTAAAGTCCCGCCTCGTAGCAGCTTTTCGCTTTTTTCAGGTTCTCGATGTACAAATCTTTCCACGGAGCGTCGTAAAATTTCGCAGTTTTTTTGTCATAAGTCCGACCGAGCCTTAAATGCTGCTCGATTAGCTTCAGATTTATATGCATCATAAAGAGATAGCGGTATTTTTCCCAGTCGTCCTCGTTGTCGATTTTGACTCCGGCGTAAAGAGGATTGCAAAAATCCGCCTGAACAGCTTTTTCAAGCCAGTAAATGTTTTCCATCACGTCGTCTGGATATTGCTGGTAATGAACGTGAAAAAGCTTGTAATAATCTTCCTTATATTTGACCATGTACGAGAACGCAGGAGAAACCGTAAAAATCAGGGCAATCGCGGCAAAAATCGCGCGGAAAATCTTTTTCATCTCTTTGATTATCGGCCGTATTTTTCCTTTAGATTAACGCAGATTTGAGCGTAAACTTCTTCAATGCTTTTGCTTGCGTCAATGCGGACGATTTTCATTCCTGTGTTTTTTGACTCGTACTCGGAAATGACTTTTTCGTACTGGCTTTCGGTTTTTTTAAGATAGTCAATTTGCTCGTAGATTTCTCGCTCGCCTCGGTTGTCAACGCGCTTCAGCGAAATTTCAGGATTTATCTCAAAGAAAAAAAGAATTTCTGGAAGCGGAAACACCGAATTCAAAAGTTTTGGAAGCTCTTCGCCGCAAGTTACGCTCTGGTACGCGATATTTGAAAAAAGATAGCGGTCTGAAACGACGATTTTGCCGCTTTCTGCCTTTTCCACGAGACCTGAATCGTCGCCTTTTCCGTAAAGATGCTCGCTTCTGTCCGCCGCGAACAAAAATGCGGAAGTGCGCGCGTCAAGTTTAACATCGCCTTTTAGCATTTTTCTTAAGAATTTTCCGGTTTCGCTTTTTGTCGGCTCGGCTGTGAAAAAAAATCTGTCCGCGTCAGCCCGATTTTGAAGCATTTTGATTTGCGTGCTTGTTCCAGCTCCGTCGATTCCTTCAAAAACAACAAAATTCTTTAAAATCATATTTTTTTAATCCTTTTTTGCTTTTTGGCGTTGAATTCCTGAAATTTTTAACTTTTTTATTTCTGAATGATTTTTAGCATTATATTAGAAAGTTTTGATTATGCCGATAGTGGAAGTGAAGAAGTCCGCACTTTCTGATAGAATAAGGCTCTTGCAGGAAATCGTAAAAAAAATCGATGAAGTCTAAGGTTTTGGGCGTTGGCCTCGGAAGCACAATATTTATTTTTCTCGCAATTGCAGTTTTGGCTTTAATTCGGCCTGTTTACGTGAGACTTTACGGCGAGCTTTCAAGAATCGAGGAAATCGCGTGCAAAAAACTTGAGGACGAGACCGGGCTTTCGCTTTCCTACAAGTCGCTTTCGCCTTCGATTTTGGCTGGCGCGAATATGAAAAAAATCGCAATTTCAGATGTCGCGTCAAAAAAAACTGTTCTGACAATAAAAAAAGCGCGTCTTTCGTACAAAATCACAAAATTTTTCTCGAAAAATCCTGTTCTCGCGCTCGAGTCGCTTAGTTTGAACGGCGTTGAAGTCGAATTTGACGCTGTGAAAGATTCCGCGTTCGTTGAAAAAATCCAGAATCTTCTGAAAAAAAATGAGAGCGGCAAAAAATCAAAAAATGAAAATTCTAAAAATGACGGAGAAAAAAGCGGTTCTGAAAATGATTTGGAATCTGACGAAAAAACAAACGCTGAAAATTCGGATTTTTCTTTTGAAAACGGCGAAACTGAAAATGGAAAAATTGAAGCGAGCGAAAATGAATTTGGAGAAAAAACAAGCGCGGCAGGCGAAATTGTAAAATCTGCAAAAAAAATCAGTTTTCCGTTCGATATAATAGTAAAAAATGTTTCAGTTCATTATTCTGACGAAAAAAACGAGCTTTTCTTGACGCTGAAAAATCTTAACTTAAAGGATTTTGAGCGTTCCGACAGCTATTCTGTGAAATCTTCCGGCGCGGCTTCGTTTTTGACCGACGCTCTAAAAAGCGGCGGACGGCGGCAGAAAATCGCCTGCGGATTTACTCTTTCAGGAAATATTTTTCCAAACCTTGACGGAAGCTCGGCTCTTTTAAGCCTTTCAAACTCGCGCGGTGCGGACTATTCGCTTTCAAATCTCGATTTGCTCTTGAACTACAGCCAGAATATTCTTGAAGTCCGCACGATGAGGACGGTTCTGCCGTTTTCTGTCTACGCGAAAGGCGATTTTGAGAAAATGGAATTCGGTTTTCAGGGCGAATTCGACCGTTTCAATCCGTTTTCGCTAGTTTCAGTCCGAAAAAAAACGGAAATTATGCAGAAAATCAACGGCTCAACAATTTCTGGAAATCTTTCCGCGTCTTTTTCATCAAAAAATATAAATTACGACTCAAATTTGCGGCTCGCTTTAAGCCAGAATCTTTTTGGCGAGAAAATCGATTTTAAGGTTTCGGCTAAAGGCGACAAAAATTACGTTTCGGTCTCAAAAATTTCGGCTTCAGGAGATTCAATCGACGCTGAATTTTCAGGCGGATTCAACATTGCGAGCCTGCAGCCGTCTGGAACTCTTTCGCTTAACTTTTTCAGGCTGAAAAACGGCGGAATTATCTCAACTGAAATTTACGTTGACCCGCTTTCGCGTGGCTTTATGTGCTTTTCTCCGCAGATTTTCTTCAATGATATGTCGCTCACAGCCGCGCAGCTTACGGTTTATCCTGAAAAGTCTTCGGTCGATTTTTCTTTTGAATTTTTTGATTATGCGCACACGGATTATGAGAACGCAGGCCATTTTGTTCTTGACGGAAGTTTTCTTACATCTGGACAGAAATTTTTGCAGGCTTCGGTTTCAATTTCCGATATGTTTGTTGACAGCGTTATTCAAAAAGCGGCTTTTTTCCTTGACGAGAATCTTGCGGCATGGCTCAACACAGCAGCTTCCGCCGCGTCGCCTTATGTTTTCAACACGGAAGCGTACATTTCAAGCGATTTCAAGGATTTTTCTGTAAACGCGCCGCTTTGCCTTCTTGCGAACACGAAAAAGGACCGCGAGCTTTTGATTTTCGCGCTTGACGGCTCAAAAGAGACTTTCAACATAAGCCAGTTCGATTTGCAGTTTGGAAACATTGAGGCTCACGCGCAGTCGTCGGTTGATTTTGCGGACAATTTCAAGGATTTTTCTTTTTCAAGCGATTTGACCGTGAATTCTATTCCTTACAGATTTTCAGGAAGCGTTTCTCCCGAGTGGATTTCAATTTCAGGCGATTATGATTTTGACGCGATTGTCTCGTTCGGCGAGAAAATTTCAGGAAGCGTCTCGAGCAGGCTTTTCCCGGTTGCCGCAGGAAAATACGTTTTCGCGCTTTCTTTCGACACGGATTTCAGCTGGGACTTGAACGAGGGAATTTCCGCGGAAATCGCAAGTTTTGAGCTTGAAGAGCCTTCGCTTAATCTTCCGTTTGCCCCGCATCTCGTTTTTTCGGGCAGCGCGAACCGCTACGGCTTTATGTTCAACACGCTTGCATATTCTGACAGCGTTTCTTCTTTGGACGGAAGCGGAACTTTTGTCTGGAATCTGAACAACGGAATTTTTGACTCGATTCATGCGAACATCGATATGGCAAGCCTTGTTTCCTACGAGAAATTCAATTTTTCCGCAGATTTCACTAATCCTTCGCAGCTTCCTTTTTCCGCCGAGGCGTTAAAAAATGACTTTTATATGTCGGTCTCGTCTTCAATGCAGAATTTTCCGTGCGGAAGATTTTTATCGGAGCAGAATTCTGACGACACGATTTCAGCCGAGATTACAGCGACAGGAACGATAAAAAATCCTTTGATTTCAGTGAACTTGGAGCGCGCGCAGTTTTCTCTTTACGGCTATCCGCTAAACGCGAGCGCGTCTGTCGTTTATGATGACACCGGCCTTAACGTGAACGGAATGGAATGTTCGTGGTCGCTTTTGAATTTGAGCAACTTCAACGCTTCGTTTGATCCATTTTCGTTCTCGGGCGAGGCGCAGGCGAAACTTGACGTGCGGCTGAACAACAAGTCGATTGAAATGCCTTTGAGCCTTAATGTCTCGGGCGTAAAAGAGAGCAGAGATTTTTCAGTTCCAGAATTTTTGACAGCCGAGCTTAAATCAGATGAAGTCGGAGGAAATTTCTTCGCGAGCAAATTTCCTTTCAAGCTGACCGGCGTGCGTGCAGGCGAAAATATCGAAGTTTTTGCGGACGACAGAAACGTTTTCAACGCTTCTTTTTCAAGGACAAACGGAATTTCTGCGAATGTGGACTCAAAAACTGTAAAATTCAGTCTTGACGGAACAATCGTAAAAAACGAGCTTGACCTTGCGATAAAAGGAATTTACGCGGACATGAAGCGTATTTCTTCGGAGATTGAAATTCCTGCGGTTCATTTTAACAGTGGAATTGTAACCGGCGCGCTGAAAATTTCCGGAATAACGACCGACCCGGAATTTACAGGCGCGTTCAGCATTGAAAAGCCGAATCTCAATATTCCTTACATTTCGCGCTACGCTTTTTCCGCTCCGAGGCTTTTTTTGACGGCGGGACAGGGCGAGGCGCACGTTGAGCCAACTCCGGTTTTTCTTGGAAACGGCTACGGGCTTGTCGGAATGGTAATGGAATTTGATCGCTGGGGAATTGAAAGCATTGATGTGAGCGTTGATGTTGACGACGCTCACAAAGTTCCTGTTGAAATGTCGTTTCCTTTTGTCTTTGTGAAAGGAGACGGAAGCTGCCAGCTTGATATTTTGTACACGCTTCCGGGCGAAATAAGCATTTCGGGCTGGATTACAGGCGACAACACCGACGTTGAAATCGTAACGACATCGCTTCAAAAACAGTTCTCGCTTGAAAACATCTCGCAGTCAGTGCCGGTAAAAGCGACCGAGCCTTCATCGATAAATGTCTTTACGGACTTGGATATTACAGTCGGCCAGAAAGTTCAGGTTCTCTTCAATCCTCTTATGAGAGGCGTTGTGACTCCGGGAACTGCGCTAAGCCTTTTCATAGATTCTGCCACAGGAGAATTTGAGCTTAAAAGCGACATCAGTCTGCGCGGCGGAGAAATCGTCTGGCTTAACAGAAACTTCTATATGAAAGAGGGAAGAATCGCGCTAAACGAGACTCAGGACAGAATGGACCCGAAAATCACTGTCCGCGCTGAAACACGCGAGCGCGACGAGAGCGGAAACATGGTCACAATCGTTATGTCCGCGAACAACGAGCCTTTAAGCACGTTCACTCCGCATTTTTCTTCAGTTCCTGCAAAATCTGAAAAGGAGATTATGGAGCTTCTCGGAAACGTCGTCTCCGCAGATTCTGAAAACGTGGCTTCTCTTGCTGTTGCAGGCGGCGACTACTTTATGCAGGCGACACTGATGCGCAAAATTGAAAATACATT
>JAXDVS010000098.1:0-10483 GCA_034088785.1 Treponema sp.
CGTCTTTTGTCTTTACCATTGAATAGCCGCGGTTAAGAATCGTCTGCGGGCTTGCGCTGTCCAAAATTTCTTTCAGGCTCTGGACTTTGACTTTTGTGTCTTTTAGTTTTGCCTGAATTCCGTCTTTTAAGGATTCCCGGGCGGAGTCAAGCCTGTTCAAAAGCGGCTGCTCGATTGTTCTGAATCGGATTTCCATGTTCTCGATGTTGAAAGATTTCGCCATCAGTTTTAGACGCTCGATTCTTGAAGTAATGTTCGTGTAGAAATCGTTTATGAAGCCGTCAAGACCTTGAAGCAAGTCTGCCTGCTTAGGAACTGCAAGCTCCGCCGCCGCCGATGGAGTTGGAGCGCGCATATCCGCTGCGTAGTCGGCAATGCTCCAGTCAATTTCGTGTCCGACCGCGCTGATTACAGGAATTTTCGAATTCGCGATTGCGCGCACAACAATTTCCTCGCTGAACGGAAGCAAGTCTTCAAGAGAGCCGCCGCCGCGCCCCACAATCAGAACGTCGCACAAGTTAAAATCGTTCGCGTTTTTAATCTGCATTGCGATTGTCGGAGCTGCCTCGTTTCCCTGCACAAGAGCCGGAAGAATCACGACATCGACTCCGCGGTTCCGTCTTTTCACAATCTGCAAGATGTCGCGCAGAGCCGCGCCAGTTGGACTTGTAACGATTCCGATTCGTTTTGAATAATACGGAATTTTCTTTTTTCTGCTTTCGTCAAAAAGTCCTTCCTTTGCGAGCTTCTGCTTTCTTTCCTCAAGAATCTGGAGAATGTTTCCTTGCCCCGCAATCTCCATTTTTGTGATTATAATCTGGTAATTTCCGCGCGGAGCGTAAACTGAGACAGAGCCTGTGCAGCGAACTTTCATTCCATCTTTCGGCGAAAAATTCAGCGTTGCCGCCCGTCCTCTGAACATAACCGCGCTTATCTGCGAACCATCGTCTTTTAGCGTGAAATACATATGCCCCGAGGCATTCGGCCTATAGTTTGAGATTTCGCCCTCAAGAGTGATATTTGAAAAAGTTCCCTCTAAGATTTCCCGGATTAAAGATGTGAGATTTGAAACTGTAAACACAGTGTCGCTAGGAAAAAGCTCTGCCATATCCGAAAGATTCTAATGAAATTTTCCAATAATTGAAACCGATTGAACCAAGATTTTGATTTTTGGATTTGGAATAAAAATTTGATTTTGTTGTCATTTGAATGTGTTTTCCGAGAATCGACGAATTTGTCATGCTGAACTTGATTCAGCATCTGTATCAAAATCCCTTGCCAGATTCCGAACTAAAGCGAACTCAACAACGAACGCGTTCGAATTCGGAATGACGTGCGTTTTTTTTTGTCTTGAAGACTTGTCATGCTGAACTTGATTCAGCATCTACATCAAAATTCTTTACAGATTCCGAACTAAATTCGGAATGACTTGCTTTTACGCGGAAATCTGAGTGCGGCTTTCTGAAAATCGTCTGTCATCTTATCGGAAAAAATCCTGCCTGAAAATCTTAATTGATAATGATTGAAATCTACATTATCATAAAATTTATGAAAAATGCCGTGATTTTGTATGCTGCTGAGATTTCTGAACATTCTTTTGAAAATGCTTTCGGCGGAAAATCTGCCTTTGAGCTTGCGCTTGAATGGGCGGAAAGCGTTCCTGAAAGCGTCTCGACCGTGATTTTTGCGTCTGAAAAAAACATGGCGGAAATTGAAAGAAAAATTCCTGAAAACAAAAAATCGTCAGGAAAAATTCGGATTGTCACAAAAGAAAGCTGGACAAAAGGCGTTTTCATTTCGGAGATTTCAGATTCTCTTTCTTCATTAAATGCGGACTATGCGCTTGTCTCTTACGCCGACACGCCTTTTCTCAACAAGAATCTAACAGAAGAGATTTGTTCTGCGCTCACGAAATATCAGGCGGAATACACTTTTGCAGACGGCTATCCTTACGGCGTTGCCCCGGAAGCGATTGACAAGGGCGCGGTTTCTATCGTGTCGGCTTTATGCAAGTCTGATTCAAGGTTCATAAAAAAGTCAGAAGAGAAGATGACACGCGATGCTGTTTTCTCGCTTTTGAGCATTGACATAAATTCGTTTGAGGTTGAGACCGTAATCGCCAAAAAGGACTACAGGCTTTTGCGCCTTGAATTTGAGTGCTCGTCAAAAATAAATTTTCTCGCGTGCAGAAATCTCTTTTCGCTTTTGAATCTTGAAAACAGCAAAATTTCTGATTTTGATTTGGAAAAACTCTGCGGCACGGCGGCTTCATCTTTTGATGTCATAAAAACCGTTCCAGCGTTCTACAATATCCAGATTTCTTCAAGATACAACCACGCGCTTTGCTACGAGCCGTCTCTTCCGGGAAAATTTCCGGAAATGGACGATATGCGCCTTGATGATTTCAAGAATCTGCTTGAAAATATCTCGCGCTTTTCACAAAAGGCAGTGATTTCGCTGAGCGCGTTCGGCGAGCCTCTTTTACACAAGGATTTTTTTGATTTTGTCTTTGAGACTTTGAAATATCCTGAATTCTCGCTTCTGATTGAGACAGACGGAACTTTGCTTTCAGCGGAGCTTGCCGAGAAAATATCAAAAATCGAGAATTCAAAAGGAAGAATCGACTGGATTATTCTGATTGACGCGGCGGAAAAGTCTCTTTACGCGAAAATCCACGGCTGCTATGAAGGCGATTTCTCAAAAGCTCTGGAGGCGACCGCCATTCTTGAAAAATTTTTCCCTTCGCACGCTTATCCTCAGATGGTCAGAATAAAGGCGAACGAGTGCGAACTTGAATCTTTCTACAGGTTCTGGAAAAATCCTGATTCTCCGGCGAAAGGGAATTTCATAATCCAGAAATACAACAGTTTCTGCGGAATTTTAAGCGACGAGAAAAGCGCGGACTTGTCTCCTCTTGAAAGAAATCCGTGCTGGCACTTGCGTCGCGACTTTACAGTTCTTGCAGACGGAAGCGTTCCTGAGTGCATATGCCAGTTCAAAACGAAAATTCTCGGAAATGTCTTTGACAAGGATAAAAAAATCCTGATTTCAGAAAAAATTGAAAGTAATAAAGACTCGAAAGATTTTAAAGAGAATTCTGACGCTGCGGAAAACGGCGCGAATTCAGACGAAAACGGCAACTGTATTGAGCGCGTCTGGCGAAAATTCGACGGGAATCTGAAAGAGCAAATAAATAAGAATTATTCTGGCTGCTGCAGGTCATGCGATGAGCACTATACCTTCAATTTTTAATGAGCACCAGATAAAAATGCTTGTTCTCGGCGGAAGCGAAGCGGTTCCTCTTGCAAGAATGAACATCGCCGCTATCGTCATAAACAAAACATGGAGCCAGTTCCGCGTGCAGATGGTGGAGAATCTTGCGAAATGCGGGTTCAGCGAGATAATCTCGGTGGAGCTTTCGGAAAGCTACAATCTCGACAATTTCGCGAAGCGTTATCCTTTTGTGAAATTCATCGTTCCTTTAGAGGACGCTTCTGACGGCGAGCTTATAAATCTTGCGGCGGGAGAGGCTTCGTCCGAGTATTTTCTTGTGCTTCGCGACTCGCTCGACTTTCAGCACGAGATTCTTTCTCCTACGCTCGGCGCGAAGCTCTCTGAATTCGGCGGATTCTGCATTGCGCCGCGCCTGCTGGAGCAGGGAAAGCTCGCCTTTCCCATACTTTTCTCGCCTGAAATTCACAAGGGAACAATGCGGCTCGCGGCGGCGTCCACGGTTTCAGACGGTCTTCCGGATTTGATGCCTTTTGATTACATCGGGCTTTACGACCGGGGAAAATTTGTGGCTCTCGGCGGATTCGACTACACGATAAGGCAGCCTTACTGGCAGAATCTTGATATGTCTTTCCGCGCATGGCTCTGGGGCGAGAAAATATTGCTTTCCACGGCGTTCTGCATGAGCTACAGCGAGAGCTTTCCCGCGCTAGACACAACGCCGAGCCAGTATTCAAACAGGTTCTATTTAAAGAATCTTGTTCCGCGTTTTTTTGATGACCACGGCGCGATTCCGCGCTCTTCGTTCTTTCCTTTTTTCAGAAGCTCCGCCTGCGGATTTTTCGAGGCTGTGCGGCAGTTCAAGGAAGCGAGGCAATGGGTCGATGAGAATAAATACAGCTTTAAAAGAGATGTTATCGATTTAGTTGAGAATTGGAGTAGCAAATGAAAATTATAGTTGGCGTTCAGTGCAGGCTTTCTTCCACGAGACTTCCTGGAAAAGCTCTTCTTCCGCTCGGCGGAAAAACCGTACTTGACTGGACTTTGTCCGCGATGAGAAAAGTTCCGGCAGATGAATACTGGGTTGCGACAGACGATGACTCTTTCGCGTCTCTTGCTCCAGTCTGCGAGAGAAACGGATTCAAGATTTTTAAAGGTCCTCTTGAAGATGTCCTTGAGCGTTACTGCCTTTTAATCGAGAAGACTGGTGCTGACGCTGTTGTGCGCGCCACTGCCGACAATCCTTTTCTGTTTTACGAAGCGGCTTCATCGTTAGTCGAGCAGTACAAAAGGCGGAGCGAGACTTCAAAGTGCGACTACATAACCTATCAGAATCTTCCGCACGGCTCCGGGGTCGAGATGTTCAACGCACATTCTCTTCTGGAGGCGAGAAAGCTAACTTCCGACCCTTTTGACCACGAGCATGTGGGGCCGAGCCTCTACAATCATCCTGAAAATTTCACAAGCATAATGATTCCTTCTCCTGATGAATGGAGCTATCCGAAATTCAGGACGACAATCGACACAAAAGCCGACTACAGGCGCGCGCTTGCAATCGTCAAGAAAATCTCGGGAAACGATTTTTCTGAAAGCGAGCCGGTCTCGTCTCCTTACACTTCAAGCCAGATTGTCTCCGCGCTTCAAGACTCTTGCATCCAGAATCCTGTGCTTTGCGTTCCGTGCGTAAAAAAAGGCAAGGGGACCGGCCACCTGCGCCGCTGCCTTTCAGTCGCTGTTGAGACCGGGGCTGATGTCTATATTCCTGATGACGCGGGGCTTGCCGAAATCGACGAGCTTTTGACCGAGGCTAAGGAAAACGGACTTTCTGAAAGCCAGATTGTAAAGGAGCTTCCTTCAAAAGGCGACTACGCGATGATTCTTACAGACGCGTTCACAATCGAGCGCGATTTTGCGTTGAAGCTTGCCCAGACAGCTCCGCTTGCAGCGATTGACGAAGGCTCTCTTAACGGAGACTTGTGCGACTGCCTGCTTGACATAATTCCGTCGTACGGTCTCCAGCGTCCTGCAAATATAACCGAGCCAAGCTATATCACGCTTCCGAAAAATGTGCGCGAGGGAAAGCGTCTTGAAAAATTCGGAGACATAAAGTCTGTTCTCGTGACTGTGGGCGGAGAAGACCCTGCCGACTTAGTTGTGCCTGCCGTGAACGCGCTTTCTGGAAGCGGAATAAAAATCACTGCGATTTCAACTGACGAGAATGCGATAAACAGAATTCCTGAAGAATTCAGAAAAAATGTGACGTTTTTGACTCCTGTCCATAATCTTCGCGAGCAGCTTTACAAGTATGATGTTGTCGTGACTCATTACGGATTCACCGCGTTTGAGTCGCTTGCGGCCGGCTGCGGAGTTCTTCTTCTTGGAACAACGCCGCTTCATGTGCAGCTTGCGCAGAAATACAATTTCGCCTGCCTTCCAGCTCAGAGCATTTGCAAAGAGAATATGATTTCGCTTCTTGAAGATGTTAAATCTCTCTATCCTGAGTCGCCTGTCACAAAATCCGATGGAAAATTCAGCAAAGAGAAGCGGGTGGGGCTTGGAGACTTTGTGAAAGTCCTTTCGCGCGGAAGAAGATTCTATTGCCCTGTCTGCCAGAAAGATCACGAGCCTTTTACCGACCCGATTGCGTCTCGCACGAAAAGGCACACTTTCAGACGCTGCAAGAACTGCGGAATGCTTTATATGTCATGGACGATTGACGCTGAGAACACAAATTACAATGAAGACTATTTCTTTTCCGACTACAAAAAGCAGTACGGAAAGACTTATCTCGAAGATTTCAAGCAGATAAAGTCCCAGTGCGTAAGGCGGACTTCGATTGTGGATTTTGTCTACCGCGGCTCTCACAAGGTGATAACTCCGTCCGTTCTCGACATCGGCTGCGCTTTCGGCCCTTATCTTGACGCCGCGAACGACGCCGGCTGGCAGGTTTTCGGAACTGACGCCTCATCAGAGGCGGTGGACTATGTCCAGAACACTTTGCATTATCCTGCCGCTGTCGCGAAATTTCCTGCGTTCGACCCTTCAACCGAATTCGGCGTGAAAAGCTTTGACGCGGTTACGATGTGGTATGTAATCGAGCATTTCCAGAATCTTGACGCTGTTCTCCGCGCCGTCTCAAAAATCCTGAAAAACGGCGGAGTTTTCGCTTTCTCAACTCCGTCTGCAGCAGGCGTTTCTGGAAGATTCAACACGCAGAGCTTTTTTGAGAATTCGCCTGCCGACCATTATTCTCTCTGGGAACCTGGACGCGCCTCTTCAATCCTAAGAAAATACGGATTCAAGGTTGTGAAGATTGTCTCTACAGGACATCATCCTGAGCGTTTTCCTCAGCTTGCAGGAAAAGCGCGCCCGACGAGCCTTTCTTGGGCTTTGTATTCCGGGGCGAGCCATTTCTTCGGTCTTGGGGACACGTTCGAGGTCTACTGCCGCAAGGAAAGAGACATAAAAAACTAGAAAACTGAAAATCGGAAAATAAAACCTGATAAAAAAATTAAAAAAAATCGATAGAAAATTCAAAAGAAATCTGGAGACGAAAAAAACTGAAATGAACAAGATAATGAGACTTGGCGCGGGACTTATGCAGAAGCCTGCGATTCTTTCATGCAGAAATCTCGGATACGAGTCTGTCGTTGTTGACGCGAATCCGAAAGCCGTTTGCGTTCCGCTTGCCGACCATTTTTATCCTGTTGACTTAAAAGACAAGGACGCGATTTTAGGACTTGCAAGAAAGATAAATTCCGAGTCCGGCCCGGAAAGCCAGATTGCGGCTGTTTTCACCGCTGGAACAGACTTTTCAGCGAGCGTCGCTTTTGTCGCTGGAAATCTCGGGCTTCATTCACATTCATATGAGGCGTGCCTAAACGCGAGCGACAAAGTGCGCATGCGTGGTTGCTTTTCAAGAAGCGGAGTTCCGTCCCCAAAATTCGAGCAGATTGATTCTGAGGATTTTGAGAGAATCAAAAAAGATGTTAATGACGGAAAAGTCGAATTTCCGAAAGTCGTGAAGCCTTGCGACAACATGGGCGGGCGTGGCTGCCGTCTCGTCAGAAACAAGGGCGAGTTTGAGAGCGCGGTTTCCACGGCAATCAAGAATTCCAGAACCGGACGCGCGATTTTCGAGGACTATATGGAGGGCGACGAGTACAGCATTGACTCGGTTGTCTACAACGGAACTTTGACGATTACAGGATTCGCCGACAGGCACATTTTCTATCCGCCGTATTTCATCGAGATGGGACATTCTCTTCCGACTGCTATCGACCAGAAGAAAAAGAACGAGCTGATTGCCACTTTCGCGCTTGGAATAAAGGCTTTGGGGCTTACGTGCGGAGTCGCGAAGGCAGACATAAAATACACAAAAAACGGCCCGATGATTGGAGAGATTGCGGCGCGTCTTTCAGGCGGCTACATGAGCGGCTGGACTTATCCTTATTCAAGCGGAATGAACCTCACGGAGATTGCGATGACGGTCGCGCTCGGAGAAAAGCCTTTGGATCTTATAATGAACCGCGTTCCGCTTGCGTGGCAGCCTCACAAGTCTGTTGAAAAGCAGGTTCAGCCGTTCGATATTTTCGAGCTTAAAAGCCTAAGATTCAGCGCGGAACGGGCCTGGCTTTCGATTCCGGGAAAAGTCTCAAAAATCTATGGTCTTGAAGAAGTGAAGAATTTCGCGTTTGTTCGCGATGTTCTTCCTCGCGTGAAAGAGGGCGACAAGGTCGATTTTCCGCGCAACAACGTGGAAAAATGCGGAAACATAATCGCAGTCTCGGACAGCCGGCAGAACTCGTACAATGCGGCGCACAAGGCTGTCAGCGAGATTACGCTCCGGCTTGAGCCTGACAATCCCGACACAGAAAAATTTCTTTCAGGAACTTCTGAAAAGGACGAGGCGGGATTTCCTCCGTCGGCGTTCACTTTTGCTCCGTCTGCGGAAAGCGGAATTTCGTCAGGCCTCGGAAAAGGAACTGTGATTCCTGCCGACGAGCCTGTAATTGAATACATTCCTGAAATCTTGGCTCCGCTTGCGGACTCTATTCAGGACTGGAACCACTGCACTTTAAGAAAAACGCTCGAGAAGTTCGACAGAATTTGCCCTAAGCACAAGAGTCTTGACGGCGGAACTTTCTGGTCGGCGGTTTTGCGGGGCGGAATTCAAGGCGCGCTTTACGTCTGCGATTCTAAGTCATAAGATTCAAAATCTTAAGATTCTAAATCTTTAGATTTGAAATCCTAAAAAGGTCATTTTGATGAATTTGATAAAAAAATCTTCATTCTTGATTCTCTTTTTTCTTCCGTTTCTTGCCTATTCCCAAGCCGCTTCAAGCCTTGACTTGGTGAGCCAGTCTGAAAAAAACGGAATCACGCTTTACTGGGACACTTTAAGCTCGTCCGGCGTTATGGAAAAAAACGGGCATCAGATTTCCTTCCGCGCTGGAGACGGCTTTGTTCTCCGAGACTATAAGGAAGTCGCCGCGGTAAACGCTCCTGAAATCAACGGCGGGCAGATTTTTGTCTCAAAGGATTTTATGGATTCCGCGCTCAAATTTTTCAGCACGGAGGCTTCGGAGAATGTGTATAAAGTCGGCGCGATTCTGATTGACCCGGGACACGGTGGAAAAGACCCCGGCGCGATGGACACGCACACGATAAACGGAAAAAAAGTCACAATACGCGAGAAGGACATAAATCTTGCGGTCGGAAAAATGCTTTATTCAAAGCTTAAATCCGCTTATCCTGAAAAAAACATAATGATGACGCGGAGCACTGACAAATTTCTCTCGCTTTCAGAGCGCACAGAAATTGCGAATTCCGTTAAGCTCAAAGAGCGGGAGGCGATTCTTTACGTCTCGGTTCATGTGAATTCGTCGCTCGACAAGAAGGCTTCTGGCTATGAGGTCTGGTATCTTTCTCCGGGCTACAGGCGGACTGTCCTTGAAAAAAGCGGCGGAGTTGACAAGAATCTCTTTACAGTCATGAACGCGATGATGGAAGAAGAATACACGGCTGAAAGCATTCTGATTGCGAAATTCATAATGGACGGAATGTCGGCTCAGGTCGGAAAACTTTCAAATGCGCGCGGAATCAAGGCTGAGGAATGGTTTGTCGTCAGAAATTCTAATATGCCTGCGGTTCTCGTGGAGCTTGGATTTCTCACAAACGAGAGCGAGGCTAAAAATCTGAACGACAATTCATATCTCCAAAAGCTTTCGCTCGGAATTTACAACGGTCTTGCGGCTTTTGTAACAAATTTTGAACTTTCAAGAGGATTTACAGGATTAAATGAAAACAAATAACGAAAAACTTAAAAACGCGATGATTTTCATCAAGAATTTTATAATAAGGCACAAAAGCGTCTTTATCGTGGTTGCCGCTGTTATCTTGCTCCCAAACATCTTTTTCTTTGTCTCCAGACGAGCTGGAAAATACAGAATGGTCATGCTTTTTGAGCAGGTCGGAAGCAAGAAAATCGAGAAAGAAGTCATTTATGTTCCGAAAAATGACTCTCAGACAAAGCTTGAGACATATATTTCAGAGCTTCTTCTTGGGCCGCTTTTTCACCGCGCAAGGCCGGTTTTTTCTATTGGAACAAAGCTCGAATTCTGCATTCTGAAAGGCGATGTCCTTTACGTCGGTCTTTCAGAGGACGCGATTTTTCAGGACAACGAGGCAGCCGATTTCTATGACGGAGTGGAGCTTTTCAAGAAGGCTGTAAAAAAGAATTTCCCGAAAATAAAAGACGTGGAGATTTTTGCCGGAAACGTGTTCATAGAAACAAAAAAATAGGCTTAATTTTAATTGACAAAAGATTTTAGATGTATGATACTTAAAAATATACAAGGCTACATCATTTGAGTTAAAGGAGCTTCAAAAATGAAGAAAACTTTGGTTTTATCAGCAATGGCAGCTATGCTTTTCGGAGCAACTGCATTCGCAAAAGAATCAACATTGATTGATTTCACTACACTTGATGGTGATATTACAATCAAAGCGCAGGACAGCGATGTTGAAATTCCACAGAACAAGCGTACAGTAATGGATTACGGTGTTGCTGCAGGCGCGTCATTCAACAGCGAGCAGAAGAGTCTTATGAAGACTTCTCTCTACCTCGGGGAATGGGAAGTGGTTCTGAACAGCTCAGCACAGAATGTTGCTTCACTTGCTCAGTCAACAGTAAAGCCGGCACCTGTAAAAGATAGCGCGAAAGTTCCATTCGCTGGAAAAAATGTAATGG